>CAZVZJ010000014.1:0-53783 GCA_964631055.1 uncultured Marinicella sp.
CAGCTGCTAATGCGCCCGATGCTGCCCCAAATGTGTTGATACCATACATCAAAGTACCCATGCGCCCAAGTGATCCACTGGATCCAATTACATGCTGAGTCATCAATGGTAAAGTTGCACCCATTAAAATGCTTGGTGGTAAAAGTACTGTCGCGGCCAACAACATTTTGGCAATAATCAGCAGTGAGGGTAGGTCGCCCAAAGTGTCATGCAAGGGGGCATAAATCAGTGCATAAAACGACATTAAAATAAAGTACAAGCCGCCCAAAACACCTACACCAATTTCAAGCATCCCGTATTCTTTTAATGGATTGCTGACCCGTGGTGCGCGATAGCTCCATATGGCACCACCAATTGCAAGGCCGCCAAAAAAAATTGCCAGTGTGCCTGCAGTTGCATATGATGTCGCACCAAAAAGCAAGGTTAATTCACGCATCCAAAGCACTTGATAAACCAAGCTGGAAAAACCTGAAATAAAAAGTAGGGTAAGTAGCGTAATTTTTGCTTGATTGTGATTCAAAATAAAAGTGATCTTTATTGAAATATTTAACTGTCGTTCGTTTATCGCTTAAATTGGACCAACTTGAGGCGTTTTAATGGTGCCAGATTTATGTTGTAACAAAAAAGGCACTGATTTTAGTTTTAAGCCTGTGTTGACCTGCACTGCAAAATGCAAATGAGGACCAGTACTGTATCCAGTGTTTCCGGATTCAGCAATTTTTTGTTGCACTTTAACCCGCTGACCTTTTGCTACCTTGACGGATTCTAATTTTAAGTGTGCATAAATTGCCATTGAGCCATCATCATGTAAAATACGAATGTAGTTACCGCGTTGTAAGTTTTTCGCCTCAGCACCCCCGTCATAAAAATCATTCGCAATGTCCATTACTATGCCACCCCGTGCCGCTAAGATGTCACTGCCTTCTGGCATGGCAATATCTAAAGCATATTGATTTTGATCTCCAGTGTGGGTGAATTTTCCACCAAAAGCTTGGCTGATGTAAAACTTTTTATTACCAACAAAAGGTAATTTATAAGCGTAATTGGGGTCATGTACGGCATCAGGGTTTCCTAAGGTTGATCCCACAGTGTATTTAAATGACCATGATTGTTTAGAGTTTTTCGGTCTTACGGTAGCCAATAAAACTTCACTGTTCGCTGGTATAACATAAATTTTGGGCCATTCGGGTTTGATAATAATGTTGTCTCTTTGTGTGACATCCATAAATATCTCTACAGGCCCATGGTATGGGTTAATTGCATAAAATACTGGCGATTTTTTGGTGCCCCGATTGATGATTCTAACTTCATATTCAGTGTCTTCAGCGCGTACCTGCCAACTTTCAAATTCTTCAACATCTTTTGGTGGTTGGTCCGAATAATGAGTGATGCCATTTTCATCGACATGTTTATAATACTTTTTAGCTTTGATGTTTTCGCATGATATCGATAAGAAAAACACCATTAATAGCAAGCCAAATGGGCGAAAAATTGTTAAGTTCATCACAGAAACATAACAAAAACAGCTGAATTAAGCAAGGCGCTATAAAAAATTCTTGTCTGTTTAAAAAAATTGTCATAGTATGAATATATTGTGTGTCGTGTAACAGTGAAATTGACCTCACTGACTTAGTTTAATCTTTTATATGAGGCATACATAATGATGATAGAAAAATCCATAGCTCAGCAGTCCATAAACAGTATTCGCGACAAAAAACTACAAATAAGCCCAAACGCCGAACTCATTCAGCGCATCAAGTTGTTACAACGAGAAATGGTTAAAATGTCATTTCAAAGCAACCGAAAAGATGACATCAATCTGGTGGTTAATGAAATTGGAAGATTGCGAAGTTTGATGAAAAATTAATACAATTATTATTCACTTCTAACAAAGTAAGTTAAAAAAATTTTAGTTTATCTAATAAGCTTCACTAAACAGGGTTATATCAAATGAAGTTTTATGAGTAACCAAGGTATCTGTTAATTACTTAGAAATTTAGATTTTAAAATTTTTGTTGTGAACCTTAATTTAGATAATATGAGGTCATAATTTTTCTTTACATACTCATGGAAAGCAAAGGTTGATTGTTTTTTCTTCTCCAGTCGATAATTGCGACATGACTAGGATTTTGCTCTTTAGGTGAAGGCTTATGGAATTATTGGATTCTCTGTGAGCGTCAGCATCTCCTGGTTTTTTGCATCATACTTTCTTTTTGTATTGGAACCCACTGCATGTTCTCTTCGACCAATCACTTGAGCTTTGCAGACTCTGTCAGCAAGAACTTTAGCAGCTTTATTGGTTACTTGACAGGAGTCGTTTTTAGCTCCGACCGCAATTATTATTCTTGCTTGGGTTGAAGTAATAATCGTTGTGGTTAATGACAACGCTGTTTTTTAAAAAATAAATAATATAATGCAGTATATTTATTGCTTCAATATAAGCCTTTGACTGAATATAGTTTGGTTTTGAGTGTTCATTTTTAATTGTAATGTTTGATTCAAGTCCTCATTTGAAATATCAAACTTAAATTCCAGTCTTTGATAAAGTGTGTGGTTGAGTGTTTCGAAAAGTGAGTTGTCACCCAATCTTTCGTGCTTTACAGTTATTTTTTTATTTAAAGCTTTTGCTGATTTTGTATCGTACAATGATAGTTCGATGGGCTTATCTTTAGTATGTAAAACCCAACCAGCCAGTAAGCTACTTTCTTGGTTGTACTCATAGTAAACCAAAGGTGGAATGTCGCAGGTTTTGTTGTTAGTCCCAGTCCTGAAGTAATGGTAACGTTTCAACCCATGGTTTATATCCAAAGAGTCAATGATTTTGATGCCATTCAACCTTTTACAAATTGATTGATAAAAAGTAATCATTTCTTTCAGTTTCAATGCGCTGTGTTCAACCAAAAGAATTTGTGGGTCTGTGCTTTGGTTTTGCATCAGCCCCATGATTTCTAACTGTTTTGCACGGCCATGCTTGAAGTTTTTTGGGTGCGGCAAGGTTTTAATCACGCTGGGTTTTTGAGAATAAAATTTTAATTGTGCCAGCGTCATAAAGTGGTCGACGAGCATGGTTTGTTGGTTATTTTGGAGCAACAGTTTATCTGTGTGCTTGGCTAATTGTTGCCAGCCTTGTGCATGATGGGTGATTCGCTTGCTGATATTTGAATCTGGTGTTTGTGTCAGTAACCAATAGTTCAAAGTTAACAATAAACACAGGTTGGCTGTGATACCTGTAACCAGGGTCCACCTCATTAAACGCGATGAGATGGATAAATTGAACTCTGTAACAATGAGTAACATGGTATAAGAAACAAGCGTCCAGTGAACGTTGAGTCTTAATGTGTCAGAAAAGAAACCAACAAAGGCATATACCAACCAGTGAACAACCGCTGTGAATATAATGATTTGGGCGAGGGTGTTTTTCGATAGATTGTCTGTTTTAGGTTTGAGGTTTTTTAAGCACAGATAAAAAACCCATGGTGTAGTGATAATAATTTGAACCAGAAAAAAATTAACATGGGAGGCTTGGAAGTCCCAAGGGTGACGATCTTTAAGTTGGAAAGACAACAAAGCAAAGTCATGTTGTAGGTTAAAAAGTACGACAGGAATGAAGCCCAGTAACATCAGTGGTAGAGTGACTTTTAATAATAGGCTAAGAATAAGTTTTTGTTGTCGGAGTTGCCAAAAGACAACAATACAAGTGACTAATATTACCAGCCAGAACCTTAAGTGAACATTGACACCTAAGGCCAAAACAAAACCTAAACAGATGAAAAAAATATGACGTTCAGTTTTTATACTTTGGCATAAAAGCCACAGTGCTAAGAGTGTAAAAAATACAATCCAAATATCTGGAATGGCTAATGTGCCAGCGATTCCAAGTATGGGGAGAGTCATCAGAAGTAGCCCTGTTAACCAACCATTAGAGTGGTTGTTGGTTATGGAGCGAGTAATGAAAACGCCCAGCCAAGGAATGCTGAATGCGGCCAATAAACCTGGAACTCTAATCATAAAATGATGTTGTGGTAACAACCAATCCATGAGTGATAAAGTCCATGGTGTCCAACCAGGAATCTCACTGTATGACCAGGCTAAATTTCTGCCCTCTAGCCAATAAAAAGCTTCATCTCCGAATAATAACTGAGTAAAAGCTGCGTAAAGTTGAATGACGCCTATTAATAAATAAACAACAAAGAAATAGGTTTTTGCATTCAAACTTCTCAGCATTTAGGGACTTTAAGTTTTTTACCTGTATTGATCAAATATCTGGGTGCTTTGATGCCATTGAGTTGGGCAATTTCTTTGCGGCTTGAACATTTGAATTTGTGACTGATGGTGCTCAATGAATCACCGGCTTTGATTTTATACCAGGTGAATTTAGGGCGATCGGGGAAGTCGGCATCATGAATTGACTTGGCCAAATTCATTAAATCACTGGTGTTACAATTATTCTCATATATTGCTTTAAGCTCATTGGGAATCACAACTACAGCATTTTGTTGGATAATACGATTGGCTTTTATGGTTGAATTCAGGTTTCGTAAAATTCTGTACCAGCCCATTTGATTGTTATGTTGGCCAAAACAAACAGCCAATTCGCTTAATGAAGTGGTTGTTTTTGCTCGTATCAAAGCGGTGGTTCCATCATAGGTTTTCAATGTTACGTTATAAGCTTCTGGCTGTTGATAGATTAACATGGCAGATAAAACAATAGATATATAATCCTGAGTTTCACTGGGTAAGTCGTAAAAAAACTGACTGTCCCAAACTGGTTTGTTTTTATGTTTTTTATTTAATCTTTTAAAGCGGTTTTCGCCGGCATTGTAAGCCGCTAAGATTTTGGCGTAATCATTACCATAAAATCCACGCTGTTCTTCGATGTATTTGGCTGCACCCTTGGCTGCTGTTTCAGGGTGGTAGCGGGCATCGTAATCACCAATTGTACCCAACACGCCAAAGCGACGAGCGGTCGCTGGCATGAATTGAAATAAGCCACTGGCACCAGCAGAAGACATGGAATGAACACGTCCACCGCTTTCTTGGGTGATGATGGCCAGTAATAATGGCTCGGGAATGCCTTTTTGGTCAAAAGGTGGCCAGATTTTGTTTCTGAGGTATTGATAATTTTGCCATGTTTCAATCAACTTCGGTCGTTTCCAAGTCAACCACTCATTTAATGAAGCTTGGACTCGAATATTACTGAGCAGAGGCTCATTTAAATTGATGGCAGGAGCTGAGGTGATGAGTACGGGTTTTTCTGTTTCTGCTTCGATGTTTTGTGTAGTTGGATTGAGCAGTTCGAGATCATTGGCTTCAGGCGGTAAATTTTCAGTTAACTCCGATTCGATTTTTGCTTGGTGTGCCAAATCATTGAAATAGTGATTCAATTGTTCTAAACAAGTTGGCGTATTCTGACATTGTTTGATTCCAGCCAATAACACCTCCGTGGTTAATGGTTCTGGTTCAGCAATCACTTCATGTTTGACAGCTTTTTGTTGGCAAGCAGAAAATAAAATAAGAGCTAAAAAGATTGAAATTAAACGCATAAAGGTAATTGCAGCAACTAAGAGTATTGTGTATTATCAGTATTTTAGCCATATCATCAACCCTTCAGGCATGAATTTATTCAATACGATTAAATCCTTACTTAAGTTAAACCCATCAGATAAGCCATTAAGTGATGCTGAGCAGAGTGAGCTAAACCATGCTATTGTCGAGTTGATGATGGAAATGGTTCGAGCTGATTTTGTTGAGCTCTATGCAGAAAAGACGGCGCTTTCTGAGTATCTTTCAAAAAAATTGGGTTTTTCAAAACCTGATGTGGAGCAGTATATTGAGGAAGCAGAAATTCGGGCTGAGTTTTCAATTTCTCTTGAATCTCAAACCAATGTCATTAATAATTACTTAGGTCAGGTGCAAAAAATTGACCTCATGCGACATTTATGGGCACTTGCAGTGGCTGACAATGAAGTGCATTTACTCGAACAAAATTTATTTTACAAGGCGGGCGCTTTACTGGGCTTAAAACGGGCGCAACTTGACGAAATCTGTCAAACAACTGAAGCCACGCCAATAAAAAGAACCAACACAACCAACTAGAGGATTTGATGGATTTAACTCATTTTTTAAAGACCATGCGTGAAAACAATGGTTCAGATATGTACCTGACCACTGGTGCGCCAATCAATGTTAAAACTGAAGGTGTGTTAGCGTCCATGAGCAGCACTGGATTGCCACCTGGTATTGTTGAGAAAATCGCTTATTCATTGATGGACGAGCGGCAAATTAAAGAATTTGAAGAAACTCTTGAGTGCAACCTGGCCGTTTCAATTAAAGGTGTAGGGCGTTATCGTGTCAATGTGTTTAGACAACGTGGCGAAGTGGCGATGGTTATCAGAACCATTAAAAGCACCATCCCAAAACTTGATGAGTTGAATATGCCTTCCCATTTGTATGATTTAATCATGGAAAAACGGGGGTTGATTCTGGTGGTTGGCGCCACTGGTTCCGGTAAGTCAACTACCATGGCTTCTATGATTGATTATCGTAACTCAACCAGCACTGGTCACATTTTAACGGTTGAAGATCCGATTGAATATGTACATAAACACAAAATGTCTGTTGTGAATCAACGTGAAATTGGTATTGATACATTGGGGTATGGACCTGCTTTAAAGAATGCTTTGCGGGAAGCGCCTGACTTGATTTTGATTGGTGAAGTCAACGACGCAGAAACCATGGAAGCAGCAGTTTCATTTGCTGAAACAGGCCATTTATGTATGGCTACCTTACACGCCAACAACTCCGACCAAGCCATGGAGCGGGTATTAAACTTTTTCCCCAGTGAAATGCACAACAATGTTTTGATGAATTTAGCATTAAATTTACGGGCTGTTATTTCACAACGCTTGGTGATAGATGTAAATGGTAAACGACGACCTGCTTGTGAAGTACTAATGAACACGCCTCAAATTAGAGAAATGATCAGACGTGGTGACATCAATGAATTGAAGATGGCCATGGAAAAATCGCTTGAAGATGGCATGCAAACATTCGATCAAGCCTTATACGATATGTATAAGGAAGGAATCATTACGCTTGAAGAAGCTTTGGCTAATGCTGATTCTGCTCAAGGCTTAGAGGTAAAAATTAATTTAACCAGTGAAGATGACACCGCAAGTGATGATTATTTTTGACTTTTAATTAAAGTTCTACCTTTTAAATCTGTTACAATCCGCTGTTTAATCAAAGTCAAATTTTATTCATGAGACTCATGGTAATTTTAATTGCTGTGTTTATGCTACTTTCTTGTTCAGTTCATGAACAAGAAGCGGTAGATGATGCGGAAATTACACAAGAAGTGTCGTCAAAAGTGATTTTGTCCGAAGAACCGCTCTCAAAACCAAACCAAAAATCTTTTAGGTTTTTTATTAATGCTGATCCCCAAATGGGACCAGAAAATACAGAGAGAAAAGGCATGAAAATTCTCAATGAATTACTGGAGAATTTTGTGCTTGAGGTTAACAGGGAAAATAAGAAGCTTCCTGTTGATTTTGTGGTATACAACGGTGATTTGGTCTGGGATCCTTATCAAGATGCCTTTGATAACTTCACCAGAATTGTCAGTAAGCAAGAAGTTCCTGTGAAGTTGGTTCATGGGAATCATGATGGTTACAATGACGATCCTAAATTTTTCCAAGCACAAAAAAAATTATCAGGTTACGAAAAACTGAATTACTCTTTTGAATATGGTAACTGGCATTTTGTTGTTATTGGCGCACAGGAAAAATACTTGTTACCTAGCCAGAAAGAAAAGCAACTTGATTGGATCAGAAACGAATTATTGGAAAGCAAAGATAAAAATGTCATGCTTTTCATGCACTATCACATCATGCCTGTTGGTTTGAGTCAGATGGAGTATTATAGTTACTGGCCGTTGGCTTTTAAACATGAAATGCTGAATGAAATAACCAGGCACGGAAACGTTAAATACGTTTTCAACGGTCATGTTCATGTTGGTGCAAAAGCAGCCATGAAAAGTTCGATTTCATACCAAGGCACTAACTTTATCAATTCACCCACCCCGGTCATGGCAAGGCCTTTCGGTGAAGAATTCGAGGAATTCGAGGATAAACCAGATGACAGGTATTTCAGAAGAGGTTTTTACATGGAAGTGAAAGTTGATGGTGATGATGTTGAGATGGTAGGACACAAAATTGATCATGATTTTGAGGCGGAATTTCCAAAAGAGTTTAAACAGTTTAAACCTGCAATGGATAAGCGCTTTTTTCAGTCTGAATCAAAAATGAAGCCAAATCAAAAACTCAGAAATCCAAACTTCAAGAAAGGTTTTAAAGGCTGGAATAAAAGTTATAGATATAAAAAAGATCAGCACAACGCCTTTAAAAATAAAGTCAGGGATGAAACAAATATACTGAGAATAGACGCCCCTTGGGGTTCATGGTCTTTTGATGAATATATGGAGACATATCAGCTTGTGGAACTCGAGCTTAGTCAACCAAATCAACTGCATTATGAGTTTGATTTACCAACACATTCAAACAAGGGAGGTGGTGGTTTTATCAAATTAATTTTCTACAGTGAAAAACAAGTTAGAGAAAAAATGGTGTTGCTTCATTGGGGTGCAAGAGAGGAGTTTGTTAAAAAAATGCCCTATGCATTTTTATTCAACGCTGACGGTGACAGGGCGTCAGTAGATTACATAGATAATGCAATTAAGAACAAGCATCTTTTGAGCTATCCTTTGGCATTTGACGGTAGGTCAAAGCAGTTATTGAGCATAGACATCAATGCAGTTTTAAATGTCCTTAAACCCAAATCAGGTGCCTCAGAAAAGATCAATAAAATATCGATCTCGCATGGGGTTTGGTCTCGAGTTAAAATGAAAGAGTCTGACATTTTTAGCGAACTAAAAGTGAGCAGTGTGAAGCTAGGTCACTCTAAAGAGTTTAACCAGTCGGGAGAATTGGTACTTAATAATAAACGACTGAACATTACCAATGCTGATAATGTCAGTCCATTTTTCAGGTTTACAAAATGACAATACTTCATCGAAAAGATTTAAATTCAGAGCATAAAATTAAAGCCGACATTTGTATCATTGGTGGTGGCGTTGTGGGCTTATCTACAGCTTTATCTCTGGCTAAAAAAAATCCACAAAGTACAATTGCTTTGCTTGAAAGTGGTCTAGACAAGCCTGGTCATGGTCAAAATGCTGCGGATGGAGAGCTTATAGGTGATGCTTTTGAGACTTTGTCCAATAACAGAATTCGAGCATTAGGTGGTACCCAATGGGTCTGGGGTGGTCATTCAAGGCCATTGGATCCCATTGATTTTGAAAAAAGAGACTGGATTGAATACAGCGGGTGGCCTATATCTTATGAAGAATTTGCTCAATACATTAAGCCAGCAACACAGATATTAGACATTGATGACTACGACTGGTCAGACATACACCCTGAAGTAAATTATCAAGACATTTCTAAAAGCGAAATATTTGAAAACTGTCACTTTAAACTCAGTCCACAGATTGCAAAAAAAAGCAAAAACAACAAAGGTGTGTATTCATTCTCCCGTAATAAAGAACTCGCAGAACAAGCTAATTTAAATATTTATCTGGATCACACGGTTTTACATTTGAACTTCAATTCAGATAAAAGCAAAGTTAAGTCTGCGGTAACCTCTGGTCTGGATGGTCAGACGGGTCTTATAACAGCAGGTAAATTTATTTTGTCAGCAGGCGGAATTGAAAACTCACGTTTGATGAAGTATTGGTTTGGCAGAGAAGATGCGCCTGACTTGGCATGTTATGACAATGTTGGCAGGTATTTTATGGGGCACCCGCACCGTGATGTTGCTAAAGTTTTGGTGAGTGAAAATCAAGTGCCAAAATTAAGACATCAATTTGGTGTTCGTCATGGCACTGCTGTTCATATGATCAGGTTTAAGCCAACAGATCAGGCTTTGAGAAAATATCGTTTGAACTCTCAAACCATTGTCTTACGAAGAAAGCAGCCAGACAGATATGGTGCGACCATGTACAAAGCAGTCAGTATTTGTGAGCAGATTCCAGATCCAAAGAATCGCATAGAATTAGGTGATGAAAAAGACATGTATGGTATCCCTAAGGTTAAAATGTACTGGAGTTATAATCAACAAGATATGGATTCAATGAACTTTGTGGCAAATGAGTTTCCAAAATTTACTGGAATGAACTCTATTGGAAGATCAAAACCAGTTGTATTTCCTTTGGGGACAAAAATGGGCTCAGGACATCATCACATGGGTGGCACCAGAATGGGTGAAAATGCCAAAGAAGCTGTAGTGGATAGTAACTGCAAACTTTTTGATGTTGATAATTTTTATGTGGCAGGTGGTTCAGTATTCCCAACTTCTGGTGGGGTCAATCCCACCATAAATATGTTGGCCTTATCACAGAGGTTGGTTGACCATTTAACATCACAAGGGGATTTATGATGAATATCAGAAGAAGAGACATAATAAAAGCGTTATCAGTGACTGCATTGATTGCTGCATTGCCAGGTTGCGGTGAGAATGACCCGATAAAAACCACTTTGAAAAAAAGCTTTGAATTGCCAAAATCAAGCTTTGATGGCGTCATGGTGTTAGAAGATTATCTGAGTGTAAAAGACAAGTTACAGGAAAAAGTCAAACAAACTCTGGCATCAACTGAACAGCAAGAAGCTTATCAGAAACTTATAAAAATGAATGAAACAGAAGTTTATACTGCCATTGAAAATGATTTTGCCACTGGAAATACAGTTCAGTTTAATGAATATGTTTTTTCCAGAACAGAAGTGGCTTTGTATGCGTTTCACCTGAAAGCAGTAAAATCATAAGACCTCTGGGTTGAGGTTCAAAGTAATACATGAAATATAGAAAGGAAATTGATGGTTTAAGGGCTGTTGCTGTTCTGCCGGTTTTGTTTTTTCATGCAGACTTTAATTTTTTCAGTGGTGGTTTCTTAGGGGTAGATGTTTTTTTTGTGATCAGTGGTTTTTTGATCACTTCTATATTGTTAAAAGATATATCTCAGCACAGATTCAGCCTGCTATACTTTTATGAGAGGAGGGCTAGGCGAATCATGCCAGCCTTGTTGTTCATGGGTTTGGGCACACTTGTGTTTGCTTATGTGGCAATGCCACGTCATTTGTTTAAAGACTTCGGGATGAGTTTAGCAAATGTTTACACCTTTACATCAAATATTTATTTTCAACTTACCAGCGGTTATTTTTCCACCGTTGCAGACCAAAAGCCACTTCTACACACATGGAGTTTAGCGGTTGAGGAACAATACTACCTATTTTTTCCTCTTTTGCTGCTGCTCTTATATAAGCGCGTCAATAAGCATGTTCTTAACATCATTGTTGTTTTATTGGTTTTGTCATTATTAACATCTCATTTTTTAACTCAAGCCGGCTACAACAATGCCAGTTTTTACTTGATCACCAGTCGTGCCTGGGAATTGTTTGCCGGCTCTGTATTGGCTTTTACCCAGATATCAACTTTTTCTAAAAATAGTGTCATCAGAGAGTCAATGGGTGTACTTGGTCTATTGATGTTGTTGGTTTCGTTTGTTGTTTTTGATAAAGATGATTCATTGCCGGGGTTTTACAGTTTGATCCCGGTTGTGGGAACCATGTTAATTATTGTTTTTGCGACTTCTACAACCTATGTAGGCAAACTGCTGGCTCAAAAATGGTTGGTATTTACTGGCCTGATTTCCTATTCACTGTATTTGTGGCACCAACCTATTCTGGCATTTTTAAAACTAAAAACGGTGGGCCACCCCAGCGCTGTGGCTTTAAGTTTAGGCCTAGCGGTGTCTTTTTGCATAGCCATCATCAGCTGGAAATATATAGAAGCACCTTTTAGGGACAAGGCAAAAACCAGCAGCAAATTTGTTTTTACTTTTTCTGTTGTCGGTATTATGTTATCCATAACAGCTGGCTTATACATCCATCAAAACAAAGGTTTGCCTGATAGATTCAGTAACCAATTAGAGTATAGCGACATTGGTTACAGCCCCAAACGGAAGGCTTGTCATACTGCTGGAACAGATTACCTCAAGCCCAGTGAAGCTTGTCGTTATTTTGAGGGTAACGAAGTTACTTGGGCAGTTTTAGGTGACAGTCATGGCGTTGAATTGGCCTACGCATTGGCAACTGAACTGCAAGAAAAAAACGAAGCTGTATTGCATTTAACCAACAGTGCTTGTCCAGCTGCGGCCTTCATGAAGTTACGATCACCCAAAGGCTGCGGAAACTGGTCGAGAGATGCAATTGAGACTTTAGTTAACGATAAAAAGATCGACAAAGTCGTGATTATTTATCGCCATTCATTACACTATTTTGGTGATCATTTAAGCTCGTACCCAGAATTACCCCAAAAAAATCGCATCAATTTTGTTGACAAGTCAAAGCGCAAAGAACACCGAAATAACATCAGAGAATATTATTGGAACAGTTACCGGAAAACTGTGGAAACACTGGTTCAAGCAAATAAGAAAGTCTTTGTTGTTTACCCAGTTCCAGAATTACCTTTAAGTATAAAAAATATGATTGCTCCGGTGACAATATTCAGTGAGAAACCCACTTTAAATCCAGTTAAAGCTGTTTCTTTGGAGTATTACAATAGACGAAATCGCTATGTATTAAATAAACTGAATACATTAAACTATGGGGAAAATTTGTTTGCGGTAAAACCTGACGAAATATTTTGTGATGAATTGTTTTGTTCTGCTGCAAAAAACAATAGGTCTTACTATGCAGACGATGATCATTTAAGTGTTTTTGGGGCGAGTAAACTTGCAACTGAAATAATAATGCGTAATGACCAGAAAAAATAACAACTTGGCAAAGGAAAAATTATGAAAATCAAAATACAAGAAAATGATTATAATTGGCAAAAAATTTGTGCTGCTGAAGATTTTAATCAAACAGACTTCCAAAGCGTATTAAAAAACGTATTTCATAAACCAGCTACCTATCATCGCAAACAATGGGAATTTGTGGTGATTTATTTAAATTTGTTAATGAATAAGAAAATTAACAAGAACATGACAGGTGCTTCTTTTGGCGCAGGTAGAGAGCCACTGATTTACTTAATCGGATCTGAAGTTAAAGATTTTACAGCCACAGACTTGTATGTTTACAACACTGGATGGCAGACAGCTAAGATTAAGGAACAACAATCATGCAGAGATTTTGTAATGGAGAAGTCACCTAAAAATTTAGATGTTTCAAACATTAAAGTGGAAGAAATGGATATGAGAGATTTGAATTTTTCTGATGAAAGTTTAGATTTTTGCTATTCATCATGTGCATTTGAACATATTGGGCATGAAGCCGATTTTATAAAGCACTTAGAAGAAGTTAAAAGGGTATTAAATGAAGATGGCGTTTATGTGATGACTACTGAATATTTGTTTAATCATGAAACAGTTAAGGTTAAAGGAAATTATAAGTTTGATACAGAATATATGATTGACTTGTTTGAAAAATCTGGATTATACCCTGACCCTGATTTTAACGCATCTTTAGAAGATTCGTTATTGAATAAAACAAAATTAGAATTGTCGCCAATTAATGGTTTGACTCCTACGATTACTAATTCAATACCAAGTATTATTTTAGAGAAGCAAGGAGTGCCTTATACATCTTGTTGCTTTGTGTTGAGAAAGAAAAATAATAAAAACATTAAATTAAATAGCTTGGAAAATAAAAATACAAAAGAGTTTGTTAGTCAAACATCGAACAAGAACGTGCTTAAGCTATATAGTCAGTATCAATATTTAAACCCTGTTTCCGGGCTTAAAAAATCTTCAAAATCAATCATGTCTGATCATATTGAATATATGACTGAAAATTTTGACCAACATTTTGAAGAAATTAAAATAGACAGTGATAATTTTCTACATACAGATTTTATTTACTTGGGTAATTATAAAGGTCACTTCAGAGTGCAATTAGAATGCAAAGAAAATTGTAAAATACAAATTAAATTATTTGAGAAACCACCCCTCTATGTAAAAGGTCGTAAATTAGTGAAATCTAAGGTGAAAAACTGTAAGCCAGGAGTCGAGGATTATTTACTTGAATATGATTGTAAGTCAGATATGGTCTATGCAGTAGCTGTCTCAACTAGCGCCTCTTTGAGTGATTTTGATTTTAAAAATATTTCAATTCGGGTAAAAGTTAAATGATTTTTCAAATTTAATGGCATTAAATAAATACAAAAATTTTATAAAGCACAAAATAATGGATCAATATAAATTAAATACAGATCATAAAACTTGGTACAGTTTACCTATAGCAGACCGTAATTCTAAGAACAATAAGGTCTTAGATTCAATGTTATTAAAATGGCCTAGGATGGTAAGAAGAGCAGGAAAAAAACCATTGCCTGGCCTTGCGGGTTTTCATGTTGTTTTTTTTCACATCCCTAAAACTGGTGGGACAACTTTGGATTACATTACGGCTAAAAATTATCGCATCGATTATGTTTACCAAGTAAATGGCCCCGCTTTTGATCAACATGTGGCCGGTATTTTTAAAAACAATAAAATGTTCAGAACTATCATGGGACATTATGAGTTAAATGATTACTACCATCAATTGTTTGATCGTAAACTTATGGCTCAATTTACCATGCTCAGAGAGCCGGTGTCTCGAGTCATCTCTTATTATGATTATCTACGTACCAGTGAGAATCATCCTAAGTACCATTTGGCCAAAGACATGTCACTGGAAATGTTTATAGAGCATCCACAAATTGATGAGATGCCTAATGCGCAAACCCATCGCATAATGGGGCTCTTGAAAAAAAATGAATGGAAAAAAGACAGGAGAACTCAAGAACAGTTGCTTGAAGATGCGAAACACCAATTGGAACATCGTTTCAGTTTATTCGGCTTAACAGAAATGTATGATCAATTTTTGGTCATGGCCCAAAAAACCTTGGGCTGGCAAGATATTTTTTATCGGCGAATGAATGAATCTAAAATAAAAACAGATAAAACCACCATTCCAGAGTCGACCATTGAAAAAATAAAAGAGATTAACTCAATTGATGTGGCCTTGTATAGTTTTGCTAAAGCGCTTTTTGTTGAGCGCATGGCACAAATAGGGATAACAGATGACTTGGTTGCTCAATTTAAGAAGAGTAATAAATCCTTTTCTGAGCTGTTAAACTGGCATCAATTTTAAGTGAATACACGAAAACATTGATCCGTTCAATAATAAAACAACAGCTGAAGCATTATTTAACTGTTTTACGGTGGATGTTGGGTGGATATTACTCGCAAGAGAAAAAGTCATTTTGGTTGATACAAGTATTGATGGCAGTCTCAGTGTTGTTAGGGCTGGTTTGGTTACTTGGTATTATTGCAGGGTTAAATCATCTGAATGACGCGAATTATATGAGCCAGTTTGGTTCTGCATTTTTAGTTGATTTTTTTTCACAGCCTTTATCTATTTGGTTGTCAGTGCTCAGTATTTCAGGTTTATTAGGAGCTGGCGCACTGTTTTTATCCTATCAAGTGGGTGTTAAGTCTATCATTCGTTATCAAGTTATTTTATTACAGAAAATGTTTCAAGTGATTGGCCAAAGTGAAACGGTTGATTGGTTGAATGTGGTCAAGGATGAACCAAGAAAAAAAACACACCGCATCTTTAAAGTCAGTACTCAGTTAACTGGGTTAGTAATCAGAAGGCTTGTTAGAATGCTGATTCCTCTATTCACATTTATTGTTGCTCTTTTCGCATTAATAAAGTTAGATGGCTCTTTACTTTTGAACTTGATTCCCTTGGTGTTGTTGTACATTTTAGGGTTGTATTTTATTAACCGATATGCGGCAAGGAATCAAGTGCGATTAACGGGTGTGGCGGAGGTTGCCAATAAAGAAGTTGGTGTTATTATTGATGATTTTCTTTCTCAGCAAAGACAATTTGAAACTTCAGTCAAAGATGATATCGACCAATCTAAATATCGTTTATTTTCTGATTTGCGATATAAGAGAAGGTTGGCGGAAATTCATGTGGTTTGGGTCAATAGCTTATTTCTGGTATTGGGCAGTGCTGTGATTATTTTGTCTTATGGGGCTCAGGATAACTTTGCATCAATTGACTGGCTTCATTTAATTATGTTCTTGATTGCCTTGAGATATGCAGCCAGTGGATTGCAAGAAATGGCTTCTTCAACAGTTGCATTCAGTAGATTTTTACCCGAAACTGAATTGGTCTATCAATTTTTAAACTCAAGTGAAGAAAAAAGTTCGGAAGAAAGATTAAGTGGTCTTATTTTTTACTATGCTTCAGATGGTGTCATGGAGGCATTAACTCATCAATTGATAAAACTTAAATACGGCGCTGAAAAATGTTTTCCTATGGATGATATAGAAAATATCGAAGCCTTGCTTAATGAGACATCTGATGAGTCAATTTGGATTTATTCATCTAGACCGGTAAAATTTTATCAGACGGTAATGCACAATAGAAAATCAATTTCGCATATACTTGTTTCAATTAAGGGTCAAACTAAACATTATGAGAGCTTGGATGAATTTCAAAGCGAATTCAACCCTCAACAACTGGTAAAAGCTAAACAATCAAACGTCACATCATACGATGATGAAATGTTTTGAATATATGAATGCGTGAATAGGCAGGTTAATGGATAAACAATTAAAAATATTGGTAGATGGGTTTAACTTAGGGTTGAAAAAAGGTTCTGGGATTAAAACTTATGGCATGACATTGCTGGATGCTTATGAGTTATTAGATCATGAGGTAGGAATCTTAATGGACAATCATTTTGTATCAGGTAAAAATCAACTGATGGATGAAGTGACCATATTTGATCAGGATGAAGTGCGTCCAGTACCATTTTTGAATTATCAATGGTTCAGGAATTTAAAGACATTCAGTTACTATTTTAAAAAAAGGAAAGGTCATTTAATCATTCCAAAAGTGACAGAACCTGACCCAGAAAACTACCTTTCCCATGTAGGGGGAAGAAAGTTCGCTCATATAGAAAATATTGTCGATATTTTTCATTCTGCCAATCGGTTATTCTTAGGTTTGAATAAGATAACCAGGGTCAAGTTGAATAAACAGCCTGATATATTTCATTTAACAACACCATGGCCAATAAAAGTACAAGGAGCTAAAACAGTAGTTACAATTCATGATTTAATTCCATTGAAAGTACCTTTTACAACTTTAGACCTGAAAGAACATTTTTATAAGCTTTTCAAATGGGCTGCAGAATCATCAGATTTGATTCTGTCCGTCTCAGAACACACTAAAAAAGACATCATGGAAATCTATGGCATCCCTGATGAAAAGATCAAAGTTACATACCAGTCCTATAAAGGGGCTGATATTGATGTCAGCCAAGAAGATGCGGCAGTTTACTTGCAGTCTAAAAAATTAACAACTGAAAAATACGTGTTGTTTGTTGGTAATATTGAACCTAAAAAAAATATAAAACAGTTGATTCGTGCATTTGCATACATTAATAAAGGCTATAAGTTGGCCATCGTAGGGCATAAAGCTTGGATGTCTAAATCGCAGTTAGTTGGCCTGAAAAGTTACTTAAAGAAAAGTGAGTATGTGATGTTGGACTATGTGACAGAAGAAGAGTTGGCCATGCTTTATTCCAATGCTTTCTGTATGGTTTTTCCATCATTGTATGAAGGTTTTGGCTTACCAGTTTTAGAGGCCATGCAAAACAATTGTCCTGTTATTTGTTCTGATCGCTCATCTTTGCCTGAAGTGGGTGGTGATGCGGCTTTGTATGTTGACCCTTATAAGTTCACCGATATTCGTGATCAACTAGAAAAGCTGATTGCAAATCCAGACCTGCGAAAAGATATGATTGAAAAAGGCAAAAAGCGAGTGGAGTTTTTCAGCCCAGAAAATTATGCCAAACGTCTACAAGAGGCTTATGAAGGGCTTGTTTAACAAGTGGCTATCAAGTTTTAAAAAAACTCAGCAAAAACCGGTAACCTATTTTGTTCATGTGCCAAAAACAGCAGGCACCAGTTTTATAGTAATATTAGATCGTTTCTTTGCAGCCAAAGAAATATACCCGCATCAATTGTGGCGTGAAATAAAAAACATTAACAAGCAAGAAAATAATGACTTTCTTTTATTTCGAGGTCATTTAGGTGGAGGTGGCTTAGATGTATTAACAGATAGGTCGGTTGAATACTTAACCATACTCCGAAATCCTGTAGAGTTGGCTCAGTCAACATATGAATATGTGTTGCGTGAAAAAAACACCAAGGTTCATGATTTGGTTAATGAGCAAAATATGAGTTTTGATGAGTTCTTAATACATGCAACCACTCAGCCATTGATCAAGAATCGCATGGTGCGCAACATTTCCTTTGATTTCAAGCACGATCCCGCTGCACAAGAAGTATTTTTATCCGCTGAAACCATCGAATATCTACAAGGGATCATACAAACCACTGGCACACAGATAAGTGAAGAAAAAAGATTGCAGCGAGCCATTCGATTTATTAAAAATAGCCGCTGGTTTGGTTTATTAGAGCGATTTGATGAGTCCATGCAACTGTTGTGCTTTGAAATGGGTTGGCCACCAATAGGATCTACTCAGAAGTTAAATACTTTTACGCAAAAAAAAGATTTGTCTGCATCGATTCAAAAGCGATTGCAGTTAATTAATGAACAAGACATCATCTTATATGATGAGGCTGGTCAAATTTTTGAGCACAGGTTGCAGACCATGAAATCTACATTGGAGCAGTTAAGAAGGCATGATAATGAAAGTGTTGACGACTTGTTG
This sequence comes from uncultured Marinicella sp., assembly GCA_964631055.1. Classification (GTDB taxonomy): domain Bacteria; phylum Pseudomonadota; class Gammaproteobacteria; order Xanthomonadales; family Marinicellaceae; genus Marinicella. Next base: position 18,853 of record CAZVZJ010000014.1, read on the forward strand.
GATCTCAGGTATCAGAATCAAAACCAAAGGCCGCTTTTGAGTTTTGTTGAATATAATTTTTCTCAAGTACTGTTAGGAAATCAATGGCATCGGCGCGAACTGATGCAGCCAGAAGCTGAATATTTCAGATGGACTGGTCCGCAAACAAAAGCAAGTATAGATTTTTGGCTCAACTCACAAAACTATACAGTTACTGTAAGAATCATCAATGCCATATCTACTGAGGTGTTAGATGGACTCAAGATTAAAGTTAATGGCCAAGAATTAGATTGGAAAACTGAAGATACTGATGTGGTTCGGATCATCGAAATGAAATGTTCAAAGGCGATGATTGCAGATAATGGTTTGGCTCGTTTGTCATTTGACACAGGAACAGTGAAGAGTCATCAAGCCGCATTTAATTCAGATGATCAAAGACTTGTTGGTATAGCAGTTCATTGGATACAATTTAAACATGTCTAAAGAACCCATTTTCATCACTGGCCGATTTCGTTCAGGTACATCATTTTTATGGCAGTTGTTTAACCATTTGGATGGATATTGTGCTTGGTATGAACCACTGCATCCACAGTTGTTAAGTGCAATTCAATATGTAGAGCCTAAGAAAGATCATGTTGGTATCAAGGATTATTGGCAAACTTATCGGGATAATCCAGAGTTTGAAGATTTCTATTCGATGAAATTTGCCACCCAACAACTTTATTTAGAAGCAGCTGATGAGTATTCAGAATTAGAATCCTATATCCGTCATTTGATCGATTTGTCTGAGCCAGAAGTGCCGGTATTGCAGTTCAACCGAGTTGATTTAAGATTGCCTTGGTTAAAGCGTAAATTTCCTGCAGCAAAAATCATCCATATTGAACGTAATCCAATACAGCTTTATTATTCACAACGTAAGCACATCGGATCGGATCATTTACATGATGCCAGTTATTGGGATGCTTACGAACTGGTGCCTTGGACTTTTGCTTTAAAAGAAAACTTTTCATGCTTGTTTTTGCCTGATAGCAATCATGCTTTTTTTCCATTTTATGTTATTTACCAGTTATCTAGGAAGATGGCGGTTTTGCACTCAGATGTAAGTATTAATTTAGATACACATGTTTTTCAAAGTGATGAATTCATTCAACATGTTTCCAACGTAATCAGTTTATCTAATGAACAAAAACATGAAATTAAAAACATGGCACATGTACCTCATATACCTGTGTTTGATGAAGTGTTGACAGATGATTTAGCTAAAATAATGACTGAAGTTGAGATGTTGTTGATGCAATCTGGCTTGATGGAAGCATTCGGTGAATTGAGTTTAAAAGAAATCAAAGCGCAAAATGAAGAATTTTGGCAGAACTTTGAATGTGTATCATCATCTTGTTCGCCCTTGTTACTGAGTATCAATCAATTGAACAGTGAGCTAACCAGAATTTTGGCCGAAAATAAAAATTTAAAAAATAAACTTAAAAGTTTTACTGACAATCAACCTGGATTAGAAGGGAATGAATAAAACTAAACGAACTGAAATCTTTACTCGTTGGCGAGACATTAACCCTAAACCCACCACAGAACTAGAGTTCAACAGTGCATTTGAATTATTAGTCGCTGTGGCATTATCGGCACAATCCACTGATGTGGGAGTTAATAAAGCCACCAAGCGCTTATTTCCAGTAGCCAATACTCCCGAAACCATATTTGCACTGGGTGAGGAAGGTCTGAAAAAATATATTAAAACCATTGGTTTATTTAACTCAAAAGCCAAGCACATCATTCAAGCATGTAAAATTTTGATTGAAAAATTTGACTCTATTGTCCCTGATAACCGTGAGGATTTAGTTTCTTTGCCCGGGGTGGGACGTAAAACTGCCAATGTGATTCTTAATACCGCTTTTGGCCAGCCGGCTATGGCTGTTGATACGCACATCTATCGGGTTTCTAATCGCACGAAAATTGCACCAGGAAAGAATGTGGTAGAAGTTGAGAAACGTTTGGTTCGACTGATACCTAAAGAATTTATGGTGGATGCTCACCATTGGCTTATTTTGCATGGTCGTTATGTCTGTAAGGCCAGAAAGCCATTGTGCAAAGAGTGTGTGATAGTAGACTTGTGTGAGTTTAATCAGAAAGTTTTATAGTGGGCTTTTTACCAAACCAAATTTCAAAAGCCAGTGCTGCTTGCCCATACAACATACCCAGGCCATCATAAGCCAGTTTAACACCCATGGATTTGCAAATGTTCAGAAAAGGTTCAGCAGCAGATCCATAGCTTAAATCATAAGCAATGGTTTCTTCATGAAAGTTATGCGGGTTCATGTCAGGAGCCAAGCCTTGATGGCCCATTGAGGTGGCATGGATAATCAAGTCATATGCATATGGCATTTTAAGACCAGCAACTGAAACACGCTCAGTACTAAACTGTGCTGCCAGTGCGTTAGCTTTCTTTCTACTTCTATTGTGAATATCTATGCTGGTTATTTCTTGTTGGAGTAAACTTGGAATGATGCCTTGAGTTGCACCCCCGGCACCAATTATCAGGATATTTTTCTCTGATAGATCCACTTCTTTATTTTTTAAGTCTAGAATCAGACCGTCTCCATCTGTGTTATCACCCCACAATTCACCTTTTTGCCAAAAGACTGTGTTAACGGCTTGTGCCAGATGAGCTTTTTCCGTGTAATGATCAAGTAATGGCATGATGTTTTTTTTATGCGGAACAGTGACATTACAACCATGTGCATGCTTAATCCATTCACTGAACTTATACGGAAGTTCGGTATCTGTGGCATCAATTAATTGATAAGTTAATTGAATACCAAATTGCTTGGCAAAATCAGTATGAATTTTAGGTGATTGACTGTGAGCAACCGGGTGGCCAAATAAAGCCAGCTGATGTTTTTTTACTGGTTCAACCATTGAATCACACGATCAGCAAAATAAGTGAGAATGGCATCGGTGCCTGCTCGCTTGAAACACAGCAGCGATTCCATGATGGCTTTTTCTTCCAGAAAGCCATGATCAATGGCGCTTTGCAACATGGCATATTCACCAGAAACTTGATAGGCACAAATTGGCACATTGAATTGATCCTTGGCAATTCTGATGATATCAAGGTAAGGCATGCCAGGTTTAACCATCACCATATCTGCGCCTTCTTCTATATCCAATGCGATTTCATCAATGGCTTCTAAAGCATTGGCTGGGTTCATTTGATAACTGGCTTTAGAACTTTTGCCGAGGTTGGTTGCAGAACCTACCGCGTCTCTGAATGGCCCGTAAAAAACCGAAGCATATTTGGCTGAATAGGCCATGATGGCAGTGTTGTGATATTTTTTTGATTCAAGTGCCTCTCGAATAACGCCTATGCGGCCATCCATCATATCTGAGGGTGCCACCATATCGGCACCAGCTTGGGCATGAGAAAGCGCCTGCATAACCAAGGCTTTGATGGTAACATCATTGAGGATGTTGCCTTTTTTATTGATGATTCCATCTTGTCCATGAGAAGTGTAGGGGTCAAGAGCTACGTCAGTGATCACAAGAATTTCTGGGAAGGTTGTTTTTATGGTTTTGATTGCTTTTTGGACTAACCCTTCAGGGTTCCAAGCCTCCGCAGCGTCATCTGATTTATAGGCTCCATCAACCACCGGAAAAATAGCTATGGCATTCAAACCGCTGCCATGTAAAGGTTTTAGTTTGTCTAATAAAATGTCTACACTCATGCGATTAACACCTGGCATCGATTCAATGGCTTCAACTCGGTTAAAGCCATCTAGCACAAATACTGGCCAAATCAAGTCATTAACTGTAACTAAATGTTCTTGGCTTAGGTTGCGAATTGCCGACGATGAACGCAGTCTTCTCTTTCTGGTTGCTGGATATTGCATGGTGAGTTGTTAACAGTGCTGTGAATAGGTGATAGTTTAGATAAAATAAGTTAAAATTTCATCCATTACTTATATTCATTAAAAAACAACCATGGCTATTGTCATAAAAACACCTGAACAAATAGAAAAAATGCGTGCGGCTGGAAGAAACGCTGCCGAAGTTTTGGATCTGATTGGCGAGTATGTGAAGCCTGGTGTTTCGACTTTAGAGCTGGATGAGATTTGTCACCGCCATATAGTTGAAGTGCAAAAATGTATCCCTGCACCTTTGAATTACCGTGGTTTTCCGAAATCAATATGTACCTCTGTAAACCAAGTTATTTGTCATGGTATTCCTGATGAAAATAAAATCTTGAAAGCAGGAGACATTGTTAATATTGATGTAACTGTGATTAAGGATGGTTGGCATGGAGATACTTCCCGTATGTATTACGTGGGAGAACCAAAAACAAGAGCGAAGCGCTTAGTCGATGTGACCTATGAAGCCATGAAAACAGGCATACAAATGGTCAAGCCTGGTGTAAGACTAGGTGACATTGGTGCAGCGATTCAAGCACTGGCTTACAAAAACCGTTACTCGGTTGTTTATGAATATTGTGGTCATGGTATTGGTCAAACATTTCACGAAGAACCGCAAGTCTTACATTACGGTCGAAAAGGAACCGGAGTTATACTTGAAGAAGGTATGACATTTACTATTGAGCCAATGATCAATATCGGTAAACGTCACAGTAAGTTATTGGGTGACGGTTGGACAGTTGTTACCAAAGACCGCAGTTTGTCAGCTCAGTTTGAGCACACCTTGGCGGTGACTAAAGACGGCTATGATGTGTTGACAGAATCACCCAACTTTCCACTTTAATCAATGGCGTTGTTGGCTCCACCAGATCACGCCGACGAATACTTTAACTTGATTGAGTTGGCGGCTATTAAAGATGAGCCCATATCTAAATATAAACAGCTCTTACAAAATTCAGATCGAAAATTAAATCAAGCATTTTACGAATGGCAGAATATTTCCCGATTGGTTAAAACCCGTGCCTGGATTGTAGAGCAGTTAATTTTACAGCTTTGGCAGCGAAATGACTTGAACCAACAGCAACTGTCTTTGGTGGCGGTCGGTGGTTTTGGTAGAGGTGATCTACAACCTCATTCAGATGTCGATCTACTGATTCTTTATCATGAGCAACTCCCAGAAAATGCAGTCAGTGAATTTATTCAAGATTTGTGGGATTTGGGTCTTGATATAGGACACGCTGTTCGCACGGTTGAGGAGTCAGTTAAGTTGGCGAAACAAGATATTTCGGTGGTCACTAACTTAATGGAAAGTCGTTTTATGCAAGGTGAGCATCAATTATATAATGACATGTATGAACAAACCAATGACCGGCATATGTGGTCAGGTCGGGAGTTTTTTCAGGCCAAGTTTCAAGAGCAATTGAATCGCCATAAAAAATGTGGTGGGACTGCATATAATTTAGAGCCTAACATCAAAGAAGGGCAAGGGGGGCTCAGGGACATTCAGATGGTTACTTGGGTCGCACAACGGCATTTTCATGTCAGTTCGATGCATGGATTGGTTGATGTCGGTTTTTTACATCCTAAAGAATACATTCAATTACAAAAAGGGATGCGTAAGCTTTGGAAAATTCGCTACGCCCTGCATTTATTGTCAGGGCGTAAAGAGGATCGTTTATTATTTGAATACCAGAAAAAGTTGGCTCAAGTTTATTCTTACCAAGACGATGATGAATCACTGGCTGTAGAAAAGTTAATGCAAGCTCATTATCGCAACACCATGTTATTAGAACAGTTGAATATGCGACTGCTGCAGTTATTTAAGGAAAATATTTTACAAAATAATGAAGATAAACAAGTCACTGAAATTAATGATGATTTTCAAATCATCAACAAGTACCTAGAAGTGATTAGCCCACAAGTATTTATCAAGCGACCAGCCGCATTATTTGAGGTGTTTTATCATTACCAACAAAACCCACAAATTCATGGAATCAGGGCAAATACATTGCGGTATATAAGCCAATGTCTATATTTGATTGATGATAGCTTTAGGCAGAACCAGCTAGTCAAAGATTTGTTTATAGGAATTTTCAAACATAAAAACCTTGTTTATGGTCAACTTGAATTGATGAACATGCTGGGTGTGCTGGGTGCCTACTTACCTGTGTTTGGTCGTATTGTTGGTCGTATGCAATATGATTTGTTTCATATGTACACGGTTGATCAACATACATTGTTTGTGGTGAGAAATATTCGTAAGATTTTTATAAACCCTGACAAGCACCCCCATGCATATTCAGTGGCTCAAAATATTGAACATCCATATGTGCTTAATTTAGCTGGTTTTTTTCATGATATTGCAAAAGGCAGAGGGGGAGATCATGCTGAATTAGGCGCTGTCGATGTGACTGAGTTTGCAGAAAACTTTGGCTTGCCTGTTGAGCATGGTAAATTGGTGAGTTGGCTGGTTAAATATCATTTAATCATGTCAGTTGTTGCCCAGAAACAAGACATCAGTGATTCTAAAGTTATTCAACAGTTTGCTCAATTGGTCGGAAAACAAAGTTATTTAGATTATTTATATATATTAACCATAGCAGATATTTCAGGTACCGATCCAAAGTTATGGAATTCATTTAAAGACACTCTGTTACAAGAATTGTACACAAGGACCAGTCATTATTTATTATCTGAAGGAAATGAGTTTGTTGTACCAACCAAAGCAGGTGCCATGGAATTGCTTGATGATAAGTGTCACAATGCGGCAAGTGATCTTTGGCGTCATATTCCCGACAGATTTTTTGATGATTCTTCTCCAAAGCAAATCGCAAAAATCAGTCAGGCCATTATCGAAAATAACAATCAAACCACAGTTTGTATCACTGATTTACATGAAGATGGTTTTGAAATTATGTTGTACGCTCAAGATCAGACGGGTTTAATTCATCATGTGGTTGAAGTGTTTGCAGAATTTCAAATTAATGTAGGTAATGCCCGAATATATAGCACCAATGATGGTAATGTACTGGATTATTTTCATTGTTTGGGTGAATACAGTATTCAATCTTTGCAAGCTTTGGAACAATCAATGTATGAAGTTTTGAAGTCCCCACAATATCATGAGAAAAATCGTGAATTGATAGTCAGTAGCCGTCGAGAAAAGTTGTTTGACCAGCCACCAGAGTTGGATTTTTCAGGAGGTAGAATTGAGAATGAAACTCGCTTTGAAATTAAGTGTGCAGACTATGCTGGTTTGTTGGTTAATATAACGCAAATATTTGTTGATTTAGAAATTGATATTCATGCAGCAAAAATCGTTACTTTTGGTCATCGCGCTGAAGATGTTTTTTGGTTGTCTCATAATGAAATGGCATTAACTGAAATTCATAAGCAAGAAATTAAGGCAGCTTTTGTTGCTTTATTGAGTGAGGCATAATTTAAAAAAACTTGTATAAGAAGCCTGCAAAAACTGAGAACCGCTGATCGCTATCAACGATGGGGCTATCAGTTATTTCATCACCCAAAAAATCATTCTTTAAGTTACCTACAAATGACCATTTGTTATTTATTTGGTAAAGGCTCAGTATGCTGAGGCTGAAGGCTGTGCCTGAACTGGCTCGATACGCAGGGAAATCAACTGAGGCATCTGTCGGGGTTACGCCAAAGAAATAATTGATGACTTCAGCACTGTAGTGTTCATAACTCAGCTGGGGTAACAACAACCATTTGCCAGCAAAAATTGGTGCAGAGTAACTTAGGCTTGAAGTATTTCCATTATGTTTGTTATTGATTTCATGGTTGTGTTTGATTTTGAATAAGCCAATTGAAGACTTGTATTGTGCTGAAGTAAATGCGTTGAGTGGAAGGCTTATATCTGGTAGGTTTTCCAATAATGGACTGTCACCACGATCTACATCACCTATTAAATCAACACCCAATCCAAAATCAACTTCCCAGTTGCCTTCATCGATTACTTTAAATCCCAAGTCACCTGCTTGAAAATAAAATCTTTTGTATTGGTAATCAATAGCCGGAAAAACTCTGGTTTGATTGTTACCCCCTTGGTAAATAGATTGGCTGGTTACTGCAGCTAGACCTATTTGTAATTTATGATCTGATGAAGAAGTTTCCAGGTCGGGCTGGGCCAATAAACAGGAGGTAAACGTGATAAATGCCAAGGTTATTACTTTTTTCATAAATTTCTTTGTTATTCTGTAAAAGATTTTCAGTTTTATTTCTTTGGGCTTAAGTCAATGACTTATTTTGCTGATCGAGTTGTAGATGAAGCTGTTATTTAAAGAACACTGAGATTAATTGAAAATAATGTTAATTTAGGCTGAGTGAAAATAGTGTAAATATAATCATTGAAAATCATTGCTAAAAATTAAATCAGCTTGCCATTTAACTAAAGCGCGACAAATTTGAGGTTCACTTGACACGTTGAAGTCAAATTGAATGCGGTCAGTCCCCAAAGTGCTAAAACTCAGAGGAAATTGAGCCAACCCATTAGAGTCAGTGTTTAAAGAGGTTGTAAAGCCAGCATTGGGGCCTTGGGTAATGTTCAGGGTAACATTGTGATTGGCAATGGGAGCGCCGTTCAGGTTTTGAATAAAGATCTTGGCATTTGCATTTGTGGTATTGGTGTCATTGATTTGGGTCATAAACCGGGTATGGCAATAACGGCCAATACTGATTATTTGGTTCGTTGATATATTATTGTTAATCGTTTGTTCGGCCCCATCTGGCCAGATAACCTGTATGCTTGAGATTGAATCATCAGTACCCAGTCCAAAATGTTGGGTTAATGGGTTATTAGAGGCGTAGTTATTATTTCCTGTTAGTTCACGAGTTTGAGTGGCTGCTGCATGGGTGATTGTTATTTTTGAATGATAGGCATATGGATTACTTCCAGTATCAAATAATTTCACTCCAAGAAAATGATGATTGTTGTTATTTAGATTTTTATACAGCCGATAAGGCGCGTTATTTGGCATGACTAAAATATCTAAATCGCCATCTAAGTCATAATCGACACAGCTAACGCCTCGCCCTTGATCGGTGTGATTTAAGCCATTTGCGACAGCTGATTCAGTGAAGGTTCCATTACCATTCGCCATAAATAATCGTGCAGGATCGTTGATAAACTCAGAAGCTAGCGTTGATACAAAACCATTTTCATGATAAATGTCCAGGTGTCCATCGTTATCAAAATCAGCAAAACAAGCCCCCCAACCCCAATAACCCTCCCTGAGTCCAGCTTCATTTGTAGCATCTTCAAAAACTCCCCCACCAATATTTCTGTAAAGGCGGTTACCAGAGACTCCCCAGTTGGCTTCAGGAATTCCGTTGGGGTCCCAAATACTGGTTACAAACCAATCCATGTCGCCATCATTGTCATAATCAGCAACAGCTGCTCCCATACCATTTTCATCAGTAATAAAGGGTGGCTGATTAATTAAATAAGCAGGTTGGCCTGAGAGAAAACCTGTGCTGTAAAAAATTCTGCTGGTGCCAAAGTCTGAAGTCAATAAGATATCAAGCCAGCCATCACCATTGATGTCAGTAAAATTCGGTGTAAATGTCCAGCGGTCAAAATTTGCATTTTGTGATAAGCCTAGATAATCGATGGTGACATCAGTAAACTGCCCTGTACCATCGTTTTCCCAGAACAGTTGTTTACTGGTAGTTTCATCAGCACTCCAATGGGTCATAAAAAGGTCGAGATCACCATCTTTGTCCAAATCTCCCATAGTGCCCATGTAACTTGCCATACCAGAGTCGAAACCAGAATTCATAGATTCCATAAAAGAGCCATTGCCCAAGTTGATAAAGAGTCGAGGACGATTGTTGAGCGAATTGCCAGTGCTTGGCAATTGACCTTCTTTGTTGATAGAAAATACCAATAAATCTAAATCAAAATCACCATCAACATCAGCAAAAACAGGTCCTGAACTCAAGGTGTCAAATATATCCACTTGTGCTGTTTGAGCTAAATTGATGAATTGGCCATTGCCTTGATTATGATACAAGGCATTGTGTTGATTGCTTCCACCCAATAAATAAAAGTCAGGGTAACCATCAAAGTCATAGTCAGCCACTGCGCCACCACCGCCAATAACAGTTGGTTCGCCTTGACGATCTGCTTCGTTGGAGTGACTGAGGTTAATGTGGCTTTGTACAGTGACTTCAGTGAAAGGTTGTGCGTTTGACTGGTTAAGTAAGCAATTTACAATCAGAATAAGCCATAGAATTTTTTTCATAGACGATATAGTAATTTCCATGATTACACTTATACCAAAAGTGCTGCATTGGTTTCAACTTAATGAAGTGCAGGTCATTGAAAATGTCTTAAATTGTGGACAATTTAACAATTTTATGTAATCACCTAGGAATTTAAAATGAACTCTTTTGCCGGTTCTCTTAAATTATAATTTGAAGCCATCGCTGCACCGTAAGCGCCAGTATTAGCTATCAGTATAATGTCTCCGATTTCTGTTTTAGGCATTTTTCTATCTAAACCAAGTATATCGCCAGATTCGCACATCGGGCCAACTATATTGGCAGTGTATTCGGTATTTTCATTCAGTCTTGTTAAGTTGACAATGTTGTGCCATGCACCATATAAAGCAGGCCTGATCAATGAGTTCATGCCTGTTTCTAATCCAATATAACCTTGCTTTTCTTTCCATTTTGTTTGTGTCACTTTGGCTAATAATACGCCACAGTGAGCCACTAAAAAGCGTCCTGGTTCCATCCACAGTGTGATGTTTTTATATTTGTTTTTAAATTCATGCAAAGCTGAATTAAGGGCTGATAAATCTAAGCCTAAATCACCAGGGTTTTCCCTGATACCTAAGCCTCCACCAACATTGATAATACGTGTGTCTGGAAAATATGCCATGCAACTGCCTAAATAGTCAGCAATTCTTCGCCAGTTGTTGTGATCTAAAATGCCACTGCCTGCATGTGCATGTAATCCGATAACTTTGATTTTATTGGTGTTGCACCACTGGGCAATGGGTTCTATGTCAGCAGGCGGGATACCAAATTTTGAATGTGAGCCCGCGGTTCTGACATAGCGGTGGTGACCACTGCCATGACCTGGGTCCAATCGTAAGATGACTTCTTTTCCTCTGAATAAGTCGGGATGATCCATTAACAGGGCAGGGTTATCAATGGTGACATTCAACCCTTGTGACAAAGCATGCTTATATTCTTTTATGGGTGCAAAATTAGGGGTGAATAATATGTCTTGTGAGTTAATGTTTTGACAAGCGGATTGAACACGTTCGATCTCACCTGGTGAGACGGTTTCTAAACAAATGCCGTTACGATATATGAACTCTAGTACAGCTGGGTCCGAATTGGCTTTGCTGGCATAAAAGAATCGATCAATAGCAGTCATTTGTTTTAATTGATCAATTTGGTGTTTTATGGTTGGCAAGTGATAAACGTAACAAGGTGAATGAGTGGTGGCCATTTCCAATAAGGCAGTTTGTTGTTTTTGCCACCAGGCTTTTGTTTTTTCTGGTTGGCTGGTTGTATCTTGAATTAACTCTGCCCAACTTGGGCCAAAATCATCTACTTCTTTATCCTCTATGATAAGTACTTCATGCAAAGCGCGAGCCAGCTTGTCAGCTTGGTCTTCATCAACCACAAAAGTTTGATTCAGATCTTTGGAAGATTGAGTGGTGATATATATTCTTTGGTCAGCGAAGGTGGATAATACCGGTGCAATTTTGTCTGCTAATGCACGTATTCTGTATCCCACTAAAGTGACAGCAGAACAGTTTTCGAAAATCTCAACTTCGCACAAAGGAGACAGTGCAGATTTAAGATTTTTTAGGGCATTTGGGTTGAGGATATTGTCTATATTATCTAAGGAAATGGTGACGTTGGTTTGGGCGGTAGACACCAAGTCAACTGATAATCCCAATTCCTTATAAATTGCGAAAATATCACCCATAAACCCGGCTTGGTGCCACATATTAATCGACTCCATAGAAACCAGAGTGACTTGGTGACGCGTGTTTATGGCTGATACCCGTGGTTTCTTTGGGCTGTGCTCTGCAGCTAATATTGTGCCTGCTGCTTCCGTGTCATTGGTGTTTTTGATCAATAATGGAATGCGATGTTGTTCAACTGGTAGGATACATCGAGGATGCAATACTTTGCCACCACTGGCGGCAATTTCCCTGGCTTCTTGGTAACCCAATTTTAGTAATAATCGGGCATTGGCAATGGCATGCGGATTCGCACTGAAAATGCCATGAACGTCAGTCCATATTTCTAGTTGTTTTGCTTGTAACAAAACCGCCATATATGCAGCAGAGGTGTCAGAGCCTCCTCGTCCTAACAGCACTGTTCTGCCCTGTGGGTTGCCGGCGAAAAAGCCTGGCATTAAATAAAAGTCAGCAGTTAAGTGGGTACAATCTTTGGGTTCTACGTCACATTTGGCTGATAGAATTTGTGAATCAATACTGCGTTTATCTTGCGTTGAACTGATTAAATAATTTTTGGGGTCAATGCTTTCAATATGAATCAATGATTGGAGGTGTTGTAAGACAATTTTGTGGGTGCACTGTTCGCCTAAAGCCAGTAATTCAGCTTGCTGAAAAGGGCTTAAGTCATTGATTTCATCAATTTTTTTTAATCTGTCCAAATCTTTTTCGATGACGCTTTGGTTGACATTAAGTTTGGCAGCAAAAGCCAGCACCTTTTCTGTGAATGCTTTCAATACTGATTGGTTTTGACTGATTTTTTTAGTCAGGATATCAGTTAAACCTTGTGCTGCAGAATGCACCAACATCACTTGGTGACCTTGTTTTATTCGACGGGCAACGACATCCGTAATAACTTGCCACTTTTCTTTGCTTGATACAGAAGTACCGCCAAATTTTAATACCACCCAAGATTTCAAAGCATCACCTGATTTAATGGTTAAAAAAAGCAAACTTTAGGTAAAAATAATCAATCATGCAAGTAATATCGTTTAATATGTTTTAATGTTATGAGCAAAATACAAATACAGAATAATATGAATGAACAAACAAAACTAAAATGGCAGGAAGTCAGGTGGCAATGTGATGCCAAGAAACTAGGGTTTAAAAACACCAAAGAAGTGGAGCCTGTGGATGTAATAGTAGGTCAGGATGATGCATTAGATGCATTGCAATTTGCCATTGAGTGTGACGCTTATGGTCAAAATGTTTATGTTCGGGGGCTCAGTGGTACTGGCAGAATGAGCATGGTGTCTAAGATTCTGAATGATGTAAAACCACAACTCAAGGAAAAAACTGAACATTGTTATGTGGCTAACTTTCAACAACCTGACAGACCGAAGTTGATCAGTTTACCAGCTGGTCAAGGTGCTCAATTTAAAGACATGATGACAACCCTTGGGGCTTATTTTGCGGAAGAGCTACAAAAAGCTATGGAATCTGATTCTTTGTTAATGAAAAAGGATCAAGCAGAAGAAAAACTGCAAACAAAAATTAAAAAATTGACAGACCCATTTGAAAAAGAGTTGGCAAAAAACAGCATGGCCATGATTAATGTAAATACCCAACAAGGCCAACAAACCATCATTGCTCCTAAATTGAATGACGAAGTGCTTGATCCCAATATTTGGCAACAAAAAGTTGCAGCGGGTGAAATACCTAAAGAACAACAAGAAAGCTTGATGCAGTTGCAACAAGATTACAGCAAAAAGTTAGAAGATTTGGGGCGAAAAATCAATGAGATTCGATCCAAAGGAATGAGTGAGATTTCAAATTTACTGGAAACGCATGTTAATGGCTTGGTTGATCATCAAATAAAAGCATTTGAAAAAGCCTTTGAGAGCGAACAAATTTTTGAATATTTAAAAGCAGTAAAAATTGATTTGATTGATCAATTTTTTTACAAAAAAACAAAAAATGTAAACCCCAGAGAACGATACGCTGTGAATTTATTATTACCACAAGATGATTGTACAGATTGTCCTGTTGTGGTCGAACGTGTTCCATCTCTGCAAAATCTTTTGGGGTCAATTGAAAGTAAATGGTCAGAAAATGGACCAGTGTTGGCGGATCATCTAAGTATTGTTGGTGGTTCTTTATTGCGTGCTGATGGTGGGTTTTTAGTGATAGATGCGCGGGATATATTGGCTGAGCCTGGTGCTTGGAAGACCTTAATTCGTACAGTTAAAAACGAACTGTTGGAAATTGTGCCTGCAGAAATGAGTTGGCCTTTTGGGCAGCCTTCACTGAAGCCAGACCCTATACCGGTCAGTATGCGGGTTATTTTAATAGGTGATTCAAGTATTTATTATTTCCTTGATAATCAGGACCCAGATTTTCCAGAGTTGTTTAAAGTCCTGTCTGATTTTGATACTGTGATCGAGCGCAACCAAAATGGTTATGAAAATTATGCAGGTATTATTGCCAAAATTATTCGCGAAGATGGTTTGCTTCCTTTTAATGCAAAAGCTGTAGCAAGGTTGATAGAGCATGGTGCGCGGGTTTGTTCTCAACGGAATAAATTGACAGCTAAATTTTCTAGAGTGGCTGATTTGGCAAGAGAAGGTAATTACTTGGCCAAGAAAAACAATAAAAAAGTGGTGACAGCTGATCATGTGATAGAAGCGATTGCTGGAACCAAAAAACGAGCCGGTTTGTCATCCAGAAAATTTCAGGAACGTTTACAAGATGGCACCATTAACCTTGATACCGAAGGGCGCACTGTTGGACAGATTAATGGTTTGGCAGTCATTCATGCAGGTCCTGTGGTGTACGGTTTTCCCTCAAGAATTACTGCCAGCATTGGTCCCGGAAGAGCGGGAGTAATCGATATTGAAGGCATGGCTGGAAAATCTGGCTCAATTCATACCAAAGGATTTCATATCTTAGGTGGATTGCTGCGTTATATGATGCCTGTTAAACATCCTTTGACATTTTCTGCTTCGATTGCATTTGAACAAAGCTACGGTGGTATCGACGGTGATTCTGCATCTGGTGCTGAATTTTGTTGCCTTATTTCTGCCTTGACTCAAGTGCCGATTAACCAAGGCTTTGCCATGACAGGGGCCATAGATCAGCATGGTCGTTTGCAGGCTATTGGTGGTGTTAATGAAAAGATTGAAGGTTTTTTTGATACTTGCAACTACCGTAAATTAACTGGTGAGCAGGGGGTGATTATTCCACAGGCCAATGCCGGTGAATTGATGTTAAGAACAGATGTACAACAAGCATGCAAAGAAGGCCTGTTTGCTATACATGCGGTTTCACATATAACTGAAGCGATGGAAGTGTTGATGGAGCAAAGTGCAGGCGTGTTGATTGATGGTGGTTATGCTGAGAATACCTTGATGGATAAGGCCATGAAAATGGCACGATTTTTCTGGCAAAATACACAGGCCAGTGATTAAAATTGTGACTCGTCTCACAAAGTTTTGGATGAGTGTTAAGAAGTTGGTATATGTTTTTGATTTTACTTGTACTTTTATTTTCAGTTTGATAATATTATTATCAGATAGAAACTTTTTTAGTTTCTGTGGGTCTGATAGGTTGTTGGTAGTTAATTTGGGGCATAAAGTTGTCGATTAAATCATTTATAAAATTTGCTGGTCAAGCGGCATTAACAGCTTCGATACTGTTTTGTGGTTTGGTGAGCGCAGATGATTTGAAACCATTCCAACCTTTCGATTTGTCTGCCAGTAAATCATTAACCAATGGTAGCAGCAGGATAAGTCAAGATGATTTTTTTCAAAACATTTTGGTTGGTGATTCATCCATAGACGGTTTTGACTTTTTGACACCAAAATCAAATGGATACCACCTGAGTAAAAGTAATCAAAGCGTTTTCGGCGACGAACTGGTTTTGGGCATGAAGTTTGCTGACTGGTTGTCACTGCGATTGAATGTTGTTGAAGAAAGTGATTCTTTGGGTTTGTTTTCAAACCTAAATATCCCTGCATCAAACTTCAGTCAGTCCGATTCAAATTTAGCTGGTTTTCAATTTGGTGTAAGCTCGGTTATGAGTATCAGTGATAATTGGCGTTTGGGTGTTGATTTAGGTAGAGGACGAATTGGTGGAGAATTGTTGGGTTTGTACCAAGACCAATTGCAAACTACGAGTTTGGGTTTTGGACTAAGAAACCAATACTTTGGCGCAAAGTTTCAGTCAGATTATATGAGTAGCACGACACGACAAAATTTAGAACAATCAACTATGGATTTACAAGTTGATTGGTATTTCACCAAGGAAGGTACCATTTCATTCGGTGCAAGGCGCAGCATCAATGATAATATCAGTACGGACATTGATCAATTGACCGGAACTGTTCCTTACATCAAATTCAAACACAATCTATAGATTTATTTTCTCGTTCCTGTAGATACAAAAAATACAACTTTATGCCTGATCTTACGATGCGCAGTATTCTACGTTTAACCGTTTTACTTATATTTATTCTGTTGCTTCAAGCATGCCAGCATCATCAGCCAAATATAAGACCGCTTACACCTCATCAAATGATAGATTTGAGCACAGTAAATAGTTATCAATTTCGAGGCAAAATGTCTTTTTCCGATGGCAAAGATGGTGGTACTGGTAGTATCCAATGGCGAAACAACCAAGGTTTTATTGCTGCCAGACTTAAAGGGCCGTTAGGTAGCAAAAGCTGGTCTATTTCAGAACAAGAACAAGGTGCAGAGTTAGTGAGAAATGACTCAACAGTTTATGCCGCATCTGCTGAAGAGTTGGTCAGTAGGGAACTCGGATGGAAGGTGCCTTGGAAGCAACTGAAATCATGGGTTATCGGTCAGGCATTCAACAAAAAAGTAAGTGAAGTCAGTTGGCAAGAAGATGGTTATACATTAATTGAAAATGGTTGGTCCATTAAATACAGTCGTTTGAAAGCCTATCCAAATGTTTTATCAGGAAAGCTGCCTCATAAAATGATTGCCAGAAAAGGTGATTATTCGATTAAACTTTCTTTGAAGTCTTGGACATGGTAAGCAAAGAAATTCTCAGCCCAGCTAAAATTAATTTGATGCTGAGAATTCTTGGTCAAAGATCAGATGGTTACCACTTGTTGCAAACCTGTTTTCAGTTATTAGATTGGGGTGATTTATTAACTTTTAACAAAATCACAGCTGATGGTAACAATGACATTAGAATTTCAGGTTTTGAAGGTTTGAATGTTGAAAACAATTTGATTCAACAAGCAGCCAAGGTTTTAAAACCCTTGGCTCAAAACAAATCTGATTGGTTGGTTGAAGTTGAGAAACAAATTCCATTAGGTGCTGGATTAGGTGGAGGTAGTTCTAATGCTGCCACTACTTTGAAATTTTTAAATGACGCGTGGCAATGTCAATTGAGTGAAGAAAAATTGTTAGAGTTGGCAAGCAATTTAGGTGCCGATGTTCCTGTTTTCATCAAAGGAGAAAGTGCTTTAGCAGAAGGGATAGGAGATCAATTAACGCCGATTAAATTTAATACGCCTTACATTCTGTTGTTATTTCCAGAATGTCATATCAGTACAGCAGAATTATTCAGATCTCCTCACTTATTCAGACAGCAAAGTCCTATTAAGCCAGAATACTTACAAAATAAATCATTCTGGATTAATGATTTTATGCCTGAGGTATTAAATAAGTTCCCTCTAGTTGAAAAACTTTATAAGCGTATAAACTTAAAAATGGACGTCAGATTATCTGGGAGTGGTTCTACTTTATTCGTTGTTTTTAATGATTATTTAAAAGCTCAGCAATCATATGATTTTGCCTCTAAAATCTGTAAGGCACATTTGGTTCAGTCATGGGACAAAGCGGCTTGAATCAAAGCTTTTAAAAAAACCTAAAAAACTTGAATATTGGGCTTTGCTTTGAAATCTTAACTGGTTATAATATGCCGCCTTCGATGTGAATTAATCATTTTGAAGGAATAGGGTCTTTTTTATAAGGCTCAAGTATTGGGATGTAGCCAAGCGGTTAAGGCACCAGGTTTTGATCCTGGCATGCGAAGGTTCGAATCCTTCCATCCCAGCCATATTATTGTGATGCCCGCGCTTAACGCGGGCATACTTGTATCTGAGGCTGTAGAATGTTCGATCGTGGTATCAGGTTGTTTTCAGGCAACGCCAATCCCGCATTGGGCCAAAAAATTGCTGATAATTTAGGCGTGCCCTTAGGTCGTGCTAAAGTGGGCCGTTTCAGTGACGGGGAAGTGGCTGTAGAAATCAGAGACAATGTCAGGGGTCAGGATATTTTCTTGATTCAACCAACATGTAGGCCAACTGCAGATAATTTTATGGAGCTTTTGGTGATGGTAGATGCGTTGAAACGCGCTTCTGCAAGAACGGTCACAGCAGTAGTTCCTTATTTCGGTTATGCCAGACAAGACCGTCGACCAAGATCTTCCAGGGTGCCTATTACAGCCAAAGTGGCCGCCAAGATGATTGCAGCCGTCGGGGTAGATCGAGTTTTGACAGTAGATTTACATGCTGATCAAATTCAAGGTTTTTTTGATATTCCTGTTGATAATGTTTATGCTTCTCCATTAACCTTAGCGGACATGTGGCAACGTTTTGATAGCAAGGAAGTGACCATCGTATCACCAGATATTGGTGGCGTGGTCAGAGCAAGAGCGATTGCCAAAAGATTAGGCTGTGAATTGGCGATCATTGATAAAAGAAGACCTAAGCCTAATATGGCAAAGGTGATGAATATCATTGGTGATGTCAGTGACAAGATCTGTATCTTGGTCGATGACATGATTGATACAGCTGGCACATTGTGTGCAGCTTCGACTGCTTTGAAAGAATGGAATGCCAAAGCAGTTCATGCGTATTGTGTTCACCCAGTATTGTCTGGTGAAGCAATCAAGAACATTGAAAGTTCAGGTTTAACGGAATTGGTTGTTACTGATACCATACCATTACACCAAGAAGCTTTGGATTGTAAAAAAATTCGTCAGTTGTCTGTCGCAGAAATGCTGGGAGAGACCATCAGACGTATAGCTAACAGAGAGTCTGTTAGCTCAATGTATATCGATTGACTGGATTAATACATTTTATAGGTCATTCGATTAATTTATGTCCTGGTCGCAAGGGCATTTAACTGAAATTAGGAAAATATTATGGCAATTTTTAAAGTAGAAGCCCAATTGCGTGAAGATGTAGGGAAAGGTGCGAGCCGCCGCTTACGTCACGCTGGCCTGGTCCCTGTGGTTTTATATGGTGGTGAAAGAGCACCCACCAATCTGTCTTTAAACCACAACAAAGTACTTCGTTTGGTTGAAGATGAATCTTTCTTTTCAAGCATCATTGAGTTCACTGCCGACGGCGGAAAAAAACAAAAAGTAGTGATCAAAGACGTTCAAAGACACCCTGCAAAACAATTGATTATGCATATGGATTTCATGCGTGTTAACGAAAACCGTGAAATAACCATGCTCATTCCATTGCATTTCATAGGTGGTGAAACATCTCCTGCAGGAAAAGCATCAGATGTGATGATCGATTATCAAATGAATGAGGTAGAAATCAATTGTTTACCTAAAGATTTACCAGAGTTCATTGAAGTGGATATCAGTGAATTCAATGGTGGTGATATGGTTAACTTGAGTGATTTGAAAATTCCAGATGGCGTTACATTAACTGCCTTTACTCATGGTGATGATGAAGCTCATAATGGTGTAGTAGTTTCCACTTCGGCAGTTCACTTGGTTGTTGATGCAGATGAAGAAGAGACAGAGGCTCCAGCAGCAGATCAAGTTGAAGCCACAGAGCAATCTAAAGATGAACCTGAAGCTGAGTAACAGCCAAAGGTGATTGAAGGTTATAAAGGAGGCGAACTTATTCGCCTTCCCTTCAACTACTCGAATTATCAAGTCATATGCAAGTCATTATTGGCTTAGGAAACCCAGGAGATAAATACCAAGAAACACGGCACAATGCCGGTTTTTGGTATATAGATGCCTTGGCCCACAGTTTTAACTGTCAATTCAAGCCTGAAAAAAAATTCAAAGCCCAAATAGCCACTTTGAATCATATGGGTCAGAAATTGTGGTTGCTTAAACCGCAAACCTTTATGAATTGTTCTGGGCAAAGTGTCATACCTTTTATTAATTTTTATCGTATCCCTACAGATGAAGTTCTCATCGCGTACGATGAATTGGATATCCCAGCGGGCACGGCCAAATTAAAACGTGGTGGGGGTCATGGTGGGCATAATGGATTAAGGGATATTATTCCTGGTATGGGTGCTGAATTCGCGCGTTTAAGAATAGGTATTGGTCACCCAGGTGATAAGTCTAAAGTGACGCCGTGGGTATTAGGTAAACCCTCGTTGGAGGATCGAATTTCAATATCAAATCGCATTGATAAATGTGTAATAGAAACTGATAATTTGATCAAAGGTGACTGGAATCGAGCCATGAAAAATATTCATACGGTTTGATTTAAGAACTTGCCCACTAAATCTGAGAAAACATTTTGGTCAACCAAAAAGGCATCATGACCTTGGATCGAATCTGTAATCGTCAATTGGCTATCGCATTCAACTGCTAACAATAACTGATTCAATTTCTTCTGCAACTCTATTGGGAATAGTAAATCAGTATGAGCGCCTATGATCAAGGCAGAATTTAATTTTAATTCCATCAAAGGATTATTGCCTTTTTCTTTGGCATAGCTATAGCCATCAAACCAATCCATAGCTCGTGAAAGATAAAGGTAACTGATGGGGTCAAATTTGTGTATAAATTGATTGGCATGGTGCTCTAAATAGCTTTCAACTGGAAATTCAATGCCAAAAGCATGTTCAGGAACTTGCTTTAACGAGCGCGGAAAGCGTTCTTGCCACTCTGCAGCGGAGCGATAGCTTAGCATGCCAATTTTTCTGGCAAATTTCATGCCTTCTTCAGGCCAATTGGTAGCAGAATAATAACCTTTATTAAAGTTTTCGTCTTTTAGGATGACTTCTCTTTGTAGTGATCGAATGGCGGTACTGAATGGTGGAGATGCCATCCCTGATGCTATGTGAATCAGATGGCGGCAATAATTGGGGTGGTTGAGTAGCAGCGCCAAAGCAGTCATGCCCCCCATTGAAGGGCCTACAACAGCATGTAATTGTTTTATTCCAAGAAACTCACATAATAATTTAGCTGAATTGGCAATATCTTCTAAAGTTAAATCGGGAAAATTGAAGCGGTAGGGTTTTCTGGTCTTGGGGTCAGGCGAACATGGGCCAGTTGAGCCTTTGCAACTGCCTAACGAACTGGCACAAACCACAAACCATTGGTCTGTATCAATTGCCAACCCAGGTCCAACCATGTACTCCCACCAACCTGCTGTATCATTTGGTGAATGTCTCGCTACATGTGAGTCGGTTGAAAGGCCGGTCAGTATTAATACCGCATTAGAGTTATCAGCATTAAGAG
Source organism: uncultured Marinicella sp. (assembly GCA_964631055.1). Lineage (GTDB taxonomy): Bacteria > Pseudomonadota > Gammaproteobacteria > Xanthomonadales > Marinicellaceae > Marinicella. Next base: position 40,176 of record CAZVZJ010000014.1, read on the forward strand.
TGCCCCAGGTTTCATAAGCAAGCAGTGCATTTTCTATCTGTCCACCACGATAGAATTGAAAGCTGTTTGGAATATCAAATAATTTGAGGTAGCTGGCCATTGGGTCCTTAAAAAAACGGCCTTTTACATTAAAAAGGCCGAACTATAATAATTTGTATTCTATCAAATAAGAGACCACATGATAAGTGATCTCTCAGGATGGTATTTATGTGGTGTTGCGGAACCTTCTTACATAAATTGATAATGCAATAGCCACTGCAGCGAAAATTACTCCATAAAATAAGGAGCTTTCATTAAGGCCTGCAATCATTGAATTAATAACTTCGGCACCAGTTTGTTGCGTTGGGTCGAATCCATCGATTTCTTCGCCTGTAAAAGATATGCCTGAAGTGAATGGCGAAGCCGCTTTGGCTAATGCAAATAGTATGGATTTAAATAAACCGACTTGAAGCACATCAAGATTTGTTAAAGCGTTGTACCAGTACCAGACAAACCACGCTGTTAAAGGGCCGAATACTGCCAATAGGAATGGTCTACGTTTTGAAAAAGATGAGGCCAATAAAAGCCAGCCATAGATGGGCATAGCCCATAAAGCTTGGATGAAACAGCCTAATAGAAATGCACCCCAGTTGGATACAAAGTTAATATTTAACCACATAAATGTAAACGGATTAATCCCATAAATGAGTAATATTATGCTCATCAATATAAAAAATATCAGGTGGCTGATTATTAGGCCAAAGGTAAAGATTAATGGCGCTACAATTACCACAGTAGCCAGTTTTGAAAGCACCGTCTGTGTGTCTGAAACGGGTAAGGATTTCCAAAATAAAATACTGCCGTCTTTTCTGTCGTCGTATAAGCTACCTAACAAATAGAAAAATAAGATAATAAATAATACAAAATGGTAGATTGATGCTGAAAATAACATCATTACATCAATGACAAATTGAATCTCGCTTGACTTAAATTGAGATACTGCCTGTGAACCAAGTTCAGCAAATTGACCGCTGTTCAGTTTAAGATCGATTTGTTCTGTAGTTAAGTAAAGCAGAATCAAGCTTATTCCACTGACAATGCCCATAATAATTGGGGTTTTCAAAAAGGCGCCACGGTGTTCCCAGTATTCGCGTCGTAATAAAGCTGTAAATGATTTCATTCTGCTACCTCCTCCTGCATCAGTGCCACAAAAAGATCTGATACTGAGGGCCTTTGAACTTCACCCAAAGTTTCGATCACATCTCTTGATGTGGACTTGAATAACATGATGTGTTTGCCAAAAACTTTACGTATGGTTAATGGTTTGTGAGACATGGCTTGTTCATAATTTTCTTGATTGACCATGACTTCGAAATATGAATTGGTTAACTCATCCATGTTGGCATTCAAAACAATTTCACCTTCACGAATAAAAACCACATCGGTTAAGATGTGTTCTATTTCTTCAACCTGGTGGGTGGTAATTATAATGGTTCGTTCATTGTCGAAATAATCATTCAGCAGGTTGTCATAGAACTGTTTTCTAAACAATATATCCAAACCAAGTGTAGGTTCATCAAGGACCAGTAATTTCGCATCTATTGACATCACTATAGCCAAGTGTAACTGCGCAGTCATACCTTTAGAAAGTTCTTTGACTTTATGATTCATATTGATTTTAGTTTTGGTCAAAAAATGTTTCGCTTGCTCTATGGAAAAATTTGGATGTGTTTGTTCTGTAAATGTCAGTAATTGAGAAACTTTGATCCATTTAGGTAAAACCGCGACATCTGCAATAAAGCAAATCTCTTTCATCAAATCATCACGTTTTTTAAACGGGTCTATGCCTAAGACTTTAAGGTCACCTTCACAAGAATCCAAACCAAGCACTGATTTAAGTAATGTAGTCTTTCCTGCACCGTTGGGGCCAATTAAACCGACTATCTTACCTTTGTTGATGTTTATATTGACGTTTTTAAGGGCTTGAAACTTGCCGAACTTTTTATTGACGTTTGACGCAGTTAAAATATGACTCATTGATTACTCCCGATTGCTTTTAACGAGTTAATTAATTGTGTTGTATCTAAGTTTAAATGTTGTATTTTGGTTAGTATTTTAGGCCAATCTTCTTTGATAAATTGTTCATTTTCATTGACTTGAACTTTAAGTGTAGCGCCAATTTTAACAAACATCCCAAGGCCTCTTCTTTTTTCTACCAATTCTTCGTCCACTAGAATTTGGTATGACTTTGAAACTGTGATTGGGTTAACTTTATAATCCATAGCCACTTGTCTCACGGATGGTAAGGCATCACCTTCTTTGATGTCACCTGATAGGATCATTTCCTTAATCATATCTTTGAGCTGTAAGTAAATCGGCTCTTTGTCGTTCCATTTAAAGCTCATGTTACTTGACCGCCAGCGATAATGTTTTAATGGATTCCGGTGAATCTTTCATGCTTTGATTCACTGTTTTATCTTGATTTTTTTGCATTGCAACCACTTGTTGGCTAGGTTTGGGAGCTGGGGTTATGGCATAACATAATGCGACGGCTGATATCAATGAGAAAAATAATATTGATACGACCCATATGTACTGTTTGAACTGATTCATTGTTACACCTTTGTTTGTTACCTTGGTGTATTACTATACTACAACAGTAGCTCATGTGTCAGTAGGCTAAAGGTCATGTTTATCAAAAGGGTTCGGTTGTTAACGATATACAGCATGGTTTCCTGGTACTGGGTATAGGGTGGATTTATTGATTGAATGTTCCTCCCTAAAGTTACTAGAGAATAAGTAACAATCAAGTACATAAGGAAGCGCCTTAATTTCTTTATTGATTTTAGGTAAGCTTTTAGGGGGTAAATTGATGTCTACCGTTTCTATTGCATAATTAGTTAAGTCTGGTATTGCAACCTCATCAAATGTTAAGGGCGGAAAATCTTTAAATGCCAATTGGCAGCTTATTTGATTATTCACTCGTGTCTCCTTGTTGCGGTGAGACACCCTTAACTCAAGCTGTCCATTGTTGAGGTTGATGTGCTTGATCTCAATAACTGAAGGCAGGTTTTGAAATTCATTGTGAGGTACGGATGATGTACACCCAATCATGAAAGAGGTGATAATGGGTAAAGTCAATAACTGTAAATGATTTTTATTTTTCATAAGTAGAATTTTGTTTTGGGTCAAGTGCGTCTTGTAGCGCATCTGAAAAGAAATTAAATCCAATTACGAGTATAAACAAAAATGTGGAAGCCACCACAAAATTATTAAAATAACCGGCTTGAATGTCGTTGGTAGATTCTGCAATCATCAACCCCCAGCTGATACCCTCTTTTACACCCAATCCTAAAAAACTCAGTATGACTTCAGTTTTTATGGCCGTAATGAAAATTAAAGTGGCTTGGATGATAGTTAAATGATTGGTGTTAGGAATGATGTGTCGAAATAAGATGGTCAGTTTTTTTGAGCCAATGGCTTGAGCAGCTTCAACAAATTCTAATTGTTTTAATTTCATGACTTCACTGCGTATCACACGTGCTACATTGGTCCAAAACACGGCGATCATGGCAGTGTGCATAGCATAAGCATGGTCTTTCATAGCGAAAGCTATGGCTGCCACAAATAAGTAAAATGGAATTGAATCTAATACCCCCATTAGCCAAGAAATCAGAGCATCTAACCACTGACCGTTATAAAAACCTGCAATGGCTCCCAATATAATGCCAAGTATACAGGCGAAAAGTGTCACCACCATACCTACTTCAAAAGCGATTTTAGTGGATTGAATCGCTCGTGAAGCAACATCTTGACCAATCGCATTGGTGCCAAACCAATGTTGCCAAGAAGGTGGTTGATTGAAGAGAGAAGAAATGTCGCTCCAGTGATTACCCCATAAACTTAACCAAACACCTGAAGCAATAATGAAGAAAACCATAACCACAATCAGTCCATACATACCGAGTTTATCGTTTTTAAAATGTGTCCATGATTTACTCCACAAACTTTCGAATACTGTTGTTTTTGAATGAGTTTCAGACTTTGACATAGATGGTTAGAGTTATTGGCCAGTAGAGAGCAGGGTTATTCTGGGGTCAAAAATATAATACAAGATTTCTGCAATGATAAAGACCAAGACAAACAATATGGCGGTGAGACTGACTATGGCTTTTAAGACAGGTTGGTCGCCAGCAATAATGGCATCAAAAGTAACCAATCCAATACCTGGAATTCCAAAATAACTTTCAATTAATAAAGAACCACTTACCACGACTAAGGGGATTGAAAAGAGTACTCGAGTGATGATGGGAGTCATGGCATTTTTTAACATATATAAATAATTGATAGTGTGTGCTTTGTGACCAAATGCTTTGGCTGTAACGATGTGATCTTTATGTGATTGTTCAACCAGCACTGCTCGATAAAAGCGGGTGTTATATCCTAATGAAACAAATATGATTGCTAAGGTAGGTACAGTTACATGATGTAGGTATTGATACCAAGAAAAACTACCGTCTGCTGATTCTATAAGCCAGCCTCGTACAGGGAACCAATCTAACCCATAGCTTGAAGATAAAAGAAGTTGAAAGCTGATGATAACCACTAAAAAAGATATACTCATACCAAAAACAGCAATGGCCATGATGCATTTGTCTTGCCATAATCCTCTATGGATAGCGGCGTGCATGGCCAGAACTAAAGCCAATATGTTACCTAAAATGAATCCAGGAAGCATCAGAAGTAAAGACACGGGTATAGATTGATGTAACATGGCTGATACAGGTTGGTCTTTTACCATAGATAAACCAAAGTCTAAACGCATTAATTCACCTAAATATGAGGCATATCTTTGCCAAAATGGTTGGTCGTAACCCAGCATTTTTCTGATCTCTTTGATCGCTTCAGGGCTTGGATTTTTGCCCAGTAATTCATAAGTTAGGTCAGGTCCAAAATATACCATTAACAAGAATGAAACGATGGTGACACCAAGAATAAGAGGTATACCACCTATGATCTTACGTATAGAAAATGCCCCAACATTCATTGCTTAATATCAACAAAGCGCAGGTGAAAACCGCCAACGATCCCGCGATCAGGAAACGATATGACGTTTTTATGCCATAGATGAATTTTATTACGGGCCAAGCCAGAAATAACCACACAGTCATCAATAATCATTTGATTCATTTCTTGGTATATGGCTGTACGTTGTGGAGAAGGTTGTAAAACACTGCTTTGTTCGAATAAGGTGTCATATGCAGTATTGGTGTAATTGAAAGCGTTTGAACCAGGTGATTGATTTGGGCCGTAGAATAACTGTAGGGTATTTTCAGCATCTGGATAATCAAGGGTCCAACCTAAAAAGAAAAAAGGTGTTTGACGGTTTTTGATGGCTTTATTAAAAGTACCAAAACTGGGATAGGGGTGATACTTAATGAGGTTGTTGGGGTAGCCAATGGTGTTGAGGAAACCACGCATTTGTTCAAAAAATTGTTTTTGTAGCACACTGCCGGTGATGTGGTATTCGAAAACGGGTAAGGTGTCGTTAGTCCATTGGTATTGATTCAATAAGTCTTTTGCGCCCTGAACATCAGTTTCGATCGAACTGATGTCAATATTGGGGTTGTATTCAGGTACACTGGGAGGGATGATGCCGGCAAATACAGTGCCTAAACCAAAATAAAAAGCCCGGTTCTTTTGCTTCCAATCATGTGATTTCCTGATAGCACAACGCAGTGCTTTACTTCTTGCATCGTGGTCTGGATCGCCATTATTGCCAAAGACAGGATGACTCATATCAAACCCGTGGTATACAAAACCTGCCTCCATACCATAACTGTAATGGTAGTTATCTGTAATTTGAGGATGTAACTTAATTGGTTCTTTGCTGAGCAATACTGTGTTTTGTTTGTCCTTAGGAACTGTGGTGTATTGAATTTCATTGCCTTTGGTGAACGATTGCCAACGTGAAGCCGACTCATTAATGAAATTAATTTCTAATTGATCAATAAAGGGTGGTGTTTTGCCATGCAATTTTTCAATTCCATACTTTTTATGTGTGTTGGCATCATAGCCCTCTGCGTAAATATCTAAAGGTTCTTGGCGAAAGTGAGTATTTTTTTTAAGGTAGGCCGCTTCAGAATTAAATTGATCAAGGACGAATGGGCCTGACCCTATGGGTTTAGAACCAAATTCAACTCCCAATGCTTCAACCACTTCACGTGGTGTGATGGCTGAGAAGCCCATGGCAAGTGAGTAAGTTAATTGAGGATATGGTTTGTGTAATGAAATTTGTATGGTGTAATCATCTATGGCTTTGAGTCCAGATACAGTTTGATCATAATTGGCGCCAGTGCTTTTCCAGTCACGCAAACCTTTGATTTTGTCTTGCCATAGCCATGCTCCGCTGGCAATATTATTGGGATCAAATGAACGTAGAATAGAATAAACAAAATCTTGAGCTTTGACTTCCCGGCCTTTGCCACCATCAAAAGCCGGGTGATCTTGGAAATGTACTCCCGGTTTAATTTTAATGGTATAGATTAAACCATTTTCACTAATGTTTGGCATTGATTGAGCCAGATTAGGTTTCAACTCATAAGGCCTGGTTAAATATTTATAACTATAAAGGGTGTCAAAGATATTGACTACTAAGATATTACTATAAAGTGTTGCGGCTTTGATTGGGTCTAAGCTGGTTGGTTTGCCATCAATTGAATGGCGATAAACTTTCAGGCCTTGAGTTTTTTTGGAAATAGAATTGCCATTTGGATTTTGATCTTCTGACTTGCATGAGGAAAGACCTATCATGGCAACTAGGATTATCCATTGTTTAAGTATATTCAAAATAGTCTGCCCCAATTGCATTGGTTAATAATTATAGCTGCTTCAACTGTTGTGGTAAACTGAGAAAATGAATGAAAAGATCAAAAGATTTAATACATTTAAGGAGTTTTACCCTTACTATTTGGCGGAGCATAAAAATATCATCTGTCGTCGTTTACATGTGACTGGTTCAGTTTTGGTGATTTTTGTACTTCTGCTGACATTATTCAGTGGTAATTGGTATTTGCTATTCTTTATCCCTTTATTGGGTTATGGCTTTGCTTGGGTTGGGCACTTCTTTTTTGAAAAAAATAAACCGGCAACTTTTAAATATCCTTTTTATAGTTTTTTGGGCGATTGGGTGATGTTTTGGCAAGTTTTAACGCGCAAAATTAAATTATAAGTCATTAATTCTGTATATAGAAAATCTATTATTTGAAACCAAAAGTGACCCGTTCATGTCCTGCAAGATCCTTTCGTGAACCGATATTTTTAAAACCGGCTTCAAGCATAATGGTTTGCACTGCTTTTTGTTGTTGCCAACCATGTTCAAAAATCAACAACCCATCTTTTGTTAGAAAGTCCTTGGCAGTATTTGTGATGCGAATATAGTCACCTAAACCATTTTGATCGGCAACCAGTGCACCTATGGGTTCATGTTTTAATGCGTTTAAATGTGTGTCGTTTTCGGCAATATAAGGTGGGTTGCTGATGATTAAGTCATATTGATTTGGAATGATTGCATCAAACCAATCAGATTGTTGGAATTGTATATTTTTAATGTAGTTGAAATTTGCATTGTACTTAGCCACTTTTAAAGCTTCAGCTGATTTGTCCGAAGCTTGCACATCTGCTTTTGGGTAAATATGCGCTAACACAATTGCCAAAACACCACTTCCTGTGCCTAAATCAAGAATATGTTTTGGTGGGGTGCCCTCTAATAATTCAATAACTGCTTCAATCAAAGTTTCTGTGTCTGGACGAGGAATTAAAGTGTGTGAATTGACTTTGAAGTTTAAATCCCAGAACTTCTGTTGGCCGATGATGTAGGCCATCGGTTGGCCAGATTTAAGTGCATTTACATTTTTTTCTAATTGATTCAATTGTTCGGGTGATATGCGATAATCAGAATGTGCGTATATCCAGGCGCGATTTTGATTTAATACATGTTCTAACAAAAACAACAAGTCGTTTTGTTTAACTGGTTCTTGATCAGAAGGCGTATTTTTGCCGTCGAATTGTTTCAGCCAAGCATGAAGAGTTGACAAAAAATGCTCTTAAACTTGTGCTCTATTACTATTTGTGCAATTAACCAAAACTTGCGTTAAATAATGAATCTTGAGATGATTTTTTGCTATTATTTTGATCAAAGTTTCCTTTACTTAAAATGTCTTGGTTAGTGTCGAATCTTTTAGAGCTGATTAAGTCATCATGAATAGCAACAGAATGCGGAGCGCCCTGAAGGATGGGTTGATTACTTGATTGATTGAATTCGGGCATGGCAATGGCGAAAACGAATGCAAAAGTTATGGTAGCAAATGCAGTTTTCAATGGTGAACTCATACCTAAGAAACTGAACCACGACTGTCGAGTGTTTTCTATAGACTTAGACATGACTTGGCTCCAATCTTTCAAACCTAAAGATAGTTTCAAAGCTTGTGCCGTATTGCGATCACTGATTAAGTCTTCGAGGTGATTTAATCGATTAGATGAGGCTGCATTGGCTGCCAAACAGTCACTGGCTTCACTTTGTGAAACGTATTTTTTACTGTTATTTTGGAACAAATCAGCCAGTTGGCTTTCAGTCAATTTTGTGTTATTTGGTTTCATCTAATTCTCTTATCAATCAATTTCGTAGTCGATATTTAATTTCTTTAACTTATCTTTCAAAGCTGTCATGGCACGTTTTGAAAGGTTTTCTGCTTTGTAGAAAGGCCAACCAGTTAATTCTGACATCTCTTTGACAGAATAGCCCTGTAAACGTAATTTAACTGCAATCCTGCGGCTTTCGGGCAGTGATTCGATTGCGGCAAAAACATGTTCTCTTATCTCATCATCATGGATGATTCGATCCGGTTCTGCTTCATGGCTGATCAAGTCAGCTTGATACACTTCGTCTTCATGATCCTGGCCTGGCAATGTAACATCGTGCAGATGTCTTTTATGCTTTCTGGCTAGGTCAATAATCACATTAGCAGCTGTTCTGTATATATAAGACGAAAGGTTTTCTATTTCTCGGTCACTTTCTAATATTTTTATTAAACGAATAGAAACTTCTTGGTAAACATCATCAGCTGTAACACCAATGATTTGCACATTCTGGCTATAAACAGCTTTCTCAATGAGGTGTTGATGTTGCTGAAATATTTGTTCAAGTTTGCGTTTGTTCATTACCAAACATCCAAAAAAGACAAAATCACTCCATTGGTATTGAGCAGGCCATGTTGCTTAACATATTGTATTGCAGTCATTCCAGCTTGGTTGTGAACTTTAGGGTTAGCGCCTAATTTAAGCATTTCATGAGTTATGTTAGCAATGTGACTGTCATCAACATCATATGGGCTGTTTTTCATGGCTCCGCAAATCAAATGGAGCGCAGTATTGCCTTGTTGATTTTGAATGTTGATATCCAAACCATACTGATGAATTAATCTTAAGGTGTGTTTGGCTTTGGCAGTATTGCCATAATATTCTGCTGCAATGGCTACATGATGGTACAAAGACATGCCAGTTTCATCGGTGGTGTTGATATTCGCTTTTGCATCTAATAACATGCTTAAGCAAGCTTCGCTCCATTGTGCGGCAGCCAATGACAAATATGGATAGTCACCTGGCCCCAGTCCATCTACTTGCGCGCCATGAGAAATCAACAAACCAACCAATGTCCTTGAATTGCTGATGATGGCACTGGACATAGGTGTACTGCCATTATTAGATCGATGTTCAATGTTGGCATTATTTTGAATCAAGTATGAAGCCACAGCTCGATGTCCCTTACCCGCAGCATGAATTAAGCCCGTACATCCTTTGTTATCAGTCAAATCTATAGCAATGCCTTTGACTTTTAATTGATTCAAGCGCCCCAGATTACCGCTAGTTATGGCATCAAACCAAAGTTTTTGGTCAGAATCACAGGTGGTTTTAGGTTTAAGCTTTGGTTCAACTCGTTCTGTTGATTCTCGGTTGTGTTTAGTAGATGATTCCGGTAGGCTTGGTGTAGGCGGCGTCATATCACTGATTTCATTTTCCGATCCATTTTCTTGCGTAAACAAAGGCAGTTCAATTTGTTTTTCAGCCTCTATTTTCTTAATCATTAATTTTAATATGGCAGGGTGTTTTTTTTCAGCTACCAGTAAGGCGGATTTACCCTTGTTGTTCTTTAATGTTGGATCTACTTTGTTTTCTAGTAATATTTTTATTATTTTGATGTTGGGATTGGGTTGTTGGGTGGCTATTAATAGCGCATTATCTCCTAGACTGTTAAAGTGGTTTACATCAACACCTTGGTTGATCAATTGTTCTACAGTTGAAGTTGATTGACTGATCACAGCATCCAAAAATGCATTCATACCAGCATGGTCGGTAGCCGTCAAGCTGTCATGGTTATTGAGTAAATAGCTGACTTTTTTCTCATGGCCTAACAAACATGCAGTCATCAGAGCTGTACGTCCATTGTGGTCAGTTACATCCAAGTCAGCTGTGTGTGAAAAGACTAATTTAATGCCTTGAGTGAGGTCTTTTTTGTATTGAGTGGCTGCAATCAGTGGTGGACATTTGGTTTTGTGGGGCACAATTTGATTTTCAAGTAAATATTTAGCTACCTTCCATCTTCCATGCTTTAAGGCCGTATTCAGTGGTACAAAATCTGGATGATTAACAGCCTCAATGTCTAATCCGGCATCAAGTATGTCGATCATTTGATTCAGTTGTCCTTGGCGACAACATTGCAATATTTTTTTTGCAGAATCAGATAGCGGTTGGGTCACAATTACATTCCATCGAAGACATTTGTTGGTAAATTAAAAATCATCAATCGTTTTTTCCAGTTGGCAACGTTTCGGTATGACGCAAAAAGCCGACTTGTTTTACACTGTGTTTTGATCAATCAAAAGTCAGTGTGGCGGATAAACCTGTGGTTTTATTACGTTTAATTTCAATCTTCCAATTATACAGGTCGCATAAGCGTTTGACGATAGCTAATCCCAATCCAGATCCTTTGCTATTTGATTTTCCAACGCGGTAATGACGGTCAAATAACTTAGGTAACTCAGATTCAGTGACGCCAACACCTTCATCTTCAACTGTGATGCTGTGTTTGTTTAAGATGATATGAACAGTTCCTTCCGTGGTGTACTTAATGGCATTGCCAATCAAATTACTGAGCACCACGGAAACAACAGATTCCGGTGCTTTGACTTGCAGCCAGTCATTTTCTGTAATTTTAGTGGTTACTGGTTTAAGTTTTAACGTGGGCTCAAAGCCTTCAACAATATTGCGTATGATCAACCCAGGTTGTGTTCTTTCATGGCTTTGTTGTTCTTTGCGTTCTTCACGAGCAAGCAATAAAAGAGTTTCAGTTAACTCTGTTGATTGTTTAGAAGCTCGTTCTATGCGATTGATGCGATCTAATTCTTTATCAGTAATATTGGGATTTGATTTGATTAATTCAACGGTACTTCGAATGACAGTTAGTGGTGTACGCAGCTCATGGCTGACATCTGCATTAAATTCTTTGTCTCGAACTACATAGTCGGTAAGACGTTGTGCATAAGCATCTAATGCTTTGGCCACTTGTCCGACTTCATCTGCATGAAAGAAAGGAGCTAAAGGTTCAATGTGTGTGTCAGTCGTTTGATTTTCCAGTTTAGAAGCTAATTTACTCAAAGGTTTTAAAGCTTTTTGCGAGACAAATAAAGCCAAGATATAAGCCAACAATAAAAACACAAAAAACATTCCGGTAAAAACCCAAAAAAGCGTTGCAGAACTATTGTCGATATGACTGATGTCATATTTAACAAAGCCCCAAACGGGTTGATTGTTAACAGAGTGCCTCTTGTTAACTGCTACAATGTATGTTTTTCCGGTTTCTGTGAGTAAATGAGTACCTTCACTTAGGTCAGCATAATTGGAATTGGCCGGTAGATCTACATGAAGTCTTGATGGTGTAGTAATGATTCCTTCAATGTTGGCTGAAATTTGTTCTTTATTGATAATTGTAGGATCTAGAGAATATCTCAGCATAAAGCTGTCTAAATCATCTTGGAATGTTTGTGCGATTCCTTCATTTTGCAAATGTTGGCTTATGCTCAATGAGCTTATGGCAAATAAAGCAGTAAGTAGGGTGCTGAAAGCCAGAAATCCGATGATTATCCGGCTTTTTATACTACTCCGAAAGTTCATCCGGGTCAGATACATGGTAGCCTATACCATGTCTGGTATGAATTAGATTTTTATCAAAAGGTTTATCTATGGTAGTCCTGAGTCCATGAATGTGAACTCGTAAAGAATCAGAGTCTGGCATTTCTTCGCCCCAAACTTTAACTTCTAGTTCTTCTCTAGGAACAACATAGGGGCTTGACTCCATCAGGATTTGTAATAATTTTAATCCAGTAGGATTCATTTTAATGGATTGACCTGCGCGTTTGACTGTGAGGCTGTCTAAATTGTATTCTAAATCAGCGACAGAAAGCTTGCGGTTTAAGTTTTGTTTCTTGCGGTTTCCTAATACAGTTACCCTAGCTTCCAATTCTTGCAACGCGAAAGGTTTGACCATGTAATCATCTGCACCAAATTCAAACCCTTCAAGTTTTTGCTCCAGGGTATCTCTGGCAGTTAGCATAATGATAGGGGTATTTTTTTTGGCATCCTTACGTAGTTTTTTACATAAATCCAGGCCATCCATACCAGGTAACATCAAATCTAAAATAATTACATCAAAATCATTGGTTACAGCTAAATGTAAACCTGTTACGCCATCTCCTGCATAGTCAACTATATGATCACGGTCTTCAAAATAATCAACAATGTTTGCGGCAATGTCGGTGTTATCTTCAACAACTAATATTTTCATGATATTCCTTAATTATGGTACGATTTCTAATGAGATAAAAAAATCCCAAGGAGTGAGAAAACCCCTTGGGAAGTCTTAGATGCCCTTACGTGAGTCAAAATCATTTGGAGAAACTTTGACCTTGGAATCATCATACTAACATTTCTGTTAAAACTTCGTTAAGCGCATATTAATTGATTGTAAATTGATTGGCTACTGATTTTATGTGTCCTATTTATGAGTTTTTATTTTGTTAGAATTGGTGCACCATTTACCCAAGCTATTAATCTTATGTTGCGATTTTCGCTGTTATTCTTAACCATAATTATCGGTTTATTTTTATTGGAAATATATGAACCCGTTCGCCAAGCTGTGATTCTTCCTTTTACAAGCTTACTGGCTAGTTTCAGCTCGTGGCTGATTCAAATTTTTGATGCAGGTGTGATTGCCAATGGTGATGTTATTCGTGATGCTGTATCGGGCCATGCCATCCAAATTGCACCAGGTTGTAATGGGGTTGAAGCAATGATTATTTTATTGGCAGCCATCATTGCATTTCCAGCGCCATTTTTTTATAAATTGAAAGGTTTGTTTTGGGGCTTTTTAGCTATACAGGCTTTGAATATGGTCAGAATTATTTCACTGTTTTATTTGTTGCAGTGGGATAAGAATTGGTTTGATTGGTTTCATTTATATTTATGGCAAGCTTTGATTATTTTAGATGCTTTGGTGGTTTGGCTTATTTGGTTGCG
>CAZVZJ010000014.1:53883-65347 GCA_964631055.1 uncultured Marinicella sp.
AATTGTGAAACATCATCAAAACCATAACTTCCACTTGAGCCGGCTAATTGATGTATCGATACCGAAAGCGCTTGCACGTCTTGTTCTGCAAGCGCTTTTTCTAGGTGCCGTATTTTGCTTTCAAAAGAAGCCAAAAATTTTTGTTTTAACTGTTCAAACAATTTGATTACTCGTTTAATCCAAAATTGTGATGGTGACCGTGGCAGTTGACTGCTGTGTTCCATCTGTGATGGTGTATGTGAATGTGTCAACACCGCACCAATCAGCAGGTGGAACGTAGGTGACTGTACCATCAGCATTGATGTCAACCACGGTGCCCAAGGTTCCATCAGTGTCGACCGAAACAAGGGTGATGACATCGCCATCTGGATCTGAATCATTGGTCAACAGGTTGATGGTGGTTGACCTATTCATGGTTGTGAAGAATTCGTCATTAACTGCTATTGGGGCTGTATTTGGATCATTAACAGTTATGGTAACCGTTGCTGTACTGGTTGCCCCATCTGCATCACTGATGGTGTAAGTGAACGTATCTACACCTACAAATCCAGGGTTAGGTGTGTATTCAATTTCACCTCCACCGGGTAGATTTATTGTGCCATTTGCTGGGTTGCTGGTATTGATGATTTCCAATACGGTTCCATCAGGGTCACTGTCATTGGTGGTAACGAATATGGCTGTTGTGATGTTATTTGGAATTGTTCCGCTATCATCTACCGCTAAGGGTGCAATATTATTGACAGTGATGGTTACTGTAGCAGTATCAGTGGCGCCTTCTTGGTCGATTATGGTATAAGTAAAAGTATCAGTGCCAATAAACCCTGTATTAGGTGTATATGTGATGATGTCACCATTGTTCACAACTGTACCATTACTGGCTTGAGTAACGGAATCAACACTGATCATATCACCTTCATCTGCGTCTGAATCGTTATCTAATACGTTTATGAGCACGCCAGATGAATTTCTATCAATGGTGATGCCATCGTCAGTGGCTACAGGCTCAGCATTCAAGAAAATAATGTCACCTAAAGTGGTGTTGGTTTCAGTTTCTTGAAACTTGTATACATCAACAGTGCGTTTGTGTTGTGCGGGATTCCTTAAGGCACGATTGATCCATGCTGCTGGGGCATCAATCTTTCTTTTAACCCATTTCATGGGCAAATCTTCATCAGCAATATCAACATCAACATAATCATTTTCAATGGTTAAAAATGAAATTTCAACGCGTCTGTTTTTAGGTTGGTCAGGGCCGTTGTTGTCATAGGCAGGTTGAGATTCGCCCATGCCTTTAGATTGAATGATGTCTGCATCGATACCATTGGCAACAAAAAAGTCTTTAGCGCTTTGAGCCCTTCTGGTTGATAAGCCTAAGTTATAAGCATCCGATGCAATGTCACAAGTATGCCCAACAATATTTATACTGCTGGCTAATTCGGTGGCCTTGATTTGTTCTACCAAAGATTTTAGCTCAACGGCAGCGTCGTCTCGAATAAAAGATTTATCTAAATCAAAGAATGCCATAGAAGATAAGTCGACTTGGTTTTGTACCAATTGACGGTTTTCCATTTTTAATTGTTTGAGACGATCTTCATCTAATACTTGAACTTCCTCATCTACGGTCGTAGGTAAGTGGTTTTTGCCAAAGTCATATCGATACATGAGGTTGGCACGGGTATCATTGTTGTCTGTTTCAAAATCACCAGATTTATGTATTTGTTCAACCGATAATGCCAAGCTGTGTCCGGTGTTATGGAAATATTTTTCCAGATTGATGCTGGCGGTTAATTGATCAGAATCATAGTCACCCAATTCATAATCCAACCCACCTGTTAACCTGACAGAATTGTTTTCGAAGAACTTGCCAATTCGACCACCCAGTCCCCAATCATATGGGTGTTCATAGTTTCTGATGATAGACTCAACAGTTTGAGCTTGTACAAAATCACGCCCATCCAATTGTCCAAATATATCAGTAGTAATTGAGCTAGAAACCTGATTGACTAAACGTGAACCTGTTATTGCTGAACTCAAGTTTACATTCCAAAATTTATCTCTGGCCTCAGACCCGAAACCTACAGTAAATTTGCGGTCATCAAAAGTGTTTTGATCTACTGCAGCAAAGTACTTCCAAACCCTCAAATCACTTTCATTATTGATGAGATCGCTTTTATCATTGGCCCCAGATATTCGATGGTAATCTAACTTTAAGCCTCCTGCACCATCTGACAACCAGACTTCTCCCATCCAGTTGCTGTTCCAATCGGTGTTGAAAGATTTAAGAAAATCTCCAATGAGTTCGCCTTCATTATCAACACCGATGCCTAAACGTGTGTCATCACCCGAGTAAGCAAAATTAATTTGGTCTTCTGTACCTGAAACCGTGCCTTGGTTCTGTGCGCCTGCAGAAAATGTAACCATCATGGCAGCCATGATACATTTAATTTTGTGATTATCCATGAAACCCTCTGTTGATAAAATGTACAATCGGTGCATTTTAGCAACAGGTCAAAACAAAGTCATGGCTTATTTATGCCATTTAACCTTTTATGACAATAAATATGTGTAGAACAAAATAGGAACTCAGGTGTTCAGAGTTCCTATGATGGCTTGAGTTATGGCTTAATAGTTAAAGTGGTTTGAGTGTATTTTTCAAAGCGTTTTCAATTTGAGCTGTGCTTTCATGTGGGCGTGCAATGATAGCTGCAGAACCTTGTTCTAATGCGACAATCTTGCCTTTGAATCCTTCCATTTGCATATTGACCGCTTCTTCAACAGGCGAGTTGGGCATATACAATACCGTAATGGGTTGGTTTAAATCATTCATCACCACCATTCTGGCACCTTTGCCATTTAAAGTGGGGCACAGTTTCATGAAATGAACATCGCCTAAGTCACCGTCGATTGCTGTGTTGATACTGGCAAAAATAGGTGCCAATTCGTCATGAGGTATTTCAGCTTCAGACATATAAACAGCTGGTTCCATCATCAAAGCTTCATTGATGAACTTCTCAAGGTCGGAACTTTGAGAGCTGGATAAAAAGAAAATGCCAGCTCCTACTAACAATATCGCTGAAGCCGCCATGGCCAGATAATTATTTCTGAACTGGTTTTGTTGATGCTGCGCTTGATGAAACTTAATGTGTTCAATGTCGTGAGCTGGTACTGGGATATTCAATGCAGCTTGAATCATTTGTTCTTTGATCATCGCATCTTGGTAGGCTTTCGCACAACGCCGGTCATTGTTTTTTGCGTGTAAAAAGTCTGCATTATTAGAATATGGGTCAGCATTTAATATATTTTTAAATTCAAAGTAGTTCATAATTTGTTACCTATTTTACTTTCCCTGTTCAAGTGTAGTGTGAGTTGTTTTCTTGCTCTGTGTAGTTGGGTCATGACTGCGCTAGGGCTGATGTCTAATTGCTTTGCAATTTCATCACAGCTGAATCCGCCGATGACTTGTAACATCAAAGGCTCTGCATATTTAGATTCTAAGTTGACCATAGCTTGTCGGGTTATGTTGATGTCCATCAATTCATCGGGTGTATGGTGATTTTTATCTTCTATGTCAATCACCATATCATCCAATGAATTGATGATCGGTTTCTTCTTTTCAAATTGACGAGCAAATTCACGCCTTAGAATAGTAAAAATCCAGCTTTTTGCAGCTTTTTCATCTTTGAGAGAGTCGATGGCTCGCCAAGCTCGCAAATAAGCTTCTTGGACTAAGTCCTTAGCCATGTGTTCATCCTTACTCAGCCAATATGCAAAGCGGTAAAGATCCTGGTAATATACACCTAGTAAGGCGTCAAATTTTCTTTCTTTTATGCTCATGTAAGTTAAGACCTTCAAAAATCAAATTAATGACAAAAAATTGAATTTTATAATGATTTTATCCACATGCTGTTACATTGACTATGATTCATAGTATGCTACCTCGCTTTTACAATGAGTGGATTAATGAAAAATATTTACCTAGTTACATCATTGTTGGTTTGTTTAAGCGCATGTGAATCACAAATGGATAATACCAATAATGACGTAGTTATTAATCAAGAAAATGATGTCAATAAAACTAAAATAAATCAAGAGGAAGATCAGATGACTGTGATTAAACCCCCTATGGCCGAAAAGCGCCCGCATATTTTTACCCAACATGGTTTGGATAGAACAGATAATTACCATTGGCTCAGAGATGATTCACGAACCGATCCAGATGTTATGGCATACCTCAATGCTGAAAACAGTTACACCAAAGCAACCATGTCTGATAGCGAAGCTTTTACCGACAGTATCTACAATGAGATAGTTAATCGTATCGTACAAAATGATGAATCAGTGCCATATCGATTAGGTGAGTATTGGTATTACCGAAAATATACCGAGGGAAAGGAATACCCCATTTATGCGCGTAAAAAAGGAAGCATGCAAGCGGCAGAAGAGTTGTTAATAGATGTTAATGAGTTGGCACAAGGCCATTCGTATTATGCTTCTAACAGCCAAAATGTCAGCCACAATCATATGTTGTATGCTTTTTCTGAAGACACTGTCAGTCGTCGTAAATATGATATTTATTTCAAAAACTTAAATACAGGTGAAATGTTACCTGACGTGATCACCAATACCACAGGTTCATTGGCTTGGGCGAAAGACAATAAAACAGTATTTTATACCAGGAAACACCCAACCACATTACTGCCCTATCAAGTGTATCGGCATGAATTAGGTACGTCCGCTGAAGATGATGTGCTGGTATATGAAGAGCAAGACAATACTTTTTACGTCTCTTGTTATACGTCAAGGTCAAATGATTACATCATGATTTATACTGGGGCCACCACCTTGACCGAGATGCTTTATCTTGATGCCAATAATCCTCAAGGGGAATTTGTGTCTGTTTTACCACGTGAACCAAAACATGAATATGGCGTTGAAGATTTTAATGGCAATTGGATCATTAAAACCAATTGGAATGCTTTGAACGCTAAAGTTATGAAAGCACCTATAGGAAATTCATTGGATAAAAGTCAATGGCAAGAACTGGTGCCCCATGATGATGAGATTTTGATTTATGACATTGAAACTTTCAAAGATTGGTTGGTTTTAGAGCAAAGGAAAGATGGAATACGGCATATCAAGGCCATGAATTGGCAATCTGGTGAAACTAAATTAATCCAGTCTGATGAACCAGCTTACACCATGAGCGTAGCTTATAACCCAGAACAAAATCAAAATGTCTTGCGTTATGATTATGACTCCTTGACCCAACTGGGCAGCGTGATGGAAGTTGACTTAAACACCGATGAGAAAAAATTGCTCAAACAAGATAAAATCAACGGTCCATATGTTTCAAATGAATATCAATCACAGCGCCTAGAAATACAGGCTCGTGATGGTGCCATGGTGCCTATTTCTTTGGTGTATAAAAAAGGCCTGGGTGATTTGAATAAACGGCCTTTATTGGTTTATGCCTATGGTTCTTATGGTTCATCAATTGATCCGCGATTTTCTATCAGTCGATTATCGCTGCTAGATCGAGGTTTTATTTATGCCATACCGCATATTCGAGGCTCGCAGGCCAAAGGTCGTCAATGGTATGAAGATGGTAAAATGTTCAATAAAATCAATACTTTTAATGATTTTATCGATGCCACTAAAGCATTATTGTCGCAAAATATAGGTAATAACAACAAGGTATATGCCTGGGGAGGTAGCGCCGGTGGTTTGTTAATGGGTGCAGTGGCTAATATGGATGGTATGCTATATGATGGTATGATCGCAGCGGTGCCATTTGTGGATGTGGTGACTACCATGTTAGATGAAGACATACCATTAACTACCGGTGAATTTGATGAATGGGGCAATCCCAAGAATAAAGATTCTTATGATTATATGTTGTCATATTCTCCCTATGATCAAGTCACATCTCAAGACTATCCCAATATATTAATTACCACTGGTTTGCACGATTCTCAGGTTCAATATTGGGAGCCGGCAAAGTGGGCCGCTAAATTACGTGAATACAAAACCAACGATAACTTGGTGTTGCTCAGAACCAATATGGAGACTGGTCATGGCGGCGCATCTGGTCGTTTTTCTTATTACAAAGAAACTGCTCAAGATTACACTTTCTTATTGAAGTTGGCGGGCATCAAAGAATAGGTCAGGGTCTTCTTGAAAATAATGCCTTGCAGAAATTTTCAGCAAGGCATTTCTATTTTTACTTGTGTATGTATTTAAATCTATCTGGGACGAGTTGGCTCACTTGATATTCTGATTATTTCGGTTTCATCAAGGTCCCATGTGCCAGGAATGGGGTCGGCCCAAATGATCGCGCTGCTCCAGTTGGCATCATCATTTAAATTCAAATTCATGCTACCTGATGGAATGCGGATGGTACTGATTTCACCGCTACAAGTTGGGCACAAACCTTCGCTGAAAATGGTGTCCATATCAAAACTCAACGGTGTCGTTCCAGTGAAAACATCACTGATGGTCCATCGAGGTTCACCCGATGCATCATAAATAAAAGGAATGGCAAAATTGACTTCGCCATTTGTGCTTACAGCCACACCCCATCCTGGGGTGTCAGGACGGCTCCACATCCCAGTATAGTCATTGATTTCAGGCTCGCCACTTGATTGCAACCAAATTATAGATTCTGCTCCTGTAACATTGCCAATTTGCCAGCTGATATTGGCTTGACGTTCATTATTAAAATCAATTTCTATTTGACCAATGGTTTCGAAAGAAAATTCGCCTTGGCTGTCTAGATTAGTTTTTAACAAGTCTGCTTGATAAGAAAAACCGTCAAGTAGGCCAGCAGAGGTATACCAGATTGGCAAGCCCAGTTCATCATAAGTAAACCACAACACTTGTAAACGATTTTCAAAAATGCCTATGTTAAAACCCCGGCCAGAGGTGGCAGGATTGAACCAGTTACCAGCATTGGGGCGTATGACTTTGTTTTCATCTTGGTGAAATCGATCCACCAGTTGTGGGACTAGAGTTATTTTATGCGGCGAATCTAACCCCTGACCATTGACTAAACTACCCAAAAACTCTGCTGATTCTAAGTTAAATTCTAAGATAGAGTTTTGATCGCTAACAGCAACAAGCACTCGACCATCTTCAGTAATATCTATTCCTGTTGGATTGGAAAATCCAAGGTCATTCAAGTTGACAAAAACGCCTTCGAATTCTCCTGTTTGTCCATTGGTTCTAGTTATCCTGTTTCTATTTTGGTCGGTGTGTAACAGCTGGCCTGTTTCAGTGATCGCAAAAGCATAAGGGTCAACCAGCCAATTCATGCGGGCGTCACCGACTTGAATCATCTCACAACAATTAGGGTCGCCCCTGTAAACTCGTGTGTTCTGACCTAAGGTATAGAGTTCTCCGTTGTAAGATTCGAAATCAATGACATTTTCTAGAACGTCGTTGGGTAATTGTCTAACAAATTCAAAATTCGGTTTTCGGAAGTTAACAGTTGAGTGATTATATAGTCTGTTGGCATTTAATTTGGCTAAATACAAACTGTTGCTCTGGTATATCTGTAAAGCAGTTGGAAAACCTGTGTTTAAGGCGTTTGCTGTTTCAGCAAAAGGAGGTGCCACAAGTAGCGGCTCAGCATTAAGGTCCATCATATCAAGTGTTTTAATACTGCTTTGTGTGCTAAAAAATAGTTGCTGTGAAGCCTCGTCATAACTTAAATCAGATTGGAAGGTTAATAATCCATCATCTGGCAAAACTTCAATGCCTTTTGGCAAACCAGTTTGCGCATCAAACCTCAGAATGCGATTATTTTCAACACTGATCACTAAAAGATCTTGTTGATTGGGTGAGAGGTCGATAACACCGTCATTGTCATCATCTTCATCGGTATTGTTGCCGGTGCCATCTTGATCAAAATCAGCATACTCTGTTGGATTAAAAACAAATACATCAGCAATGTCGCCGACTCCATCCCCATCAGAATCTTTGACTTCTTCATTATTCAATGGAAAGTCATCGTCAATGTCTAATATGCCATCATTATCATCATCATTGTCAGCATTATTTCCAATACCATCGCCATCAAAATCACTTTGTTCACTGGCCAGGTTGGGAAATGCATCAATGGCATTGCCCACACCATCTCTATCACTGTCTTGAGAGACTCTGGGGTCGAAAGGGAATTCGTCATCCTGGTCAAGAATCCCATCGTTATCTTGGTCAATAACCGCTAATGAAAAGTCTTGTGGGTTGGGTGCGCCAGAAACATTGCTGTTGTATCCTGATACAGGCCCTTTCAATTGGTTGATGACATTGGCATTGTTGCGATCCCCTGCTATGCCACAATTACCTCCTCCACACCTTACACTGGGGTTAGAAAAATAATTAAGCTCAAAAAAACGATCAGGGTTACCCGTGCCAAATGAACCCATTACAGTACCGAATTGACCCAGTCTTGCGAATCCGGCTGCATCTGGAATAAATCTCTGATTAACAGTTGCATTGTGGTGGCCTGCTCCTAAGTTATGACCAATTTCATGAACCATTAATTGATCTGTACATACTGACCAGCTACTCATGCCATCTGCCATGATATTGACGCCATAGCTTGGATCAAAGTTATTTTGATCATCGCTGACAGGGAAAAAAGCAATGCCACAATTCCCTCGTGTCTCAATATCGTGCGTGCGAAGAAATATCACCAAATCTGCACCAGTTTGATTTTTAATCTGAGGCAATTCTTCGAAGCCTTGAATGCCGGCCCCTGTTTGTAGTGTGCGTTGGATTAAATTTCTGGCTGTTAAATTTGCATTGTTTAAGTCGTACCCAACTTGTTCTAAACCAACTTGTCTGATAGCCAAATCTATATCGGAGTTGGCATAAGTTTGATTAGATACATTGAAATATTGATCAACACGGGTTTGTAATAAATCCCCAGGGTAGCGTTCAGCGATCGCTTGGTCATATACAACCAAGACATCAATGATGGTTCCGGCTTCTTTGTGTTGATGTTGAGCGTTTATGTTGTCCAGCGTAATCTGGTTGAGCTTTTGGTTAATGTTTTGTTGCTCATGATCAAATCCGCAATCGTTAAAACTTAAACCTTTGTTTGGTAATTCAACGGCCCAAATGCCTGAGTGATTGGTGGTTAAAATATAATGCTTGTTGTTAAGGTGTAATTCACCAAAAAGGCTGTTATGGCCCATGGTAGCAGAAATAAATCCATTTGGGATCGATTGGGTAAAGCTGACATTGGAGTGTATCTGATTCATCACTTTTAAATGATTAGCTTGAATGGTTACTTGTATGCCATCTAACTCAAAGCCAATATCATTAGATTTGGTTTTGTTGACAGTGATCTCGTGGTAAGCATTTTGATTCAGACCAGCATAGGCCTCTGGAAATTTATTTTTCGAACTAGAAGCGTGGTTTTGGGTTGTAGTCAATAATAAAAAACCAACAATAACCCATGAGGTGAGTGATTTCATAGCAGACAATGGTTAATTGAAAACAATTATCATAACTAATTTAAACACGGGAGTTAAGTGTTTCTTACGAAGAATAATACGTGTAATTAGAAGGTTTTTTAAAATTGAGGTGCAAAAGGAACGCTTGCACCTCATTTTCTGATTTATTTTTTCAATGGACGGTATTTGATTCTTTCAGGTTGTAATGCTTTGCCATGGCGGTTTTTATAATCTTGCTCGTATTCCGTGTAGTTACCTTCAAAAAACTCAACGTGTGAGTTGTTTTCATAAGCCAGGATATGTGTGGCGATTCTATCTAAGAACCATCGGTCATGTGATATAACCATGACGCTGCCAGCGAAGTTCAACAAAGCTTCTTCTAAAGCCCTTAAGGTTTCTACATCCAAATCATTGGTTGGCTCATCAAGTAATAATACATTGCCACCCAGTTTCAAAACTTTTGCCAGCTGTAAACGATTGCGTTCTCCACCGGATAGGTTTTTAACTTGTTTTTGTTGGTCTGAACCTTTGAAATTAAAACGACTGAGCCAAGCTCTTGCTGGTACTGAATAATTACCTATTTTAATGACTTCTTCGCCATCAGCCACTTCTTCATAAAGTGGACGATCGTGGCCTAAGTCATCTCGACTTTGTGACACATAAGCCAATTCGACGGTAGGTCCAGTGGTGATTTGTCCTTCATCAGCGGTTTCAGTGCCTGCAATCATATTAAACAAGGTTGATTTTCCTGCACCATTGGGGCCGATGATGCCAACAATCGCACCTTGTGGTACTTTGAATGATAAATCATCAATTAAATATTTGTCTCCAAAAGCTTTCGAAACTTGGTTGAACTCAATGACTGAGTCACCCAATCGAGGTCCCGGAGGGATGTATATTTGTGCTGTTTCGTTGCGCTTTTGAAATTCTTTAGATTGTAGTTCCTCAAATTGTTTCAAACGGGCTTTTGATTTGGTGCGTTTGCCTTTGGCATTTGAGCGAACCCATTCAAGTTCTTGTTTGATGGTTTTCATGTGAGCTTGCTCTTGCTTAGATTCTTGCTCTAAACGTTTTTCTTTTTGTTCCAACCACGAAGAGTAATTCCCTTTCCACGGGATGCCATGGCCACGATCCAATTCTAAAATCCATTCAGCGGCATTGTCTAAGAAATAACGATCATGGGTGACCGCCACGATGGTGCCAGTGAAATCATGTAAGTAACGTTCTAACCATGCCACAGTTTCAGCATCTAAATGGTTGGTTGGCTCATCAAGGAGTAACATGTCTGGGGATGACAGTAATAATTGGCACAAGGCAACACGGCGCTTTTCTCCGCCAGATAAGTTTTTAACTTCGGCATCCCAAGGTGGTAAGCGCAGGGCTTCAGCTGCCATGTTCATGGTGCGATCTAAGTCCCAGCCATTGGCAGCATCAATTTTTTCTTGTAAGTCTGCTTGTTTAGCCAAAAGTTCTGTCATTTCATCATCACCCATGGGTTCAGCAAACTGTGCATTTATGGCATCAAAATCGGTCAGCAATTGTTGCACCTCGCCCATACCAGCTTCAACATTTTCTCTGACTGATTTGTCATCCTCTAATTGTGGCTCTTGTGGTAAATAACCAATGTTTATCCCAGGTTGTGGACGTGCCTCACCTGAATAGTCTGTGTCAATACCAGCCATGATGCGCAAAACAGTAGATTTACCTGCGCCGTTCAAGCCCAGCACCCCAATTTTAGCACCTGGAAAAAACGACAACGAAATGTCCTTAATGATTTCACGATTGGGCGGTACCGTTTTGCTAACCCCCATCATTGTGTAGATATATTCAGCCATTTTATTCAGTCACTTTTAATAAAGTGATCATAATACTAAAACCACGAATCACTGTCTATTATCAATAGTGAGAACAATATATTGGTGCTCAGTTTTTTAATGCTTCTGGTTGTTGAGAAATCCCAGCTGTTAAAGCAAAACGCATGGCCTCTTCAAATGTCCAGTCAACTG
>CAZVZJ010000015.1:0-65055 GCA_964631055.1 uncultured Marinicella sp.
TTATTGGATTGTCAGATTCACAATCCTCACCTTGAATCTATGGGTGCAAAACTCATATCACGTCAAGAATTTAAAAGTATGTTGCCTGTTTAATTCTTATCAAAACTAGAGTTACCAACCAGGTTATTTAACTACTTTTCATGGTGTTCTGGATGACTGTATTTGAGACCCTTACTCGGTATATCAGTTTTTGTGTTCTTTTTCGGTCTTCTTCAGCCTTACAGGAAGTGGCACGCCACAAGCATCCATGTAGTCATGTTGATAGACAAACCAATCTGCAGTGCGATTTTTTCTGGCTTCCAATAATTGAACAAATGACTGAGAATTTGATTTCAAGACTTCTATCGGAATAAGTTTTTGTGCCGGCATATCAGCGGCTATTCGAATCGACTCAATGATGTTTTGATCGGTTAAGTCAACTACTCCATTAAAATCATTGCTTCTTTGTAAGGCTTGAATATGATGCATACCATCAATGACTCGACCAAATATGGTGACATTTCTATCAAGGTAACGTTGTGCATGACCATTAACAATATACAGCTCAGTTCCACCTGAATCCAATTCGTTGGCTCGCCCCATACCCAGTGCACCGTAACAATGTAACAACCAGCTTTCGCCTGTGCTAAAATCACGACCAATAGGAAAGCTATGCAAATAGCCTGTTTCATCAGCATAACCATCTTCGCCATCAAAATTGATGTACTCATCACCCCATTCTTTAGTAACAGTTAATTCACTGGGTACGCTATATTGACCATAAGCAAGTGGTTTTCTGTCGGATTCAGATTCAAACATAGGTCCACCTTGAGCAACAAAACCATCGAGCACTCGATAAAATTGAGTGTTATCGAACACACCTTGCCGAATCAGTGCTTTGGTGTTTTCAACATGCTTAGGAGCCATTAAAGGCAACATTTCGATGATCACCACTCCAGTTTCTAAGGTGAGATATATCGTATTTTCAGCATCAAGTAACCGCCATTCATGGTTACCAGATTGTGCCACTACTTGTGATGGCGTTAGCGTAACACCAACCTGAGAAGGTGTGTTAACTTGTTTAACTATCTGTGTGTGGCAAGCAGATAAGGCTAAAACACAACACCATAAACCTATATTTCTCATCAAAAACTCTTCAAATTAAAAGCACAGAATACATCTTATTTTAACGTCACAGAACATACAACAATGTAATTACCAATAATGATATGTGTAAAGCTGTTCTTACTCAAAACCTGACCTAAATATTAAGTCACTACTGTCAATAAACACTCCGTTAACTTCTTTGGGAGCAATGATATATACAGGACAACTGATCGCACCCGAATCTTGACACGCCACCTAGCCAATAGAGAAACTCAAGCCCAGGAGAAGGGCTTGGAGGGATCAGTCACGACCAACGTCACGCTGGCCAGACAAATAGGTTTGGCAACATAATGGAGAAATGATCAAATGTTACATTTGAATAATCAGTATAAAAACGTGTGTTGTTAATTGGTATACCTAAAGCTCAATACTTTAATGCCTTTGATCGTTAAGTAACGGAACTTCCCTGCTTTGTAGTGGGTGTACTTTTTATGTTTTCTGTGAACTCGACGGAACAGTATTTCATCACCATTCTCTAAATTTGCGTACAGGATATACTTATATCCAATTGAGTCATGGACTTGAGTGGTTTCTGATTGTAAATGTTGACCAAAATGGGCTTTGAATTGTTTTGCTTTGGCTTTGAAAATATAATTGTGTCCTTGATGTAATCCCACACAAAGATGTGCCAGTTCGTGCCTGATGGTCACATCTAATAAATTGATTGCTGAAGTTCCAACAAAAGCCTGGTTAATATATACCACACCTTTTACATCAGCCATGCCGTATTTTGTTTTATGTCTTGTGGGCCGCAAAGCCGATGGTTTAACCTGCCATTGTGTGAGTGGCTCTGTTTGTATCAACTCCGCAAATATAGTTTGGTATTGTTGTTGTATGTAACTCCAATCAATCGTCATACGTATTCAAATAAAACTGCGGAATAAAAAAAGCCTGAAAGTATAAACCATCAGGCTTTTGATCACTTCTTCTAAAAGTCGTTCAGCGGTTAATCAGTCAATTTCTTACAGTTTGTCTGATTCAGAAGACAGGTATTCGGCCACACCATCTGGTGATGCATTCATGCCTTTATCGCCATCTTGCCAACCGGCTGGACAAACTTCTCCGTGCTCTTCATGGAATAACAATGCATCAATCATACGCAACATTTCATCCACATTGCGACCCAATGGTAAATCATTAACCACTTGGTGGCGAACGACATTATTACCATCAATTAAGAATGAAGCCCTGAATGCCACAGCACCATCAGGTGTTTCTACATCATATTTTTTACAAGCTTTGTGTGTTACATCAGCAAACATGGTGTATTTAACTGGACCAATACCACCTTGATTGATAGGGGTATTTCTCCAAGCATTGTGAGTGAATTGAGAGTCGATTGAAACAGAGACCACTTCTACGCCTCGTTTAGCAAATTCATCCATGCGCTTATCAAAAGCAATTAATTCAGATGGACATACGAATGTAAAATCTAAAGGATAGAAAAACACCACTTTAATTTTACCTTCCGTGGCTTGCTTGAAATTGTAATTATCAACTATTTCACCATTACCTAATACCGCTGCACCTTTAAGGTTTGGTGCTTTTCTTCCAACTAATACGCCCATAAGTTAACTCCGTAAATTGATTTCAAAAAAGGCACAATTTTAATCCTTTAACTGTGAAAAAAACATCACTAAAAGAAGATTATTATTTTCTATTACTTATTTAACAAAATATAACTTCTTATTCTCATTTGAACTGAATTAGTCTATATCAATTACTTCATCAAGAACTTGACTGACATCAACAGCTGACCGACTATTAACTCTAAAGAACTTTTTCAAAAGATCTTTAATTTTATGAAAGCGTTTTTTAAACCAAACACTTAGATCATCTAACCAACAATATATACATGGCAATAGAACTAAACTGATGATGGTAGAAAATGTTAAACCGCCAATGATGGCTCGAGCCATTGGAAAATAGCTGGCACCGTTGGCACCACCTACAGAAGATGCACTTATACTCAAGGGTAATAAACCAACCACTGTAGTCGACACCGTCATTAAAACAGGTCGAATTCTATCCATACCACCTTGTACCACGGCATCGAATCGATTCATGCCTTCGTGTCTCAGGTTATTGATGTGATCAATCAAAACAATGCCATTATTAACTACCACGCCAATCAATATCATGGCACCGATGCCAGCCATCACATTAAATGTCGTGCCTGTGATGGCAAAAAACAAGAAAATGCCCAAAATAGAAAACAGGATGGTGTTGTAGACACAAATAGGAAACAACAATGATTCAAACATAGCTGCCATCACCATAAAAATAACGAACAAGGCAATCACAAAAGGCATCAACAAATCAGCCAATGAAATATTCGCACCACCTCCTTCTAAATTGAATGTCCAAGAATAACCTGTAGGAACATTGTATGTATCCATCATGGCAGAAATTGCGTCCCTTACCTCCTTGACGTTACTCTCATCTTCGACATCCAAATCTATTTGAACAGAATTCATTCTACCCAAACGAAATAACCGTTGTGGCGAACTGGTTGACTTAATTTCTGCCACATTATCTAGAGGAATGGAAACACCGTCGGCATTTTTAATCGGCAAGCTTTTTAATTGTTCTATTTCAAATTGACCTTTTTTGTAGAATCGCATCTTGACTGGAATTTCACCCGTTTCTGAAACATATTCTTTTAAATTCATGCCACGCATGGCGATAGAAACAGATTGAGCAACCTGGGTGGGATTCAATCCTAAATTCAAAGCCCTTTCCCTATTCACGGTTACTTGCAGTTCTTCACGGTTGTTTTTTTGTTCAACTTGAACATTGGTGACTTTGTCTACATTGCCTAACATAAACATCACCTCATCCAACATTTCTTCACGAATGAATTCAGCGGACTCACCCTGCAAATACAATTTAATGCCCTGTGAGCCTAAATTGCTGCGCCATTGAAATGAGGGCTCACCTATAGTGATATCAGGCATTCCTTCCAAAATTTCTTTTTTAACTTGAGCTACCGACTTTGTTGCCTTTGCTTCATCAATTAAAGTGATCATTGATGTGGCATTTCCATTTTCATTGTAATAGGTGTAAACAGAATCAATTTCAAGCTTTTCTTGATTTGCATATAAATAATCTTCGACCCGATCAACATCCTTTTTCATTCGATCCAAAGTATAGTTTCCATTCACATGGTATGGCAGCCAAAAATTTCGACTCACTGATTGTCCTGTACCATCATCTTGTTGCATAGATGAGTAGAATGAAATGCACACTACCATCAATAAAAACGCACTCAGAACTGTCTTCCAACGGTGAGTTAAAAAGTAAACCAAGATCGATTTATAATTACCCATCAAAAACAAACTGAACAAAAAGAACAGAGAAACATAAGCAAAAATAGTGAAGTTTTCAGTTGGCATTTTCATTGCTTGCGACAGCACATACAACAGAACATAAACGACTGTAACCAACAAAAATTTATAACGTTTTCTTATTTGACTCCAACGTTCAAAGAACCGAGTTTCTAAATCACCAGTTTTGACCTTTTGTTTTTTGGCAAACATACCAATAGCCATAGGTACTACTGAAATTGAAAGCATCAAAGAAATCACCAATGATGCAATGATAGCAACAGCCACATGTGTTAAAAATATGGCCAGTAAATTACCTTCGCCCACAATTACTGGCAAGAAAACACAAATGGTTGTGAGGGTTCCTGCGATAACAGGTTTAATCACCAATTTAACACCTCTGATCAGTGCATCTTTAGGATTATGCGGATCTAAAAGTCTTTGTGTATAAACACTTTCAGTGATCACCACTGAATTATCAACCAACATACCCACTGCCAACATCAAGCCCATTAAGGATAAATTATTCAAACTGATACCAGTGAAATACAAAACGCCAAGGGTAATGATGATAGAGATTGGGATGGACATCGAAATAATTAAAGTCATTGGCAGGTTTCTTAAAAACAAAAACAACACTATCAACGACAACACGGAACCAGTTACACCTGCAGTTACAACATCTTTGAGGGAGTTAGTCACCCCTTCTGCTTGATTATCTAAGAATACAAGCTCAATACCACTCATTTGATCCGTTTGGCTGATTTCATTGATGGTCTTTAACACCCTGTCACCCACTTCCACTAAATTGGCTGTCGATTCTCGAAAAACCTCTATGCCAACAGAGTATTTTCGATTCAAATGACGGGCATAATCTCGCTCACCATTAATCATTTCAATGGTGGCAATATCTTTCAGTCGAATGTTTCTATCATTCAAGATCAGATTACGGTATTCATTGATGTCAGTGGCCTGGGATTTAGGAGTCAACCTGATGGCTTGATCAGCAGTAAAGAAATTACCTGACTTAATTGTGAAGTTGAGATTACTGAGTTTTCCTTGTAATTCATTGAAGCCAATACCATAGCGTTTCATGCGTTCGTTATCGAGATTGATACTGATTTCGAGTGGTTCTATACCTTGCAGCTCAACCCGTGCCACTCCTGGTATACGCTGTACTGGTTTGACCAAATACTGATTTAATACATCGTAGGCATTCTCTAAATCTCGATCGCCCACAATCCTGATTTGCATCATCGCTTCATTGCCAGGTTGTTCTTTACGTATAAAAATTTGCCTGACATCTGAAGGTAAATCGCTGCGAATTAAGTCAATTTGTTCATTGACCAGCATAATTTTTTCATCAATATCTATATCCAAATCAAACAGCATGAACGTATTACTGGAGTTGGTGGTAGAATTAGAGTTCATTTGCACCACATCACCTATGGTGGCTAAGGCCTCTTCCATCGGCCTGGTGATGCTTCGTTCGACCTCTTGCGGTGTTCCTCCTGAGTATGGAACCACAACGATTAAAAAAGGTAATTCAATTTCAGGCCAACTTTCAAGTGGTAATAATTTAGATGAAATCAAACCAAATGTAACCAATGAAAGGAACATCATACTGAT
Source organism: uncultured Marinicella sp. (assembly GCA_964631055.1). Lineage (GTDB taxonomy): Bacteria > Pseudomonadota > Gammaproteobacteria > Xanthomonadales > Marinicellaceae > Marinicella. Next base: position 6,102 of record CAZVZJ010000015.1, read on the forward strand.
GGTTACTGGTCTGGCCATTGAGAAACTAGCCAGTCGAGTAATACCAGTGGCTTCAGCACTGATTTGGGAATGGGGTTGTTTTTTCATGGCTTAATTACACCACACTTGCTTGCAAATCATCGTGAATACTCTGGGTGTTTTTCTCCTTGGTCAAAAGTGAAAACATAACAGGCACCACAATTAAAGTTAAAAAAGTTGAAACCAATAAACCACCAATCACTGTGATAGCCATAGGTGCCCTGATTTCTGAACCTGCACTTGAAGTCCCAAAAACAATAACCATCGGCAATAAGCCTAATACTGTCGTCATGGTGGTCATAATAATAGGCCTGAGACGTGATTGGCCTGCTTCAATAATGGCTGAAGTTTTATTCATGCCTTTCTCGATAGATTGTTTAATGATATCAATCAGAACAATGGCATTATTTACTACAATTCCTGCTAACATAATTAAGCCAATGAAAACAACCACTGAAATTGAAGTTCCAGTCAAGTACAAAGCCCAAACAGCGCCAATAAAAGCCATAGGTACAGAAAATAAAATTACAAAAGGATGTATAAATGATTCGAACTGTGAGGCCAATATCATGTATACCAAAAATACTGCTAAAGATAAGGCAAAAATCATGGACTGATTAGAAGATTCCAAATCTTCATTCTGACCAGTCACTCTGGCTGAAACCAAAGGATGTATATTGGCGTCATTTATCAACTGCTCTACTCTTTTAACCGCATCTCCCAAAGCAATTTCATTGATATCAGCGGATACAACCACAGTTCGGTCTTGGTTTCGTCTGAGGATATACCCCGGCCCTTCAGCAATTTTAACATCAGCAACATCGACTAATCTAATAGGTGCTGCACTTTCAGGGTTAATAATCAAATTCCTGATGTCATCAATTGAATCTCTTTGATTTTCTATAGTGCGAACGCGCAAATCCATTTTTTGATCTTGCCAATGAACAGTGGTTTCTACTTTACCTAATACTTTATTAACCACATTATTAGCTACCGTAGATACATTCATCCCCAGTGCCGATATTTTTTCTTGATCAAAATATAACTGAACTTCCGGGTTACCGATCTCAACACCGTCATCTACGTTGATAAAGCTATCTTCCTTAATCATTAATTTTGATAGTCTGACTGCATTTTCCTTGAGTAAACTTAAGTCATTGCCAATTAATTCAATTTCAAGCGGTTTGGCTAAATCAAAAAATTGTCCGGCTTTTAATTCGGATTGCAGGCCTGGTGTAGCATTAATTAATGCCAAAGCTTCTTTTTGAGCCATCAACTTATTTGCACCAGGTTTAATTTTTAAAGTTATTTGACCTGAGTTTTCACCACCAGATAAGGATGATGTATCTAATAGATTACCCTCGCCACTGTAACCGTAGACCAAGTCAACTGACTCGAAACCATTCACCTTTTCACTTAAACCTTTAAAAAATTCATCAGTTGCTTCAATGGTAGAGCCTTCAGGTAGTTTATAGTTAATTTTTACTGTACTGGCATTCATATCTGGTATTAATTCAATGCCAATTTTAGGCAAAATAAATAAACCTGAAAGAAAACAAATCGATGCTAAAAACATCACGAGCAAACGATTTCTCAATGCCCATGGCAAAATAAGGCGATAAATAGCTGATAAACCATCAAATAGTTTATTAACCACAACCGCAGGTATCATTAACAGGTATTTTAATAGGATTCCTATAACAATAAATGGTAAAGAGATTATGAGTAAAAAAGCATCGGTTAAAAAATTAAAAACAGTTTTTCTACCTGTTCTTAATGCCCCACCAACTTTCGTTCTTGGTTGATAAATATGCTCACCTGTGTCTTCACTGAAGCCTGCCTTTCTGTGCTTTAAACTTGATAACATAGGAATTAAAATCATGGCAAAAACCAGAGAAACTATTAGGGTAAAAGTAACCGTCAATGCTTGATCTTTAAATAATTGACCTGCGATACCTTGTACAAATACCAAAGGCAGAAAAACTGCAATTGTAGTTAAGGTCGATGCAGTGATGGCTCCACCAACTTCTGCCGTTCCTTCACGCACTGCTTTTATTGGATTTTTATGTTTTTTCATTTTCGATGCAATATTCTCAAGCACCACAATCCCATTATCAACCAACAAACCTACTGCAAGGGCAACGCCTCCTAAAGACATGATATTAAAACTCACACCAGCTCGGTACATGAAAAAGAAACCTGAAACCACAGAAACAGGAATTAAAACCGCAATGATTGCAGTTGCCAAGACATCTTTTAGAAATAGATAAATAATCAAAACTGCCAAAATCCCACCAATTAATGCAGCACTCACCACATTGTCAATCGCATCTTTAATGAATGCAGATTGATCATCAATAATTGTAATATTTGTTCCTGGTGGTAATTGTTTTTTAATATCAGCAATTTTATCTCTGACTAATTCTGCAACGGTGACTGTATTACTGTCACCCTCTTTATAAATTGCAATTTCTACTGCTTCTTTTCCGTTAAATCTATTGATTGATTTTCGATCTTTATGACCTAATTTAACTGTTGCCACATCGCTGATTTTAATAATACGGCCATTGTTGTTATTAATAATTAATTGTTTAATAGATTCGATATTTTCAAACTGATTGACTGTTCTTACTAAAAACATCTTACTTCCCTGTTTGATTGAACCTCCAGATAAGTTGATATTTTCTTGTCTTAACCGATTTGAAATATCATTGATGCTTAAGCCAAGTTGAGACAATTTAAATTGGTCAGGAAGAATTTCTATTTCTTTTTCATAGCCACCGCTGACTTTAATGGCCGCAACACCAGCTACAGGATCTAATTTTTTTTTCAGGTTATTATCTGCATAAGTTCTGAGTTGTTTTAATTCAACTTGATTGTCAATATCTCCTTCATAACTGAGTGACAGTTGCATGATAGGGTCAGTAGATGGGTTAAAACGTAATAAAATTGGTGAATCCACATCTAATGGAAGTTGTACAGCATCCATCCGGTCTCTGACATCATAGGCAGCTCTTTTCATATCTGCATCCCAGTTAAATTGCAGCTTCACATCAGAACGTCCAGTAGTTGAAGTGGAATGAATTTTATTCAGACCTTTGACCACACCAACACTTTCTTCCAAAGGTTTAGTGATCAATAATTCCATTTCTTCTGGACCAGTATTATCGTAATCTGTTCTTATAGTTAATGTTGGATATTCTAATGATGGCAATAGAGTTACTGGCATGCTGTTCATTGCAATTGAACCAAATAAAATCAAACCGACAGCCAGCATACATACGGTTACCCTTCGATTGGTTGCAAACCTTGTTATTGAATCTATCATAGACTTGCGTCGTAATTAACAACATTAACTTCTACATCAGGAGTTAAGTTATTTTTTCCAGTCGTTACTACAGTTTGACCGATTGATAAACCATCAGTTATTTCGTATGAATCAGGCATTTCATAGCCTAATGAAACCAAAACTTTATTAATTTTTGATTCACCTTCTAAAACATAGACATAGGAACGATCATCTTCTCTAATAATTGAATCTTTATTAACTAAAATAACACCACTTCTTTCATCAAATACTATGTTGGCTTTAGCAAACAAACCGGGACGCAAAAGTTTTTGTGAATTATCAACTTGTACAGTGACTTCAAATGTACCAGAAGAGGAATCAATTACAGGGCTGATTCTGAGAACTTCTCCACCAACTGTTTGACCTTTTAACGCATCAAAATCAAATTGAACAGGTAATCCAGTTTTCATGATATCCCACTGATATTCTGGTACATCAATCTTAGCTTGTAATGAATCAAAGTCTATAACCTCAAATACCACTGTTGCATTTTGAACAAGGTTACCTATTTTTACATGTCTTTTAACTACCATGCCTGAAAATGGAGCTTTTACTTGTGTAAATGACAAGCTCATTTTTGCTTGTTCTAATTGTGCTTTTAATGCTTCTGTTTCAAATTTTAAATTATCAATTTGTTCCTTATTAGTTAATCCTTTCTCAACCAGTAGTTTTGCGCGATTGAAATTATTAAGGCTTTTTTCATAGTTGGCTTTTGCTGAATTTAAGCTTAACCGTTGTTCATCTGACTCTAAAACCAACAACACTTGTCCATTTTTAACTTGATCACCTTCTTCAACTAATATGTCGAGAATAATTCCAGAAGACTTTGTTGTGATTGATGCTGCACGATCTGCTTCTAATACTGCAGTTGATTTGAATGTAGCAATCGAATCACCCAAATATGCTTGAGCAGTTTCAACATTAATAATCACTTTATCTTCTTCTTTTTCTACTATAGTTTTATCTTCATTTGTATCAGTTGGTGTTCCATTATCTGATGGGGTTTGCTGTTGACATGAGGTCAAGATGACCAACATACTAATAATATTAAAATATTTCATCATGCTTCTTTTGTGTAATTTAACTATTGTAAAGGATTAAACTAAAAATTCATGTGCTTTAAGTCATTCAAAAAAAAAAGGCTTACCAAAATGATAAGCCTTTATAGATTAATCACATAAATTTTATGGAGGACATCCCAATGGTGTAGGAGAAGTTCCTAACGAACATATATCCCTACCACTGAATTGAACAGTTGCAACTGGCTCACCTGTACCTGTGGTAAATTCGCATGTTCCAGTGAAAAATTCCTCTATACCATCTAAAGCCGAAAATACATCTACTACACTCATGCCGTTGGCATCAGTTGGACCTGGTTGCTCTCTAACTTCTAACACTCCACCATTTGATGTACATGAACCGAATAATGGCACATTAGGAATACCTTGTCCATTACCTCCGAATAAGAATAAAGTAATTCTTTTAACTCCACTGGTGCTGTGAGCAGCAGGATCTGCTGTTAAAAGTATCAAACCAGGGTCAGCAACTCGTATACAAACATTGTCGTCATCATCAAGACATGAAATTGAACCTACATTAAATATAAATCCATTGTCATCTCCAGATGTAATTACACCACTGGCCTCTGCTATTCCTACAGCACAACCATTTGCATCAGTACGATTTTCAATGATACCTGATCCAGATATACCATCAATGATACCAATACCAGAACCTCCAACATAACCCCATTGAACAGATGCGCCTTGTATTGGGCTACGAGCTGCATCTAACACACAAACTTGTACTGCAGTTGGTGTGTTTGCTGGAATTATACTTGGTGCTACAGTAATAATTGGCGCTAAATCACTAGAGCCAACAGATGCTGCTCCTGGATATATAATCATTTCAACATCAGTCACATTTCTAGTAACGCCGTTTGTTGTGGCACCTTGACCTTTTGCATAAACACCAGCAATTTTGCCAAGTTTAGAGACTGGGTAATTGATTTGTGTACTTACAACACCATTTTCATCGATAATTCCAGTGGCATTGATATTACCATCAACTGCTCGTCCTATAATATATGGGAATATATCTAAATCATTAATAATAGAACCTGAAAGATCGTTTCTATTAAAGTTTTCTGAAATTCTAACAGATGTATCAGACAAAACTGATTGAACAGTAACTGCACTTTCTAAGTCTTCATTCCTCAGTATTTCTTCACCGAATACTAATAAAGTATCACCAGGTTGAACTTCAGCAGTGCCATTAATAAAATCACCATTATCAGAAGTAAATAAGTCGCCTCCTTCTAGAGGATCACCATCAGAATCTGAGTTTACAAAGGTACCAGGACCATCTAATGGGAAGCCAATTACAGGACTGTCTATCAAACCGAATTGAATGGTTTGTGGCAATGCTGGATTACCTCCTTTATCTGTACCAATCGCACTGATAGTTAGAGAATACGTTCCATCTAAGTTACCAATTTCATCATTATTTACTACAGCACCATTAACTCTGTTAATAAATAATGAGTTAAGTTGCGGTGAAGTAATGTCTAAGCCAAAAAGAACACCGTCACTGATTACAAAGTTCCCTGTTGCAGTAATGGGGTCTTGTAAACCGTTATCTACATTATTATCTGCGCGATCTGTAGTTACAGTAATAATTGCTGTATTAGGGTTATCACCACTGAGTAATTGTAGTGTACCCACACCATTATTTGTTGCAATATTGATTGATTGACCTTCTACAGATTGTCCTTGGGCATTGATTCCTGAGAGTTTTTCACCACTATTTTGTCCATCTGTAGTCAAATCAACTATTAAGTTATTAAAACCATTTGGATCTGATACTGGTAGTCCAGTAGATGCCTCTACAGATACTTGTATTGTCTGTGCTTGAGATCCACCAGAGCCATTGATATAACTGTTACCTGTACCTGCCAGTGATATAGAATTTGGCGTGTCAACAGAACCACCACCATCTACAATTATTTCAAGCTGTGTACTTATATTTTCACCAGTAAACTGGTCTAATGCATTTAGAGTAAGGGTTGCAGTACCTGGTTGGTCAGCCCAAATGAAAATAGTTCCTTTACCAGCAACCATATCTACAGGACCTTGCCCCAATAGGATGAATACTTCATTTTCTTCAGTCAATGGATCGCCATCATCTTCTGTTTCCGGATCATCTAAGGTAGAAAATGCAGCCACTAAAACAGGATTAATTGCAACACCTACAGTTGAATTGTCATCATCATCAACAGCTGGGTTAGTAAAATTACCCAATGGATCACGAAATGATATTGTTGCTTCTGTCATGTATACAGTCCCTATTGCTTCCCTTGGTGTTAAATTAAACACATTAGCAGGCAGAGTAGTAGATTGTGCTTCAATGGACAGTCTATCGAATTCATCTGGTCCTTCAGAAACCGTAAAATTAAAATTTGCTCTAGAAGTTCTACCAGTTTCCGGGTCTACAGCAGATGCTGTTAATGTAACTGTACCTGGGCTGATACCATGAATGAAAAATGTACCATTGCCTCCACTGGCTTCATCTACTATTTGACCAAATAAAGTTGTGAATTCATTAATATCTGTAGTTTCTGGATCATCCAATGTAGATATTGGAGCCACCTGCACATTGGATGTAGATAAACTAATTTCTGTACCATCCGGAATAGCTGTGCCATTATCGAAAGTCACATTGACGTTCATCTGAACGTAAAAAGGTGAATTGATATTAATAGGAAAATCATTGGTGTTAGCCGGAACAGTTGACTGAGTTGGCTGAAATGTGATCCTTAAATTTGATACAGCTGGACCAGGTGAAGCACCTCCTCTGTCACTACTACCTCCACAAGATGAAAGTAAGATCACTGCCAAGAAGCATATAACTAATTGTGTTGTGTTTTTTAACATATTAAACCTTCGTGTAATTTTATAAACTGTCTTTAATTATTGTAGGAGTTACGAAAATCAACAACTCCGCCTTGTCGTCTTGCACTTGTTTATTTCTGAATAACCCGCCTAAACCAGGAATGTCGCCTAAAACAGGTATTTTTGATTTTGTGGTTCTCCTGATTTGTTCATAAATACCGCCTAAGACCACCGTTTGACCATTGTTAACCAACACCCTAGTTTCAACTGATCTAGTATCTATAGATGGAACACTTCCACCTAAAGATGTTGATACTTCTTCACCTATGGCATCTTGATCAACAACTAAAGTTAAATCTACTCTATCGTCTGGTGTTATTAAAGGCACCACATCCAATGACAGAACAGCGTCTCTGAATGTAATGGAAGTTGCGCCACTGGATGTGGCTTGTTCATAAGGGATCTGTACACCTTGTCTGATAACAGCTTGAGATTGGTTGGCAGTAATTACACGAGGTGAAGATATCACTTCTCCACGATCTTCTGTTTCTAATGCAGACAACTCGAGATCAAGAAGAAAATCCGCAGCCAAAATACTGGCAGCCCAACGTCCAGCTGTTGATGACGCAGCTGGAAGATTAACATTCAAACGTTCACCCAAAGGCGGGCCTGGTATATTTGCATCAAATTGTGGATCAGGAGTAATGGTTGGAACCCCTGAGCCGCTAGGTGAGGTATATCTTCTATTCAAAGCAGCATTATTTAGTCTGTCAACTGCCGAAGCACTGCCACCTGTACTGATGATATTACCGTATTTATCTTCATGAGATCCAGTTACTCCAAATCTAACACCCAACTCGTCTGCAAATCGCTCAGTAGCAACCACTATTCTGGTTTCAATTTGAACTTGTTGTACAGATCTGTCCAGGTTATCAACTAAATCTTGGATAACTTTTAATCGGTCTGGAACATCAGTGACCAATAACATATTTGTTCTTTCATCGAAAGCAACAGAACCACGGTCAGATAAAAGTGAATTTCCTCCTCCACTACTACCTTCCGTTCCAGATTCTCCATTTATTAACATAGCTAATTCTTCTGCTTTGGCATAATTGACTTGAATAAAAATATTATCCAAAGGCTCTAACTCTTGTTTTTGACTGAGTGCTTCTAATTTTTCTTGTTCACGTTGTGCAATTTCAGCAGCTGGAGCTACCCAGATCACGTCTCCACGTCGTCTTTGATCTAACTGTTTGCTTTGCAATACTATATCCAAAGCTTGATCCCAAGGAACTTCATTTAGTCTTAATGTAACACTGCCTTCTACATTATCTGCTACTACAATGTTCAACTGTGATGCATCAGCAATTAACTGAATTACAGATCTTACAGGTATATCTTGAAAATTAAATGAAACTTTATTCCCAGAGTAAACTGGCTCATCATCAATTAATTTTGAATTATTAACACTATCCTCTGGAAGTTCATTGATCTCTACCGTGTATTGATTACCAGTTTGATAAACAACTTTTTCATAAGGTCCTGATATTTCTATATCAATTTTCACGCCACCACCAGTCTGACGAGAATCCACGTAGGTAACAGGTGTGGCAAAATCAATCACATCAAGTTTTTTATCCATTGCTTCCGATAAGTTACTGTTAGCAATATCCACACTGATTTTACCTAAACTTTCTGAATAATTGATAACAGCATCATTTGCAGACAGTTCAACTTGAATGATACCTTGACCATTAACCCCTCTTCTGAAATCGACCAACTCAACGTTAACCTGATTTGACGACGCTTGATTTCTAACAGTTCTGTTGTTCATCAGTTTTAATGACAAGGTGTCATTGACAGTAGTTAATTCATGTGTGGTTTGATTCAATAAATCAATAACAACTCTGGTTTTATTACCACTCGATACCACTCGCAATCCCTTGGCACTGCCTTTGCCAATAGCCATATTTCTGACATTACTTACATTGTCAGTGTTGGCAAAATCCAATGCTAACCTTGGAGGCAAACTTGTTGAAAACAACTCAGGTTGAACAACGCCGTTGTCAAACTTAAAATCTAAAACTACTGAACCATTTTCACCTGTTTTGACATCAACACTTTGTAATGACGACTGGGCCATTGATTGTAAAGTCATAAACAAACAAAACAGAGCCAATGCTATCGGTTTGATTTTTTTGCTTCTTAAAAATAAATTTTTCATTTTCATAAATTCACTCACATTCACTCTTCTTTCAAAGCCATTGCAGCACTGCGTTCACGCCACGCGCCTAAGCCATCATTAATCCACTCTTTTAACTGGACTTCATTTTCAAATATAGAAACCACTTCACCGTGGTTATGCCCTAAATAATGTCCTTGTGAAACCCTATGTATTGTTCCATCAGGGTCAACTACCAGAGCCCAATAATCTTCTTCTTGTTGATACGTTCCCACCATCAACAAACTATCTAATGGATAAGACTCTAAAAATTCCTTTCTTCTCGACAAATCGGGACCTTCACCATCTTCTGCCACTGCCATGGTATCTTGTTCATCAGCCGCTTCTAATTCGAGGTCATTTGAAAAAGGGTCTCTGGATGAATCGGCATTGTACTCAAAGACTTCATGCGGTTTAAGCTGTGGCAATGGATCTATTGGTTTAACTGGTTTATTGGCTTGTCGAGCTATAAAGTCATTTAAATCATTGATGTTGTTATTACACCCAATCAAACTTATCATTATCGCAAAAACTAATATTTTTTTCATTTTTTAGCTCCTGCCGTTTCTACTTTAGAAGCTTCCAACTCCATCATTTCTTCATCGTCTAAATAGCGGTAAGTTTTTGCCGTACCTTCTAATAACAATCTACCACCTTGAATAGAGTCACCCAACGGCTTGAGTGAAATATCATGCATGGTTAAAATAACCACTCTTGGTAAAGAGGCAACACCACTTACAAAATTACCAAATTCATGGTAATTTCCTTTCATTTTCAAACTGATAGGCTTTTCTGCATAAAAATCTTTCAAAGATTCTGCACCAGGTTCAAACAATTCATTTTCTATACCGCTGGCTAAAGCTGTTTGCGACACATCTACAATCAAATCTGACATTTCGTTTTTACTTGGCAATTGCCTTAACATCGACTGTAAAATAATTTCCATTTCTTCCAACTGCTCCTTATAAGCATCTAATTGTGCTGCTTTTTGGTATTTGATAGAGTAAGTGTTTTTTAATTCCACTTCCTTTTTTTGCAATCCTTGCAAACTTGTTCGCATATCTTTAATAAAAAACCAATAGCCGCCAGCCAAAATTAGTATCACAACAAGTATCAATGCGGCCGTTTTGACCGATGCTGGCCACCCACCAGGGTTGCTGGTATCTAAACTATTTACTTCATCAATAAAACTCATGACAGCTCTTCCTCATCAACTCGATCAGTGTCATTTTTTCTTTGTGGATTAACCAACTTAACACTTAATTTAAATTTTTGTTCGTGAGTTCCAAGAGTCTCGTCTGCTTTGATGTAGTCCAATTCAATCTTTGCAAACCACTCTGACTCGTCCAGCCTTCTCATGTAATCAGACACCCGTGAATGTGATTGCGAATATCCTTCCATTGATATAGATGTACCTTGTTGGGTGATTTTTTCTAAAAACACACCATTTGGAATCGTCTTCACAAGTTCATCAAACAAATGAACCATTTGTGTCCTGCTAGCCTGTAACTCTTCAATAACTTCTTGCCGAGCTATCAAACTGGCTTTCTTTGCTTCCAACTCCTTAATCTCAGCAATTTTTTGATCTAGCTTCCCAATTTCAGTAGTCAAAAAAGAATTTCTTTGATTTTGAAACTTAATACTTTGATCAAAATAGTAATAAGCCAGCCCAAACAGCAACAATGCCACTCCAGCTGCTATAGCCAATAAGATATAGAACTCTTTGGTCTGTTGTTGGCGCCTTTCTTCTCGCCAAGGCAATAAATTAATTTTAGCCATATTAATCAAAATTCCTCAATGCTAATCCGACCACTGACATCATGGCTGGAGCGTCTGCTTCAAGCGCTTCATTGCTGACTCTTGAAGAAACTTTAAAATTATTAACAGGGTTAATTACCTCGGTAGGAACACCCACTTGATCTTCTACTAGAATATCAATATCAGATATGGCTGCACATCCACCACCTAACAGTATCCTGTCCACATTACCAAATTCGGTGGCAGAAAAGAAAAATTGTAAAGCTCGACTGACTTGTTGAACCAAGGTATCTTTAAATGATTGCAGCACTTCTGACTCATAACTTTCAGGCAAACCTCCTTGCCTTTTGGCCAAACCTGCTTCCTCATAAGACAAACCATATCTTTGCATGATTTCCTCAGTCAATTGTTTTCCCCCAAAAGACTGCTCCCGGCTATAAATACCCGTTCTTTTATGCATGGCATGCATGGTCATGGTATTGGCACCAATATCAAATAAAGCCACCACCTCTTCATCGTTGATCTCGTACTGGCTTCTGACTAAATTAAAACACCGTTCGATGGCGAATGCTTCAACATCAACCACTTTCAAATCTAAACCAGCACCTTCAAAAGCTTCCAAATACACATCCACATTTTCTGATCTAGAACTTGCAATCAAAACATTATTGACTTCTTCATTGCCTTCAACAGGTCCTAAAACACTGAAGTCCAAACTCACTTCATCTATAGGATAAGGAATGTATTGTGTGGCATCCATTTCAAGTTGAATCTCAAGCTCATCTTCATCTAATTCACTGGGCATTTGAATGATTTTAGTGATAACCGCTGAACCTGAAACCGCTGTTGCAGCACCTTTAACTTTAATGCCCGCTTTATTCACGGCTTTACTGATGGCAGCTGAAACCAAATCAACTTCTGCGATGTTATTATCAACCACTGCATTAATTGACAGCGGTTCAACCGCGTAGCGTTCCACCTTAATATTGTCAGAGTTACCAGACAACTGTAATATCTTGACGGCTGATGAACTGACATCGACCCCGATTAACTGAACTTTACTTCGACCAAACAATTGCAAAACCATTTCTCTCTTTAATTATTGCTAACTAATGCTTCTTATTTAGGTGACCATTAAACAGATCAATTGATCTTAATTCTGTGTCACCATTCACAAATTACAGTAAATACTTTACTTTTTCTAAGAAGACAATGCAAGAATAACCTTTAAGGTACTGAAAAATCAAGACATATTTAAATATAATTTACAAAATTTTAACCAACACCCACCAATACATATATTCGCCCAAGCCATGATTAACAGATAATTTTTTGAATAATTCAAAGAAGAGAGTGGTGGGCCTGGTAGGACTCGAACCTACGACCAATGGATTATGAGTCCACTGCTCTAACCAACTGAGCTACAGGCCCACTAAAGAGCTGGGCATTATAACTGAAGGTCATGGTGTCTGCACCAATTTATTTATGCAGATTGTTGATTTTTTAGCTGTATATAGAAATCAAAGATTTTTCGAATTGAAGCATCTAATGATTCAAAACCTTTATTATTAACAATGACATCTGTCGCCAACTTTAACCGGTCATTTTTAGCAGGCTGTGATTGAATAATTTTTTTAGCAAGTTTTTGCTCCACCCGATCTCTATTAATAATTCTTGTCAATTGAATGTCTTCCTTCACATCAATCACCAAAATACGATTGAAGCCACTAAAATCGCTTTGTTCGCTTAACAATGGAATCACCCATATCTCAAGTTCGGATTTATTTAACATGGACTTGTTTTCAAAAGCATTCTTTATCAATGGATGAGTTATTTCATTCAGTAATTTAAGCTTACTCTTATCAGAAAATACTATTTTTTTCAGCACCTCCCTATTTAAAGTGTTATCTTGATTTAACACCTCTAATCCGAAATGGCTGACAATTTCAGCCAAACCTGTTGTACCTCGAGCCACTACTTGCCGAGCCAACACATCAGCATCAATGACACAGGCACCTAACAATGAAAATTGATCAGAAACATAAGTTTTTCCTGAAGCAATACCGCCTGTTAAACAGATTTTATATTTGATCATTAAATTTCAGGGAAGAGTATACCCATAATTTGTGTACCGAATAGATAACTGACCAATATGCCTATTGACAAATAGGGTCCAAATGGAATTTTATTGCTCCCCTTCTTCAAAATTGCTTGTATCCCCGCAAACAGCAATCCACTGATCGATGCCATAAAAAGTACCGCTATTAATAACTCAGGACCCAGCCACGCACCACCGGCTGCCATAAGTTTAAAATCACCGTAACCCATACCTTCTTTGCCAGTGATCAATTTAAATACATGAAACACCAACCACAAACTGAGGTACCCTATCAAAGCACCTTGGATGGCTTGCTCTGGTGACAGTGAAAAATCAAATAAACTAAAAAACAAACCTAACCACAACAACAACAAACTTAATTGATCGGGAATCAAATAAGTGTCAATGTCTATCCAAGTGATTACAATCAAAAACCAAAGTAACATACAACCTGCCAATAATGGCCAACCAAATCCAAATTGATAAGCCATAAACAAGGTAAATGACGCGGTCAACAACTCAACAAAGGGATACCTGATAGCAATTTTTTTTTGACAAAAGTAACATTGACCTCTTAACACCAAGTAACTGATAACAGGTATATTATGCCAAACTGATAATTGATTTTTACATAGAGGGCAATGCGACCGACTTAATGCTATTCCAGGTGGTTTAGGTTCTTTAAACTCGGCATCTGTGAAGTCAGCAAAATCCTTCTTCCAAAGATGCTCTAACAATGCGGGCATTCTAAGAATGACTACATTAAGAAAACTACCTACGAGCAAACCAACCAAAAATGCCACAGCACATAACAATGATGGATATTGTGTAAATACCCCTTCTATCTCTATCACCTCTAGAAAACAGAAGCCATTTTAAAGATGGGTAAGTACATTGCCACCACCATAACACCAACAAGACCACCAACCAGCACCATAATAATTGGTTCAAGCAAACTACTCAATGCATCAACTGCATTAGACACCTCTTGCTCATAGTAATCTGCAACTTTAGCCAGCATGGCATCTAAATTACCAGATTCTTCTCCGATGGCAGCCATCTGGATCACCATATGAGGAAATATATTGGTCTGACTCATGGCCAATTGCAGCTGATGCCCAGTAGACACATCATCTTTAACTTTTTGCACCGCCTCTTTGAAAACAATATTGCCTACTGCGCCTGAAACCGTGTCCAAACCCTCAACCAAGGGTACACCTGCTGCGAAAGTGGTCGAAAGTGTTCTGGAAAAACGGGCAATGGCAGCATTGTACAAAATACCTCCTACGATAGGTATTTTCAAGGAAAGTCGATCTAAAGCATGTGCAAATTTTAACGACCTCTTCTTAAAATATATAAAAGCCGAAATCGTACCAATTATTGCAAGAACTGCTATCCACCAATACTCTTGCATTGTTTTTGAAGCATTTACTACCATCAATGTCAATCCAGGTAAGTCTGCTCCAAAACTGGTAAACATATTTTGAAATTCTGGCACCACTTTCACTAATAGCAAGATAGTCACACCAATGGCCACAAACAACACCGCTGCTGGATAAAACATGGCTTTCTTGATCTTACCTTTGATTTCTTCTGTTTTCTCTTTGTAAGTGGCGATGGTGTCTAACAACTCATCCAACACACCCGCTTTTTCGCCGGCATTAACCAAGTTACAATACAATTCATCAAAGTACACAGGATGCCTACCCAATGATTCAGCCAACGAAGACCCCGACTGAATTTCTGTTTTCACATCATTCAAGAGTTTGGCCATTTTGGGGTTAGACTGTCCACCTTCAATGATTTCAAAGGCTTGAACCATGGGCACACCTGATTCCATCATGGTTGCCAATTGTCGACTGAACAATGAAATATCCTGTGCCTTAATTGCTTTACCACTAGAAAACAATGACTTTCTTTTTTTATGGATTTTTTTGACTTGAATGCCTTGTCTTCGTAATTCATTTTTTGCCAAGGCAACAGATTTGGCCTGTTGCTCACCTTTGAGTTTCTTACCAATTTTATCAACACCAACCCACTGAAAGGATTGAAGCTCATTGATTCTTTGTGCTTTTGCCATAATATTTAATCCACTGTAACTCGATTGGCCTCTACTAAACCAGTAATGCCGTCTTTAACTTTCAACAGGGCGGACTTTCTTAAATTTGAAATCCCGTCTTTTTCTGCCTGCTCTGCAATCTCTATTGAGTTGCCCCCGCCTAATATAATTTTTTTGATGTTGTCAGTGATTGGCATAACTTCATATATACCAACCCGTCCTTTATAACCTTCATTACATTTACCACAACCCACAGGATCACAAATGGTCCCGCCCGCAATGTCTTCATCAGTAAAACCTGCTTCTAACAAAGTTTCTCGCGGTAACTCAGTGGGTTTTTTACAATCACAAAGTCTTCGTGCTAATCTTTGTGCAATGATGATTGACACTGCTGAAACTATGTTAAACGGAGCCACGCCCATATTCATTAGGCGACTGACAGTCTCAGGTGCGTTATTGGTGTGCAAAGTTGATAACACCATATGCCCTGTTTGTGCCGCCTTGATTGCAATTTCAGCTGTTTCCAAATCTCGAATCTCACCCACCATGATCACATCAGGATCCTGTCGCAAGAATGAACGCAGCGCAGCAGAAAAAGTCATACCTTGTTTTGAGTTTTGCTGTACTTGATTGATGCCATCAACGCGAATTTCAACCGGGTCTTCTGCTGTAGAAATATTTCTGCCTTCTGTATTCAATATATTTAATGCTGTATACAAAGAAACTGTTTTACCACTGCCTGTTGGACCAGTAACCAACACCATACCGTAAGGCTTAACTATGGCATCCATAAACAATTGCTTTTGTTCATCTTCGTACCCTAGTTTATCAATCCCCATCTTAGCAGCTGAGGCATCTAAAATACGCATCACAATTTTTTCACCAAACAAAGTTGGACAAGTACTCAATCGAAAATCGATCGAACTGTTTTTAGATAGGTTTAATTTAACACGGCCATCCTGAGGCACTCGCTTCTCAGCAATGTCTAGTTTAGACATCACCTTTAACCGAGATGCGATTTTATGTGTCATGTTTTTAGGGGGCTTGATCATGGTCTTGAGCATGCCATCTATCCTGTATCGAACCCGGTAGGTTTTTTCGTAAGGTTCAAAATGTATATCAGACGCACCTCTCTTAATGGCGTCCAAAAGAACTTTGTTAACCAATTTAACGGCTGGCGAGTCTGCTAAATCATCTACAGTATCGGAGGAGGTGTCTGTATACTCTTCATCATCATACTCAAGGTTTTCCAGTCCTTCATCACCCAAATCGTCCATCACTGAAGAAGCTTCCTTTAAAGCTTCCTCAATGGCACCTTGCAGGCTGTCTTGTCTGATCAAAATAGGTTCAACTGCTAGGTTAGTATGAAATCTCACCTCTTCCAATGCACGAGAATTCGTTGGATCCGAAACGCCTATAAATACTTTCTTACCTCTCAGAAATAATGGCAACACCTGGTGTTTTTCAATCAGGTTCTCAGAAACCAATCCCTTTGGCAACAGCGACATGTCAACTGCACTCACATCTAAAACCGGCACGCCGTATTCATTTGAAGCTGCATCACACAAGTCAGCAGCATCAACTAAATTGTTATCGATCAAATAAGCGAACAGTGGAATTTTTTGTTTACGCGCAGTTTCATTGGCCTCCGAAGCTGCCTCCATCTCGATCTTACCGTTTTGGACTAAACGCCTGAGCGCGCCACTGACCATTGATTTTGTACTTGTTACACTCATAAATTAGATATTGAAGCTTGGGCTTTCAAGTTATATACCAATACTTTACCTGAAAATATCAATTAATTACAACTATTTAGCATCATCTTTTTAAGGAATTTAAAAAATATGCAGGGTCAACCAAATTAACTCACCACTTTGGGAAATACATTTATACATGCTAAACCATTCATCCACCTATTATCTACCACTCAAGTCTCAAAGCTGAGTCCACCATCACAAAATTAACAATTGTTCACCCTCAAAATTTTACTGCCTTCAATCAAAAAAACTTACAACTGATTGTCCTTTAAACCTTAACTTCAAATGAAGCCACTGAAAAAGATCAAATTATGGCTAAAACCTCATCCCAGCATCAAGTCAATCTACTTGCACTGTCTAATGCCATTTCTGTTTCACCACTTAACTGGAGAGACTCTTATCGGTATCATTTATTCTAGCGATCACCTTCTGCCACAAAATCACACAAAGTGAATAACATTTCAGCTAAAATACAGCGCAAATTTAAATACTAATTACTAAACAGGAATCGAACCATATGAATTTTCATGAATATCAGGCCAAAGAACTCTTTGCCAAATACAATATTCCAGTGCCCAACGGTGAGGTGGCCAAAACTCCCGATCAAGCTGTAGAAGCTGCAAAATCTCTGGGTTGTGATATGTGGGTTGTAAAAGCCCAAGTCCATGCCGGTGGCCGTGGTAAAGCAGGTGGCGTTAAATTGGCCAAAAGCTTGGACGAAGTTAAACAATATGCCAATGACATGCTGGGCATGAAGATTCAAACTTATCAGACCGGTGGGCTGGCATTACCCGTTAACGAAGTTCTGATTACAGAAGCGGCCAATATTGAACAGGAAATATATTTAAGTTTAATATTAGATCGTGCCAATAAATGCTTGTCATTCGTGGCTTCTGCTGAAGGGGGGGTCGAAATTGAGGAAGTGGCTCGCACCAACCCTGAAAAAATTCAAACCATTGCCATCGACAATATTGAAGGCTTGTTTCCCTATGCATGCAGAAAAGCCGCTTTTGCAATGGGTATGAATTCTAAGCAAGCCCGTCAATTAACCCATATCATGACACAGATGCATAAAATGTATGTCGAATTAGATTTGGCTTTAATTGAGGTCAACCCACTGATCATTGATGACAATCAAAACGTGATTGCTTTAGACGCAAAAATCAGCTCTGATGACAATGCAGATTTCAGGCACAAAGAATTCGCAGAGATGAGAGACATTTCTCAAGAAGACCCAGCTGAAGCCAAAGCACACGAACATGAGTTGAACTATATCAAACTAGACGGTGACATTGCTTGTATGGTTAACGGTGCCGGTTTAGCCATGGCAACCATGGATGTAATTAAACTCAAAGGCGGAGAACCCGCAAACTTTCTTGACGTAGGCGGTGGTGCTACTGCAGAACGAGTTGCCATTGCTTTTAAAATTATCCTTTCAGACCCAAATGTAAAATCAATACTGGTCAATATTTTTGGTGGTATTGTTCGTTGCGATTTAATCGCAAATGGCATTATATCGGCGATCAAAGAAGTGGGTGTTGAAGTACCTATTGTAGTTCGACTTGAAGGCACCAATGTCAGCAAAGGCAAACAAATTTTAAACGAAAGTGGATTGGCTGTGATTTCAGCTGACAATTTAGATGACGCTGCCAACAAAGCAGTCGCAGCGGTAGGAGCATAACATGAGTGTATTAGTTAATAAAGACACACGCTTATTGGTTCAAGGATTCACGGGTTCTCAAGGAACTTTTCACAGTGAACAAGCCATTGATTACGGCACCAACTTAGTGGGCGGCGTAACACCTGGCAAAGGTGGAGAAAAGCATTTGAATCGCCCAGTATTTAATACAGTGGCAGATGGCGTTAATGAAACAGGTGCCAATGCTTCAGTTATCTTTGTTCCACCTCCATTTGCTGCTGATGCGATATTGGAAGCTGTGGATGCAGGTATTAAATTGATTGTGACCATAACCGAGGGCATACCTGTTTTGGACATGATGCGAGTAAGAACTGTGCTTGATGCTCACCCAGATGTCGTTATGGTTGGCCCTAACTGTCCTGGTGTCATTACACCTGGTGAATGCAAAATTGGCATCATGCCTGCAGCCATCCACCAACCCGGACGCATTGGTATTGTTTCGCGCTCAGGAACCCTCACATATGAAGCTGTTCATCAAACCACATCAGTTGGACTGGGACAATCTACATGCATAGGCATTGGCGGAGATCCAATTCAAGGCACCAACTTCATTGATTGCCTGAAATTATTCCAAGCCGATGAGCAAACCGACGGTATCATTATGGTGGGAGAAATCGGCGGCTCAGCAGAAGAAGAAGCTGCGGAATACATTAAGGCCAATGTCACCAAACCTGTTGTCTCATATATTGCAGGTGTAACTGCACCAGAAGGCAAACGAATGGGACATGCAGGAGCCATTGTTGCCGGCGGCAAAGGTACAGCGCAAGCTAAATATGAAGCCTTAGAAGCGGCTGGGGTCAAAACAGTTAAATCACCCACATTTTTAGGTGAAAGCATTAAAGACATGCTTTAAGAAGACTTCGGCTTCCTTGAGCCAATAAGTTTTAAAACACTGTAACTGACATTTTTTGTCATTTTACAACGTCAAAACTACAAAAGCTTGCTTATACACAGCAGGCTTTTGTTTTTTAATTACGTATCAAATTAGATAAAAGCGTTCTTTTGACTCAATATACGAGCCTGCCCTTTTGTGTTATATTATTATTCTTTAAAGAAAGACAGAGGGTAACTCAATGCAACGTTTTCACTTATACACATTTCATTTGATACTGACTTCTCTGCTTTTGATTTCTGTTACATCCCATGCCGAACAAAAAGTGGCTCAAGGTGACTTTGAATTACACTACAATACTTTTCCATCCACATTTTTGTCCAAAGAAATTACCAACACATACCAAATCACCCGTTCAAAAAACAGAGGTATAATCAGTCTTTCTGTCCTCGATAAATCTCAAACACCACCTCAAGCAATTGAAGCTGAAATTAAAATTTCAGCAAAAAATTTATTGAACCAAAAAAAAGAAATCAAATTAATAAAAATTACCGAAGAAAACAAAGCCATCTACTATTTGGGTACTTTTGCGCTCAATAACCAAGAAGATGTTAATTTTAATATCACAGCCACTCCCAAAAACAGCAAGACAACACTAGAAGTTAAATTTTCTCGAGAATTTTATACCGACTGAACAAACCCTAATACAATGAACCTCACCCATACAATAGCCATATTTATAACCCTAACTTTAAGCCATGCCCACATGAGTCAAGCCAATAATTCGATCACCATATATTCAGGAAAACAGCAAGGACACATCAACCCAAATCAGCTACAAAACATAAACAGCATATCTGGTTATGCAGTTGTTAAACAAACAAGAACCGCGCAATTTCAAAAAGGTGAGTTTACTTTGGCTTTTGATGATGTGGCAGAGCATATAGACCCAACAACTGTTAGCTTTAGCACTCCCAACAACCCAAATGCAGCCACAGTATTGGACCAAAATTTTCAATTCGACTTAGTTGGTACCGATAAACTGTTGCAAAAGTACCTAGATCAAATCATATATGTGAATCACAATCAAGGCAATCAAAGCATAGACACCAGTGGCAAGCTACTGAGCACCCAAGGTGGAATCACTATCCAAACAGAAACAAATGCCATCATCACCATTAACACCTGGAATCACATCAAATTCCCTGATTTACCGGGCGGTTTATTAACCAAACCTACATTGGTGTGGTTACTAGATTCTAACTCAGACCAAGAAGAGCTGATGGCTTTGAGCTACCAAACTCAAGGAATGACTTGGTGGGCAGATTACAACATCATCTTGGCTGGAGATGCTGATTCTTGCCATTTAGATTTATCCTCATGGGTTTCAATTGTCAATAAATCAGGTGCCAGCTTTCAAGAAACCCAATTGAAGTTGATAGCTGGAGATGTTAACCGTGTTCAAAATAACCAACGAGCACAACCTCTAATTCGAGAAAGTTTTGCTAAATCAAGTACACAAGACTTCACAGAACAAACATTGTTTGAATATCATTTATATAAGTTGCCCAGACCGATCAACCTGCCCAACAATTCAACTAAGCAAATCCAACTGATGGGTCAAACCAATGGAATTCAATGTGACCGCACATTGGTTTTCAACGCCACTGGCCAACAAAGAGTCAATTATCACAGACCAATCACTGACCGAGGTTATTGGGCACAGACTGAAGCCAAAATAGAAGCCTTGTTGTCTTTTGAAAATAACAGTAAAAACAAACTGGGAATTGCCCTACCTGCTGGTCGGGTACGTGTAAACATGTTAGACAACAAAGATGGCAGCCTAGAATTCATAGGTGAAGACAGCATTCAGCACACACCAAAAAACGATAAAATCACATTGAAATTGGGTCATGCATTTGATGTCAAAGCCAAACGAGTTCAAAGCAATTTTCAACTCATTCAAAACGGTTTAATCGAGACAATCGAAATAACCATTAACAACCAAAAAGAACAACCACAAACTGTAGAAGTTATTGAGCCGATGTTTCGTTGGTCTAACTGGAAGGTAACTCAACATGATGAGCCATACACTCAACTTGATTCATCCAACATCCAATTTGCTGTTAAAGTCCCAGCCGCATCAAGCAAAAGCTTTAAATACACAGTACAATACAATTGGCCACAAGCGATCAAGTAAATGAGTTTTGATGCCAATACAATTGCAGGTACTGTGTTCAACCTTAGATGTGAAGGTATTCACAAACCCATGTTAACAGCTGTGTTAAATTACATAGAAATACGCAAGGTTGAAATACATGAATCCCCAAAACAATGATAAAAAAATAGTGGATATCAAACCCAAGACAAAAGACAAAATCAATCAAGGTATCATCTTGCCGAAGATTCATAAGTTATTCATTCAAGGTCTTAAACCTACCATAAGAGATTACTATGACAAGCTTGATGATGCCTTATTTGATTTGGCTGAAAAAGCTGAAAACAATGAAAAACAAAATCATTATTTTGAAGCCATGCGTGAAGTACGTAAAAAGAAAGAAACGATGGTTCGAAAATTTTCTGAAAATGTACAACTGGTATTCAAAAAATTTAAACAAGGAAAATTCGATTACTTTGAAACCGAAACCAATAAAAATGATCAAGAAGAACACTTGTCTCTGGTCGACGAACGTGAATTAGATCAGAAACTTGCCACCACCAATTTAATAGACAAGGCCAACACTTATTTACATCAACATTTGTTTGCACTAGAAAAAAGGTTTACTTTACTGGCTGGTGGTATCGAAATCAAAACCAAACAAATACCCATATCACCTGATATTATTGTCGACTCTTTTGCGGCAACTTTTGAAAACTTAAACATTGACGACACCATGTTCATCATCATGTTGAAATTATTTGAAAGGAGCTTAATTCCCAACCTAGTCAAACCTTATCAGGACATCAATCAACTGTTAATTGATGCCGGCATACTGCCAAATTTAAAGTTTCGTATCGCCAACCGAGGAGGACAAAACAGCAGTTATACAGCACCCACTCAAAATCCTAATGAAGAATTGGTCGAACAATTGGTTCCTGTGGAGCAACCAATAGAAAACCAAGCATTAGTTCCAGATGCACAATACCAAGCCATAGCCTCAGCATTGAGTCAGCGACATGGTCAAAGCACTGATTCAGAAGTATCCGCTGGCGGCCAAACAACTATGAATAATATGTCTATGTTTGATGCATCGATTGTCAGTAATGCATTAAGCATATTACAGGTAGAAGAACTCAACAACTTAAACTCGAGTCAAGTTTCCCTGAGTCCAACAGAAATCAAAAATGCACTGTTAGCACGACTGAATGATTTAGACAAAGAAGGCGAAAACAAGAAAGTCAATCAACAAGATGAAGACACCATTGACTTAGTTGGTATGTTATTTCAATTTTTAGTTGATGATCGAAATCTACCAGATAGAATTCAAGCTTTATTGGCCAAGTTACAAATTCCCTATTTGCATTTAGCACTGAAAGATCGAAAACTATTTTCAAACAAAGATGACAACGCCAGAAAACTTTTGGACATCATTGCCAAAGCCTCTATTGGCTGGACTGAAGAAGGTGATAAACGCGGTAAATTCATCAATAAAATTGAAGAAATAGTACAAAAAGTCTTAGAAACCGATCATGATGAAATGGACTTCCCCAGTCTGATTACCAGTTTTCAAGAATTTGAAGAAAAAAACACCAAGCGTACACAAGTCATAGAAAAAAGAACTTCTGAGAAAGCGCTGGGGCAAGAGCGGATCATTAAAGCCAAAGAACAAACTGCAGCAATTCTTGAATCTAAAATAAAGAAGCATTCTTTACCTAAACTGGTTACAGAGCTATTGTTGACACCATGGGCCAATGTTTTGATATTGGCCCATCTGAGACATCAAAACGAGCCAGAAAAAATAAATAATTTCATTAAATTTGTTGATAAATTAATCTACGTCTCTGTTGAGAAAAAGAAAACCATGGCCACCAATGCGCAAATCAGTCATGTATGTGATCAGCTCAGTCAAGGATTAAGGTTAGTGGCTTTTGATGAGCACAGTATTAAAAATAAAAGTAGAGAACTTTACCAACTACTCCTATCTATCAATGGCATTTCCGCTGCGGATGATGATATTGAGCATGAAATGGTTTTACCTAAAGAAGCCTTTGATGTCAATGAGTACGACCAAGATGAACAACCAGAAATAGTTCATTTCATTGCAGATAAAAAATTCAACAACCTCAATACAGAAGTCAGCCACATTGAAGATGAATACTACCAACAAGCTCAACAGCTTGAAACAGGTGAGTGGATTGAGTTTATTGAAGATGACGAAGAAAATGAAAACATCAGGGCAAAACTTTCATGGATCAGTCCTATCAGCCAAAAACTATTATTCGTGAATGCTCGCGGAGTCAAAGTCACCGATAAAAGCTTAGACGAATTGGCTCATGATTTGCGTGAAAAACTGGCCATTGTGTTACAACAAATACCATTGTTTGATCGAGCCATGAAAGCTATCGCCCAACAAGTAACCAATGATGAAGAAATTGATCCTGCCTCAGATAAAACAGAAAATAACAATGCCGAGGATGAAAGCCCCAATACCTAATTGCTGATTTACAAACTCGCTTCAAAAGTATTTTGCATCAAGGTAGCAACTGTCATCGGCCCTATTCCTCCGGGTACAGGAGTTATCCAGCTAGCCCTTTGAGCTGCTTGATCAAAGTCAACATCACCGCATAAACCCCCTTCAGGTTTCCGATTAATACCTATATCTATGACAATGGCTCCTGTCTTGATCCAATTGGCATCAACAATATTTGTCTTGCCCACAGCGACACACAATAAATCTGCTCGCTTCACATGTGAAGCCAAATCTTGGGTGAATCGATGACAAATAGTCACGGTAGAGCCTGCAAATAGCATTTCTAACATCAAAGGTCTGCCGACAATATTTGAAGCGCCTACGATGACACAATGCATGCCTTTAGAATCAATGCCGTAATGGTGCAGCAAGGTCATCACACCTCTAGGCGTGCACGGCCTCAATCCGGGCTGTCTTAACACCAAATGTCCAACATTGCTGGCATGGAAACCATCAACATCCTTATGTGGTGCTATGCGATTGGTTACATCAGTTTCATTGATATGCTCTGGCAAAGGAAGTTGTACCAAAATACCATGCACTTCAGGATCAGCGTTCAATTCATCTATCAAAGCAAACAAAGCTTTAGAAGATGTTTGCCTGGAAAGATGGTGAGTCGATGACAAAATTCCTGTTTTATCACATGCCTTGATTTTGTTTTTTACATAAACCTGAGAAGCTTCATCATTACCAACTAAAATCACAGCCAACCCAGGTGGCTGGTGCCCAGCAGCAACCCTTTGAGCAATTTTTTCAGCCAAATTGTCTTGTATTTGGCTCGAAACTTTTTTGCCATCTAAAATTTGATAATCGCTCATTATGTATATCTTCTCTTTTTTATATCAATGCATACAGTTACTGTTCACTTCAGCCGGATATTTTAACACTTTAAATTGATGATTTAGCACATCATAACTCAACATTTTCATGCTTAAATCAGCACCTAAACCGGTTAAATATTTAATGGTTTCAGTGGCTTGTAACATTCCGGCCAATCCTGGAACTGGGCCTAAAACACCTGCTTCACTACAATTTTCTATTTTTTCATCTTCCATATGAGGAAATAAACATCGATAGCATGGCAAGCTTTTATCGCCAAGGAATAAAGACAATTGAATATCAAAACCTGAAACTGCAGCATATAACCAAGGAATATTAAATTTTAAACAAACATCATTGATCAAATATCGGCTGCTGACATTGTCAGTGCCATCAATCAAAAAATCGACACTTTTGACCAGAGTTGCGGCATTTTCAGCAGTAAACCGCTGGTCTATGGCACGAAATTTAACGTCATTATTTAATGCAGATAAACGCTTTTTGGCCACATTTGTCTTAGTTAAGCCAATATCGGATTGTTGATACAAAACTTGTCTGTGTAAATTATGTAAAGACACGGTATCATCATCAATGATGGTGATTTGACCGATTCCTGCACCCACCAAATATAACAATGCTGGCACACCTAAGCCTCCAGCACCTATAACCATAACATGAGAGTTAGTTAATTTCTGTTGTGCAACTTGACCAAAACCAGGTAATTTTACTTGCCGTTCATAACGATCGAGAACCAATGTCTCAGAGGGCATTTCTACTGGTAATCCCATGTTTTTCCAGACTTCGTAGCCACCTGTTACAGAATAAAACCAATCTCCAAAACTTTCTCTGAGTTCTTTAACCAATCTTGCCGATGTTTCACCACGATAACAAATAATGTATATTTTTTTGGCTTGATCTTTAAGCTGGTTAACCTCTGTTAACAACTGATTTGTTGACCAGAGTTTCGCATGTTCTGGCACCCCTTTTACCCACGCACTTGGTGACCGAATATCTATCAAAATCGCTGTCGAATTACGACTAGATCGTGCAGCTTCATCAACTTCTACAACACTCATAAAATCATGTAAAGAACTGGCTAAAAGGTTGAATCAAGACATCAGAACCCACTTTTAATTCTTGAGGATTCTGATCCACAACAACAAAACAATTGGCATCAGCCAATACTTGAATGTGGCTGGATTGTTGATTGCTTGCAATTGAAACATTAAACTGACCATTTTCATCAACATGGTAAAAACCGCGGAAATATTCACGTCTTTGATGTGTTTTTAATAAGTCATGACTGAGCTTGGCAGTCCATAGCATTTTTTGAACTTGTTGCTTCTTTAGCACCTGAATGGCAGGAAATACATATTGGCACAAGGTGGTGTATGCTGAAACAGGATTACCCGGTAAACCGTAAAATAATGTACCATTTAAGTAACCAAAGATCATAGGAAACCCCGGCTTGATTAATACTTTGTGAAAAACCACTTCACCATGTTGTGCCAACATGGCAGGAATCCAGTCTTTATCGCCCATGGAAACTCCACCCACCGAAATAACCACGTCATAGTTTTCATGCTTTAATAAAGCCATACGTTCACTGACAGCCTCTTGTGTATCTGCCAACCCATTAAGCACTGAGACTTCGCATCCCATTTTTGCCAACAATGCCGATAACATTGAAGTATTGGCATCAAATATTTGTCCAGGTAAACAGTTTGAACCAGGTTGGACCAATTCATCACCAGTCATCATTAAACCCATACTGGGTTTCTTGATCACTTTGACATCATTAATTCCTATTGAAGCGATTATTCCTAAATGGGCAACATTGAGACATTGTCCTGAGCGTATGATTAATTCACCCTGTTTTATATCAGAACCAACTGTACGAATAAATTGGCCTGGTTTAGGTAAAACTTTAAATTCAATTTGGTTATGAGTAAGTTTTACCTGTTCTTTCAATATAATGGCATTGGCATCATCAGGCATCATCCCACCTGTCATGATCGGAACTGCTTGATCATGACATAAAACTGATTCAGTTTGTGCCGCAGCATGAATGGGCTCACCTAAATTCAGTGTATACAGTTTATCTTCATTAGAAGTTTGAATTGTTTTTAGGTTAACCGCATAACCATCCATTCGACTACAGTCATATGCAGGCACATCAACTGGCGCAACCAACGGCTCTGCCAACACACGACCGCTGGCAGAATTCAAATTGATTGTTTCGCTCAGCAACTCTTGTTTTTCAAGTTGCTGTAAAATCAGCTTAATGGCCTGTTGGTGATTGATGGACTGAGGAAATGTCATGCGACTTTAATCAATCTGCACAGTTAAGTGCTGTGTTTAGGTTTGGGTTGGTTATGTGCTTGCTTCCTGCGAGATGGAAACCTTTTTTCTTTGCCTGGTTTATCTTTATATGGATTTTTACCATCTTTAAACTGCATGATGATAGGTACACCCTTCAATTTAAACGATTTCCTGAAGGTATTTTCCAAATATCTTTTGTATGAATCAGGCAGTTTGGTGGTTCGCTTACCATGCACCACAATCCGCATCGGGTGATTCCCCCCGGAATGAGCAAACTTTAACTGCGAGCTTAACCCTTGTACCAAAGGAGGTTGATGGGCTTTATAAGCCTCATTCAATACATTCGTTAATTGATTCGCTGACAGCTCTTGATCTGCTTTATCCATCAACAAATCTATGCGTTCCATCAACACCCTCAAACCGGACCCATGTAAGGCTGAAATATACAGCAAAGGCACCCATTCAAATGCCTGCATTTTCAAATTGATTTTTTCTTTGACATAATTGCGATGTTCTTCAGATAAATGATCCCATTTATTTACAACCAAAATCACTGGTTTGGCATGGTAGACAGCCAAGCCCAGCAAATGTAGGTCTTGATCAGTGATTCCTTCAGTTGCATCCATCATCATCACACAAATTTGTGATAGCTTGATAGATTCAATGGTTTTTAAGATACTGAATTTTTCAATACCCTCGCCTATTTTGGCACGGCGCCTAACGCCAGCAGTATCGATTAAGGTATAAGGCAAATCATCCCATATCATCGGTAATGAAATACTGTCGCGTGTAGTTCCTGGCATGTCAAAAGCCAGCACCCTGTCTTCCCTTAACAAACGATTCACCAAAGTAGACTTACCTACATTTGGGCGACCAATGATGGCAATCTTGGGACCATGATCTTCCACCACTTCGGCGGTAAATTGTTGTTCATTGGCTTTGAAGTAATCATTCAAGAAAAGTTTCAGTTCGGCCAAACCTTTACGGTGTGCTGAACTGACCGCCATCAAATCAACAACGCCTGTTTGATAAAACTCAGCCAAAGCCATTTCATTGACTTGACCTTCTGCTTTATTAACCAACAATAAAATAGGTTTGGTAGCAGCTCGAATACGATCTAAGATTCGTTCATCATCTCCTACCAATCCATCTCTGGCACTCACAACAAACAAAACCAAATGAGCTTCATCGATGGCTTGGACTATTTGTTGATCCATCAACTCAGTCAATGCTCCTTCATCTCCAAGCATTCCACCCGTGTCGATTAGGGTCGTTTTATAGTCAGCCAGTTCAAGCTCGCCATACTGACGATCTCGCGTCAACCCTGGCATATCAGCTACCAAGGCATCACGGGTATTGGTTAATGCATTAAAAAGTGTTGACTTACCAACGTTGGGGCGGCCCACAATGGCTATGATAGGTGTCATACGCCCTCATCCACGCCTTACTTGCTAAACTGCAAGGCACTGAGCGTACCATCGTAGTTATAAGCGTATATCACATCGCTAACAATCACTGGGGAATGATAAAATTCATCATCACCAACACGCGTTCTGTTGATCACATCACCAGTCACACCATCTAAAAAATGAACATAACCTTCATAATCACCGACTACCAAGTCACCCAAGTAAAAAGAAGGTTTGGTTAAATTTCGATTCAAAAACTGTTCTTGACTCCAACCTCTTGAACCATCTGTGCGATTGAGTTGATGCACTACTGATAGGTTATCAGTCAAGTACAATGACCGCCTTGAAACAGTCACACCTGTTACTGAACCGATGTTCTGGCTCCACAAAGCACGACCTGACTCTGTCGCTACTGACATGGTTTTATCAGCCGCACTGGAAATGTACAAATCAGTAGCAACCACATCAATATCGCCATCTATATCAGCGATTCGTTCGATTTCAGTTTTACCTTGATTGTTGATGACATTTTGTTGCCATAAAACAGACCCATCCAAAATATTCAACGCGGCCACTTTACCGTTATCAAATCCCACATAAACACGACCACCCTTAGCGATAGGTGTGCTGTTACCACGCAATGTTAAATTGGGAATATTGGTATCAAAACTCCATTCTCGATTTCCTGATTGTATCGAAAAGCCATAAACCCGACCATCTTGCGTCCTCACAACCACAATATTGCGATCAATCACGGGGGGACTTAAAACCTCAGAAGTAACACTGGTTTCCCATAACACCGAACCACTGTCAATATCCATGGCAACAACTTGACCTTCAGGGCCACCAACGACTAAAACAGTGTCACTGATCCCAGGTCCTGCGCTGACTTCAACTTCTAGATCTACTTCCCATTGGGTATTGCCAGTTTTGGCATCTAAACTGTAAACCTTACCGCCTTGTGTGGCCACAAATAAATTGCCATCTTTTTCCTTTGGAATCAACTTATAACCAAAGGCTTTATCAGCTGAATCAAATTGACGTTTCCACAAAGTTTTCACCTCTCCTTGCTCAGTAACATCTACCAACTCATTGGGTTTAACTTCATCTTTCTTATTACCACAAGCCACCAAAGCCAACAGCATCAAATATAGGGGGAAACGTTTCATCAGTACCTCTTTGCTTAATTCAATTATCAAGTTATGTATGTTCAGTTAACTACTTTAATGTCAGCTAATTTCATTTCTATGATTTGTTTACCAGAATAACCTTCACCTTCGTTCAATGCCAGCTGGTATGCATCTTGTGCCTTGCTTTGATTACCTTGCGCAGCATAAATATCGCCCATAATTTCCTCAACGATCGTTTGATAGGCTGCTGATTGAACCAGGCCTAATTCAGATGATGCCTGGTCATGATTTCCTTCTGAAACCAACAACCTGGCCAAACGCAAACGAGCCATCTCGGCTATAGGTTTATCTGGCTTAGCATCTATCAATGCTTGGTATTGTGCTTTGGCAGCACTGACATCGTCAGCTTCAACCAATTTAGCTGCTGCTTGCAAACGCGCTTGAATACTGTAAATATTGCTCCCAAACTCAGCTTCGTAGTCATTGATCAATTGACTGACACCGGAAGGTTCGCTGACTGCCAAAGCCGCTTCCAATTGAGTGAATTCCGTGGCTGCCTTGGTTGATTGTGTGACTTGTGAATTTTGCCATTTCCCATAGCCCCATAAGCCACCAATACCAAGGGCGATTCCCGCCAATATGGTTAACCAATTATTACCTAACCACTCCTTGACAATTTGTTCTTGTTCGTAATCGTCGTATTCTTCTAAAGCCATATTAATTATTCCAATGGATGTTCAGTTAAACAAAGCGAAGTATTTTACATGATGGTCTGTAAAATTTCATCAATGTAAGTGATTGCACAGCTTATTTTTCAACTTAAATTTAAAGACAAAAAAAAACCGCCTATATTAATGCAAGCGGTTTTTTTAAATTTGGCTCCCCGGGACGGGCTTGAACCGCCGACCTAGTGATTAACAGTCACCCGCTCTACCAGCTGAGCTACCGGGGAAAATTGGTAAGTCATGTCGAAATATTCAGATCATATTTAACATGAGATGCGCATTTTACCGTTTCGAGAATAACTGTCAAGCAATAAATCCCACAACCAGTAAATTTATACTTATTTTTTTATTTGCTTCGTCACAGCACTTAAAAACCCACGCAAAATATCCATCTCATGTTTCTCAATTCGTAATCGGTTGAACATCATCCTTAGTTTTTCAGTCAATGAATCTACATTTTGATGCTGCATGAATTTGACATCATGCATCACAGCAAATAAATGTTCATAAAAACTTTGCATTTTTTCAGCATCTGCGTATGGCGGAACTGAATTTTCTACACTTTCTTGACAATTTTCAAGCTGTTGTTTTGCTGATAAATGAAGGCATTGTTTACGAATTTCATAAGCGGCAACCTGAACTGCAGCAGCCAGATTCAAAGAAGAATACTCAGGATTGGCTGGAAATTTAACCAAATAATGACAACGCTGCATTTCTTCATTAGTCATACCATAACGTTCCTTACCGAATAAAAATGCGACTTGCTGTGACTGCGCAGCTTGAAGCATGACATCAACAGCTTCTGCTAAATCTATAACAGGAATATCCATACCACGATTACGAGCACTGCTGCCAAAAACCAAAGTACAAGGAGCAATGGCTTCATCCAAGGTGCCATGTACATCTGCATTGAATAAAACATCATCTGCACCAGATGCCCTAGCTGTGGCTTCCGAACTTGGATAGTCGGTTGGGCCAATTAAATGCAAATTTTTCAAGCCCATCACTTTCATCGCACGTGCTGCTGCACCGATGTTACCAGCATGAGAGGTATTTATTAACGCAAATCGTATGTTTTGTAATCTGTCCACTGATGTGTCATTTAATGCAAAGTTTTGGTATCATACGCGCTTCTTTCATTAACATCAACGCGTAAGCAAATTGCGCTTGGTCAACGGATAATTCCAGCATGTCACCAGAACTCAATATCGCACAAAAAGCAGCCCTAAAAGCAGCCAATTCGATTGAACAATTGATGTTTAAAAATGAACTGTTATCGGTTAATAAAAAATTAAACAATGGCTTTGTGGATCAAGCCATTAAAGTGAGCTTAAACGATATTTTTCACTCCATAAAACGCGCTTATCCAGATGATGAAATCCAATCAGATGACCAAACCCTGTCAGATAATACCAATCCAGAGCGCGTTTGGTTGATTAACCCCCTCAGTGGTGTTACCAATTTTCTTTATGACATTCCGCACTGTGCCATCACCATTATTTTCATTGAGCAAGGTAAAACCAAAGAAGCCTTGGTTTATAACCCTATCAACGATGACAAATATATGGCCACCAAAGGCAAAGGCGCTTATTTAAACCAACATCGCCTGCGCATCAGCAACCAAAATGAACCCAAAGAATCGTTACTGGCAACCAATTACACCGATAACAAAAACCAATTTAGTCTGCAGTCCAATGCACTGAGAACCATAGCGAAACAAACCGCTGATGCACGAGTTATGGGATGCCCTGCACTAGATCTGGCCATGGTCGCAGCAGGAAAATTGAACGGTTATTGGCAAAGTAATACGCTACCTTCTGAGATGTTGGGTGGTATTTTACTGACCGAAGAAGCCGGTGGGCAATGTATGGACTTTAGCGCCAAAAGGAACTTCATAAGTAAACAACAAGTTATTGCAGGTAACCTCAAACTTTCAGCATGGTTATCAACCCAACTGAAAGCGATTTACCAAGCTTGAGGAGGCTTTACCTGTTTACTCAGGTATCTCACAAGTACGAATGGCCAGGTTTGGACAATTTAGCGTGATATGAATCTAAGCAAAGTATGAAATCATCTGATTCCACCACTCGCTTAACTCCATCGGAAAAACAATAGATCTTCAAAATTTGCATACAAAAACTAAAAGGCGCTGCCCTCATTGAAAAGAGTCAACGCCTTAGGGATCTGTGATTTAAACTTCGTTAAACAGCTTGCGCCAAGTTCCAATCACAAAAACTGCTTTACAAGTTAAGACTTAAAGCCTCTAGACCATCGATATCTATATCGAAATTACCCGTTATGTTGTGTAAATTAGCCACATCGATATCACCATCCATCGTAATGTAAACAAATTCATTACCTGGCTCATAAACCAAGATTGAAAGGTCACTTAAAAAAGTACCATCCACTTTAGCCATGATGTGAACACGTTCATCACCATCAACCACTTTAACGATTTCTTCAACGCCATTGCGGTTCAAGCTTCTGAGTGTTTTTTTCATCCAACGATTTAATTCACCTGTATCAACTTTGTTCGACAGCTCATAAACACTGATAGAAATATCACTGAGTCCTGATAAGACAGCTTGAGCTTCTGGTTCATCCTTAGTGAATAAACGAGTCAATCCCAACATACCGGGTCCTAAGGAGATTTTTACATCAGCTTCAACGCCGAGAATATCTTCTAAATCATTAGACCATGCATTGAACGAAAACAAACCTAAAATTAAAACCAACAAAATCTTTTTCATATAAAACCTCAATTAACAAGTTAAAACGTAATCCGCCATGGATTTATGTTGATATAACGGTGGAAATATTAATTTGTTACAAAAAATAAATTTTATAAAAAAAAAGCCCGATCAAATCGGGCTTCTCAAAATAATTGAATGAACCAATTAGATCATGGAATGTGATCTAAATTAGCACCTTCTTTTTCAACTGGAATCAAATCTTCTCTGCTGATACCCAGTGCCAAAGTTGTGGTACTGGCGACAAAGATGGATGAGTAAGTACCCACCAAAACACCCACCAATAAGGCAAAAGCAAAGCCATGGATCAAATCACCACCCAAAACAAACAAGGCCATCAACACCAATATGGTCGTGAATGACGTGATTACGGTTCTTGATAGGGTCTGACCGATTGAATTATTAATCACTTCTTCAGTGGTGGCTTTACGCCCTTTTCTGAAATTCTCACGGATTCGATCAAAGACCACAATCGTGTCATTCAAGGAGTAACCTATCACCGCCAACAGCGCTGCCAATACAGTTAGGTCAAACTCAACCTGCCAAATTGAAAAGACGCCAGCTGTGATCACCACATCATGCACCAAGGCTGCAATCGCCCCCAAAGAAAAACGCCACTCGAAGCGGATGGTCACATATATCAAAATACCTATGATGGCATATAACAAGGCCAAAGAACCTTGTTCTACTAACTCAGCACCCACTTGCGACCCCACAAAGTCCGCTTTGGTAATTTGAGCTGAAGCATCCAATTTTTTCAACACTTCTAACATATCATTACTGAGTTTAGCATTATCGATAGCCACCCCAGTTTCGGCATCTACTTGCTGCGGGACAATTATTTCAACATCTTGACTGCTACCAAAGTTCTTAACCACAAGTTTGTTGTATCCAGCAACTTCTAATGACTCCCTAACAGCAGGCACGGAAGCTGCTTCATCGAAATTAACCACCACCACGGTACCGCCAGTAAAATCCAAGCCGAAATTCAATCCACGGGAAAATAAAGAACCAAAGGCAATCAAAATCAAGCTCAATGACAGTATCAGTGCCACTTTGCGGTGGCCCATGAAATCGTACTTGATGTTATGTAATATTTTCATGCTTTTCTCCTTAAATGGCTATTGACTTCAAGCGTTTTTTACGCCCATAAATCAGGTTAACAATTGCTCTGGAAAGCACAATCGCTGTGAACATGGAAGTCATGATGCCTATGCTTAAAGTCACTGCAAAGCCTTTGATCGGACCGGTACCAAAAGCAAATAACACCACCGCTGCTATCAGGGTTGTGACATTGGCATCAGCAATGGTTGAAAAGGCTTTTTCATAACCGGACTTGATACTGCCTTGTACAGTATTACCATCTCGCAATTCCTCTTTAATCCGTTCGAATATCAGCACATTGGCATCCACCGCCATACCGACTGTCAACACAATACCTGCAATGCCCGGTAAAGTTAAGGTCGCGCCAAACAGGGACAAACAAGCCACCATCAGAATCACATTGATGGTTAAAGCAATGTTGGCAATCACACCAAACATGCGGTAATAAATCAGCATAAAGACCAAAACCATGGCCAAACCAATTTGCACAGACAACACACCTGCATCGATATTATCTTGTCCTAATGACGGACCAATGGTTCTTTCTTCTACAATCTGAACTGGTGCAGCCAATGCACCCGCTCGTAATAACAAAGCCAATTCACTGGCTTCTTTTTGCGTGAAACCACCTGTGGTTCGGAAGCGATTTGAAAATACACCATTGATGCTGGCATTACTGATCACTTCTTCCTTACTGCGGTATTGCATTTCACCCGCTTCATTTTTACCGATGGGGACTCGTTCCTTAAAGACCACGCCCATGAAGTTACCGACATTGTTTTTGGTGAATTCCAACATTCGGTTGGCACCCATGCTGTTCAATTGCACATTAACTGCATGCTGGCCTGTTTGCTGGTCAATGGTGGCTTCAGCACCAATCAGCTGATTACCAGTGGCTATCACACGATTTTTTAAATAAATCGGCTGACCATTGCTTTCATAATACAGGGTACTGCCTGGCGGTGTTCTTCCGCTGGCTTGTGCTTGCACTGCAGCTGCATCAAAAATTTCTGTCGCTCGATACTCTAATGTAGCTGTGGCATCCAATATATTTTTGGCCACTGTGGTGTCTTGTACACCTGGTAATTGCACCACAATTCGCTCAAGTCCTTGTCGCTGGATGATGGGTTCGGCCACACCCACTTCATTGATCCGTGACCTGAGTGTAATTAAGTTCTGCTCGAGGGCGTTTTCTTTGATTGATCGCAAAGATTGTTCACTGAGCAACCCTTTTAATTCAAATACATCTCCACTGATATTTTCACTGAAAGCCAGCTCAGTAAAGTCATCTTCGATAGAGTCCAGTGCTTTATTTACATCAGCCGCGGTTCGAAAACCAACCACCAATGTGTTGCCTTCCCACAGAATTTTCTTTTTGGGGATTTTTTGTTTAATCAAAGCAGCAGTCAAATCAGATCTCAACTGTTTCTTTTTATTGGCCGTGGCTTCTGCCATATCCACTTCCAACAAGAAATGGACACCTCCACGTAAATCCAAGCCCAAATTCATCGCGCTACCACCCAGGTTTTCCAACCATTCTGGTACATTGGGCTTGAGATTCATGGCTGTATCAAAACCTTTGAGTTGTTTTTTCAACAAATCCTGAGCTTCGCGCTGATTATCTAAGCTACTGAATTTAATCACAGCGGTATCACCATCAATCACCACTTGATCATGCGCAATTTCACCATTATTTAATAGGCTTTTTACTTTATCTAAGGTATTTTCAGTGACGGCTGCATCATCCTTTGCTTTGATTTGTACCACTGGACTTTGACCGTATATATTAGGCAGTGCATACAGCGCTCCCATGGCCACAATAACCAGAATCAGCACATATTTCCATAACGGATATCGATTCATTATTTTCTCTTTTTGGTTTTAAGTTTAATTTTATTTGTCTATTATTTTAAAGACTTAATGGTCCCTTTAGGCAGAACTTTTGCTACCGCGCTTTTTTGTACATGAATTTCAGTGCCCGGAGCAATTTCAACTTTGGCAAAAGCATCATCAACTGATACCACTGCGCCTAAGGTACCACCGTTGGTTATCACTTCGTCACCAACAGCTAAAGCCGAAACCATTTCGTTGTGCGCTTTCATGCGTTTTTGTTGTGGGCGTATTAACATGAAATACATGATCACAAAAAAAACACCGATAAATATGAAGGAGCCCATTGGATTGGCAGCTGCACCATCCGCTTGAGCCATTGCATCAGATATAAAAAAATTCATCTTTAATCCCGTAAGTTGTACTGGTAAATAAAAGCGCGCTATTATAGCACCACAGATTCAACGATATAGGACCCATATGCCAAAAAATCAAGAGCCACTTGCAGCAAATGTTCAAGCCAATATGAAGTCGATACAGAAGATGACTGGTGGCTGCCATTGTCAGGCAATTAGATTTGAAGCATCAGTAAACAGTGAAGCCACAATTCTTAACTGCAATTGTTCTATTTGTAAAATGACCGGTTTTCAACACCTGATTGTCAACCACCATGATTTTCAATTACTTTCAGGTAAAAACTCACTTTCCGAATATCAATTTAACACCCATCAGGCCAAACATTTATTCTGTAAGTCATGCGGCATAAAATCATTCTATCAACCCAGATCACATCCAAAAAGTTGGAGTATCAACGTAAACTGCTTAGATAACTTCGACCCAGAAAAATGGCAATTCAATGATTTTGATGGTGTAAACTGGGAACAAGCCAAAGCTGATTTAAACCATATATTTGATGACTGAAATAATCACAGAACGTTTAAGTATTAAACCAACACATAAAAATTGTTGGTCAATTTTTGATCAATTCGATGGTCAATTGATCGGTAAATTATTTTTTCGCAAACAATGGTTCAATATCATACTCAAACCTCAATCTCTGCGGCTAGGCGTAGCTTCTGAAGCCAGCTATGGCTTAATGAAAGCCATTAACTCACCCGTTTATCTAGCCAAAACTAAATTGCCTCATGCACAACAGTTTTTAGTCCAATTAGGTTTTAAGGGGCAAAACGACCATTTCAAAGCGCGCATAGAACAATTAACTCGGCCAGAGCCTTACGCCAGTTTGAATCAAAAACTAGGCATTCACACCAAAACCATAAACCACCCAATACACTTAACGGCTGCACAACTGGTTGACTCAGATATAGATTGCTTTGATCGACCCACTAAACTACACCCCAAAGCCCATAAGGCTTGGCAACAATTAAAACGGGCTGCGCTGTCTGATGGCGTTAAACTCTCATTAGTTTCAGCCTTCAGGTCAATGTCTTATCAAGCTGGTTTAATCAAAAATAAATTAGAAACAGGTCAACATTTAAAGGATATTTTGTGTACCAACACTCCACCAGGGCACAGTGAACACCACACCGGATGTGCCATTGACATCACCACCGAAGGCTTTGAACCCTTAGCTGAAGCGTTTGAACAAAGCCCAGCCTTTGTATGGCTGACTGATCATGCTGCTGGATTTGGCTTTTTCATGAGTTACCCAAGAGATAACTCACTGGGTATAATTTACGAACCTTGGCACTGGTGTTATCACCATCAAAAGTAATTATTCCTTTTAATCTGATATAAATTTTGCCGATTTACGTACGATACCTTACAAATTAATCATGATTAATGCAGATAGCTTAATAATGGCTTTTAACAAATTCATCCAAAATATCAATGAATTGACCTGCGATGTTATCGCCCTTTAATGTGTGTGACTTTTTACCTCGGATAAATATAGGTGCTGTAGGTGTTTCACCAGTGCCAGGTAAAGAGATGCCAATGTCGGCGTGTTTGGATTCACCTGGACCATTAACGATGCAGCCCATCACTGCCACATTCATGTCTTTAACGCCAGGGTGTGACAACCGCCATTCTGGCATTTTGGCATCCATATGTTCAGTGACTTCTTTAGCCAGCACTTGAAAAAATTCACTGGTCGTTCGACCACAACCCGGACAGGCAGTTACTTCTGGCT
This sequence comes from uncultured Marinicella sp., assembly GCA_964631055.1. Taxonomy (GTDB): domain Bacteria; phylum Pseudomonadota; class Gammaproteobacteria; order Xanthomonadales; family Marinicellaceae; genus Marinicella. Next base: position 44,715 of record CAZVZJ010000015.1, read on the forward strand.
TAAATGATTGAAGTTCTAGGCTTTGTAAGATTTGCTGTGCAATTTTAACCTCAGCAGTCCTCGCTTGGTTAGGCTCTGGCGTTAAAGACACTCTGATGGTATCTCCAATACCTTGTTGTAATAAAACTGACAGTGCAGCAGTTGATGCCACGATGCCTTTGTTTCCCATGCCGGCTTCGGTCAAACCTAAGTGCAAGGCATAAGAACAAGACTGATCTAACTCCTGATATATCCTGATCAATGACTGGACACTGCTGACCTTACAACTGACAATAATCTTATTGGCTGACAAGCCAAAAGATTCCGCTTGTTTTGCACTGGTTAAAACAGATTCTATCAAGGCTTTTTCTATCAACGCACCACTGGATAAAGGTTTTGCTGCCACAGCATTTTCATCCATCATCTTGGCCATCAGCTTTTGATCCAAACTCCCCCAGTTACCACCGATACGGACTGGCTTATTTAAATCTTTAGCCACTTGAATGATGGATTCAAATTGTTTATCACGCTTCCTACCAAAACCTACATTACCTGGGTTGATGCGATACTTTGCTAACTTTTCGGCACACTTGGGATAGTCTTGTAATAGTTGATGACCATTGTAATGAAAATCACCAATCACAGGTACATGACAATGCGCAGCATGTAAACGATCAACAATTTCTGGCACGGCAGCAGCGGATTCCTCATTGTTGACAGTAATACGAACTAATTCTGATCCAGCTTGATGCAATTGATAAATTTGTTGGGCTGTTGACTTGGCATCAGCTGTATCTGTATTGGTCATGGATTGAACCACCACCCGACCAGCACCGACTTCAACATCACCGACCATGACTGCGCTTTTATTCGATATTTCTTTATTAGACATGGCTGCGACGCCTGTTATTTAAGGCAAGGTTTAACTGAGTCAATCCGACCAATAGCAAAGAAAAATCAGCAGGTCCAACAACTGATCTAAACACTGTCAGATAAACTGGTTTTTCACTGGTCTTAACATTGAGCTTCAGCAATAAAACCTGAGGTAAATACCATATAGATTGAACCACTACTTTTGAATCATTGTTTTGCGAGTCAGTGGCTTCACTGTTCAAGGTCAAGTTGCCATTGGTATACATGTTGAATTTAAATGTGGATTGTTCAGTTAAGGTTTGTTTATTGTTATAGAGCATCATCATAAAAACTGGCAATAGAGCCAAAAACCACACTTCTAGAGTAAACGCCAACCACAATAACACCAGTGATAATACCAGCAATACTATTTGCGGCAACCAAAGTGTGTTGCTGTAATCTTTACTTTCTATGGTAACCGGCTGCACAAATTTGCTCCACCAGAGTTTTAAAGTGTATAGTTGAATCAACAGGTTGGCTCTTACCACTGAGCCAATACCAAAGTAACATGTCTTCCTCTGCCAACATATCATCTAGCAATTGCTTGGTGGAGTCATCCATTACCTTATAGGCTTTATCCAAGTATCTGTTAAGTATAAAATCCAGTTCTTTCATACCTCGACGACAGCGCCAGCGAAAATACCCTTCACTTAAAGCCACAGTCGATCCACTATTAACCATTAGAATGTCTTATAAAGCATGCCGCTGGGCAATCATTTTCTTAATTTCACCAATGGCTTTGCCTGGGTTTAAGCCCTTTGGACAAGTATTCGCACAATTCATGATGGTGTGGCAACGATAAACTTTAAAAGGATCTTCCAAATCCTCCAATCGTTCTCCCGTATATTCATCACGTGAATCAGCCAACCACCGGTATGACTGTAACAACACAGCAGGCCCTAGGTAACGATCTCCATTCCACCAATAACTAGGACAAGATGTTTGACAACAAGCACACAAAATACATTCATATAAGCCATCTAACTTTTCGCGATCTTCGATTGATTGTAAACGCTCTTTATCTGGCAGTGGCACAGAGTCAGTTTGCATCCAAGGTTTAATTGAAGCATATTGTGCGTAGAAGTGAGTCAAATCTGGCACCAGGTCCTTGACAACCTCGAGGTGAGGCAAAGGATAAATGGCTATTTCCTTGCCTTTAAATTGTTTGATTGAAGTCGTACAAGCCAATGTATTTGTGCCATTGATGTTCATGGCACAAGAACCACATATACCTTCACGACAAGAACGCCTGAATGTGACTGTTGAATCAATTTCATCTTTAATTTTGATCAAAGCATCTAATACCATTGGGCCACAATTATCGACATCGACTTCATAAGTATCAGTCCTTGGATTTTGATCATCATCTGGTGACCATCGATAAACTTTAACAGTCGTCAATTGGCCGCTTGTTGCAGCCTTAAAATGCTGGCCTTTTTGTACTCTTGAGTTTTTGGGTAATCTAAATTCTGCCATAATTTAATCTCGGTGGGCGTTTATTCAGTATACGCGTGGTTTGGGTGGAATAACTTCACATTCATCAGTCAAGGTATACATATGGACCGGTCGATATTCAAAGGTTACTTCACCTTTATCATCAATATAAGCCAAAGTATGTTTCATCCACTGATCGTCATCCCTATCAGGAAAATCTTCACGAGCATGAGCACCACGTGACTCCTTACGATTCTCAGCAGAAAACATGGTCACTTTAGCTTGAATCATCAAGTTTTGCAGCTCTAAACTTTCAACTAAATCTGTATTCCAAACCATCGATGTGTCTGTCACATTGATGTCATTGATTTTTGCAGCTGTCTCAGCAATTTTTTGACAACCTTCTTCAAGTACTTCACCCGTTCTGAAAACTGCAGCGTTGTTTTGCATGATTTTTTGCATTTCCAAGCGTAAATCAGCGGTTTTTATTGAGCCTTGAGCATAACGTGTTTTATCCAAGTTTGCTAAAGATTTATCCATCACACCGGCACTTAACTCAGCGTGTTTTGCACCTGGTTTGATCACTTCTGCACATCGTTCAGCAACAGCTCTACCGAAAACGATCAAATCAAGTAAAGAATTTGACCCCAATCGATTCGCGCCATGCACTGATACACAAGCCGCTTCACCAATAGCAAACAAACCTGGAACAACTTGATCTGGATCATCACCCACTTTGTTCACCACCTCACCGTGATAATTAGTAGGAATACCACCCATATTGTAATGAACCGTTGGTAAGACCGGGATGGGTTCTTTATCCACATCAACACCAGCAAAAATTTCTGCCGATTCAGCAATACCAGGCAATCGTTTATTGATCACTTCCGCACCCAAATGTTGTAAATTCAAATAGATGTGATCATTTTCGCCTCCCACGCCTCGTCCTTCTCTAATTTCTATGGTCATTGAACGTGAGACCACGTCTCTGGATGCCAAGTCCTTGGCATTAGGAGCATATCGCTCCATAAAACGCTCACCTTTAGAGTTGGTTAAAAAACCGCCCTCGCCACGCACCCCTTCAGTGATCAAACAACCTGCGCCATAAATGCCAGTCGGATGAAACTGTACAAACTCCATATCTTGTAATGGCAAGCCAGCCCTTAATACCATGGCATTACCATCTCCTGTGCATGTATGTGCAGAAGTACATGAAAAATAAGCCCTACCGTAACCACCTGTCGCCAATATAACTGCTTGGCCACGAAATAAATGCAATGTTCCATCAGCCAAATTCCAGGCTAATACGCCCTTACATTCACCATCTTCCATGACCAAATCGATGGCAAAATATTCTATAAAGAAAGATGCATCGTGCTTCAAAGATTGTTGATATAAGGTATGTAATATGGCATGGCCTGTTCGATCTGCTGCAGCACATGTTCTTTGTGCAGTACCTTCACCATAATTGGTGGTCATGCCACCGAAAGGCCTTTGGTATATTTTGCCTTCTTCCGTTCTAGAAAAAGGTACACCATAATGTTCTAACTCAACCACAGAAGGAACCGCTTCACGACACATATATTCAATGGCATCCTGGTCACCTAACCAGTCTGAACCTTTGATGGTGTCATACATATGCCAACGCCAATCATCTTCACCCATGTTTCCCAAAGAGGCTGACATTCCACCTTGCGCAGCTACCGTATGAGATCTGGTTGGAAATACTTTGCTGATACAAGCAGTCGACAACCCTTTAGTAGCTAGTCCCATGGTTGCACGTAAACCCGCACCACCTGCACCAACCACTATGGCATCAAACTTATGTTCAATAATTTCGTACTTTCCGGTTTTTATTTTTTGCTTTTCTTGGGTCATGGGTTCATCCAAATAAAATGGTTGCGACTGCAAAGACACTGGTCATCATCATTACAATCATTAAAATCTTGGTTAAATATCGCAGCGTTAAATTAACGGCATGGTTATGAACATAATCCTCAACCACAACTTGAATACCTAAAGCACCATGATAGCTTCCTGCCAGTGCAAATAATAAAGTCACTGCTGAATTTACTGGTTGTGACAACCAATTGATCACCACTTGGGCATTCAGCACTTCTGCTCCCACCAGACTAAATAATACATATAAACCACAAGGAACCAGCAATATGGCACTCGTTCTTTGCATCCACCAATGTCCAAAACCGCTTTTAGAAGAGCCTAGGCCTTTAACTTTGGCAGTATCCGTTTGATAACTATTCGTTTTCTGTGTCATTATTCTTTCCTTAATTATCGACTTAAAAAGTAAATCAAAGCCGTCAGAGAGGCTGCTGCCAACAAAACCATATACCCCGACCGATAAACTGCTGACATAGAATAGCCTTTGCCCACATCCCAGAATAAATGTCTGATACCGTTGCACAAATGATATGCAAAAGCAAAAATCCAAGCATACAATAGGATCATTCCTAAGCCTGATTTAAAAAATGTGATCAATTGATTGGCAGCACTCAAGTCTATGGCCAAACAATATAACCAGTAAACAAACATCACTAAGCCAAGGGATAAAAATAACCCGGTCATTCGATGCATGATAGACATCATTGATGTGAGCTGAGGTTTATACACCTGCAAATGAGGTGACAACGGTCTTTTAGAATTGTTCATTAAATACCCTGTTGTGTAATTATTATTCTTTTTGTAATGCGATGAAATGATCGTAAAATATACTAACGATTATAATTAAAAGTCAATACACCGACCATTTTTTTCCCAATCACCATATCGAGTGGGGTCTAATCCATCTTTTCTACCGCCATATTCTTTTAGGTGAGTTTTACACTTTTTATTTTTAACTTTGCTGGCGTCATTTTTATGAACTGACGCATCATTGTTTTCTTTATGTTCAGTTGCTTTTTCTTGTTGTTTCATTATGGGTTAGTTATTTCACTATGAAAACTTACATCAAGCCAGAACAATTGATAAAGATTAATATCAATTTCACCCTTGATTTGTTCTTTGCTTGATACCACTTTAAGATTCACAAATTATAGCATTTAACTGACACCAATAAAACCATTCAAGATGATCAAGGCCATCAATAACAAATGTGTGACTGTATTTGAAATGACAGGATCAGATGTTCAGGCATTCCTGAATAATCAAGTCGTCTCAGAAATGGTAACTGATACCACCTCCCCTCAGTTCACAGTCATTTGCAACCCGAAGGGAAGAGTTATCTATACATTGATCATAGAACAACAATCGAATATGACTTTGGTGGCAGTTGATGCCAGTTTAAGTGACAATTTTTTGCAGTATGTCAACATGAGGCGTTTTCGTATGGATGTCAGCATAAGTAAATCAAAGTATTTGTTGAGCATCAACACGGCCGTCACCCCCCCTCATTTTAGCTCAGACATGTCTTTTAGCGACGCAAATAAAGACTTCTGCGATGATGATGGATTTTGGTTTTTCATGTTTAAATCTGGCTTACCATGGACAACTGAGCAAACCAAAGAATGCTATATTCCTCAACATTTAAACCTTGATCAATCGGGTGTCATTGATTTTGAAAAAGGCTGCTATCCTGGGCAGGAAATCGTTGCCAGACTTCACTTCCTAGGCAAAGTCAAAAAACGTATGCATTACATTCAATATAAAGCGGACCAAGGTTACAAGCCCAATTCAAAAGCCCATATTCCTGAATACAATGCCACAGTTGAAATTTGTGCGCCTGCTTTTTTTCAGCAAAACATGTGGCATTCTCAAGCCATTATTAAGGTTTAAAAGTAACAAAACTTTTGATTAACGCAGTCACCTGAGTGTTCATTTATCTATATAAAATCTATACTGAGTTTTTTCGTACTTGTTTTACACGTTAAGTGCAACATGCTACTATAAATTTTAATCAACATATGTGATTAAGGCGGAAAACAATAATGAAAAGAAAAAAGTGCTATTTGGCATTGACCATGCTGTGCTTAGCAACATTGAGCTATGGACAAACTGTTACTTTAGCTGTAGAGGCTATTTATCCGAAAGATCAAGCGCGATTGGTTTTTGAACCCTTGAAAGTATGGCTAGAACAAAAAACAGGCTATGACATCAATATTGAAAGTGCAGACAATTATTACTTTTATTGGCGTTCAGCACAGAACAAAGAACCAGAATTTACCTTAGATGCTTCTCACATTGCCGCTTACCGGATGAAGGAGAACAACTATATTCCACTGGCCAGACAACAAGAAGACACAAGCTATCACTTAATATCAAACTCAGAACCGGCTGAAGGGCAAAGTATCGGAGAGTTTTTAGTCGGTGAATCTGTAGTTACACTTCCTACACCTAATATGGGCTCCATCTTATTTGACAGGTGGTTCACTGATTTGTTTTTGCAACCAAGAAAAGTGGTAACTGCATTATCTTGGGAAGATGTTTTGGAACAAGTATTCGCTCAATCTGCAAACGCAGCCATTATTCCAGATTATTTGTTTAAACTTTACCCTAACTTTTTATCTTTGAAAGAAAGTGACGCCTTCCCAGGTTTGACATTTATGGCATCAAGCTCAGTTGACCCTCAAATCAGACAAATATTTAAAGATGCCATTATCAGCATAGGTAAAGATGATGAATCATTTCAAGTTTTGGCTGAATTAAACACTGCTGGCTTCATCGAAGCCAATAATGAAGAATATTCAAAATTGACCGGATTATTAACTAAAAACACTTATTGAACAATAACTTCCGTGCCTATACATCAAGTGATACATTAAAATACTTGAACTGAAAAAAAACCAGGGTACAATCTATGTCATGAGCGAGCAAAGCAATCTGGAACGGCGTCGATTTACCCGTATCCCTTTCAAAAAAAATGTCACACTGTATTCTGGCATGGAAGCTTTGGATTCGTTGATGTTAGATATTTCACTCAAAGGTGTTTCTCTTTCCTGTCCCAAAAACCACCAACCTGAAATTGGTGGCTTATACCGCCTCAGCATTCCTGTAGATAATTCACCTGCTATCATTATGAATATCGAAGTCATTCATATCAAAGGCGATACTTTTGGCGCTGAATGGACTCAAATAGATATGAACAGTTTTGCCAGCTTGAAAAGAACCATTGAACTGAACACCAAAGAACATGAAAGTCTTCGAGAAGACATCAAAAAATTAGCAGAATAACCACAAACACACGACCAATCTTTATTTATTTTTCAGCCACTATATAGCAAACCCAGCCGGCATCGGCTGTACCTATCTTAGATTGAGTGTATATACCATCACCTTCACCTGTTTTCTCATCCGTTCCTTCCCAGTAAATTTCTGCAGTTCTAAAACCCGCTGTTAATAGCATTTCTGTGATTTCAGGCAAAGTCCAAAGACGCCAATAATAATCAAAAGCCTTATCCATGCGCACACCTTCATCGGTTACAAAATGGATATAGCATTGCATTTGAGAATTAATCGGATTGAATGTGGCTTGCTCCCAAATATAAGTAAAACCCTCACATGCCCGCTCTTCAACCAATTCCTTGGCTGCTTCGTAACCTCCAAAAGCATCCAAGAAAAAAACTCCATTGGCTTGTAGCGAGTTTTTGACACTTTTAAAATAACGAATCATCAAATCCCTTTCCATAAAGATGAAGTAACTGAAATTCATTGCCAGCACAATATCCAGTTGTTGAATAGATGCCTGCATCACATCTTCATTTAGCAACGTAATACGCTGTCTTTGTTGTCGTGTCAGTGCCGCTAAATTATTGTTATGCCCCCAATCCAATACCAAAACATCCAAGTCTACGCCCCATGCCAGATTGTTTTCATCTCGACCCACCCATTCGCAAGCCGTCTGTGCAGTACCACAAAAATCTTCTCTGAGTTTTCTGGCTTGTACACCTTTTAAATCATGATAAGTGGCTTCAACAAAATCGATTTCTGCTTCTACACATTGTACTGAATTCTGATAATAATAATGCTTGTCCAAAATTGGCTTTTCCTTATAGATAAATGTTATGAGTGAATTACCTTAATTGTGCATTCAATTGATCCAACACCCTTGAACCTGGGCATAATTCTTGTTGCGACAATGCATTCAAAGGTTTATCGACAGTAGCAATTTTACCATGCGTATCAAGCTCGGCTTCGTTATGATAAATCAACCCAGTTAATATTTTTTGTTGTTCTTTAACTGTTTCAATGCGATTCATCGCTGCTTTACGACTGGTTAAATCGTAATCTTCAGTGTTTTTCTTTAAGTACAGTTCACTGCCATCATGCAATGTCACTTTTCTGGAACTCCCTACAGGGTAATTTATGGTGATTTCAGATTGGCTAGGTATAAAGTCAATGGCGCCAGTGGCTTCTAAATGGTCTCGAACCCATTCATATCCTTTGGTTGAATTTGGCGTGTTATTAAAAGTTACGCAAGGCGATACCACGTCAATAAATGCAAAACCTGGGTGTTTGATCGCGGCTTTGACCATTGGTATCAATTGTTGTTTATCCCCAGAAAAACTTCTGGCCACCATACCAGCTCCTAGTTGGAGCGCCAGTTGACACAGATCAATTGAATCAAACAAACTAGGAACCCCTTTTTTGCTGGCAGAACCTTTATCTGCGGTTGCTGAATCCTGCCCCTTGGTCAAGCCATAACAACCATTGTTCATAACTATGTAGACCATATTGAGGTTTCTTCTGACCACATGAGCAAATTGTCCCATGCCAATTGACGCCGTATCTCCATCGCCAGAAACACCTAAATACAACAAGTCTTTATTCGCCATGTTTGCACCAGTGGTGACTGAAGGCATTCGACCGTGAACAGAATTAAACCCGTGGGCCTTACCTAAAAAATAAGTCGGGGTTTTTGAAGAACAGCCAATACCAGATATTTTAGCAATCTTATGAGGCTCTAAGTTCAAATCAAAACAAGCTTTTATAATGGCCGCGCTGATTGAGTCATGTCCACAACCTGCACATAAAGTTGATAAAGCACCTTCATAATTTTTAATTGAATAGCCTATCTCATTGCTGTGGTTTTCTGGGTGTCTGAAATTCGGTCGAACAAATGTCATCTCATGCCTCCTGTGTGATCGCAGTAAAACTCAATTGGGCCAAATGATTTTGAATGGTTGTGACTAAAAATTCTGCAGTAATGGGCATGCCATCTATATTCAGAACCGGAATGATCTTAGCAGGGTTTAACGCCAGTTCATTGATCAACAAAGTTTTCATCTGCGCATCACGATTTTGTTCGATCAAGAAAACCACTTCATGAGTAGCGATAAACGCATTCACTTCTTCACCAAATGGAAAAGCCTTAATTCTCATGGCGTCAATGACCTGTGTGGCACGTAACTGAACCAAAGCCTCTTGGCTGGAATAGTTGCTGGTGCCATAGTAAATCACGCCAATGTCACCTCCACTGTCTTCAACTTCAGCTTGAGGAACAATGGTTTTTGCAGTATCCCATTTAATGAGCAATCTTTGCATGCCTCGGGCATACACTTCTCCATCTTCTGTATAAGCCGCATATTCATCATGCGAAGAACCACGGGTAAAATAAGCGCCCTTCTCTGGATGGGTACCCGGAATGGTGCGGTAGGGAATGCCGTCACCATCGACATCAAGGTAACGCCCCCACTTTTCACTTAAATCTGTCAGCTGTTGTTCATTCAACACTTTACCTCGGTCATATTCTCGATCGTCATCCCATTCAATGGGGTCACATTGGTGTACATTCATCCCCAAATCTAAATCGCTCATCAGAATGATCGGAGTTTGCAAACGCTCAGCCAGGTCAAAACCAGCAACCGTCATCTCAAAACATTCATTGGGATCAGAAGGGAACAACAACACATTTTTGGTATCCCCATGTGAAGCATAAGCTGCACTGAGGATGTCGGACTGTTGTGTTCTGGTCGGCATTCCTGTACTTGGCCCAGTTCGTTGAATATCCATAAGCATCACTGGAATTTCTGAAAAATACGCCAAACCCAAAAATTCACTCATCAATGAAACACCTGGTCCCGATGTCGCTGTAAATGCCCGCGCGCCATTCCAGCTGGCCCCAATCACTATACCAATGGCTGCTAACTCATCTTCAGCCTGCACAATAGCAAACTTATTCTTGCCTGATTCTGTATCTATTCGGTAAGCCTTACAATATTTTTCAAAAGCCTCAATGACTGAGGTAGAAGGTGTAATTGGGTACCACCCGGCAACTGTGGCTCCAGCATAAACCGCGCCTAATCCAGCTGCAGCATTGCCTTCCATAAGTATTTGATCACCGTTCAAGTCACGCCTGTGAATATTAAGTTGGCAAACATTGTTATGATGTTCCTCAGCATACCTAAAACCCAACTTCAACGCATTGATATTGGGCTCAATTAACTTGGGTTTTTTGTCAAAAAGTGATTGGATTGATGCTTCAAAAACTGCAAAGTCCATTTCCAACAAATAGGCCAATGCACCCACATAAATGATGTTTTTGAATATTTGCCGCTGACGCGGATCGGTGTAGTTGGCATGACTGATTCGCGTCAATGGTATACCAATTTCAATGACGTCTTTGCGAGTGAATGTGTTGGGCAATCTTTTGGATGAATCATAAAAAAAGTATCCACCTGACTTTAACTCATTGTAGTCTCTGACCATGGTTTGACCATTATCCGCTACCACAAAATCATAGCCCCCACGTCTACCCAAAAAACCTTGTTCATTGACCCTGACTTCAAACCAAGTGGGTAATCCTTGTATATTCGATGGAAAAATATTTTTTGATGAAACCGGCACACCTAAACGAAACACTGCTTTACTGAATAAATTATTAGCAGATGCTGAGCCAGAACCGTTGACATTGGCAAACCGAATCACAAAATCATTGGTGGCAGAAATCTTCATGTTTTTGTTGCTTGTTGTATCATTCATCTAAAACGCCTTTATTTTCCAGCGGTGGCTTCGTGCAATAAAAATTTTTGCATATCCCATGCACCTGTGGGACACCTTTCAGCACACAATCCACAATGCAAGCAAACATTTTCATCTTTAACCATCACCCTTTGAGTTTTTAATTCTCCAGATACATACAACTCCTGATCTTCGTTACTGGCTTTCACTTTCAACTGATCACGCAAAATGCCTTCCTCGGCATTTTCAATAAAATTTATACAATCAACAGGGCAAATATCCTCACAAGCATCACATTCAATACAACGATCAGTTTCAAAAACGGTTTGTACATCACAATTCAGGCAGCGCATGGCTTCCTCATACCCTTGTGATAAATCAAAGCCTTTCTCAACTTCCATCTTTCGATTTGAAATGGCTTTTTGTTTATCAACCATTGCCACAATATGACGGTCATCATCTGAAATATGGGCATCATACAACCAGTCATGAAAACCCATTTTTTGACTGACCAAATTAAAGTCTGGTGCAGGGCGTATTTTCGTATCCTCCGCATGACAATGTTTATGTATAGAAATAGCTGCTTGATGCCCATGCGCCACTGCTGTTATCACATTTTCGGGTCCCCATGCGGCATCTCCACCAATAAAAACTTGAGGTAAAGAAGTCTGAAATGTGGTTCTATCGACTTCAGGCATTTCCCAATCGTTGAATTCAATACCAATATCACGTTCAATCCAAGGAAATGAATTTAATTGTCCAATGGCCATCAATACATCATCACATGGCATCAACACCTCTTCCCCTGTTGGCACCAAAGTCCGTTTTCCATGGTCATCAAATACTGGCTCTACCAATTCGAATAACATGCCTGCCAGCCGACCATTTTCAGTAACAAATGCTTTGGGGTTATGATTTTCAAACATTGGAATGTCTTCATGCACAGCATCCTCTATCTCCCATGGAGATGCCTTCATGTCTGTTTTGGGACTTCTGACCACAACCCTCACATCCTCACCTCCCAGGCGAATGGCCGTTCTGCAACAATCCATGGCAGTATTACCCCCTCCTAAAACCAGAACTTTTTTACCGATTTTTTCAACATGCTCAAAAGCCACTGAAGCCAGCCAGTCAATACCAATATGAATATTGGCATCACCTTCACTTCGCCCAGGTAAATTCGGTAAATCCCTGCCTCTAGGAGCTCCTGTACCAACAAATACTGCATCGTAAGACTGCCCAAGTATGTCTTTCATGCTGGTGACCTTTTGATTGAAATGAGTCACCACACCCATGTCTAGAATGTAGTCAACCTCTTCGTTCAATACAGATTCTGGCAATCGAAAAGAAGGTATTTGTGAACGCATGAAGCCGCCACCTTTTTTTTGGTCATCATATAAATCTATCTCATAACCCAAAGGCATTAAATCCCTGGCCACTGTTAAAGAAGCCGGCCCAGCTCCAATCAGGGCAATTTTCTTACCATTTTTTTTCTTGGGGACCTCAGGTAATCGATCACTGATGTCAGATTTATTATCTGCAGCCACCCTTTTTAAACGACAAATGGCAACCGGTTCCTCTTCAACCCGGCCTCGCCTACATGCAGGTTCACAAGGTCTGTCACAGGTCCTACCCAATACACCTGGAAAAACATTGGATTGCCAATTGATCATATAAGCATCATTGTACCGACCTGCTGCAATCAACCTGATGTATTCTGGAACTGGGGTGTGCGCCGGACAGGCATATTGACAATCGACCACTTTATGGAAATATTCTGGATCAGTAATATCGGTTGGCTTCATGATAACTTTCTCTTTGCTGTAATCAGTGTGTCTGGTATCTTTACTTTATGGCAACCCATGTTGTGGAATCAAATTGATTCTCTAGTAAATAAATCAGCCATTTGTTTAAAAAACAGTTTTGACTGTAACGTAAATTGGCTTGATTTTTGATATCAACCTTGCCACCCATTTGGCGAAACTGTTTTTCAAACTCGTTAGAATATATCAACTCAGCTAATTCTGCATCATGATATAACCTAATGACCAATGCATCTGATACGGCATCATCAAACAACATACACATGGAGATTTCCGTGGTGAATTTAAATCGTTCGCGAATATTGATCTGCAAGGTGGGTTTATTTTTTATGGTTGAATGGTATTGGACTGCATCCGCTGCAAATTCAGGTAACAAATGTACCAGTAACTTATGATTGAACTCATGTAACTGCATCAAGCTGATGTTATGCCGTCTAACATACTGTCGGTGGGTCAAATATTGTTCAGTTAAAATCATTTATCTTGTGTTTTATATCAGTACAGCCTTTTATTTAAGTCCAATGCTATCATTATCTTACCTGAAATTTCCTCAATTGAGGTATGTGTTGTGTTTAAAAATGAAATTTGATTGCGATGATAAATCACTTCTGCATCACTGACTTCGTTCTGACACTTTCTTAATTGCGCATATCTGGAGTTAGGCCTTCTCTCACTTCTGATTTGTGAAAGCCTGAATGGATCAATGGTTAAACCAAATAATTTATCTTTGTGCATCATCACATCACCTGGTAATCTCATGCGCTCTAGATCCTCATCTGTTATAGGATAATTGGCGGCTTTTAAACCATAGTGTAAAGCTAAATACAAACATGTCGGAGTTTTGCCGCTGCGTGAGACGCCCAATAGGATCATGTCTGCTTTATGCAAATTCAAGTTAACACCGTCATCATGTGATAAGGCATAATTGGTTGCTTCAATCCGATCATTGTATGAATTACTGTCAGCCATACTGTGGGCACGCCCGACTCCTGGGTCACTTTTAATTCCCAAGCCATCTTCAATTTCTCGTAACAGACGATTGAATGGATCTAATTTCAAGCCTCCAGCTGAATGAATGATTTTTCGCAATTCAATATCAACCACCGTATTGATTACCAGCGGTTGATAATCTGACGCGGTATTGCGAATAATTTCAGCCGCGCCTTGCGCTGTTTCAATGTCATTAATAAAAGCCAAACGTTTCTCAATGAAATCGATGCCTGTGAATTGTGTAATTAAGCTGCGACCAACTGTCTCGGCGGTGATGGCAGTACCATCTGAGACATAAAAAATGGCACATTTTTTGGGTTCGTTCATAAAATCGGTTTTTTTATAGATGGCTCTCATATAGAATATCACTTTTCTGAACCCAATGAAATTCATGTCTGATTACATCATTAAACTTGACCAATTAACGCTCAAAGATTTAGACCAAGTAGGTGGCAAAAACGCATCTTTAGGTGAAATGATAACCCACTTAAATGCTTTAGGCGTTCAAGTACCAGGTGGTTTTGCAACCACCGCTGATGCATTCAAAGAATTTTTACAAACATCAGGCTTAGATCAGAAAATCAGTCTTGAGCTCAAAAACTTAGATACCAATAACCTAGATGACCTGAGGACTGCTGGAGAAAAAATCAGAACTTGGGTGCTTGAAACACCATTCCAGGCTCCATTAGAACAAGCAATCAGAGATGCCTATGCAACCATGAAAGCAGATTTAGGCACTGACTTTTCTGTTGCAGTACGCTCATCAGCAACTGCTGAAGATTTGCCTGATGCTTCATTCGCCGGACAACAAGAAACTTTCCTGAACGTTAATGGTGCCGATGAAATAGTAGCCAAAGCCCATGAAGTTTTTGCATCTTTGTATAACGACAGGGCCATATCTTATCGAGTTCACCATAATTTTGAACATGATGACGTGTATTTGTCTGTAGGTGTTCAACAGATGGTTCGTTCAGACATCGCTGCCAGTGGCGTTATGTTTACCATGGACACTGAATCGGGCTTCAATGATGTGGTATTCATTACTTCATCTTACGGCCTGGGAGAAATGGTGGTACAAGGTGCTGTTAACCCAGATGAATTTTATGTATATAAACCTGCAATTCAAGCTAAAAAACCAGCAGTTTTAAGAAGAAATCTGGGTTCAAAAGCCATTGAAATGACCTATGCTGAAGGCGGTGTTCAAACCCTCAATATTGATGTCAGTCGCAGTCAACAATTTTCAGTCAGCGATGATGAAGTTGAGCAACTGGCCAGACAAGCAATGATCATAGAAAAACACTATGGACGACCCATGGACATAGAGTGGGCTAAAGATGGTGTTACCGGTGAGTTGTACATTGTACAAGCCAGGCCTGAAACAGTTAAATCTCGCGAAAGTAAGGGGCAGAAAATAGAACGTTATGCCCTAAGAAAAACGGGACAAGTGGTTTGCGAAGGCCGAAGTATTGGTCAGAAAGTAGGTCAAGGTACAGCTAAAGTTATTAAAAGCATTGCGCAAATGGATGAAATCAATGCTGGTGATGTATTGGTGACTGACATGACAGACCCAGACTGGGAGCCTATCATGAAAAAAGCCGCCGCTATTGTGACCAATCGCGGAGGACGCACCTGTCATGCCGCCATCATTGCTCGTGAATTAGGCATACCTGCTATCGTTGGTTGTGGTGATGCTACCAACAAAATCAAACACCAACAAGAAGTCACAGTTTCCTGCTGCGAGGGTGACACTGGCTTTATTTATGAAGGCTTGCTGGGGTTTGATATCCACACCACAGACCTGAAAAACATGCCTGAAGCGCCATTAAAAATCATGATGAATGTCGGCAATCCTGACAGAGCTTTTGATTTTCAAAATTTACCTAATTTTGGCATTGGTTTAGCCAGGCTTGAATTCATCATCAATCGCATGATTGGTATACACCCTAAAGCTTTGCTTAACTACGACAACCAACCAGATGACATTAAGCGAATCACTGATCCAATGGTAGCCGCCTATGCCTCACCCAGAGATTATTTTGTTAAACGGCTGGCCGAAGGAATCTCAACTTTAGCTGCAGCATTCAACCCCGAGCCAGTCATTGTCAGGCTGTCAGATTTTAAGTCTAATGAATACGCAAACCTCATTGGCGGTAAACAATATGAACCCAATGAAGAGAATCCGATGTTAGGCTTCCGTGGTGCTTCACGCTACTTAGATGATTCTTTTGTTGATTGCTTCGAAATGGAATGTGAAGCCCTCAAATTCATTCGTGATGACATGGGCTTAACCAATGTATGGGCTATGGTGCCTTTTGTCAGAACCTTGGCCGAAGGACAAGGCGTGATAGATTTAATGGCCAAAAACGGTTTAAAACAAGGTGACAATGGCTTAAAGATCATCATGATGTGTGAACTGCCATCCAATGCGTTGATGGCTGATGAATTTTTGGATATTTTCGATGGTTTCTCTATAGGCTCAAATGACATGACCCAACTGACGCTGGGCTTAGATCGCGACTCAGGCATCATTGCAGACTTATTCGACGAAAGAGATCCTGCGGTGAAGAAAATGCTGGCCATGGCGATCTCAGCCTGTAAACGCCGTGGAAAATATATTGGCATCTGCGGTCAAGGCCCATCAGACCACCCTGACTTAGCCCAATGGCTTCTCGACCAAGGCATTGAAAGTGTCTCGCTGAATCCTGATACCGTTGTTGAAACTTGGTTGGAGTTGGCTAAAAGCTGATAAATTTTAAATTCAATACAACGCTTTGTCAGTCACATCAAAACAATTTCACTAATTGTGTGACTCCGTTAATTTATTCAATCAATCTTGTATCAGATCATGATCTTTAGCGTCAAAGATGATTAAACGGATTGATTATCCCTGCAACAAAAATTCAATCTTGATTACAATTGGCTTGGCTATGATTTAGAATAAACAGTTCTCAAGTACATTATTATTAAAAAAGAGGACCTATGAAAAAAATTACCCTAAAGCCTTTGGTTGCAGCCATGATGCTCAGTAGCGTAACCCACGTGACTGCTGAAATTGAAAACTTACTTTCCAACCAACCCAATCCTCAACAAATAAAACAAGCCATCAACAGCAATGAATTAGTTTTGGCTGTTGGTATATTTGACCCCAAAGAACAAGTTTTAAGTTTTGAAAACAGTGGTCTATCAAATTCACCATCAAAACATTATGGTATTGTTCAGTTTGAAGCCGGAAAAAGTGATTTCAAATGGTTACAAAACAATGGCTTTAAAGTTGTCCAATCTTTTTCTAATGATGCTTATGTGGTTAACTGGAACCAGTCCGATAAAGAAAAACTTTCACAAAATCAAGAAATACGCTGGTTTGGTTCATATCAAGCCGGCTTTAAAGTGGCCCCTAGTTTATGGACAGATCAAAGAGCCGCATTAAACAGCTACCCCATTACCATCCAGTCATTCAAGGATTACGATCCAAAAAAACTAAAACCTTTGATCAGAAAAGCTATTCCCAATGCCAATTTTATTGATATCAATGGTTATGAAAATAACGGCGAACTGGGCATTCAAGTTGCCGCAAATGAATTAAATCAGGTTTTAGACTCGTTGGCTTCATTGGAAGCTGTTCAATGGATCAATTTATATCGAGCGCAAACATTCTTAAATACAGAAGCTGTCTCAGCCGTTCAAGCCGCCTCCACTTCAGGTGGTTCAGGAAATACATATCGCCCAACTGTTACGCCCATATTTGACCAAGGCATTTATGGCACAGGCCAAATCGTAGGCGTTGCAGATTCAGGTTTAGACAGAAATGAAGATTGGTTCGTCAATTACAACAACGGTTCAGGTGTCAATGCTGCAATTACAGACGCTGAGGATGTTTTCCCTCCAGTCCAAGGTACCCTTTTCCCCAATCAAAAAGTAATCGCTTACTGGACCATGCCAGGTGCTGCTGCCTACGATAATGGTACCAATCATGGAACCCATGTATCAGGCTCTGTTGCAGGTGATAGAGAAGATTGTATAGGCGCCTGTGAATCACCTTTACCCAGCACCTCTTCTCCTACATCTTCAGGTTATGACAATGATGACGGTATGGCACCCAACGCTCAAATCTTATTTCAAGACATTGGCAGTAACACGGGATTAACTGGCTCAGGTTCTTCACCCATGTGGCAACAAGCTTATGACGCGGGAGTAAACATTCACTCTAACAGTTATGGTGCCCCCACCTTGGGAGAATATGTGTCATCTGATCAGGCTCTGGATAATTCCTTGCGTTCATTGGATAACATGATTGTCCTATTCGCTGCTGGTAATGACAATGGCTTCACCAACACCACTGCTTCACCTGGCAACTCAAAAAGTACCCTAACTGTTGGCGCTTTAAATCATGGCAACAGTGATGCTGTTGCTGGCTTTTCAAATGGTGGACCCACAGACGATGGCCGACTCAAGCCTGACATATCTGCTACAGGAACCTCTATTGGCTCTGCAGCCGGAGATACAAATAACAGCAGTAACATAGACACACCATCGCGCAGAACCACCAGCGGTACTTCTATGGCCACCCCCATTACAGCGGGTGCGACTGCATTATTACGTCAATATTTCATGGACGGTTTTTACCCAACAGGCACCAAAACCAGCAATGATAGCTTCACACCCAGTGGTTCATTGATGAAAGCCATGTTACTTAATGGAACTGATACTGGCCCTGGCTTTTTCTCTAACCGAGCTGGTTGGGGTAAAGTATGGTTAGAAAACACCATGTACTTTGATGGTGATGATCGAAAGTTTAAGTTCTGGGACATTACGCATGAAAATGGTTTAAGCACTTCAGAAGACCTCACATTTAACGTCGATGTATTGGCTGGTGAAGAATTTCGTGCCACATTAGTTTGGTATGATGTACCTGGACCTACTGGCTCAGCAGTTACTTTGGTGAACAACCTTGACCTAGAAGTTGTTACACCTGACGATACATACCTTGGTAACAATTTCAGCGGTGAAGTGTCTACCACCGGTGGCAGTGCAGATGTAGTTAATACAGTGGAACAAATCAGATTTACCAGCCCTGTGAGTGGTAACTATCAAATCACAGTCACTGCCCCTAATATCCCTGGAGATGGCAGCGCGGGTTCTGATCTTCAAGGATTTGCGTTGGTTGTGTCAGGTGATTTAGGCAGTGCTAACCCATTAACATTGGGTGACCCAAGCAATTTAATTGCCACAGATTTGGGTTTGACTGGAATTGACTTGAGTTGGGACGCTGCCAATAATGCCGATTACTATGAAATTTATCGCAACGATGGTACATGTGTCAGTATGCAGCCTGGCACCATGCGTTATATTGGTGGTAGTAACAGTAACACTTTCATTGACTCAAATACTACGGGAGGCTATGACTATGCTTATCAAGTCAGGGCATTCAACAGTGATTTTGAGAGTGCTTATACCAATTGTATTGATGTGACTTCAACCCAAGCCTGTTTGTTACCACCTCAATTCAGTGCTGCCGAATCATCGGTAGCCAATAACGTAGGGGCCAGTTGTACTATTGATTTAATTTGGCCTGCGGCTAACAGTAATTGTCCAAGCGTTTCAGATGTCAGTTATAACATCTATCGTTCAATCGACCATAATTTTGTTCCAGATACTGGCAACTTAGTAACTACTGTAAATAATGCAACGACCTACAGCGATTTATCTGCTGATGCGGAACAGGTTTATTTCTATCGTATCGAGGCAGTTAACAATGGTAATACCTCAGAAATTTCACCAGAGTTAGCCAGTACAGCAATAGGCACACCATCCAATAACATTGGCGTCATCACAGATGATGTTGATAACAGCTTACTGATGAATATGTCGGGTACATGGTCAGTATCAAATGATCGCTCAAGTAATGGCTCACTCAGTTACAGAAGCACATTTGAAGGAGCCAATACTTATACATCCAATACTTGTGCGCGAATGGTTTCACCAGAACTGTCCATACCTAGTTCAGGCACGCCTTCCATTGATTATCAAGCTTGGTTCGAAATTGAAGCCGAATGGGATGGAGTGGTAGTAGAAATTTCTACCGATGGCGGTACAAATTGGAATGACCTACCACCTGTAGGCGGATACCCAAGTGATTTCAGCGAAACCCTCAACCCACCTATTAATGGTTGTGGCTACCCAGCTACTCAAGGCGCTTTCGGAGGCGTATCGTCAGGTTTTGATCCATTTTCGCATGACCTATCGTCTTATCTTGGCGAAACTGTGCATATTCGTTGGAGCTTTTCAACGGATCC
>CAZVZJ010000016.1:0-22164 GCA_964631055.1 uncultured Marinicella sp.
CTCAACAGCATCGTCTATGATTACCAACAAAAACATATGGAACCGTTGATGAACAATATTCATAAATACCTGGATCAAACCACCAAAAAAAACAATGTGAATAAAGTCAATCACCTTGATTCAATCAATCAAGTTGAAATTGTCATTCCAATATTCAATGGTTTCCAAATTGTAAGTAGCTGCATAGCAAAATTACTGAGACACACCTCAAGTGAAATAAAAATTACGTTATTAGACGATGCAAGTACCGACACCAAACTGACAGAATATCTATACGAACTCCCACAAAAACACCCTCAAATTCAGTTAATTACCAGGGAACACAATCTGGGATATTTGCAAAACATCAACAGCTACCTAGAAAATAACCAACACACCATTGTGCTGCTGAACTCAGACACTGAGGTCACTGAAGGCTGGTTAGAAGCCATGCTAAGAGTCGCCAGTGATTCACGCATAGGAATAGTATGCCCACTGTCTGATAATGCAACCATTTTATCACTGCCTGATATTAACCCACTGCACATTACTCAACTACAACAACTGTCTGATTTTTGGTTTCCAATTCCAACAGCTGTTGGGTTTTGTATGTTAATAAAACCGAACATATGGAAAGAACTTCAGGGCTTTGACCCTTATTACGATCCTGGTTATGGTGAAGAATGTGACTTTTCCATGCTGGTCAGGCAACGAGGGTTGCAGATTGCTTGTGCTCCCGCTGCTTATGTTTATCACCAAGGCTCGCAGAGCTTTAAAAAACAATCACTTAAATTACAACAACAGCACCAGGACTTATTAGATTTGAGGTGGCCTTCTTTCAATAATGAAATACAACAATTCAATCTAACCAACCCAATAATTTACATCAAACAATGGCTCCAAAAACAAGCCAGCTCAAAACCAAGATTGCTACATATTCTTCATGGAATTGACAACAAAGGTGGTGTAGAACTGTTCACCAAATCCCTGATTGAATCATTTGACCAAAATTTCCACCATACGCTTCTGGTTAAAAGCAGAAATAAAACCTCAATGGTGAAATCATCATTGGATATCATAGAAATTAACATGGGTGGATTTAACCCTGAACATATCATTTTTAACTTACCAGCTGATCTGTATAACCAAAACCTGGATATGCATTTTAAAAGCTTACTTCAGTGGGGTGGTTTTCAAATGGTACATTTTCATTCAATGGTTGGAATTGGTACGGCTATTTGGCCTCAAATTTGTTTTAAGCTGGGTATTCCTTATGCCATGTTTTTTCATGATCACAGCGGATTATGTCAAATATTTTGTCTGACACGCTCACTCAAACAAGAGGAAGTTTATTGTGGAAAACCATTTTCTGAATCCAAAAGTAAGCAGTGCGTCCAATGCATACAAGACAAAACAAAAAGAACACGTTTAACCACGCAGTCTTATATAAATTTGAGAGCAAAAATTTGGAACGAAAACATCCAGAATGCCAACCACTTACAGTTTTGCAGCAATTACCTGGTAAAACTTTATCAACACAAATACCCTGACATTTTAAGTAAATCTACGATACTCACACCTTGTTTTTATGAGAGCCAAACCACACCAACCAGCCAATTAGGTAACTTAAAAGCCAACATCGCATTTCTTGGACAGTTTGGAGTGCTTAAAGGAGCCCAACTATATATTGATTTATACCACCAAATGTCAGCTCAAAATATAGAGTGGCAAATCATAGGCGGAGTAGACCCCATCTATAATTACCAACTAGAGCAAACCAGAATAATCAAACGAGGACCGTATCAAAGTGCTGACTTACCTCGGGTACTCAAAGGTGTTGACATCATTGTATTTACAACTCAAATGCCTGAAACTTATGGTATTACTTTAACTGAAGCCATGGTCAACGGCATTCCTGTTGTTGCACCCAATATAGGGGCTTACCCAAGCCGCATTAAAAACAATAAAAACGGCATATTATATCAAGCAAACGACTTAGTAGATTTAGTCAGTAAAGTGTTACAAATGATCGATTTACAACGATCAAACAAACGCATCAAACAGATAGAGTACACAGCTAGTCATGGTGACCCCAATATAAAGTTGAGTAAACTGTATGGCAAATCAATCAAACAAAATAAGTTCAATTTTTTATCTGAGTGTAATAAAGAGACCTTACTTGAAAATCCAAAATCGGATGCATTCCAGGTGATGCAAAAGTGGCTTGATGCCCCAATGACATTAGAAGCAGAAGCTGATTGGAAGTCAGCACCGATTGGGTTGAACGTGCTTATTCTGGGTACGAATAAAGAATTGATCCAAGAAACCACCAACAACCTAAATGAACACTTGATCAATCCAATAATCATTGTTTCTAATTCATTATCAAGCAAACATGTTTGTAACAAGAAATTGATCTTAGTAATCACGGCTGGTACTTTAACCAATGAAAACATTGGCAACTGGGTGGTGTTTTTTTCGCAACATAAGGCGCTGGCTTGTATAGCTGATTTTGCATTGCACAACCATCAAAACCACACTTATGCACCACAATTTTTAGGTAAATTCTCATGGCAAAACATTTCAAACAACGGAAAAAACATGAGCTGTATGTTGTTGAAACCTCAGTCAGTTCATCAACTTGCCCAACAAAATCTCAATTTTTCTCAGTCTGGTATTTCAAATTTACTCGATCATTTGTATCAACACCACCCTGATCAAGTAACACACTTTCCATTTTTTACTTATTCTATGCCAGACCAGCAGTTTGTGACTCAATGGAAAAAACGAGAACAAATCATTTTAAAAATTAATAAACAGCCAAACAAAAAAATTATGGTTTTGGTGGAAACTCACCTTACAGGCAAAGCCTTACAAAAACTCAAACAACAGCACCATAATCAATTTTGGAAAAATTCACTAACTGTACAAACACTGTTCATCTCTGCGATTGATAAAACAGAATTAATAAACTCATATGACTTCAGTGACTCTGTCGTTTTCATCATGGCAGACAACATTCGCTTCACTGATAATTACTGTTTACAAACGATGCTTGAAGCATTGCATATAAATTCATTCGATGTGTTAACCATTCCAGCTGCAAGAGGAGTTACTGGGCAGTATTTGGTCGCTAAAAAAACAGGTTCGGCCAATCACTTTGCCGGCATAGGACAGATCAAAGATATGCGCTTTAACCATCCAAAATCTGTTTATGAACATGAGTGGCTGGATGATGATTTTTGGCTGTTCAACAACAATGCTTGGGAACTGATAAACAAAATTTATCAACAAGACAACAGTTTATTTACTGCCTTAAAAATTTCCAACCAATTACAAAAAAACAATTTAACCATTGGTATATCAGCTACAGATAGAATCACTAAACAAGGCTTGCCAAGTTATAACAAGTACAAACTCTTAAAACCCCTCAATGAACAACGTGAAAAAGTCATCAGCGACGCATATCACCTACCTGTCTTCTCTCACTACCCGAAAGCATTCAGTTGCAAAGGCAGCAGCCAATTAGAGCTGAACAACATAGCATTCAAAACGCCAAAAACCTTACCCAGAGTAATAGCTTATGCGCAAGACGACTGGGCCAGTGGTTTTTATCGCGTTAAATCACCATTGAATGCTTTGGCTGCAGACAATCGGATCAGCATTCATTTTTTAGCAAATGACAGCCTGCCATCAACTCCAACCCCATATGAGATACACAGGATGGAAGCCGATGTGTTATTGTTGCATGGATTTTATGCTGACCACCAACTTGCTGCATTGAATCAATACAAGAAGCAACTGAACATACCTGTAGTTATCAGTATTGATGATTTATTAACCGACATTCCAGCTTACAACCCTTTTTCAAAAACAATCCCAAGTGATATCAGGACCAGAATCAAGCTTGCGTGTAGCCTGGCAGATGGATTGATTGTCAGCTCGTCAGAATTGGCCAAGCACTTTAATCCATACCATTCAAACATTTCGGTAATACCCAATAGATTGTCTCATCAAGTCTGGTCAAACAAACCAAAAGTTAATTTTAAACAAGATCGACTCAGAGTTGGGTGGGCAGGGGCAGGTCAGCATGAAGCCGACTTAGATTGGCTGATAAATGTCGTTAAACAGAGCAAAAGCTTTTGTGATTGGGTATTTTTTGGCGACCAACCAACTCATTTAGAACAAGACCTATTTGAATTTCATCAGCCTGTCAATATTTTACAATACCCAGCTAAATTAAAAAGTTTAAAGCTTGATTTAGGAGTGGCACCCTTGATTGACAACCCATTCAATCGAGCCAAAAGTTCTCTGAAACTAATCGAATACGGCGTATTAGGCTTACCCGTGATCGCTTCAGATTTACCTTGTTACCAACACAGTCCAGCAATTCTACTAAAAAACGACATACAACTTTGGATCAACCAACTCCAAGCTTTCAACCGAAACCGAAACCTGTTAGCAAAAAATGGTCAAGACATGTGGAAATGGGTAGAACAAGGTTATTGGCTTGAGGATCACCAAAGTCAATGGCTAAAAGCACTGGGTCTTTCTTAATTCACAACCCTAATCTGGCTTGCAGCTGAGTGATAACACTGCTTTGTTGTTTGAGTTGTTGCTCCTGTGCCGCCAGTCTTTTATCAGCTTCTAATAATCGTTTGACTTGGGCTTCATAATGATGAAATAAACTGTTATTTACATCATTAAAAGTAGAGTCCGACAATGGCCTGAATGGTTTAATGGCATCCAAATCATTACTGGCTACAGCTATTAAATAAGTGGGGTTTTCTTGGTTTGTCAAAAGTACATTTTCATCGCCCTGTTTTACCAATAAGTTCTGAAAACTTGTACCCCTAGCTTGACTTTGCACTGGCGAAATTAACGAATTGGTTTGTAACTGCTGACCAAAATAAATAGCATGATTAAAGTGTTCATTAATCAGTTGTTGAAACTCAGTAACAGATAATTCTTTCACGTGATACTCATTGTGTTCACCTGATGATGAATACACTAATTTATCAGGAGTTGAGATCACCAGAAAACCACTTTTTTTTAAAACTCTTTTAAATTCGATCAACAATTCTGAATGCGCTGATAAATGCTCTAACGTTTCAAAAGATACCACTGCATCCATACTTTCGTTTTTCATGGGTGTTTGCAGAATATCAGCTGCAATATACTTTACATGCGTTTGGCTTTGATATTTTTCTTTGGCAGATTGGATCGTCTTCTGATCAATATCAATGGCCCAAACTTGTTCAGCATATTGCCCCAACAAAGCACTGCCATAACCTTCTCCGCAAGCCAAATCAGCAACAATTTTGGAATTTAAATGAGGAGCAATCCAATGATAACGATGCCAATGTTCATACCAAGCATGGTATTGATTTACCGCATTATATCGTTCCATTGAATTTAATCAGTAATTAAAAACCACCACTGGCTTTGAACTCAAAACCATTGGCATAAATAGTATCAGGAAAGGCACCAAAAGCATTAATTCGGGTAGGGTCAAATAAGGGTGTATTGGGGTCATCGGAAATAAAAAATGAGCCAGAAGGACCATAGACTTCTGCTGAATTATTAATGACATTGATTCCCGGTTCTAAGTTTGAGATGGTGACATCAAAATCCACCAAAGCGAACCAATTGGCAGCAATATTACCTAAGTTAACATCTATAAAAGTGGTTGGGTCAAAGAAGTCATTTCCAGAGTTGACGAAACCCTGAGTGATAGCAACTGTGCCTAAATTTAATTGAATTTTGCTGTCTAATAAATCAAACAGTTGAACATTATCAGCTTCAACGCCTTCCAAATTGATAACTTTCACTGTATATTTCAGATTATCACCTAATGTGACATCTCCACTGTTGTCATTATCGCCAGACCAAAGCACTGTTTTTTCTACTTTTAAATCAAAAAACCCACTTCCTTTAAAATTTTCTTCACTGGCATATAACACTTTCATGTCATCAGGGCCTATTATTTTAACCTTGTTATCATTGTTATCGGTGGCGCTTGTAGGCAGGGTAAGTGTCATCGCACTGACTGTGGTAATTATTTTTTTCATGTTCTTTTTGAGGTTGTTATTGAACTAACACAGCAGATACTACTATCAAGAAAACAGCAGAACTTCCTTGTTTATTCATAATATTAAAATACTTACACATACTACAAAATCTGTACGAAAAAGACAATTAATAAAATTATTAATTAAAAGCCCGCAGCATGACCGTCTTTACGTGATTCTGTAGCCCCCCAGTAAACTCCATTTTCAGCTTTCATGATGGCTTGGTAACCGCCATAAGGACCATTGGCAAATTGAATTTTATGACCTTTACGCATCAAGGCCCTGATGGTACTGTATGGAAAGCCTGTTTCTAAATTTAAAACACCGCCATCAGTCATCATTTCATCAGTCGGCTCAGAAGAACCTGTATGATGAATTCTTGGCGCATCACCTGCGGCCTGAATATCCATGCCGAAATCTATCATATTAATCACAATCTGTGCATGACCTTGTGGCTGCATGGCACCGCCCATTAAACCGAAACTCATCCATGGCTTATTCTCTTTGGTTACAAAGGCAGGAATGATGGTATGAAAAGGCCTTTTACCTCCTTCAAATTCATTAAAATGTCCATCCTTCAAAGAAAACATTTCACCACGGTCTTGTAAAATAAAACCCAGTCCTGGAGGCGTCATACCAGACCCCATGCCACGGTAATTACTCTGGATCAAAGAAACCATATTACCCGCCTCATCTGCAGTGGTCAGATAAATAGTGTCTCCTGCTTCTAAAGCAGGATTTCCCGCAGGGTATGACTTTCCAGCTTGTTCCAAATTAATCAACTCTGCCCGCTTTTTGGCATAATTTTTGGAAATTAACTCGGCCACTGGGATTTGATTGAATGCAGGATCAGCATAATACTTAGCCCGGTCTTCAAACACCACTTTCTTGGCTTCAGTAAACAGGTGTACATACTCTGGCGAGTCATAACTCATTTTCGACAAATCATGTTGTTCCATGATATTTAAAATTTGTAATGCAGCAATGCCTTGACCATTTGGTGGAAGCTCCCACACATCATATCCTCGATAATTGGTACTGACTGGATCAATCCATTCACCTTGGTGGCTGGCCATATCATCGTAACTCAAAAAACCACCATTGGCCTGCATATAAGTACCAATGGTCTTAGCAATCTGGCCCTTGTAAAATGCATCTCTCCCTCCTTTTACCAGCGCTTTTAAGGTGTTGGCTAAACCTGGGTTTTTCCAAATTTCGCCTTCCTTAGGTGCCACGCCATCTAAAGTATATTGTTCTGTGAACCCTGGGTATTTGCTTAATAACGGCACGGACCTGTTCCAATAGTAAGCAATCAACTGAGTCACAGGAAAACCTTGTTCTGCATATTCAATGGTAGGTTTAAGCACCTCATCCATAGACAGTTTGCCAAAACGATCATGCAACATAAACCAACCGTCTACTGCACCAGGAACTGATACCGGCAATGGTCCATGTGATGGAATTTTGTCATGGCCGTTATCGATAAACCACTGTTTCGTGAGCGACTTTGGCGACCTTCCCGAGCCATTCAGGCCATACAACTTTTTGGTTTTAGCATCCCAAACAATGGCAAATATATCTCCTCCCATACCATTACCAGTTGGCTCAACCAAGCCTAACATCGCATTGGCAGCAATCGCAGCATCGATCGCATTACCACCTTTTTTCATGACATCTAAAGCCACTTGAGTTGCCAAAGGTTGTGAAGTTGCCGCCATGGCATTTGAGGCCAGAACAGGTGAACGGGTGGCAAAATCAAAGCCGGTGACTCGGTCAGCAGCATACGTGTCAAATGATGCCAATACAACTAAGGTTACAGTGAGTATTAATTTTTTCATAGGATTGTTACTTTTATGTTGTTGATTCGTATTAAAATTATAAACTACTTTTCTAGGCACATAATAACATGGACAATCATAATTACAGCAAAGATGGTCTACTAAACTTCCTCAAAGAGGCAGCAGTGACTGGGATCATGAACCCAGGTGTTGCCAGGAGTCGCAAAACAGCAGCAGAAAAACTATTAGACCATGTAAATGCTGATGAACGAATCAACTTGCGACAACTCGATGTGGATGAACTGTGTTCAAGAATCCATAAGCTTGAAGATTCTTCTATTCGAGAAGAAGCGATGAATTTATACAACTCCAGATTGAAGTCGGCTCTTGATGACTATTTTTCTTATTTGGAGTGTCCTGAAACTTTTCGTTCTTCTGGCAGTAATTCGGCCCCTGCCAATCAAGTTCAAAAGCGAGACATTGCTGAACAACGCGCCTTGGAATCAATTGCCTTACATCATGCCGGCACCCAAGACGACATCATCCCCATACCCTTGCGAGAAAATTTAATCGTTTATTTACAAGGGTTGCCTTTGAGCTTAACGGCCAAAGAAGCTGAAAAAATCATTGCTGTGGTTTCAGCCTATGTCCAAGCTGATCAAACCAATGGAGCTGTAGAATGAACAAATACTTGATGTATGCACCAATGGCTATTTTCGGTTTAACTGCATTTTTTTTGTTTCAATTTTTTATGGCTCAAAATGCACCTAATGCCTTCAGAGATAATATAGTACCCGAATTAATTGGCTTTTGTCTGGAAGGTTTTTTCTGGATAGGCTTATTGTCTTACTTTCAAAAATCTCGAGAAATGCAACGTAAAAATGAATTGTGGTTATCGTTGCGCGGGTCTTTACGCAGTTTCTTATCCTACCTTGATATTGGTTTTTTAGGTCAACATGCCGAACCCATGCCTTCTATTGCGCTGGAAAAAGACCCACAAATCATCCAACGTTTTATCGATGAGATTGAAGCCAATAATTTAGACCTTGAAAGTATGGTATTTCTTAAAAAAACCTGTATGCATTCATTGGCATTGGTCAGGGATTTAGTACCTGTAGCTGCGCAGCTGAGTGCAGGACACATGAGGTGGTGGATCGCCATCACTGATTCAATGAGGAAACTGGCCGACTCTAAAGACCGGATACAAATTGAGAAAAACACCTTGTTACTGTTGAAAAACATTCAAGAATTCGACATCTTAGAATATTGATTCAATGAAAAACCCTGTTTCAAATCAGTTTTATCGAGTCAACCACCTAGATGGTTTATCCGCATTGGACGCCAACATTTATCAACAGTCATTTCCCAGTCATTATCACGACACTTTCCAAATAACTTTAACTAAACAAGGAGTGTTTAAAAATAAAATTAACAACAAATTAATTCATGCATTTAAAAATCAGATTTCAATCACCCACCCCAAAGAAGTTCATGCCACTGTCTGTGATGAAAAAACAGGTCACAATTTCTTCACCCTTTATTTACCTCCCACTTTACTGGAATCAAAAATAACAAAAAACCAGTCCAACCCTCCACTGTTCAAGTCAGTAATTTCCGATCCAGTTTTGGCCAGGTTATTAAACCAAATGCAGCTTCTTTTGCATCAAAATTCACCTCAAATTGATTGGCTTACTTGGCAACTTATTAATCGTTTAGTTCAACACCACCAAACATCAAAAGAAAAAGCTGATGACACCCAAACTTTATTAGATTTATCACAGCTTCCACTTAATCAATCAAAATTTAATTTAGATAACTGGGCACAACAATTTAATTTGGATAAATTTAAATTCATGCGATTATTTAAAAGTCAAACTGGTATGACACCTAACCAGTATTCAATTTTTCAAAGGATTAAAAAGAGTCAAAACCTACTTGCACAAGGGATAGACCTGACAGATTGTGCTCTGGAATTTGGCTTTTATGATTTACCTCACTTTCATAAACATTTTAAAAACATCACAGGCGTAACGCCTTCGACCTACCAACAAGCCTACTGTTAATTAAAGCGCATATATTCATTCGATACTTTTTCTGTATTAACTGGCTTACAAATTCAATGCCCCATATGAATGGCAGCAACTTTCTTATGCTGCAATATCTTACAAGACCAGTTTTCCTTACTCAGCTAAACTATTACCTTTAATCTTTAAATACCCTATGAAAAATAAATTTATAACATTGTGGTTGGCTCCGTTCTTGATGATTCAAACACTTGACACCACAGCCAATGAATCAATTGAGTTACAAACCGATGTCGAACATGACTTTAAAATAATGCTGCAAAACTTAAAAGATAATTATGCTTACGCTGATCAAAGAAGCATCAACTGGACATGCCTCAAGAACAACTATACTACTAAAATAAATACCCTTCAAAGTCGATCTGATATGGTTTTATTCTTTGAATATTTTTTATTAGAGTTCACTGACAGCCACATGATAATGAACACCAATATTCAAGAATCCTATCGACTTAATTCACCAATCAAACTAACGAAGAAAAATAACACTTATGTAATTGATGATTATTGGCAAAGCCAACTGGTCAGCGCCGATCAAATCTACATTGGAGCCGAACTGTTATCCATCAATGGGAAAAGTCCAAATGAAGTGATCCAAAGCTTTCCTACCTTATGTTTAGATAAAAGCCAAACCAATAGCCAACAGTGGATCATCAACAAGTCATTGGCTGGCAAATATTCTGAACCAAGAATCATTGAATTATCATTAGGTCAAAAAAAATCCACCATTGATTTAAATCAATTAGCATATCGC
Source organism: uncultured Marinicella sp. (assembly GCA_964631055.1). Taxonomy (GTDB): domain Bacteria; phylum Pseudomonadota; class Gammaproteobacteria; order Xanthomonadales; family Marinicellaceae; genus Marinicella. The sequence goes on from CAZVZJ010000016.1 coordinate 10,667, forward strand.
CCAACACAAAGTGCATTAAACATTGAAGAAATAGACCAGTTTGGCCTGATCAAAATCAATAACTCCCTGGGTCAAACTAAATTGATCAAAGAATTTGATCATGCCCTTGACCAACTCAAAGGCACCCAAGGGCTTGTTTTGGATTTAAGAAACACGATAAGTGGCGGAGATTCATATATTGCTAAGGGCATCATCAGTCGACTGATAAATACTGACCAAGCTTATCAAAAACATCGCTATGAGGAACATCGAGATGGCGGCCCAAAAATCACCAGGTTCTGGACAGAATATGTTGCACCTAGAGGCATCACTTATAACAAACCAATGGTTGTGTTGGTGAACCATTGGACAGGTAGCATGGGTGAAGGACTGGCTATTGGCTTACATGGAATGCAACGTGGCCAAGTAATTGGTTCACAAATGGCAGGATTACTTGGTGCAGTGTACAGTTTTAAGTTAGACAGAACGGGGATTGGCTATCAAATACCTGCCGAACAGTTGTTTCATGTAGATGGCACACCCAGAGAGCAATTTATGCCTGACGAAATCATTAAGCCGATTAACACCGAAGATGATGCTGTGCTAAGACGGGCCATAAAATGGCTAAGTAAAAAAATACAATAACGTTATAAAGTAAAAACCATGACAGGCAACAGTCTGCCCGGAATACTCAAAGAAGGCTTTTCACCAACTATGACACAGCCTAATTTCAAGTAAAAGCCTTCTGCATTTGGGTCGGACTGTAAACTCATGGTTTTATATCCTGATTCTCTGGCCTGAGATACAGCATGGTTAAACAATTGCTGACCCAGACCTTGTCCAATGAGCTTCGGTTCAATAAACAAGGCATCCAATTCAACTGTGGAATCATTGATATGAATCAATTGATAAAACCCCATCGTTAAACCATTGTCAATCTCAATAAAAGTGGTGTGTTCTTCTAGGTCAGAAGCATCGTAAGTTAACTCGTCATGAGCTTGTGACATGAATGATTCATCATAGCCCCAATGCGCTTTAGAACGCATGGCTAATTCACTCAAGATCTGAGCATCTTGACTGGTGGCTTTAATAATCATAACTGGAATGAAAAGGGGTGTTTAACACCCCTTTATTATCGAACTCATAGCGCAATGAATCAATAATTTAATTCATATACGGTTAATGGTAGACACGAGCGCCATTAACAATCCAAGCTTTATTCACTTTTGGTGAAGCTAACCCCATACCATTTTTCTCATCCCAAGTTACTCGATCAAGCAGTTTAATGCCTTGTTCAGAACCCATGGCTTTATTGATCCCAGGTAATTGTTTCTTCAATACTTCCTGCGAAGCATTGAGTGCCACTTTAACTTCTTGGATCAAGTCGACAGCTTGACGATCTTGCGTCTGACTGGGCTTACCATTGTAAGCAACCACATTGCCAAACAAAGTACCCAGCTGTTCTCGCAGCTTTGACTCACCCGTGATCATGCCTTTTTGAGTGGCTGTAAAGCGGGCGTTCAGGTCTTTATAAGATTCCTCAAAGCTTTTCGCCTTACCCTTCAAGGAAGATGAAGGTTCAGTCACTGCTGACATTTGAGTCACCACATCTTTTAATTGGCTGAGCTGAAAAGTCAGGTCATTAATGGCGTTGTATAACTTCATTGACAGGGCCTGCTGTGCTTGACGATCTGCAACCGAATGTGAAGATCTTGGGTCTGGCACTAATTCAACCGTTGAATAAAACTTCTTCTTACCCTTGATTAACTCCACTTTATAAGTCCCTTCTGCAACACGTGGCCCTTCAAAACCAGGAACCAAAGATGTGGATGGAGGAAACTTCGGTGCTTTTAATCGCATGGGCCAATCCACTCGATTAACACCACGGCGCTTACCAGCAGGTAAGGTGGTGATCACTTGATCGTTTTCATCCAAAATATTGATTTTCATGTCACCAAACATATGACGCTTTTTCAGGTAATAACTGATCACCGCTACTTCTGAAGGATTGGCACCAATAAAGTCATTACCACCTGAGAAACTTTGTAGTGCCCCGCCTTCAACCATCACCGCAGGACGAGATGGCAACATCACCACATCTTCAGTTAAACTCTCTTGTGTCAATGCCCGCAAAGGCGAAATGTCATCAATGATGTAAACCCCTCGACCATGTGTAGCAAGAATCACATCATGTTCAGTTGGATGAATCACTAAATCGTGAACAGCCACTTTAGGTAAATTTTCTTTGAATCGAGCCCAAGTGCCACCTGCATCTAAACTTAAATATAAACCAAACTCTGTACCCAAAAACAACAAATCAGGATTAACCAAGTCTTGTTTTATGACCCAAGCATAACCTAAGTCATTGGCTGCCATGGCCTGCCAACTTTGGCCGAAATCATCTGTCTTGTATGCATATGTTTTCATGTCACCTGTGCGGTGACCATCAAAAGTAACGAATGCGGTACCTTTTTGGTGAGGACTGGCTGTTACCCTAGAAACCCAAGTTCCTTTAGGCACACCTTTGATGTTCTTGCTGATGTTTTTCCAAGAGCCTCCACCGTTTTGCGAAACATGAATCAAACCATCATCAGACCCAACCCACAAGATATCACCATCAATGGGCGACTCATCAATACTGTATATGGTGGCATTATTTTCAGCTGTTGAATTATCAATCGTTAAACCACCTGTGGTTGATTGACGTTGTCTTTTATCGTCATCTGTCGTTAAGTCAGGAGATATGGTCACCCACGATTCACCTTTATCAGTCGACTTATGTAAGTATTGGGATCCATAATATATGGTACCTATGTTGGTCTCGCTGACCAGTAATGGCGTATTCCAATTAAAACGAAGCTCTTCTTCCTGTCCACTGGCAACTGGTGGAATATTCTTTAATTCACCAATTTGTCTATTCAAGCGCAATAGTTTTCCACCTTGGTATTCAGAGTAGATGATGTTGTGATCTTGCTTATCAACAAAAGCCCAAAAACCATCACCCATACCAATTGAATTCCAGTCACCTGGCTTGATACCACCCGGAGCTCTGGAAGGGCCTTCCCAAGAACCATTATCCTGTAAACCACCATAAACATGATAAGGCCACTGATCATCATGAGAAACATGGTAAAACTGACTCACAGGCAAGGTACCAACCATACGCCAGTTTCCACCTTTGTTATAACTGATATATACGCCACCATCAGTTCCAAGCACCAACTGATTTGGGTTTCTATCATTGATCCACAAGGCATGATGATCTGGATGTATGGCGACATTAAACCCGCCTGAGAACATTGAACTGAATGATTCACCACCATCCACACTGGTCACTGTGATAAAGCTTGGTTTATAAACCCGCTCAGGATCGGATGGATCAACTTTTAACTCCCCAAAATAAAAAGGACGCATTTGTACCATGCCTGAATCTGATTTTTTTTGCCAACTTTTACCCATGTTATCTGAGCGGTATAAAGCCGTTTGTTCAGCTTCAACTGTGGCATAAACAGTGGTACTCTGTGACGCGGCTATGGCCAAAGCTATGCGACCTTTCTCACCTTCAGGTAACCCTTGAGTCAGCTCTTGCCATGTGTCACCACCATCGACTGATCGATATAAGCCACTGCCTTGGCCACCTGAAGTAAAGTAATCAGGATAACGTCGAAATTCCCACATACCTGCATAGACTATATTCGGGTTATTTGGATCTATCACTAAATCAGAACAACCAGTAGATTGGTTTACATACAAAACTTGTTGCCATGTTTTGCCTTGATCAAGGGTACGATAGACTCCCCGTTCCTTGGCATCATTCCACAAGGCGCCTGTAGCACATACAAATACCGTATCACTGGATTGACTACTGACTTCTATGGCAGCAATGCGCTCAGTCTTCTTTAAGCCTAAATGCTGCCATTTATCGCCACCGTCTTTTGATAGATAAACACCATCACCCACAGAAACAGTATTCCTCACCCATGACTCACCCGTGCCAACCCAAATATTTTCTTGGTTATTGGGATCAACTTTAACGGCCCCAATTGATTGATTGTGATCATCAAAAATAGCCTCAAACCCGACACCACCATCTTTTGATTTCCATAAACCTCCACTGGCGGTTCCAACATAAATGGTCGGTGTATCCCCATGCGTCGCATCTAAGGCCGCTATGCGGCCACTCATCACGGCAGGCCCAATAGCCCGTGCTTGCAGGCCGCCAAAAGTATATGAATCTATTTTTATTTCTTTGGCATGAATAAAAGCGGGCAACAAAATGCCCGCTATCAGCCAGTATGCTGTAATTTTTTTCAAGGTCAACTCCCGTTTATTCTGTAGCTTCGGCAGCTTCTTTTTTCTCTGTTGCTACCGGCATATTAAATAACGCATCATCTACATCAATGTTGTACTCGATTTTTTCTAAAGTAATGGTTTGAGCAGCTGTACCATTTACTTTAACGGCCATTGAATGAGCCACTGGAACACCTGTGTCACCCACTTCTTTGTAATCACTGAAATAAGTTTCCGCTTCAACCTCTTGACCCATGGCAGACATTTTAGCGCGAGTCATCACCTCTAATTTGTATTCTTCATCTAAGAATACAGTCATCACATCACCATTTTTCTTGGTGGCTTTGATTTCTATCACAGGTGTGCCTTCTATTTCTGTTGAACCTATTAACTCCAGCACATTGCCTTTGGCTTCGGCATTAATCAAAGGGCCTTCTATGTCACCTTGATCCTGAAGTTGTTTTAATTCATCACCAGAAATATATTCGGGTTCAGTTTTACCCATGAAAGGCATCACTTGCCAACCTTTTTCTCCATCATAAGCTTGAATCCCTGTCATGCCTTGAATTTCAAAAGTTGAGTAAACCTTATTTGGTCGCTTAATGGTAAAATTAAGCGGCGCTTCCATTGGGCCCATTATCATCACTCCACTGGCTTTCATGGTTTTCATATTGTTAATGAATTCCATACCACCTTTGGCTTCTATGTACTCAGCTATAACTTCATCAAGCTTCATTTCTGCCTGAACAGTTGCAGCTGAACCTAACATAGCCGTCATCAAGAATATTTGTTTACTTATTAATTTAACCTTCATTACTCTGCTCCAATAGCTTATTTAATTGGTTAAATATTGTAACCAGTAAAAAAAAACTTGAAAGTGCTGTTGGTCATGTTCTTGCTCAACGAAATTACCTGTCGATCGTGACCACCGCCCTATTTATTGCGCGCTATAAAAACGATAAAATAATTGATCACAACCATTGAGTATCCTAATGAAACCAGTCTCATTCCTGCTATTATTGAGTTGTTTTATATCATCAGCTAAAATCCCAGAGTCTGTTAAAGCTGAAGTTGATCAACGCATAGAACACCAACTCAATCCTTCTATAGTTATCGGCGTATTTGCAGATGGGAAAACGGAATTTTATGCCAAAGGTTATCAAAACAAGGCCATTAAGCAAGTCGCCACATCTAAAACTGTTTATGAAATCGGTTCCATAACCAAGACCTTCACCAGCCTGTTATTGGCCAAGTTAGTTGATGAAAAGAAACTACAGTTAAAAGACCCTGTGCAAAAATTATGGCCTGGTGATTTCAAATTAATAGACAACAAAAAACAAGCCATCACCTTGTTACAATTGGCCACGCATACATCTGGTTTACCTCGTATGCCGAACAACCTCAACCCATTTTCTTCAGATCCATATGCCACATATGATCGTCAACAATTACTGACCGGAATCAGCCAAGCCAAGCTAAAAACATCTGGTGAGAATTATGGTTATTCTAATTTAGCTGTGGGCTTATTAGGTGAAACCATGTCTCAAATTGAAAATACCAGCTATAATGACTTAATAGCTACAAAAGTTTTAAAACCGCTGCATCTAAATCAAACTTATATGCTTTTGGACCAAGTTCCTGAAACTGTATTAGCACAAGGCTATACAGGTAAGAATGCTGTTGATCCTTGGCAATTTCAAGCCCTGGCAGGTGCTGGTTCCATCCGCAGCTCAATTGAGGATTTATTGGCCTATGGCATAGCTCACCTTGATCACTCAAAACATGAGCTCAAAACAGCCATGCAAATGGCAACCACCACTCACTATCAGCAAGGACACCTTAAAGTAGGGCTTGGTTGGCACATAGATACCAAGGGTTATATTTGGCATAATGGCGGCACCTCAGGATTCAGCTCAATCATTGTCTTTGACCCCATTCAACAAAAAGTTGTAGCAGGCATCACCAACACCAACCCTGAACACAACATTGACGACATCGCTTTTCACCTTATGGACAGGTCCATTCCGATGATCGATCATGAGTTTCCAGTACCTATAGCTAACGACCAATTAGATCAATTCATAGGCAGATTTAATCACCAAGGAACAAATAACCATATCACGATCATTAAGGAAAACAACCAACTGTTCTTTGATGCACATAAACAACCACTTCAACTTTTGACATTCGTCGGCAACAATACCTTTAAAATCCATAGTCTGAAGATCAAACTGGCTTTTAATCGAAATGATAACCAAATAAATTCATTAATTTTAGATGGCTGGGGCGGTTCACAAACTTATCATAAAGTCATCAACGACGACTGAGCCATCTTTTGAGCTTTCTGATCGGAGCTGTGACTTTCCAAGAAGTGGAATTTTCTAGTTCCTGGATTCGATTCAACAATCGGGTTTCATCATAAGTGAGCAGCTCCATTTGTCGATCCAAGACTTTGGCCTGCTTACTTGGATTCAGTCCTAGGGTTTTGAGTCTTAAAACTTGCGTTTTTAACTCGCTGACTTCGATGGTTTGTGCCGTAATGGTTTTGTATAAGCGTGCTAAATGTTGATCTCTGCGGTGTAATAAACCTTTGATCTGATCCACATCCTCATCTCCAAGCTCTAAACCTGATTCAAACCGATCAGATAAATGACGTTCTACATAAATGGTTGAATGAGGGGCTATGGCTTCTTGACGTTTATCGGTGTAGTAATAAAGTGCGAAAGATTTTCGACTCAAATGCTTTTGATGCTCAGGAAACTGTATTGGTTGGAAGCCATGCCAAGAATGGTTATGGGTTTCAAAAATCACAGCTCGATTGAACAAAGGCAATATACTTGTGATTTGATCTTTATCCGGGCTGAGCCTGGGATTCTGATGAAACTCAATGTTACCACCCCAGGAAATATCCCATTCATGGTTTAAATACACGATCACATTCAACCTTCGATGATGTGTTGTCAAAGGGTGATGAGTAAAATCAACATGCGGATCCAATTCTTGCCCATCTAAATTATTATGCGTACCCCCACCAATGTAATGAGGGTCATAGATCAAATTTTCGATACCGGTTATTTTTTCCATCACAGTCAAAAACGTTTGGCTTTGAACCAAATCATCCAACTGTTTATAGCTGGTTCCTATTTTTGCTACAGTTTGTACCACCGCTTTTCTACCTTTTTGTAGATTTTCATCAATCGCATCTTTATTTTTGAAATCTGGAAATTGATCCAGTAATGACTGACAAAACGAGGCATTAAAAAAACCATCAATAACCACATGTTTGAATGGTTTAGCAGCAGCAAACTCATCGCTGATACTTGCCAATTGAGCCAACGTGGTTTTATTGAGCAACTGTTCAATCATATTTCAAATTCGTTATAACTCAAACTGTACCAAAAATTTTATCACCGGCATCACCCAATCCAGGTAGTATGTATCCTTGATCATTTAAACGGTCATCAATGGCCGCCACAAATATATCAACATCAGGGTGATTATCCTCGATCCGAGCCAGGCCCTCTGGCGCTGCCACCAAAAAAATCCCTTTGATATTTGTACAACCTGCTTTTTTGAGAATATCTAAGGTCGCATCCAATGTGCCACCGGTGGCCAACATTGGATCAATCACAATAACCGTTTTACCTTTGATGTCAGCCACTAATTTTTCATAGTAAATGTCTGCTTCCAAAGTCTTCTCATTCCGCGCAAAACCTACCACCGAAACACCTGCACCAGGTAACATCTGCAATACACCATCCAACATACCCAATCCGGCACGTAATATCGGCACCACAGAAATTTGTTGGTTACTTATTTTCTGTACTTCAGTTTCTCCCGCCCAAGTATCAATAGTTATCGTCTTACCTGGTAAATCACGGGTGGCCTCATAAGTCAGCAACACCCCTATTTCCGCCACCACAGCTCTGAAATCTTTGACCTTAATATCTTTGTGACGTAACAAACCAAGTTTGTGTTTCACTAAAGGATGATTAACTTCATGAACGGCCATAGATAACTCGATGTTGATTGAATTCAGTATTTTAACAGATTAAAACTTTGATTTTTTCAAATCAAATAACTTAACTTGCGGTAATTTGACGTAAGAATGACGTTACTTATTGAGCGTGATTATGGTTTACTAAAAGCCTTATAATTGAGGTTTCAGTAACAATATGAATCATTACGAAATGCAAATAGAATCGAGTCAACTAAAAAAGCACAGACTCAATAGAGGTTGGACACAACAACACCTGGCTGATATCAGTGGCATCAGTCTAAGAACCATTCAACGGGCAGAAACCAATAACAACACATCCCTAGAAACTTTAAATGCCTTAAGCGCCGTATTTGAGATAAGTCATGATGAACTTAAAATGATGCCAATGACTGATTACGAAAAAACCAACATCATCAATAAAGGGTGGCGTATTGCCTTGGCTGCAATTGTAGTGGCGCAACTGCTGACCATACTGTCTGTCAGGATGTTGCTTGGAACTGTCAATATCACATGGTTAAAGTTATTATTAATCAGTTGGTTTATCATACTTTTAGCTTGGCTTGTCTATAGGTTAACCTACGTTGTTCATGGTTTGAAAAACCATGAACAACTCACAGACTTTATCAACAAAGTGAAACAATAAACCCTAACGTTTTAACCTGATACTTATACCATTCAAACATTTACTCATTTACCAACAATTAAGCACGTCGTATACTTAATTTAAATAAAACGATGAAACCTCATATGTTTATTAAGAAATATTTAGCTGTGTTGCTGGTATTCAACACTTGGACAAACCTGAATGCACAACCAGCTGGCGTGGATGTATCTTTGGTGAGTGAAGGTTTTTTTCAAGCTGTTGGTGTGACGTCAGCGAATGATGGCAGTGGACGTTTATTTGTAGTACAACAAAACGGTGTCATCAAGATCATAGCAAATGGCATCCATTTACCCAACGCATATCTAGACATCAGCGAATTGGTGCAAGCTGGCGGCGAACGCGGATTATTGGGCCTGGCTTTTCACCCTAACCACCTCCAAAATGGCTATTTTTTTGTTTTTTATAGCAATACCGAGGGTGATAACGAATTAGTCAGGTACACGGTCTCACCACAGGATAATAATTTAGCTGACCCAAATACGGCCTACAAAATTCTGAAAGTAACTGGCTTAGCCGGTAATCACAATGGTGGAGATTTACACTTCGGGCCAGACGATTTTCTATATTTAAGTACCGGTGATGGGGGGTTCAATATTTTTGAGTCACAAAACGATGCCAGTTTTTTGGGTAAAATTTTAAGGTTGAATATTGATGGTGATGACTTTCCTGCCGACCCTGATGTTAACTATTCCATACCCACTGACAACCCCAATAGCACTGCCATGTGGGCCAAAGGTTTCCGCAACCCATGGCGCTTTTCATTTGATAGATTAAATGGAGACCTATTTATTGGCGATGTAGGCGAAGATGCTTGGGAAGAGTTTAATCACTTACCAGCCGGAAGCAATGGTGGACAAAATTATGGCTGGCCTTGTTTTGAAAATAACGATGTTTTTTTAAATAATGCTGATTGTCAAGCAATAACTGATCACCAATTACCCATTACAGCACTTGAACATGATACACCAGGCAACAATTATTGTTCAGCGGTTGGTGGATTTCGTTATAGGGGCAATGATCACCCCATTTTATATGGCTGGTATTTCTATACCGATTGGTGCGATGGCGATTTTTGGGCTGCAGCACCTGATCAAAATAGTAACTGGGTCAACCATAACCTGGGTGCATTTTTAGGCAGTTTCACTGTTACAGGTTTTGGTGAAGGTGATGATGGTGAGTTATATATCATGGGTGGCGAAGCTGTTTATCAACTGGTCGGCGAACCGCTACCTGATGTTATTTTTACTGATGGCTTTGAATCAATCATCGATTAAAATAAAGCAAACAAGCTAGCCATACAACCAAGCACAATTTATCTGACAGTCGTTTGAAATTTATGTTCAAGCATTGACTAATCGTAAGTCTGAAAGCATACTGACCACTTTGTATTAGATACCGTTAAGATGACCCAAACCATAACGATCAGAAACGACTGGACCATTGAAGAAGTTGAAGCTTTGTTTGCCCAACCATTTAACGACTTATTATTTCAAGCACAACAGGTTCACCGTGAATACTTCAACCCCAATCACGTCCAAATCAGTACTTTACTGAGCATCAAAACCGGTGCTTGTCCGGAAGATTGTAATTATTGTCCACAATCTGTACGTTACGAAACCGAAGTCAAAGCGGAACCCTTGATGGCAGTGGATACTGTGGTTGAACAAGCTGGATTGGCCAAAGAACAAGGCGCCACTCGATTCTGCATGGGAGCCGCTTGGCGCAGCCCTAAAGATAGAGATCTAGACAAGGTCATTGAAATGGTCAAAGGCGTTAAAGCCCTCGGTATGGAAACCTGTTTAACCTTAGGCATGTTATCAGCTGATCAATCTAAAAAATTATCTGATGCTGGTTTAGATTACTACAACCACAACCTTGACACCTCAGAAGAGTATTACAAAAAAATCATCACCACCCGAAAATTTGAAATGCGGATGGATACATTAAAAAATGTCCAACAATCTGGCATCAATGTCTGTTCAGGTGGCATAGTTGGCATGGGTGAATCACAACGTGACCGCGGTGGCATGTTAATGGCACTGGCCAATCTAGAACAACACCCTGGCAGCGTGCCTATTAATGCCCTGGTTCAAGTCAAAGGCACACCATTACATGGTATTGATAAACTCGATGAACTGGACTTTGTCAGAACCATTGCAGTGGCTCGCATCATGATGCCTAAATCCATGGTTCGTTTATCTGCCGGCCGCAATGAAATGAGCGAAGCCGTTCAAGCCATGTGCTTTTTCGCTGGCGCCAATTCAATTTTTTATGGTGAAAAACTACTCACCACAGCAAACCCTGAAGAAAATAAAGACATGGCCTTATTTAAAAAACTGGGGATTGAGCCCATGGCTAAGAGACATTGAAAGGATTACTTCAAGGCCACTTCTTGCTCGTACCTCACAAACCGTAACCTTTACGTAGACTTTGATGAGTTGTCTTCTCTGATTCGTTTCACTCACCAAGGGACAACATGGGTTCGGATTACTTCAAGGCCACTTCTTGCTCGTACCTCACAAACCGTAACCTTTACGTAGACTTTGATGAGTTGTCTTCTCTGAT
>CAZVZJ010000016.1:22264-63948 GCA_964631055.1 uncultured Marinicella sp.
CGTACCTCACAAACCGTAACCTTTCACATAAGGTTTGATTAAACCTGATTCAGAACGATGTCGTAACTAAGAACTTGGTCGCGAACTTCTTTGGCTACCATCATGGCTTGCTCTGCTTTTGACTTACCTTGTAACAAGTGATCCACATCATTGAGGGGGTGATCTGGGAAATACATTTGGGTTATCAATTCATGAAAGCCAGCTTTACTGACTTTAAAATGTATATGAGGTGGTCTGGTCCAGTTGGGCATAACAGGATATGCACCAGGAATGATGGTTTTGAAGCGGAATGCACCTTCTGTTCCACTAGAAACAATGGCCCAGCCCTGAAAAAAAGGATCCAGTGGTGCATCATTGTTGTCATGTGGGTGCCGATAACGTCCCGCAGCATTTGCTTGCCAAATGTCTACTGTGGCATCTGGGATAGGATTGCCTTCTGTGTCTAAAACCCGCCCCATGATTTCCACCACGTCTCCTTCAGCAACCCCAGTTTGTCCATCCACTTGAGTCAAATCGAAGTCCTTATCAGCTTGAGGTGTGATTGGATAAAATGGCCCCTTAATTTCTTTGGGTGTACTGTTCATAGCATGTGATGAAGCGGCCATCATCGAGACCCCAGTTACCACGCCAACTTTAATGAAATCACGCCTGTTATTTTTTTTCATATGACTACCTACTTGTTACTCAATAATTACCCACAGTAAACAAATTAAAATGACTAAATCGTTTACAAAAATAATAATTCAGTAAAATCATAGATGGATCATGAGTAAGGTGACAGTGCCATTGGTCCCAGATATGTAGTTTAATTTTAGCCCCATTGATTTAAAAATAACGTCATGCAGACCTCCGTTCCGATATCCAGTGTCTTTGAACACAACCCAAAAACCTGTCATACCATGTAAATACCAACCAAATCACAGTTTATAATGCAAGACGTTAGGTTACGGCCTGCGCCGCAATGCCGAGTGACTTTAGCTTTGAATTAAGCCGTGAAGGGCCTATTCGGATTTATTATTTTCTCACAAGTAAGATGACTTGAGCCTATGGCGTTTTAAGCGTTTAATCTTGAGTTCATTAGCAAACCAAAAAAGGGTGATAAATTAAAACACTTCTACAGATTCTAATGACCTGATTCAATAAAGTATCAAGCAAGTTATTTTAATTACCCAGCTTTCTTTTTCTACTCCACAGATAATACATGGTGGCCAAAGCCATGGCCAAGCCACACCAGCCACCTTCTGAAACAGAAAGTTTTAAGACTGTGTGGTTGAGTTGAATTAAGGCGTAACTCAAGCCACCAAATATTACGGTTAGTAACGCTATAACAGCCATTGATTTCATGACTTTTTTTACGATGTTTTGTGGCTGTTCGTCAATAGGATCATTGATTTCATACATGTTAATATACCTTGATTCATGACCAATTTATTATTTTATATAAGGTTCAGTCAAAGAGAAGTGAAAAAAATCTCTCTCAGTTTTTAATTCAAAAAAAAGGGCGCCAATGGCGCCCTCATTTGAACAGAAATTAAAACTATTATTAATCTAAGAACTCTGTCCAACCATTGGTCCAAGCACCCGCTTGAGATTTAAAGGCGCCTACATAATTTGTTTTATCAAAAAATGAACCAAATTTTGCACTGTCAATTGCTCCAACCGAAGGCGTACTGCTTGTTGGATAGATGTTGTTCAAAGCAGGGTCAGCCACTTGATTACCTGATTGTGCTTCAAAAAATGATTGTACGGTGAATGCATCGCCATCTTCTTCTTCAAAATTCAGATCACAACTGATCACTGTGTTTTCCATGGTCGCTGTACCTGTTAAACTGCCTGGAGAACCAGCTGCCGCAAATGTGGCATCAGAGTCTAGATCCAGACATATTTCAAAACCAGTCACAATCACATTGGTCATGTTAAAACCTGTACCGCGACGTAAAACCATACCTGTTGTGGTTTTATTATCAGATGGACCACCAATAAATGTGGCATTGGCAATACTTGGTTGAGACCTTGGGGATGCATCGTTGTTGTCTTCAAAGTTATCCGCTTCGATGCCACGCTCTTTGTCATTGATTGCAGCTGGATCTTGCTTAACCAATAAATATTGAACGTTACCACTCCAACCATGAGTCCAATCCAATGAATCATCTTTGATACCTGTTAACACCAAATGTTTGGCATTCACTGTACCACCAAAAAACTCAATGCCATCATCTTCATTGGCATGCACTTGTACATGATCAACCACCGTACCTGAGCCAACCCCTTGGAAAGCAATACCGTTTAACTCATCTTCATCATTAATTCTGAAACCACCAAACTGAACACGAACATATTTCAATACACCACTTGAATCATCTGGAATATTGCCGCCAAAGTTACCTGAACCACCTTCACCGACATCTTCACATTGCTCAAATGGAACTGCTTCATCACAAATGTTGATGGGCGCTTGACCATTGATCACCAATCCTCCCCAGTTACCTGCACCAGCAGATTCATCACTGGCCGTAAAAGGACCGGTGAATACAATCGGCGCATTGGCAGTGCCTTCAGCAAAGATTTTTGAGCCTCTTTGTACCGCCAAGAAGTCATTACCTGTTACACCCAAGACGCGCGTTCCTGGCTCAATGGTTAAATTAGCTGTGGCTCCGCCATCTTCACCAACAAAAACACCACCTTGAAGAACCCAATTGGTGTCATTGGTAAATGTCACATCACCCGCTAAAGTACCCGATACAGCACATGTTTTAGCTTGTGTGGTCTCTGTAGCAAAAGAAGGACAGCCTGTGAATTCTGTTTGATAAGGACAAACCGAAGCATCACGAGCAAAACCACCGATCTCATCAATCGGTTGTAAATCAAAACTGGCTGAAGTCTCAGTAATAAAATCACTGCTTATGCCAGTGATATCCATTGATAAACTGCGACAGCTTTTAAAGTCTAATGAAGCCGTACCAAAAGCAGAAGCTGTGCGGTCATTGGCACCAACAAAAGAACCATTGGTTACTTCCAACAGATCAATATCCAGGGTCGATTCTCCAGCCAATATTGTGCTGTTTCCAGTAACCCATGTAGGACTTCCGTCTTCACCATAGACAAAACCTGTTACGAACAGTTGTCCAATTTCAGGTCCGGTTTTGATGTAATCAAATTGCCACCCTGTGCCGTTATCATTAGCACCAGCGAACCACTGACCTTCAAAATTTTCATCAACACTGATGGCTGCAGCTGATCCACTCAACATGACACCACCTAGAATTGCACCCTTAATGGCACTTTTTAAATTTAAATTCATTGTATTACCTCAGTTATGACATTCCAAAAAACTGAAATTCTACGTTTGATATATTTCAATTAAGTGACTAAATTATGAAGATTTGGTTACACCAATAATCTGACACCTTATTAAATACAAATAAAATATTTTTAATTACATTAGTAACCATATTGTCACATTAGGATCATAAAATTTGCAGCATCTTAAATTTTTGATTCAACATGTCAGCAAAAATTAATATCAAGCTTACTAAGCCATATCTTGCTTCCTTAGTGGCTCAATCGTCTTTCTTGTTCTGTTGTTTAACTGCTTCATCTACCCTGATGGCACAAAATTCTCAACCAGAAAACACCGACCAAATCATCAACAACCTCATCCAACTCAGAGGCCAAGTCGAAGATTTACAAGCTGAGCTACAAATTCTCAAAGCTGAACACACGCAATCCATGAGTTATCTGAATACTCGTAAAACCGAATTATCAGCCAACATTGATCGCCAACAACTTCAAATTAAACAAGCACAGGCACAAGTGGTGGAGCTGCAAGAAAAAGTCAAGACTCTGGGTTTAGACTCCGAACAAATGATGGGTGATGTGATGAACATGGCTGCCAACATCAAACAAGGAATCACTACTGGAATCCCTTTCAAATACAGTGAAAGGAACAGCGTTATTGATGACATCACACGAGACTTAGCAGGCAGAAAGATCACTTCGCAACATGCCATCAACCGTTTGTGGGCTTTTTTAGAAGATGAAATGCGCCTGGCCAGAGAAAATGCAATCTATTCACAAACCATCGAATTGAATGGCGAACAAATTCTGGTAGATGTGGCCAAACTAGGTACTGTGTTGATGTATTTTAAAACCCGTGATGACCGATACGGCCATGCCGTGAAAAACAACAACACATGGCAGTTTAATCTCCTGGAACAGGAACAAGACAAACAAGCTGTGGCGCAATTGTTTGACTCTTTGAAAAAGCAAATCAGACAAGGTTACTTCACCTTACCTCTGAATATTACCTCCACAAAATAACCGAGCTGAAACTGGACTATACATCATGAAAAACTCAATCATTATTCTGTTACTTTTCAGCGCTCTATGGATAACAACCACATCAGCTCTGGCTCAAACCAATGAAAACCCTGCAACTGAAGCGGCGATTACTGAACCCGAACTACCACAAGCTGACCCTGCACAAGCTGAACAGGATTTATTACTCGCCTATAAAAAAGAATATGCTTTTCTATCCAACCAAGTTACAAACATTCAAGCTCGATTAAATCAATTTAAACAAAATGCTCAGCTTGAAAAACGTGAGATTGAAAGTGAGATATCAAGCTTAGAAAATCAACTTTTAAATGCCGAATCCATTGTCAATCAACTTGAAGATGAAATTTTTCAAATTGGCCGAAATTCTGAGTCTGCCGAAGACAATAAAGGTCTGATTGAATCCACCATCATTCAGGCTCAAGCAACCATGAGCGAATATGACTTTCCTGGTTTTGCTGAAGCCTCTGCTGATATTGATACACCCACAGACTTAAGTAAAATGATGACTTTGGTTGATTTTGCTAATCAAATCATCAAACAACAAGCCAGCATCACTGAACAACCAGGTGAGTTCTTTCTTACTGACGGTACAGCAGTTAAAGGCGACATCATTCGAGTTGGTAACATCGCCTCATATGGCAGTAATGGAAAGTCAGCAGGTGTGCTGGCTCCAGCTGGAGAAAAACAATTCAAAGTTTGGCAAGACAGTGACCCTGAGGCTGCCATGGGTATTTTCAAAGGACAAGACAATGGCTTATTGCCCATATTTTTATATGAATCAACAATCAAAGCCATAGAAGAAAAAACACAGAAGACCGTTCTCAGTGTCATTAACTCAGGCGGCCTGATCGCATGGATCATTGCTGGTTTAGGTCTATTTGCATTATTACTCATCATTTTAAGGATATTTTTTCTCAACAAAGCATCTGCCAGTACTGAACGATTGTTGAGTGGTGTCGTTCACAAAATTGAAAATAAAGATGTCACAGGAGCAATCGGATTAGCGGCTAAAAAGTCCAGTTCAAGTTCACGCGTTCTGTTATCCGCTCTGCGCAATATCGATCGTGATCGTGATCACATAGAAGACATTGTTTCTGAATCTATTTTGCATGAATCAAGCCAATTAAATCGATTTGGTTCACTGATTTTGGTTATTGCAACTGTAGCGCCTTTACTGGGTTTATTAGGAACCGTTACCGGCATGATCACCACTTTTGACATCATCACCGAATTTGGTACTGGCGATCCAAAACTGTTATCAAGCGGTATTTCAATTGCTTTGGTGACCACTGAGGTAGGACTGGCTGTGGCCATTCCAGCTTTGTTGTTTGGCAATATATTATCTGGGTGGGCAGAACGAATCAAAGATGACATGGAAAAAGCGGCTTTACGCGCCATCAACGTTTATAAGAAAACTTTCACTGCGGCGTAAATGAAAGTCTATGAATGATGTCATCCAACAATTGCTGGGCTACTTTTCATCTGGTGGGTATGTCATGCCGCCGTTGATTATAGCCACTGTGGTGCTTTGGTGGACCCTGGGTTATCGCATGATGTCTTTAAGACGTGGTTCGTTGCGCAGCCCCAGAGTCATGATTGATCGATACTTGGCCGGCAAATTTCCCAGCCACCCAGGCGCAGATAACGGCATCTTAGTTAGGGCGCTCAAGAAGGGCATGAAATTACGCAATCAGAATTTACCTGATCTAAGGCGTTATTTAGATGATGCTTTTGCACCAGAAGCCGCAGAAATTAAAAAGTACCGGGTATTGATAACCACCATTGTTTTGGTGGCACCTTTGCTGGGCTTGTTAGGAACTGTATCTGGAATGATAGAGACTTTTGATTCATTAGGAGATATGTCGTTGTTTTCTCAGTCTGGCGGCATTGCAGGAGGGATCTCCCAAGCCCTGATCACCACGCAAATGGGGTTGGCTGTATCTATTCCTGGCCTGATAGTCAATGGCATTTTAGATAAAAAACAAAAGCAAATTGAGATTGAGATGGCACAAATGAAAGATTACTTATGCACTCCTTTACTTGAGCCAAAGATTCAAACCACTTGATCAATGAGATAACTAAGAGAACCCAATATGCGTTACAGAGAAAGCAAAGAAACAGTTCAAGACCTCAACATATCACCATTAATTGATATGGTTTTCATCTTGCTGATTTTCTTTATGGTTAGCACTACATTTGTCAAAGACATGAAACTGGAATTGGATCGCCCCTCAGCATCCAGTTCAACCACAGCTTCAACCAAAGCCGTGCGTTTGTATATAGATAACGCAGGTGAAGTTTATTTAGATGGTGAGAGCATTCGAGCTTGGGTGATTCAGTCTCGATTGCGGGATTTATTAAAAACCAAAACTCAAAAATCAGTTCTAGTGGTTACTGATGAAAACGTGCCTTCGGGCAAATTAGTAGAAGTGGTGGATCAAGCCCGTCTGGCAGGTGCGTCAGATGTCGGTGTTGCCACCATAAAAGAAGTAGGAGCAGGCTAATGAACTTATACAAAAAACAAGATGGCATTAAAAAGAACCTCGCCGCATTGGGTTCTATGATGTTTGGTACAGTACTGGTACTTGGTACCTTGATACTGATTAATGATTCGGATAATTTAATGTCTGAAGCAGAAGGTTTAGATGGGTCCAATATCAAGATTCAAAAACAAAAACCCAAAGCCAAGCAAGAAATTCAAAAACCCAAGCCCAAACCCAAGCCTAAACGTGCGCGCCAAGCACCACCGACACCATTATTGGGTTTAAATAGCTCTCTAGGTGGTTTAGACCTGGGCTTACCAGACTTTTCAATGGATGGCTTAAATGGTTTAGATGGTGATATTTTAGGTAGTGGCAATGGCGTAGTCATGACCGATGACACAGTTGACCAATCTCCAAAAGCCGTGTGGCAAGCGCCTATGGTCTATCCACCCAGAGCGCGCGCCAAAGGTGTTGAGGGCTATGTGGTTTTTTCGCTGCTGATCGGGATTACTGGTGAAATTGAACAAGTCAAAATAGTTGAATCATTTCCTGATGGCGTGTTTGACGAAGTGGCCATGCAAGGCATTAATGGTTGGCGATTTGAACCCGCTCAGTATCAGGGTCAATCGGTTAAATCATGGGCTAAACAACGCATCAGGTTTGATTTGAGTTAACTGAAAGAGCAGAAAAAACATGAAAACTATGATGTTGTTTTTTACCCTGTATTTACTGATACTCAGTACATTGACCAGCGCTGAAAATTCCAATGATGATGCTGTAGAAGTAAATTACTTGGAGTTGGCATCTTTGATGCTTAAAGACAACAATATTGAAAAAGCGGAAACTGCTTTAAGTCAAGTTGATCTGAATGAAGAAGACTTAGATGTTCAGCGATTTCATGTCATCAATGGTTTGTTACAGGTCAGAAAAGGAGAAAACCAAGCTGCCATAGATGCATTCACCGCAGCAAAAGATTTAGGTACCGTAGACTCTGTAATTAACGTGTACTTGGCACAATCAGCCTTCGCACTTGAGCAGTATCAATTAACCATCGACTCATTAAACAGTGCTGGAGATGCCATCAGCAAAATCCCATCTGTCTATCACATGAGGGCTCAATCTCACTGGTTAATGAAGGAACATGAAATGGCATTGGCCGTGATGGATCAAGCCAGCCTGATATTCGAAGATGATGCTTCTTTTCCCCGCAGAAAGATATTTTATCTGATTGAATTAGGACTCAATTCTAGTGCTGCCACTTTGGGTTTAGAGTACTTAGAAAAATATCAAGCAGACGCCAAAGATTATGTGGGTATTGGCAATGCGATAAGATCTTCAGGTAATTCAGTTTTGGCCTTACGATTCTTAGAACGCGCTAAATTAAAATTTCCATACGATGCAGATGTGGCTAAAACATTAGCAGCAACTTACATTGGTGATCAGTCTTATCACGCGGCAGCCCAAATCGTTCATCAACTGGCCATGGTTGACAACAGCTTACTCAGCGAAGCGGCGGAGCTGTATCGACGGGCTGGACAAAAACACATGGCTTTAATGCTCAATGGTTTGGTCGAAAATCAAGAACAAAAGCTCAAACAAAGGTTGGGCTTACTCATAGAACTTGAAAACTTTGAGCAAGCAGCTCAAATGCAACAAGACATTAAAAGAGTACGTATTGACGATGATCAAAACATTCAGTATGCAATGGCTTATGCCCTATTCAAAGTAGGTGAATATGACCAAGCTGAAAGTTATTTGGCAAAGATCACCGATTCTCAACTGTTTCAAAAAGCTGTAGAAATCAGAAAAATAATGGCTGACTGTGGCAGCGAAACATGGCGTTGCTGATACCTAATCAGGCATCCATTTAATATCAAAAATTGTGAGCTATTCAATGAAAATCATTGTTATCATATTATGTTTATTATCAGCATCTTCAGCCATCGCTGAGGATGCCCAAGTTGCTGTTTATGTGTTTTTAAAAGGCAGTCCACTCAGCCAGATTGAAATCACCAATAATGACCAAATAGCAAGTGTTACTGATCAATTAGGCGCTGCAAAATTAACCCTGCCACCCGGCCAAAATACACTGATTTTTAAATCTGAAAACGATGAACTGTATCAACATGAATTCAATGTAAGGTCTGGAGAATTGGTGCAATTATTGGTTGACTTCAAAGTCTATGGAGATCAGAAACCATTGGTTGATATTGAAAGCTCAATTGATCAAGGTGCACCTGCCATTTCCGCTCAACAACAAACTGAAGATCTGGTTATGGTGACGTTAAGTGGCGTCATTACAAATGCGGAAAACCAACAACCGGTTGAAGGTGCAAAAATTTATATTTCAGGACTGGCAGATTTTTTGAACACCAACCAACAAGGGGCATTCAGTACCGAAGTACCTGTTGGCACGTATAACATCAGTATTTTACATGCCCAGTTTAACAGCCAAATTAAAAACAATGTAGCTGTTTTAGACACCCAAGAAAATAGCATCAACATAGAATTGACACCGGCAGGTGCAGAATTACCAGAGTTTGTGGTGGTAGAACCATTCATTGAAGGTTCTCTGGCATCAGTGCTGGAAGAACGTCGTGCAAATAATTCTGTGGCTAATTACCTCAGTATGGAGCAAATAAGCAAGTCAGGTGATTCCGATGCAGCCGGCGCGCTCAAGCGAGTGACAGGACTGACCCTGGTTGATGGTAAGTTTATTTTCATCCGAGGTTTAGGTGAAAGGTATTCCAGCACCTTACTCAACGGCGCTAACTTGCCCAGCCCTGATCCTACCAGAAGAGTGGTTCCATTGGACTTATTCCCCACCAGCATCATTGAAAGTATTGAAGTTCAAAAAGGGTACTCGGCGCATTTACCGGCAGAATTTGGTGGCGGCTCAGTGGTGCTAAGAACCATCAATGTGCCAGATGAAAACTTTATGAACGTAGGCTTATCATTTGGCCATAACAGTCAAACCACAGGTAAAGACGGCCTTAAATACAATGGCGGTGGCAGTGATTGGACTGGTTTTGATGACGGTTCACGTGCACTTCCTAGACTTTTAGCTGATGCCATTGCTGGCGATACTGAACTACGCCCAAACAACCCTTTCTTCTCTGGCGGTTTCAGCCCAGAAGAACTGGAGCTCATAGGAGAGTCGCTCAGTACTGATTATGATTTGCGTCCTGCGAATATCGATCCTGGGTTAGGCTTTGATCTGGCTGGAGGCATGCGCTTTGATCTAGATTCAGGTCCTACGCTAGGCTTTTCTGCTGCTTTAGAGTATGGCAGTGACTACCAGACTCGTTCAGAATTACGCAGAGAATTCAATGTTTCAACAGGCACTAACTTAGCTTTAGACAGTGAAGAATTATCACAAACCACTACTCGAGACATCAATGCCAGTGGTTTTTTAACCACAGGTATCGAATTCAATGATTTACATCAATTGTCTGCAAATTTCATGCTGTTACGCAGCACACAAAACTTTGCAGAAACTGCTGAAGGATTCAATGAAGACTTAGGCAACTCTCGACGAATTTTTGAAATACGCTGGTCAGAACGTGATTTAAATTCATTACAACTGTTTGGCGAACACACTTATCCCTTGAATTTCTCTTCCATCTTCTCAGACCTCAAATTTGATTGGCAGTACACCGACTCAGAAGCCAATTTTGACGAGCCGGACAATCGCATTTATCGCTATGACCAACGTGATGAAGGTGACTTTGTATTTTCAACTCGTAATGACAGCAACTCACGGGTCTTTAGAAACCTGGCTGATGAAAGCCGCAATATACGCTATGATCTTAAATTGCCTTTAACGTTTAATAATAACCATGACTTATTAATTAACTTTGGTCAGAACTGGGTTAATAAAGGCCGTAATTCAGACATACGCCGTTTTGTGTTTGAAGATGTAGGTTCTTTAGTCAATGGCATTGATCGCAATGATCCTTTGAGCGAAATTTTAAACCCTGATTTTATTGCTCCCGATGGTTTTCAATTGATTGAAGTAACCAGAGCTACCGACAATTACTTTGCTGACCTTGATATCAAAGGCACTTATTATGGCTTTGATTACGCCTATAAAGAAAACTTGCGGTTTTCACTGGGTGCCAGACGTGAGACTTTTGATCAATCTGTCACTACTTTCCGCCTGTTTGACCCAGATGAAAGTCCGGTAACAGCCAGTCTAAGCGATGATGATTGGTTTCCTGCTTTTTCCTCCACTTGGATCATGAATGACAGTCATCAATTTCGGTTTAACTATTCTCAAACAGCGACCAGGCCTGATTTCAAGGAGCTTTCTTCCGCCCAATTTAAAGACCCCGTTTTTGACAGAGATGTTATCGGTAACCCGGATTTAATTGTTGGAAAAATCACTCACTATGATTTACGTTGGGACAAATATTTCTCTCCAGGTGAGTTTGTATCTTTGAGTTTTTTCTACAAAGAGTTTGAAAACCCAATTGAAATCACCATTTTACCAGGCTCTTCCAGTATCATCAGTTATGACAATGCATTGGCTGCAGAAAACGTGGGGGTAGAATTAGAAGTTTATAAAGATTTTTCATTCTTAGGTGACCGATTTGCTGATTTTTACGTCAGTGCCAACTACGCCTACATTGATTCGGAAATTCAACTCAGCACCGATGGCGCATCTGGCCAAACCAATAACATCAGACCACTTCAAGGACAATCACCCTATGTGGCAAATATCCAACTAGGTTACGACAATAAAGACAAAGGAATCAGCGCTTCATTGTTATATAACAAATTTGGAGAAAGGATATCAGAAGCTGCTACCAGCGGACGCCCAGATATATATGAACAACCATTCAACCAGGTTGACTTTGTTTATTCACATGCTTTTGCCCGACGTTGGAAAGTCAGTATTAAAGCCACAAACCTACTAGATGATGAAGTGGTCTTTTTGCAAGGTGAAGAGATTACACGTACTTTCAGTCGTGGACGCAGCTTCAGCTTAGGTTTTTCTTACGATATTTTTTGAGCAAAAAACCACCTAACTGAAAATAATTACTTTCAGAGACCAGCGTTTGAAAAGTGTTTGTTATTCTTTCGTTTTCTTTAGCAGTGGAGAAGAAGAAAACACATTTAAAACACCCTCCTTTTGTTCGGTATCTATAGTAATTGTCGCCGTTAAGGGCTCGCCTTTTACAGTCCAGGTATCATGGTCATGTGAGTTTAAAGTAACCGTTATGTTATTCACACCAGTCTTTAATAAATCACCATTTATATGAGTATAAGGGCCATATAAGCGACTCACTTTTTTGCCATTAATAAATAAGTGTGCATGTCCATTGATAGAACTCGTTACTTTAGAATCTGCATTTTCTGGTGGCTCTAGTCGATAGTTCACTGACTGTAAATGCAAGTTATATCCTGAAAGTGAGTCTGGATATAACGCCATCTCAAGTTGTGGTGTATTGACATGTGTCGGAACCTCAATTTTTTGGTGATGATGTTCATGACCCTTGCTTTCATGCTGCGGATTTGCGCCCACGTATGTGGTTGCTAAAACCAGTAAGCATATAAACCATTCTTTTGTTATTTTTAGCGATTGCATATCATGCTCCGTTACTACACTTTTTTAAATGATGGCAATGATGCGCCAGCTCCAATTTATGGTGAAAACCCAGAAATGATCACTTTACCATAGATTCTTGGGCCAATGGAGTGATGAAAAATAGATAACTCATGTACCTTTATCTAGGCCTTGATTATATAAACACATATCAAACATCATTAATGACTGTAATAATGAGTTGTAATTTAAACTTAAACTCAATATATTATACATATGAAAAATACATTCATTACAATGACGACATCTACGCCAAAGCCCATCGTCATGTGCTGAATGTTTAAACAAATTCAAAAGCCCGTGACTTGGAAACAACTCACGGGCTTTTTTTTAACTTAACTTTTAATAGTGGTATTTTTAAAGGGGTCAGTATCCTTTATTAACCAACATTACTCAAGCCATACATAATAATGAGGTTAAAGGGTACTGAACCCTTTAAAGAAAAAAATGAAAGTCATGAAATTTGGTGGTTCTTCCCTGGCCACTGCTGAAAAATTTAACCAGGTGGTGGCTTTAATTGAACGTCAACAGCAGCCATTGTGTGCGGTATTCTCCGCACCACAAGGCATTACTGATGACTTGGTAATTTTGATTGAGTTAATCAACCAACAGCAAGAATTAACTGGCCAATTAGACTTAATCAGTCAAAAATTACTCACCATCAGTACGGATTGTGCCGTGTTACGGGCTGATTTTGATGCCAGTAAAAGCCAACAACAGACAGCCAACTTATTAGACCAGTTGCGTAACTGGGCTCAAGGTTGTGCCTTGATTGGGTTTTGTCCCAACCAGACTGAAGCACAAATTCTTTCTACCGGAGAAAAGTTCAGCACATTATTGATGGCGACTTTACTGCGCACGCAAAGCCCTGTCACAGTGCTTGATCCACGCTTATTTATTTATACCGAAGATGATTCAGATGAGCCCATTGCAGATACACACAAAAGCAAACAAGCTTTCAAAACAAACCATAATGCATTAACAGATATATCAGTCATGCCGGGGTTTTATGGCGTAAGCCCAGCAGGGCATTTAATCACCTTAGGGCGCAATGGATCCGATTATTCAGCAGCTATATTGGCGGTTTGTGTAGCGGCCACTGCGTGCGAAATTTGGACCGATGTTGATGGCATATACAGTGTTGATCCACGTTTGGTTGAAGAGGCTCAGTTAATTGATTACATGTCTTATCAAGAAGCCATGGAGTTATCCTACTTTGGCGCCAAAGTACTGCACCCTAAAACCATCACCCCATTGGCAAAAAATCAAATCAGGTGCGTGATTAAAAACACGCAATACCCTGATCACTCTGGCACCATCATATCCAAAGAGAAGTCACAAGAAAAAACAGTTAAAGCCATCTCCAACCTCGCCGATGTGGCCATGCTTAATGTCTCTGGATCTGGCATGAAAGGTATGGTGGGCATGGCCGCACGGGTATTTGCAACCATGAGTGAAGCCCAAATCTCGGTAATTTTGATCAGCCAATCCTCATCTGAATACAGCATCAGTTTTTGTGTGCCAGGTGAAGAAGTTGATGCAGCCACTCATGCCTTAAATCAAGCATTCAAACTTGAATTAAAAAACGGCCTTTTAGAACCAATCCAATGTCGCAAAAACCTAGCCACCATTACACTTATTGGCGATCGCATGCACCAACAAAAAGGCACTGCCAGCCGATTTTTCAGCGCCTTGTCTCATGCCAGAGTTAATATCATTGCCATAGCACAAGATTCGTCGGAGCGCAGCATTTCTGCAGTGGTCAGAGCCAAAAGGGTTGAAGATGCGGTGATTATTTGTCACCAACAACTGTTTTTAAAAAAACCGCGAATTGAAGTGTTTTTAATTGGTTGTGGCACAGTGGGTCAAGAACTGATCAAACAAATCAATAAACAGCAAGAATGGTTAAAAGAGCAAAATATTGAGTTAAATTTAGTCGGTATCGCTAACAGTAAACGCTGCTTACTCAATGCCGATGGTGTAGATTTAAAACATTGGCAGAATCAACTGGATCAATGTGATGAAGCTTTGTCATTAACACGTTTAAAAGAATTTGTTAAATCGGCCCATTTAATCAATCCTGTAATCATTGATTGTACCAGCAACCAAGACATTGCCATGAGTTACTTAGATTATCTTGAAGCTGATTTTCATGTGGTAACTGCCAATAAAAAGGCCAATACGGAAGATCTAAAGTATTACCATCAAATGCAAGAAATGGCTGCCAAGCGTCAACGCAGGTATTTGTATGAAACCAACGTAGGTGCCGGTTTACCGGTGATAGATAACTTACAAAATTTACTGCGCGCTGGTGATGAATTACTTCAGTTTGAAGGCATTTTATCGGGCTCTTTGTCATATATATTTGGTGAAATTCACCAAGGCCTGAGTTTGTCTGCAGCCACTGCAAAAGCTCGTCAATTGGGTTATACAGAGCCCAACCCCGCTGAAGACTTAAATGGCATGGACGTGGCCAGGAAAGTGTTGGTGATCGCACGCGAAGCTGGTATGCCATTGGAATTATCTGATGTAGAACTGCAAGCAGTGGTTCCTGAAAAATTAGCTGCCTTAACAGATGGTGATGAATTTATGCGCCAATTGCCTGAGTATGATGCAACATTTCAACAAATGATCAATGATGCTGAAAATAAACAACTGAAACTTCGTTATGTGGCCCAAATTAAAGCCCAAAAATGTGCAGTGAAAATCATGGCAGTTAATAACGATCACCCTTTGTATGAAATCGAGGCAGGAGAAAATGCCTTGGCGATCAACACCCAATATTATCAACCCAAGCCATTCATCATTCGTGGATATGGCGCTGGTGCAGAAGTGACTGCAGCCGGTTTATTTGGTGACCTGATGCGAACCTTATCTTGGGAGCAAGAACATTGATGTCTGATTCAAGCCAAACAAATGATCTCGGTGCAATCAAAATATTTGCACCTGTATCCATAGGCAATGTCAGTGTGGGATTTGATTCTTTGGGACTGGCCCTCAAACCCATCGATGGTCAATTGTTAGGTGATGTGGTTGAAATTGAACCTGCCGTTGAAAACAGCTTTGAACTGCGTGGGGCTTTTGCAGATCGGTTACCAACCGACAAAGAAGCTAACATTGTTTGGCATGCTTTACAGTCTTTTGAGACCGCTTTATCTAAACGTGATATCCGCAAGGTTAAAATCAAAATAACTTTGCATAAAAACATCCCTGTATCCAGTGGCTTAGGTTCCAGCGCCTGTTCAATAGTAGCGGCTTTCGTGGCCTTAAACCATTTCTATGGACAACCATTCAATGAGCAGCAAATGTTACTTTTAATGGGTCAAGCTGAAACCAAAATCAGCGGCTCTTTACATTATGATAACATCGCTCCTTGCTTTCTGGGTGGAATGCAACTGATGCTCAATAACCAAGCCAAAACAACATTGTCTTTACCTTTATTTAAAGACATTTATTGGCTGATTGCCTATCCTGATGTTGAAATAAGTACCCAAGCAGCTCGGGTACTGTTACCTGTAAGCTATGACCGTTCAACCCTGATAAAATTCGGACAAAACCTGGCTGGCTTTGTAGCCGCTTGTTACCAACAAGATCAAGCACTGGCGTTTGCTTTATTGAAAGATGAAATCGCTGAACCTTATCGCTCTGAACTGTTACCAAATTTCAATAGAACTAAAAATCAACTGGAAAAAATGAATGCTTTGGCGGTCGGCATATCCGGCTCAGGCCCAACTCTTTTTTCCGCCTGTGACAACCTTGAAACAGCCCAGGCTCAAGCCGAATTTTTAACCCAAAACTACCTCCAAACTGAACATGGTTTTGTTACCATCTGCCAAGCTGATTCAATCGGGACAAGAGCCTTACAAATCAGTCAAAAATAAGAGAATATCATGAAACTGAATAACCTCAAAGACCCTGAACAAATTGTTGATTTTGCCACTGCTGTTAAAACCGGCTTAGGGAATAACCAAGGTCTATTCTTTCCTGCCAAAATTCCAACCTTAAAAAATGTTGAAACCTTGTTAACCATGACAACAACCGAGAGAAATTTTTATATTCTCAGGCCATATGTACACGAGAACATTGATGATGCATCACTGAAAAAAATCATCAACAACACCTACCAATTTCCATCGCCACTCAAACACATTCACGACCAGACTTATTGTCTTGAATTATTCCATGGTCCCACCTTGGCATTCAAAGACTTTGGTGCCCGTTTCATGGCCAACTGTCTGCAGCATTTTGCACAAAATACTAACAGTAACCATGAAAAAATCACCATTCTTACCGCCACTTCTGGAGATACTGGCGCTGCTGTGGCACATGCCTTTCATGGTTTAGACAACATTGATGTAGTCATATTATTTCCGCAAGGCAAGATCAGTGAACTTCAACAAAAGATGTTTACCACACTCTCTGAGAACATTCGCACAGTTGCCATTGAAGGAGACTTTGATGCCTGCCAAAAATTAGTCAAACAGTGTTTTGACGATCCACGTTTGGTCAAAAAAGTAGGCTTAAACTCTGCCAATTCAATCAATGTCAGTCGTTTATTTGCTCAAGTTTGTTATTATTTTGATGCCTTGGCTCAACTACCTAAAGAACATCGTAAGCAGGCTGTATTTGCTGTTCCTAGCGGTAATTTTGGTAATCTGTGTGCGGGTGTCATAGCTAAAACCATGGGTTTGCCCATCAAACGATTTGTCGCTTGCACCAATGCCAATGATACCGTGCCTCGTTACCTTAAAGATGGTCAGTGGGCACCCAATGACACCGTTGAAACCCTGTCAAACGCCATGGATGTGAGTAAGCCTAATAACTGGCCTCGAATTGAACACCTGATCGAATCTGGTCAATTTGATCGGCATTTGTTATCCGGTCTGGGAGTCGATGAAAACCAAACAACCGAAACCATTCAACGCCTCAATCAAATGGACTACATCACTGAACCGCACGCAGCCGTTGCTTATCAAGGCTTATTTAATGAGTCAGATGGCAGCCTTTCGGAGGGTGAAGTTGGCATATTTTTAGGCACAGCACACCCAGCCAAATTTAAGGGTGCTGTAGAAGATATACTCGACATTGAATTACCCTTACCCAGAGCCATTGCCGACTGCGAATACAAAACCGATTTATCAAAAAGTATTACTGCTAACTATGAAATTTTATGTGCTTTCATACTCGAATGAATATGCTGATTAATTTCAAAACTCCATGATAGGTGACTATTTAACAACATTTAATAACCAAAGTTACTCATGTATATTAATATTATTGATTACAATTCAATAATTCATTATACTATATCAATTTCAACTATGCACAGGGAATCACAGTGAAATTAATTTCAACCATTATAATTTTAATTTTAATTTTAAACAGTGCTGACTCCACAGCCCAAAATCATTCCAGTAAAGGAACTCAACAAACCTTAGTAAAAAATATTCCCAGCGCATCTTTTATCCCTTTTAAAGGAGGCTCTGCAGACACACTTTTTGGCTGTTTAAATAGCAGCAGTGCAACTCAGCCTTCAGATGAAGATATGTATGCCCCAGTAATACTACCTACTGGATCAATCATTACAGGCATTAATGCTCACTTTTGGGATTGGGCTTTTTCAAACAATGTAAGACCTAAACTCACATTAAGGAGACATGATGGCAAAGGTGAATTAGTTGAACTCGCCATAGCTCAGAGTAAATTGCCAAACAATGGTCCTACATTTTATGAACAATTTTCTGAAATTGATCCTCCATATGAATTACAACAAACTGACTTTCTTGACTTGTATTTTGAAGTTGGCGAAGTCGTAACATTAGGGTACTGGATTTGTGGTGTTGAAATATACTATACAAACAACACGCCATAAGGTCACATATGAAAACCATATTATATTTTTGGGTCATTATCAGTCTTAATTTATATACTTCTTCACTCCAGGCTGAAGTTTTGTCTATTCCTGGCGCCAAATTAAAACCACTTAATAATACACCAGTCACAGAACTCAAGGGTTGCTTTTTTGCTGTTCAATACTTAGGTTTAGAAATTCCAAACGATGCAATTATTGATAAATTTGATTTACTTTTCTACAACCAATCAATTCAAAATGAAGATGTATTGATTAAGATTGAAAAGTTTAAAATCTTTTCTGAATATTTATTCAATGAAACCATCAATATTCCTAGCGGTTATTTTACTTTCAGCGCTACTCCAGATTCAGCCATAACTCTAGAACCTAAAGAATTTTTAAATATTTACACTGAATTACTTTCTTCAGATTTAGCTGTTTGTGGAATAAGAGTACATTATTTACCAGATTTAATCTTCATAAACGGATTCTAAAATTTTTTAAATATGTTTACATCTCAATGTCAATTATCATAGTAGCTGCTTCTCTTGTTGAGCTGTCCACAATTCCGCATAAGCTCCTTGTTGCGCCAATAAGCTTTCATGATTACCTTGTTCAATGATATGCCCTTGATCTAATACAATGATTTGATCCGCATTGACGATAGTCGATAAACGGTGAGCAATGACTATATTTGTGGTGTTTTTCGCTACCGCTTGAATGGCTTTGAGAATCATTTGTTCTGACTTACTGTCCAACGATGATGTGGCTTCGTCAAAGACCATGATCGGTGGCTTTTTCAAAATAGTTCGTGCGATTGCGACACGTTGTTTTTCGCCGCCAGAAAGCTTCAATCCGCGTTCGCCGACCTGCGTACTGACACCTTCGGGGAGTTCAGCGATAAAATCATCTAAATAAGCCATTGATATGGCCTGTTCTACTGCTTCATCGCTGGCACTTGGGTCGCCATAACGGATGTTTTCCCAAATGGAATCATTGAATAAGACGGTATCTTGTGGCACCACCCCAATCGCACCTCGAAGTGAGTTTTGCGTGACTTGTTCGATGTTCTGTCCATCAATCAGTATGTTTCCTGAAGTTGGCTCATAAAATCGAAACAGTAACTTAACCAATGTAGATTTACCTGAACCACTGGCACCAACTACGGCCAGGGTTTGTCCAGCGGAAACTTTAAAGCTGATGCTTTTAATGATCGCTCGATCAACCTTGTAACTGAATTCAACCTCATTGAATTCGATATTTCCTTGTTCAACCCTTAATGTTTCAGCATGATTGGTATCTTTTATTTTCGGTTCAATGTCCAAAATTTTGAACAACTGTTCAATGTTAATCATTGAGGTTTTAATTTCACGATAAACAAAACCCAGTGAACCCAGCGGAATGAACAGCTGCATCATAAAGGCGTTGATCAGCACAAAGTCTCCGACACTCATGTCACCATTTTCCACACCCAACACAGCCAATAACATCATGGCAGTCATCGAAAAACTGATGATCAAGGCTTGCCCACCATTCAATACAAACAAAGACAGTCGGTTTTTTCTCTTCGCCTGTTCCAGTTGCTTAAGATTCGCATCATACCGCTGAGCTTCATAGGATTCATTGGTGTAATATTTGACCGTTTCATAATTGAGCAATGAATCAATCGCTCGGCTGTTACTAGCCGAATCTGCGGTATTTGCCTCACGCAGAAATGCTTTGCGCCAATTGGTCACCTTCACCGAAAAAGAAATGTAGAGGGTGATCGCGCTCAAAGTGGTTAAGCCGAAAGCCCAACCATACTGAAATAATAATATACCCACCACCAACAGTATTTCAATCAATGCCGGCAATATGCTGAACACCATAAAACGCAACAAGAAACTGATGCCAGAGACACCACGCTCAATATCCCGCGACACTCCTCCCGTTTTGCGGTTCAAGTGATAATCTAAATCCAAATGGTGTAAATGAATAAATACTTTATGTGCTATACGGCGCATGGCGCGCTCTGTCACTCGACCAAATAAAGTATCGCGAATTTCACCAAACAATACATTGGCAAAACGCAAGGCCCCATAAACGAAAACCAATGCCACAGGTGCCAAAAACCATTGTTCTTGCTGACCTGATCCAGCTGCCATACCTAATTGATCAACCATACCTTTGATCATAAATGGCATACCTGTGGTTGCAAGTTTAGCACCTACTAAAAACATCAATGCCAGCAGCACACGAACTTTAAACTCTGCAAGATAGGGAATGAGTTTTTTTAACACGCCCCAGTTTTCTGGTTGGTTAGATTCTGGTGGTGGTTGTCCGCGCATTTAAATATTAACTTGATTTAGATTTGATGTGAGCGACTTTCTTTTGAATAAAACTTTGTAAAGAATCGCTGGTTTTTGCCAACAACAGCTCACGGTTTTTCTCTTCAATGTTCAAACTTTCCCGCCACACAGCCATACTGGTTTGAGTCCAAACCATTCTCACATTAACTTGATAGCCTGTGTGTTGTTCTTGGATGGAACCTTCAAACAACACATCTACATTCAACATGTCAGCATATTCTTGTAAGCTGTAATTTTTATATTCAGCATGCTCTAATGCACTCACAGAAATTGCTTTTACATCTTCTTGTTTCGACATCATACTGGTTAATTCATCTTGCAATAAAAGTACCAAATCTTGATCATCTGAATCCAACAACTTGAATGGTAAGGTGGCAGTCTTCAATGGCAATGATAAATTCAACCTTGATCCCAGATTAAGATACCCATTTAAACTAAAAATAATCAGCAGAATTGGCAACAACATCCAAACATTTTTTATGATGTATCTGCGCTTCTTACCGTGCTGTTTCAATTTTGCTAAACCAACTTCTGATGATTTTATTTGATAACCAAACCCTCTGACCGATTCAACCAGAACAGCGGCTTCTCCTAATTGATCTCTCAGCGTTTTGATTTGTTGTTTGACTGTTTCTCGATTGACCACTTTATCTACCCACACGAGCTTGAGCAGTTCATCAACTGAGACCACTGATGGTGCTTGTCGCATTAAATGGAATAACAGATCAAAAGAAGTTGGACTTAAATAAAGCGCTTTTCCTCTGTATTCAACTGTTTTCAAAGATTGATTGAGCACCAATTGATCACAACAAAGTAAGTTTTCTATTGGCTGCATACAGTTAAATCAAGTCACAGATTGTTTAAAATTTCATTCTAACCCAATCCTTACCAAAACATAACGGCTTTAATACTCAATGCTAACCAACCTTAATCATATTTT
This sequence comes from uncultured Marinicella sp., assembly GCA_964631055.1. GTDB lineage: Bacteria > Pseudomonadota > Gammaproteobacteria > Xanthomonadales > Marinicellaceae > Marinicella. The sequence continues at coordinate 43,833 of CAZVZJ010000016.1, forward strand.
ATGACAAATTATGGTTTTCACACTTGAGTCAGAAACATGGAGACCTTTAAACATAAACGATTTTTGATTTTATTACTCTGCCTGCCCTACTGTCTAGTAGCTCATGCCAATTGGTACTTGGTTTATAAAAATGACAAACAAGGCTCTGTTTTGGCTGGTGATAAAAAAGCATTGTTTCAAGCCGTCAGATCTGGTTCAAGCATACGTGTGGTTTGGAAAGCCAGTAGACCTGACAATCCAACAAGTTTTGTTGAACATGTCATTGAACCTAAATTCATCACCAATGCCAGCGATCAAGATATTTTTGTCCAAACCCCAGAACACATCGCCCAAACCAGCTATTGGGATACTGAGTTTCAAGACTTCAGCTCAGCCAGCATAGTCTGGCGTGGACTACTGTCTACCAACGGCCGCTTCATGGCCGTTTGGTATAACCGAGCAACCGGGCAAGTGGTTCGCAAGGCACCACAACGGGTTGAAATCAGTTGGTTTACAGATACCAAACCAAATTAATTTATTTTTCATATAGGAGTATAGTCATGACAAAATTTTTTACCGTCGTTTTTACTTTATTTGTGTTGTTATCAGGTTGTAACAATCAATCAATAAAACCTCATTCAGATTGGAAACTGGTGTTCCATCACGACGCCGCAGGCCAAACAATTAAAGGAGATAAACAGACACTCATCAATGCCGTATCAGAAGGTCGTCCTGTCAGGCTTGTCTGGCCACTGAGAGAAAATTTTATACATGTGGCAGATGCAGGATTTTTAACCGTCATGAATGGTGAAGTTTTTGCACAGATTGATGACATCATTCGCCAAATCCCTGATCAAAAAACCCGCAAGAGCATTGCCTTAGATGCCAAAGAGCAAAGTCGCTGGCATGCCATATTTTCAACCACAGGTGAGGTGCAAGCCTTTCAATCTAGAGATAAAAAATTAAACACGCGTCAACGAACTTTAAAGTGGTATGTTGACACCCCTGCTAATTAGTACGAAAAAATTAATATGGCTGGTGTTTTTTGTGAACTGGTTCGAATTTTCTATTTTACAAACTTGTTTTAATAATTGCGTCATAATTATTATATTATTATGACCAAGCAATTTATCCTAATAATTTGTTTGTTTCTGCGATCTCTGTCATCGCATTTGTTCAATCATTTAAGAGAAAATATATGTTAAACAAATTCAAGAAAAAAATGATGGTTTTTGGTTTTGCATTAGCAGCAGGAATTACGGTTGCTCATGCTGTTCCGATCATCATTGATACCGAGCAAGGCACCTGTGTATATAGTGGCCAAAATCAATACTATTACATTTACACTTGCCAAAATGGCGCACTTTGGTATGTCCGCAAAAACCAAGGTGGTGGCGGTGGTGGTGGCGGTGGTGGCGATGACGACGGCTGTCCACCAAACGCAATCATTTGTTAAATTTCTCAACACTGCTTAAAACAAAGGGCCAATGTGCCCTTTGTTTTTAAATTAAAAAATTTAATTCTAACTAGGTTCTTTGTTTTCTATCACCTGAATAGCTTGTTTATTGGGAACCACCGATTCATGAAAGTGACTCAGTGCTTTTTCTGGTTGATTTTGCTCTTGATAAATCAAAGCCAAAAGTTGATTCACTTCCTGGCTGGGCTCAATTTTTAATACTTCTAATAACAAACTTTCTGCTTCATCCATTTGTTTTTTTGCCAAATGTAACTTGGCATTACACAGTAAAACAGCCGCATTTTTTGGGTGTTCACTTAACCACTTTTCAGCCACTTTAAGCCGGTGATTGAAGTTATATGGCAGTGATGACCAATACACCACCATTTGGTCATCAAAATGTTTTTTCTGAGTTTTTTCTATGTGACTGGTGATTTCTTGATAAGCACCCAGGCGTATGCCATTTTCACAATATGTATGGCTGTATTTACCTTGTTGTTTGTTATTTAAACCTTGCCATATATCTTGTAACTCTGCTGTGTTTTTTGCTTCAGCAAACAATTCTAATGTCACTTGATTCTTCAACTCATTACTTTGTTGATGGTTGATTAAAGCCAGTTTTTCTGCTTTTGGAATGGTTTGTTGTAACAACCTCCAGTCCTGAGTTTGTTGACTTGCTTGAGTTTGTAGGTGAACAGCTCGCGGGTTTTTGGGGTATGTCTTTAAAATCCGAGCCAATAACGGAATCGCACGTTTTGCTTGACCGGACTTGATCCATATTTCACAGCGAGTTAAATCCACTGTGAGTGGGTTATCTATAACCCCCTCTGCAGCATCTAAATGTGCTTCTGCCCGGGATAAGTCATTCAATGCCACTGCAGCTCGAGCGGCAGCCATATAACTGAGCTCTGGCGTAGGGCTTTTATTAACTGAGGCCAATAATAGTTTTTCAGCTTGTGGCCACTTGCCTTCACTCAAGGCCAGTAACCCTCGGGCAAACTTTTTTCGACTTTGATTAGCGGACATATGTTTAACCACCTTTTTCGGTGATTCAATCAAACTATACAACAACCAAATCGCCAGAAAAAGTACCACCAATAATATACCTGCAGCTATGGCCGTCATTTGAATTTGATAACCCAGTAATTCAATTTGAATCAGCCCAGGGTTGCTCAACAGTTTAGGTGTTAACCAAGCTGCCAATAAAAGCGAGGCCAACAACAAAATAATTTTAATGGTTTTTAACATCAGCGTAATCCGCTCAATTGATCAATCAAAGTCGTTATATTTATTTGGCTGGGTATTTGCGCTACCACAATTTGATTTCCTAATGCTTTGATCCGATCAGCTAAATCACTGTTCTCAGGCATTTCCACTTTCACCCAACTTTCAGCTTCACTTAGACTGTTTTGCCAGCCATCTTGGTCATTCAACATCAAATACAAGCGGGCTTGATATAACAAACGACTCAACTCAGTTTTAAAAGCAACCAATTTGGCTGTTGAATTGAGGCTGCTGTCGGTTGCAATTTTTTTCACACTGACAAACTTTTCGTACCACTGTGACTCTTCTGCGGACTTTTCTTGGGTTGGAATTTGTAAATTATTAATGGTTGTTTTCAATGCTTGTAGCTGTTGATCAATTGCTTTGATATTCGGTTCTTCTACTTGCATTAACTGGTCAAGCACTCGCTGAATTTTGTTTTTATTTTCATTTTTCAAACCACTGGTCTTAAGGTAGTTGTCTAGCGTAGTTATGGCTTGCGGAATTCGATGTGTATTCACCAACATATCTGTGGCCAATAATATCTGGACCGCTGTATTTGTTTCGATTTTTTCGAAGTTATCATCCTTCGATGAATCATGTGCCACAACCGAATTGGTTAGGGGTAACTCCGGCCTCGATTGTAGCTCACTGATAACTTGAGCTTGCTGTGTCAATTGCTGTTGTAACTGTAATAAAGCCCGTTCATTTTCACTGTTATCGAATTTTTTCTCAGTATTCATACCAGTTTGACTGCCGCTGGTTTCAGTATTTATAATTGCACTTTCTTCTGTGTTAGATTGATACGCACTGAATTGTTCAGATAATTTTTGCAATTGCACTTCATTGGCATTGATTTTTGCAGTTTGTAACTTGAGTTTACTGACATCAGCGCTGATTCTTTCGATACCAGTATTCAATAACTCATTGTCCTCTGTTAACTGCTGTATTTTGGGTAGTGAAACCTCTGTATTGCTGTTTTGCCAGTCTTTATAAAACAAATAGCCTACCCCAGTCAAAGCCAGTAATGACAACAATATACTTAAAGCACCTGAAGACTTTTTAACCACTTTGTCAGCAACTTGTTCATTCAAATCAGTTTTTTTTAGGTTTTCGTTATTTTCAATATCTGTTGAAATTACAACATCCTCGATTTCACTGGTTTCTGTATTAGGATCTTTGGCCATGACCATTATTTATTTGTATAGTTTATAGATTTTACCTCAGTCTGGCAGTCAGGTCACGGACACATCAGTCAAGTTTTGTGATAAATAGTCAATTATTAATATCTATACCTTCATAAACAATAACTTACTACAAAACATAATTGACAAAAAAAACCCCGACAAATTGTCGGGGTTTTTTAATGATTGAAAGATTAAGGTCTATTAATAAACACCTAATTTTTTCAAAGCTTCCATTGTGATACTGCCACTGGCCATCCCGTTGTCAACTTGAAACTGACGCAATGCTGACAAAGTTTGTGAACCCAATACACCATCAACATTTCCAGCTTCATAACCAGCTGTATTCAAAGCGCGTTGAATTTTGTTAATTACTGAAGGCGTTGTGTTGGTTTCACACAAAATTGATTGCCATTGTAATGTGGCATCAGTTACTAAGGTGTTTTCAGTAACAGAACCGTACTCAGCAGGAATCGTAATTTTATTCTCACGAGCTGGTGTTACTAATTTTTTAACCATAACAGTTTTGTACTCAGCAGGAATGATTTCTCTAACCACTTCAGCTTCTTTAACCAATACTTTTTTCTTAACAGTGCTGTATTGAGCAGGCACGGTTTTTTCTTGGGTATAAGCAGGCTGATCTAATACACGTTGTGTAACAGTTTTGTATTCAGCTGGTACTTCTACCAAACACATGATTTCACCCGTAGAGTCATTGATTTTCTCAATCGGTCCTCGACCTTTCTTCCAAGTGGTGTATGCTGCTTTAACCAATACTTGTTCAGAAACATTTTTATAAGTTGCTGGAACAGTTACCAATTCTGTTTTCTCTGGCTCAACCATGTACTGCTCTTCAGCCCATGTGAATTCAGCAGGAATGGTTTTTAATACTTCACTGGCTTCCTTAACCAATATAGTTTCTTCAACCATAGTGTATTCAGCAGGAATCACTTCAATTTTTTCTGAAGCACCTTTAACTAAAATTTCTTTAGTCACTTGGTCATAAACAGCTGGTGTTAATACACGTGCATAACACTCACCTGGCTTAGCATTAGGTGGATACAAATCACTGACCACGCCAGCACCACCAACGTTTCCAACATTACCTGTATTACCTGCAGAATTTCTCAATGAGTTATTTTCTACTTGTAATGTATTGATTTGTTGATCTGTTTGATTAAGCTTAGCTTCTAACTCAGCTATACGTTTTGCTTGCATGTCCCCATCATTATTCATGACTTTCTTTTGAGCACAACCACTCAAGCCCATAACAGCCATCACAGAACTGATAGCAATAATTTTACCTTTATTCATACTCTTCTTTCCTCGCTTAAAAATTTAATGTTGAGCGCATCATAACGTCCGCTCGTAATTTTGATAACCCTTTAATTGATAAGTTAACAATAGTTATAATTTCTAGCCCTTCTCACTATTCATTATAATTGCTCTTAATTATTATAATTTAATACCAGTAAATATAAAACATCGATCTTTAAATATCGACACGCAGCCCATGGAATAGCTGCCACCAAAGCCATTGACAGTATATTTATACTTATTATTTGTTCATATGGTTACAAATTTTGGCATAAAAACTGTCATTTTATTTAAGGCCATCAATTAAATTGAGGAAAAACACTATCTGCCCTTAAACACCCCTTTTACCCGATTTTTACCGATCTTATTGATAACCTACAATGCCAGACCCACTTCGCCTAAAATCGGCTGATGCAGCAACAATTGCACCCGTTTGTACTGCATTGACACCGCCAAAATATAAATTATGATTACGCCACTCACTACAAACAGGGAGTTGCTTTTTTAACAAAGACAATTCTTCTTGAAGAAAACCAGGTTCAATATCTAAGTGACCATTTTCATAATGTATTCGAGGTGCAGCCACAGCTTGCTTTAACGTTTTCTGGTCGTTAACCAGGTGATTAATGACTTGAAATAGTGCTGATTTAATCCGATTAGAACCACCTGTGCCCAGCGCAACTTGTCGATCAGGGTGAATAATTAAAGTGGGTGACATCATGGATTGCATCCGTTGCTTTTGTTGCCAATTAAAAAAACCTTTGTTATTGATGTCCTCTTCTCCTAAAAAGTTATTCATCATGAAACCACAACCAGCCACAATTTTCCCATTGCCCTCTCCATTAGACAAAGTCAAACTGGCCAAATTGCCTTCACTGTCTGCCACACTCATGTGAGTGGTACCTCTTGAAACCTCTGCCACTGGATTTCTTTTTAGGTCATCGGCATGTTGCATGGCTTCTAAAATTGCAACCGCATCTTTTCTCGCTTTAAGTCTTCTCAGTTGTTCTATTATTAAATAACCTCCGCTACTGGGTGCTGGATTGGTGAACAAGTCATATTTTCCATTGCTGAGTTTTAAAGGTTTTCTGATCTCACATTGATAGCTTTTAAAATCTTCTTCTTTAAGCAAACCCTTGCCTTGATTAATGATACCCTGAGCCACTTCACCTTGATAGAACCAGTCATGATTTGATTTTGACATACTGTCAAGAAAACCAGCCAACTGTTCATTTTTCCATATACTGCCTGGCTGAAACCCCGTGAACAAAGTTTTAGCTTCTGGACTAGATCTAATCACTGGCTGGAGAATCATTGCTACATAAGCTTGTTGGTGGTTCACCTCTATCCCTTGTTGCGCCATTTCGATGGCCGGCTGAGCAATGATGTGAAGAGGTAATGAACACAAGTTTTGATGTATTTTAAAAACACCTGCAGGCACGGCAGGCACGGCTGCAGCTGCATGTCCTATATGGAACTCTTGGCTGCGCGTACCAAAGTCACCTTCAATGGGATAAAAATCAACTTCAGCTTGATCAATCTCACTGGCAGGAACGCTTGGTGTGTCAGAAAAGAAATCCAATAACTGTGGTTTTAGATCAGGGCCTGCAGCCAGTAAGAACCCTCCTCCACCTGGCGATGACAATAATGGTTCAGCAACGAAAGACATCATCATTGCAGCCAAAACAGCATCATATGCATTACCTCCTTCACGCAGAATCAGCTCTGCGGCTGCAGCTGTTTCGCTGTGACCGGCTGCTATAGCATAAGCCCTAGAAATTGACATACTTTGCAAATCTTCAGATTATTTAGGATTGACCATTGTATGTCATGCCAAATCATTAACAAAACATTTATAATATCGACTTAAAAAACGAGCCAACATATAAATGGACAACAATCACAACCTTTTCACCAAAGCACAACAGTTTATCCCTGGTGGTGTAAACTCACCAGTTAGAGCCTTCAAAGGCGTAGGCGGCGACCCTTTGTTTATTGCCACAGCCAAAGGTCCTCATATGTTCGATGTCAATGGCAAGTCCTATATTGATTACATTGGCAGTTGGGGCCCAATGATAGCTGGTCACAGTAACGAGGATGTATTGGCAGCTGTTCATAAAGCCGTTGACCGAGGTCTTAGTTTCGGCGCGCCTGCTGAGGCGGAAATCACACTAGCAGAGCAAATTTGCACCATGATACCCTCCATTGAATTGGTGAGAATGGTTAACTCAGGCACTGAAGCAACAATGAGCGCCATCCGATTAGCTCGTGGATACACAGGCCGAGATAAAATCATTAAATTTGAAGGTTGTTACCATGGTCATGCCGATTCTTTTTTGGTCAAAGCAGGCAGTGGTGTATTAACCTTAGGAATTCCAGGTTCACCAGGCGTACCAGATGCGGTCGCCGATTTGACCTTGACCTTGCCTTTTAACGACACAGAAAGTTTGGCGCAGGTAATGAAAGAAGTTGGTCATGAAGTAGCCGCCATAATCATTGAGCCCATTGCCGGCAATATGAACATGATTGAACCATTGCCCGGTTATCTGCAGGCTATGAGGAAATTATGTGACGAACATGGTTCCGTGTTAATTTTTGATGAAGTAATGACTGGTTTTCGAGTCGCCAAAGGCGGCGCTCAAGAACTGTATGGCGTCAAACCTGACTTGACCACTTTCGGCAAAGTGATTGGAGGCGGCTTACCAGTCGGTGCATTTGGTGGACGCAAAGACATCATGCACCACATTGCACCCACCGGACCAGTATATCAAGCGGGCACTTTATCAGGCAACCCTTTGGCAATGGCTGCAGGTTCTGCCATGATGAGGATCATTTCTGAAGATGGCTTTTACAGCCACCTTACCCAACAAACTGAAAAACTGGTCAACGGCATGCAACAAGTCGCTGATGAAGCTGGCGTACCTTTCTCAACTGCCCACCAAGGGGGTATGTTTGGCTTTTATTTTACCGCCCAAAAAGTCCAACGATTTGATGATTTAAAACTTTGTGATGAAGCTCATTTCAAACGCTTCTTCCATGCCATGTTAGAAGCAGGAGTGTATTTAGCACCTTCAGCCTATGAAGCAGGTTTTGTCAGCTCAAAACACAACGACGACATCATTGAACAAACACTGATGGCAGCAGAAAAGGCAATCAGGGCATAATATCATGGAACCAACTGGTTGGATTAAGGATGTATATGATTGGATACAAGCCAATCCCAACTGGACAGGCATTCTTATATTTCTGTTTGCCTTTACCGAATCCATTCTATTGGTCGGTATTATTTTCCCAGGAGCGGCCTTTCTGGTCAGCCTGGGCGCGCTGATTGGCTTAGGGGTTCTGGACTTTTATACAGCTTGGTTTTGGGCTTCATTGGGGGCTTTCTTTGGTGATGGCATCAGTTTTTGGATTGGCCATAAATACGAACAGAAGCTGTTAAAAATGTGGCCTATATACAAATTTCCTGACCTCATTGAAAAAGGTAAAAATTTCTTTGCCAAATATGGGGGAATAAGCGTTTTCATCGGTCGATTTGTTGGCCCTGTCAGACCCATAATTCCTGCCATAGCTGGGATGATGGGTATGCGTGTTAAACGTTATGTGATCATCAGCTTAGTGGCCTCAATACTGTGGGCCCCATTTTATTTACTGCCAGGCATGTTATTTGGTTCAGCCATGGAAACCATGGCCAAAGTAGCGGTTAAAATGTCAGTCTTGGTATTGGTACTTGCGGTGTTAATATGGGTGGTCTATTGGTTAATTAACTTTGTCTATGCCCTACTGGTTCCTAGAACTTACCAGTGGCTCAGTTCATTATTAGCTTGGACTCAAAGACACCCTAAATTAGGCAAATTAACTTCCGGCTTAGTGGATCCCAGACAACCCGAAAAAGGTTCACTGGCGATGTTGGCCGTATTGTTATTGATGTTTTTAATGGCTGCCATCTTATTTGCCACCATCAGCACCACACTGCAAGGTTGGAATCAAACCAGCGACGCTTTCTTCTTCGCATTTCACAACCCTTGGACCGTTTCACCCATGAAAGTGTTGTTGTTTATTGGTCATGATCTGAGCTTAATTGTGATTACCTTGGTGGTGGCCATTTGGTTTATCTACAGGCGTTTATACCTGGTCTTGAAACATTGGTTATTACTTTCAATCAGCGCTTATATTTTTTCGATACTGATATACCGAATAGGTTATGAACAGTGGCAATTTTTCGCCAATCATCATGTATTTTGGTTCACCGCTGTGGCTGCATTTTGGGCGATTATCGTTTCGGGCGCCTATCCAAATAAGTGGCGCAGCTGGCCTTATGTACTGGCAGGCATCTTCATTTTATTATTTGCTTTTGCCACACTGTTCTTCTATCAAATGAATTTGACTATGGTGATATTATCAGTACTAACAGCAAGTATCTGGGCCATGTTAATTGGTATAGCCTTTCGAACCAGAAACCGCAAACAATTCATCGGACTGCCGATAAAAATCGCTTATACAACCACTTTGGCATTGATGCCACTTGCTAACTGGCTACTGTTTGCAGACCAAACAACAGCCAATAAACCCACTTTATTCCAAGTCGAAAGTAGCGATCAAACAACTGGCTGGGCTAACAACGGAAAACAAAAGCTTGATATCATCATTGACGCCGACTTGCCAGCTCTGCGCCAAAAACTAGAGCAACATGGTTGGCAAAACCAACAACCCAAAACTTGGCATAATGTTTATCAAGCCTTACAAATTGAAGCCGACGCCTCTGATCTTCCTTTGTTTTCTTATGTGCACAGAGGGGAAGTTGAACGCTTACTGATGAGCAAAAAACGAGGCGACCAATTGTTGGCTCTGAGGGTATGGCGTGAACAAACAACAAACGATACTTTTTATCGCGGCACATTAACATTGCACCAAAGAGAAACTGATTTGTATTTATTTAACCACTGGGGATTTCATGCCACCATGGAAGATAAAAGTGAATTAGAAACAGACTTACTGGGGAAACAATTTATTCTTAATCATACGAAAGATAAAACTCTCAAAGTCACACAAAAACGTAAATAAGCACAGGTCACTGTTTCATACTGATAAAGCTAAAAGTGATGTTTTTATCAAAAACCGATTGATACTTTTCATAGGGTAAAGTGCCTGCTTGATCCAGGGCCAGCTGCACCTCAATTGCTAAATAGGCATCATCAAAACAATCTTTTCGCAATTCACTTTTGAATGGCACCCCACCAGGCATTTGTTGAACATCAACTGTACATGTTCCTTGTGAATCTTGTGCCTGCCAAGCAGTTTTAAACTGGATCACCAACTGGTTCAGGTATCGAGTCAAAGTGGCATTTTCCTGATTCAAGTATTGCTTCTCTTTGTAATTGGTAAAGGTGGCATAAAATAAACTGCGATAAATTTGATCAGCAAATATTTGACTGCTCAGCTCCAACTGTTCGGGGTTTAAAATCACAGCGCTCAGTGTTGGTTGCAAACCCAAAGTATCACTGATGGTTAAGTTTAATGTCAGTGTTTGCTGCACCTCATGAATTTCACCCTGTAAAACATATCGAATTCCTGCTAATTGCCAGGCCAGCATATTGTTCACGTCCTGCGGTTTTTCATACCGAAATGGCATACTGAACAAACCTGTACTGGAAAGCGCTTGAACAATGTGGTTTTCTACCGTCACTGCTGGACTGTATCCACTGCCAAAATATTCGAAAGGTAACGCCACGAATTTGACAGGTTGTTGATCTCCTCCCACAATCAACAACTCGATTTCAGCTTGAGCCGAAGATATGCAAAATAATAAAAGCAGCCACCTTTTCATAACATAAATTCTAACACAACACTCATTTCACCTAAACACCAATAGAGCCATTGAAAGTTGAAGCGGAATTACCTCATACTGGGTGTTACAATGAGCATTATTCTCAATCCATAGCGTTATGATCAGACTCAGAATCGGTGGTGTACCAGAACACTATAATTTACCCTGGCATATGGCCAGAAAATCTGGCGTATTACAAGCCCATGGCATTAAACCCGAATGGACAGATTTTTATGAAGGCACAGGTGGCATGATTCAAGCCATTAAGAATGATGAATTAGACGTCGCAATTTTATTGACTGAAGGTGCTATTTCAGGTATTTCAAGAAGTGCTAATTATAAAATCGTTTCTTTTTATACCGATTCACCCATTATATGGGGCATACATGTTCCAGCTGAATCTGACATCACAGACGTCAATGAAATTTACCACCACCGCTACGCCATCAGTCGCTATGGTTCAGGTTCTCACCTGATGCCTTATGTCCATGCCAGGCAAAAAGATTGGCCTGTGCATAAACTACAATTTCGTGTTATCAATAATCTGGATGGCGCTCGCATGGCATTCAGACAAGATAAAGCAGATGTGTTTTTCTGGGAAAAATTCACCACCAAACCTTATGTAGATAATGGCGAGTTCAGACGCATCGGCGAATGCCCAACCCCTTGGTCATGTTTTGTAGTGGTGGCGAGCCAGCAAACGTTGGCACTACATGCTGATAAAGTCAAAACCCTGCTTGAAGAAACCTTTCAACAAGCACAAAATTTGTTCCATGACCCGAACAGAGTCGAAACAATTGCTCAACAATTTGACTTGTTACCAGAAGACGTTGAAGCCTGGCTTTCTTACACCAAATGGGGTAAAAATATTGAACTTAAAAAAGATGTATTGGCCGAAACCACGGAAACATTAAAAGATTTGGGCTTGGTACACCAAAAATTTAACTTTAAAGACACTTTTCATCTACTGTAAAAAAACGGTATCTACTCAATAGGAAGTGAGCATGCTTGAAACAACAAACAAACGGAAAAGACCATGAACAGAGTTCTGCTGCTGTTGCTTCTTGCTGCAATGTTTTTATGGTTGTTATGGCCCAGACCAAGCACCCGGATAGACTCCAAAAATCCCAACGTCGTGAGTTTGATCGAAGACACGCCAAGTAAACAAAAAAAGGGATCGAATAACAAAGAAAAAACTCAAACCGAATCAGTCATAATTCCTGAAGTTGTACTCAGTGAAGATCCCATGCTTACCAAAGCAAGCGATGAGCTAAGCTATGTGGATGTCTATCGCATGAAACGCATGTATGAGATGTGTGATGATGCCATATATGCAGCCCAAGAAGATGAAAATTATGACCCAGTGGCTCGGTTTGAATCCATGGCCAATCATTTCATCAAGGATCACCCTACCTGGCCAACCAATAAACAAGTTGAAGCCATCCAAAGACATGCGATTATATGCGAGGCATTGCTCTATCAAATCAAGTCATTAGATTTACCACAAAATAAAACCAATCATGACAACCCCTTTAGTTATATTGAACTGCGAGAAAAGATCGACCAAGCACTGTCCATCATGAAACCTGATTCGGTCAAGGCACAAAATATAGCAGATACATTGAAATTGATTGAAATCTGGAACCAACACTACGATCAAGTATTGCAATTATCGATCGGCGATGAGACGCAAAACGCCAGTGAAATTGAGGCCATCAAGGCACAAATCGAACAAATCAGAACCGAACAACAAGAGATTTCTAGTCAAATGCAACAACAATTCAATGATGCTGAGTTATCCAAACAATACGCCCAAACCTGGCAAGAAATTCGCCAGTTGGAAAGGAAAATAACTGAACTTAGATTAATTGATCCAGCAGCCAGAAACCAATCCATCGCTTCGTTTGAAGCAGTTAACAACCAATTATTCGAAAAACTCACGAGTTCCGATCCTGATGTTTTTTATGAAGCCCAAATGGCACTAGAAAAAAACACCAATAAAGAGATTTATAATTTTGGACACCAACCATACAAAGACATTGGCAAAGGTCGATATAAAATGCCTTTCATTGAATATGTTTCCCCAGGGGATGTGATTAAAAATATAACCGGCCAGAGTGATAATCAAGTTTTCGCATTAATCATCAATTATGCCACTCAACTTTACCATTGTGAACTGGGTGCAGACTGTGGTGCAGACAGTGAATGGGTTTCATTTTATTGCATTAAACCCACCACCAACATGAACCCTGACGGCTGTGACTTAGATCTACCCACTTTTTACCAGCAACATTTGCTCAATCAAAACCATTGGCAAGATGTACAGAGCACTTTAGATGTGCTCAGAGGTATGTATGCTCAATAAACGTTTGTTAATAATGGTTTTCCTGCTTGGGGTGATGGGGGTAGTTATGTTTGCCCTCTACGATGCGAAAGACACCAAGCGATCTTCTGAACCAAAAGATAAGAATGACCAGGTTTTTGTACCTGCAGAAACAACATCTGCCAAGTCCAATTCAGCGTCGCAGGAACTATTAACAAACCCCACAGAGGCTGACCCCAACTCCAATACCGACGAACAACAAGCGATCTTAAACGAGATTGAACAACGGTTATACAGTCAAGACCCGTATGTTGAGCTGACCTCATTAATAGTGCAAATGGGCTTTTGTCACAAAGAATTTCGTGGCATGGACTTTTTGACTTCATCTGACACCGTTTTTCAACAACAACTACAGCTGACTCAAGATCTAAAAAAAGAATGCGAGAATTATCAACAACAATACCCTCATTTATTGACCATGGATGAAAAAAAAATTCGCAATACATTTATTCCTAACAGCCCACTAGGTAGGCTCATGAAAGCCCAAGAAAACCGCGACATAACCAGATCAGAACGAGATGAGAACAGTCAGTTGACCTTGGTCTATGCGCTGAAAGAAAAAAACAGTTCATTGATCATGTTATCAGCTTTATTCCTCAGATACGAAAGAAGTAACATGGACTTATTACAGACCATCCTTAATTCAAAAGACAACAATTACATGGCCCAAATGAATCAAATGGCATTAACCTTGATGTCATGCGAGCACCAAAGTGGACAAGCCTGTCAAAGCACATCTATGCTGATGGTCTTATCTTGTGCTGAAAACCCAGACTCATGTGGGCTGGATTTCCAAACCTGGTATGATCAAAACACCCTATCTGGCATGAAAAGAGATGTTGAAAAACTGATGGCTTATTATCAACAATTGGCCGATTAATCCGCTTACTATTTCTATACACCTTTGATCCCTTACAAACCAGCTCCATTCATCACCCTACAACAGATTTTTTCCAATTCAAAAAAATATATCTCAAAACAAAAAACCATTGATATCAACACCCAACTGAAAATAAAATAATATGATTATTGGGTGAGCATAATTACAGGCCACCTTGCTACATACAATTGGATAAGTCGTCAATTAAGTGACATGATTTTTCGCTCAATAAACTGAGCTGGGTTATGAATGAAGTAGAGAAAGTATTATTACAGTGTGCTGAATGCCTTGTTAAGTATAAAAAGACTTTACAATGGCTCGAGAATAACCACCAAATGACTTGCAGTTATTGTCAAGCCGAATTGGATGTCGATCAAGTTACCAACGAAATCTTACTCAGTGATGAACAACAAAAAATATACCTCATCTATCAAATTTAAGCAGACTGATTTATAACACCAATTCCCACCAAAACACGAAGGTATTGGGACACAACCTTATGTTATAATTTTTGCTGAACCGGGCTTTTCAAGCCCGGATAACAATAATTCTACGGGAGCAATTTATGTCTGATCAGCAGGTAACTGCAACAGGCCCCATCACACGCGGCGCTTATCCTGAGCTGACACCGCATGCGGTGATTGTGGGTTATTTTTTGGGTGTGATTTTGGCTGTTTCAATTGGCTATGCGTCACTGAAACTGGGCTTTTCAATTGAAGGTTCTGAACTGGCCGCCATTTTGGGTTTTGGAATATTGCGAGGTATATTACGCCGCCGCTCAATCATTGAAAATAATGTCGCCCAAACTGTGGCATCAGCGGTTAACGGCGCCTCATCCGGCATGATGTTTTCGGTGCCAGCCATCTTTATTCTGGGTTACGCCACCGAATTCAACCCATATGTATTAACTTTTGGCGCCATCGCTGGCGCATTCTTAGGTATCGCATTCATCATACCTTTGCGTAAACAAATGATTGATTATGAGCGACTGACTTATCCTGGCGGTGTGGCAGTGGCATCTATTCTCAAATCACCTGGCGCTGGGATCAGCAAAGCAGTGCTGTTACTGGGTGCCATGTTGGTATCTGGCTTGGTGCATATCATTACCATTTATTACAATGTCCATGATTGGCATTTGTTCGACCAACTGGGCCTACCAGCCTACCTGAATGGTACATGGTATCTTTCACTGATGACCATTGGTGTGGCCTTCATTGCTGGCCGTGGTGGTTTAGCCTTTATTATTGGGGGCTTTGTCTGTTATTGGATCATCGCACCATTACTGGATATAACTGGCATGTTTCCAACCAACGCAGCAGGTGAGGTTGTTTCTGACCCCAATCAATTGCGGTTGATGTTATTCCGGCCAACTGGTATTGGCATGCTCATTGGCGGCGCCATTGTGGGTGTGATCTTCGCCTTACCATTGATTAAGTCTGCTGTTAAATCTATGCAATCTTCTGCTAAAAGCGAAGCCGCTTTAAGTAAGGACGAGTTACCGATTAAACTCTTGTATTTTGCCGTAGCAGGTGCTGCGGTCTTGTTATGCGTCATGGCGGTAACAGCCACCGAAGAGGTGGGTATCGTACGCGGGTTGATGATGGGCGTTTTGGGTACAGTTTGGATTTGGATGGCTGGTATCATTCTATCTGAAGCCATTGGCCGGACTAACTGGTCACCACTTTCTGGCATGACCTTAATCGCCGTAACATTACTGATCATGGTCACGCAAACCTTTGGCGGCATGAGCACAGCCTCTGCTGTGGTGGCTGCCGTTACCGTCGGCGCGGCAACCTGTGTAGCCATGAGTCAAGCCACTGATTTGATGTTGGACATGAAGACTGGTTACTTGGTCGGCGCCACGCCAAGAAAACAACAGCTGGGTCAATTCTTTGGCGCCTGGTTAGGACCCATCGTGGTCATTATCTTGATCTTTACCTTAGACAAGGCATTTGGCTTAGGTGGCGATGAATTTCCAGCGCCACAAGGCCAAGCTCTGGCTTCCATGGTTGAAGGCATCACTGGTGGTGATGTACCTACTGAAAAATACATCGCTGGTGCTGTACTTGGCGGTTTGTTGTCACTGTTACAAACAGGTTTGGGAATCACTGTAGGCTTGGGTTTTTACCTACCTTTTAATATCGTGCTTACTTATGCATTAGGTACCTTACTCAGAGAAATCGTAGATCGCACCAAAGGTAAAACTTGGTCCGAATCCAAAGGCATACCTATAGCTGCAGGGTTGATTGTTGGAGAAGCTTTGGTTGGTGTAGGTAACGCCGTTTACGTCATAGCCACAGCAGGATAAGGAGAATACACATGAAAAATATTGCATTTATTTTAGTTATCCTGTCATTTTTAGCAGGTGCTTTTCTGACATCACTAGATGAAAGAGCCATGAATTGGATGTACTTTATTCCAGTCATGCTGGTTGGTTTTATTGGCGCGTTTATTTATAAAAAACAAGCCAGTGCCGCTGCCAAGCAGGGAGACTTGTTACAAAACAACAAACAAGTCTTGATTGATTCACTGAACAACCTTTTGAAAAACCTAGAGTCCCTCAATGGTCGCAAAGACAAAGTGCCTACTTATGAAATGCGCTTTGAAATTGATAAATTGTTCCGTGACGATTTGATGAACTTCGCTGAAGCAAGAGACAGCATGAAACATTTGTTTGGCATTCAAGATTTTGCTGACATCATGTCCAGCTTTGCTGCGGGGGAAAGGTACATCAATCGTGTCTGGTCGGCCTCAACTGATGGTTATGTAGATGAGGTGATGATGTATGTCGAAAAGTCATTGTCCCAATTTAAACATGCCAAATCTGAGTTCGATGCGGCTTTAGCCAAGGCTTAATTCAACCTTCATTTCATTCACTGAAAAGGCCGCTACAGCGGCCTTTTTTAACAGATTCCCTTAAGCGTTAACCCAAGGTCTTTAGGTATGCTTGCAACTGATTCATACCCGCACCCCAACCTTTATCATGGTCTTCACGGGTGGCTTCAAAAGCGGCCAATTCCGCTTCGCTTGCATTACGTGGTTCCCAGTGAAAGGTTATTTCAGTTCGATCTTCTGTCACTTCTTTAAACAATAAAGTAGCGAGCATATGCTGTGGCCAATTCGGAATATGGGGACGATAAACAATGTCACCTTCTTCATTAGACATGTACTGCAAGAAAACCAATTTTTCAGGAGATTGAACCGTTTCATATTTCGTAAATAACCACATTTCGTGACCATTGGGCATGGTGACTTTATGTAATGAACTACCACCATCTTCTATAGTTGCTGATACAAATTCACAGCGACAGCCTGGCATCGGAAACATCCAGTTATTGAGGTGGTGAACTTGGGTCCAAGCATTGAAAACCAATTGTCTTGGGGCGTTGAATTCTCGCGTTATGATAGATGGTTTTAAATCAGTTTTTTTCATCAGAATTTACCTTTGTCTGTATTGTATTTAAATAGTTGTCCAGTTGATCCATGGTTGAACCCCAGTATTTTTCAAATTGATGTACCCATTCTTGAATGGGTTTCATCTCTTCAGGTTGGATACGATAATAATGAAAACGACCAGCTTTGCGCTCTTTAACGAGTTTGACCTCTTTTAAGACTGCCAAATGCTTTGAAACCATGGGTTGAGTCCAAGACATGACATCGACTAAGTCAGAGACAGTCATTTCTTTTGTTGTCAACATTTCAATCAAAGCTCGCCGTTTGGGTTCACCAATAGCACTGAATACATCATGAGTTGTTTTTAATCTGGCCATTTGGTCATTATATTCCCATATAGGAATATGTCAACCACTGTACTCCATTTAATTTTGTCCTATACCAAAATTTCGATCTTCTTCACTCACATTTTGGGTATTTTCATTTAAGGTATATAATAATTAGCAGTCTATCTATGGGGTTAAATGATGTCAGTTTCTTTGCTACAACTTTGGCAACCTATATTATTGGGTGGTTTTCTGTGCTGGGTGACCAGTGCCATTTTCCATATGGTGATCAAACACCACAACGCTGATTACAAACCGGTCAGTAATGAAGATCAAGTGTCCGATGCCATCAGAACAGGAAAGCTAAAACCAGGCCTGTATTCTCTCCCTCATATCAAAGACATGAAAGAAATGAATGATCTAAACGTGCAAGATAAATTCAAACAAGGTCCGGTCGCCATGCTGGCAGTTTTTGATAATGGTATGCCGCCGATGGGTAAGTTATTGGCCCAACAAATCTTGTTTTTTATTGTCAGTTGCTTTTTGGTTGCTTATGCGGCCACCTTGACACTGGCTGTAGGTGCTGATTTTATGTCCGTGTTTCGGGTGGTGATGGTCACCAGTTTTCTGGCTTTTGGTTGGGCATTGATTCCTTTTTCCATTTGGATGGGACACCCTTGGTCAAACTGTATCAGATTCCTGATCGATGCCTTGATATATGCAGCTATTGTCGCCGCTATATTTGCTTGGCTTTGGCCAACGGCTGCTTGAATGATAAAACAGATCCGTCATTGCGCGGGAGTTACGACCACCACAACCCTTTAATAACAGTGTACAGTTGTGAAATTGCTTCGCTTTGCTCGCAATGACTGGGGTTTTCTATTGACTCAACCTCAGAGTACACCTAACAATTCACCAAAACGATGAATCTCATGATCGTGATCACTGAAATCATGGGCCTGTTGACGGATATTAAACCAACAAGTGCGCATACCAAACGCTGCCGCACCCTGAATATCACAGCGGTAGTTATCACCCACCATCAATACCTTAGATGGATCTGACCAACCCATCAGCTCACAAGTATGGGCAAAAATTTCAGGGTCAGGTTTCGCTACACCCAGTTCTTCTGAAATAACCAGCGCATCGAAATGATGCTGTATAGAACTGGCTGCCAGTCGAGGTTTTTGTACCCGTGAAAGGCCATTGGTAATAATCGCCATTTCACAATGTCCCGATAATACTTGCAAAGTTTTCTCCACACCTGGCAACAAATCCTGACACTGAGCCAACTCGTCTAAATAACGTAAACTAAACACTTCTGGGTCGGTGCTTTGTCCAACAAACTCAAAAAGTTTCTCGCTGCGTTGTTGTTTTAATTGAGCGATGGTGATGCTTTTCTGATCCAACTGTTGCCATAACTTAACATTCATCTGGCGATAAAAATCTATCAAACCAGATGGCTGAGGCATAGTAAAATGCGTCAGTGTTTTGATCAAAGCCGTTTCTTCGGCACGATCGAAATCGAACAAGGTATTATCGGCATCAAATATTAATTGATTCATTGGCATTAAGGTCTTAAAGTCTCATACAAACAACAATCATACCCAATTAACAAAGTGAGTATGATTAATCATTTCTTAAGTCATTAAAATCCACATTCATAAAGTGGTGTCGATAAACCATTGTTGCCATTAGGTAAACCACCCAAGCCAGGATTACCGGGATTCAAGTCAGTTGAAATATTGTTAACTGTTGATCCATTGAGGCATACAATAGTGATAGAAGGACCACCGCCACCGCCACCACCTTGTCCACCATTACCCCCACGACCGCCATTACCACCTTGGCCACCTTGGCCTGAATCATTTTCTCCCGCCCCGCCAGGTCCTCCATTCATGCCCGCACCACCAATTCCACCGTTTCCACCATCGCCACCATCTCCACCAACACCAGAAGTCACAACACTATTGATTAAAGTCAAAGCAGAACCAGACAGTAAAACAGCAAAACTACCGCCACCATAAGCTCCTCCCAAACCCATGGTACCACCACATCCGCCAGCGCCACCACCGCCACCTGCACCACCCCATGAGTCACATTCGAAG
>CAZVZJ010000017.1:0-16415 GCA_964631055.1 uncultured Marinicella sp.
AAGGCAGAACATCATACTGTTTTAATTTCATTTTTATGATTTAAATTTCATGTTTTTCATACTTATAAAAAATATGAAATAAATATAAAACAATAACAGTATCAATGATTTTGAGGCCAAATATTCCTTTAAACCTAATTAAATATCTACTCCTGAACAGTTATGACTTTGTGCTTCATCGCATTTCACTGATCTTGTTTATTAAATCCTTTCTAGCAATAAAGCCATTCCCTGCCCCACCCCTATACACATGGTACAAAGTGCATAGCGACCACCTGTTCTTTGGAGTTGACGAGTGGCAGTCAAAGCCAAACGAGCACCACTCATTCCTAACGGGTGTCCAAGTGAAATGGCACCTCCATTGGGGTTAACACGTGGATCATCATCCGCAATGCCCAACATTCTCATGACTGCCAAACCTTGTGATGCAAAAGCTTCATTCAACTCAATCACATCCATATCATCAATGGATAAATCATAACGTTTTAACAGTTGTTTGGTGGCGGGCACTGGGCCAATACCCATCACATCAGGATCAACACCAGCCACATTGGCACCTACAAATTTAGCCAAAGGATTTAATCCGTATTTATCTACAGCTGTTGCTGATGCCACCAATAAAGCGCATGCACCATCATTGATGCCCGAAGCGTTACCTGCAGTCACGGTACCATTGACTTTAAAAGGTGTTTTTAACTGCGCCAGTTTTTCTAGTTGAGTGGTTGCTCTAGGATGTTCATCTGTAGCAAAAACAACATCATCAGCTTTACGTTGCGGTATATTGACTGCAACAATTTCCTCATTAAACAAACCTTGTTCTTGTGCCACAGCGGTTTTTTGTTGGCTGCGAAATGCAAACAAATCCTGATCTTCACGGCTGATCTTAAACTTCTCTGCTACATTTTCACCCGTTTCAGGCATAGAGTCAGTACCATATTGCTTTTGCAATTTGGGGTTAATAAACCGCCAACCCATGGTGGTGTCATAAATTTCTGCTTGCCTAGAAAAGGCGGTGGTTGCCTTTGGCATCACAAAGGGAGAGCGAGACATGGATTCAACACCACCAGCAATCATCACTTCTGCATCACCAAAAGCGATGGTTCTGGCAGCTGTTGCTATGGCATCCAAACCTGATGCACATAAACGGTTCAAGGTCATGCCTGCTACATTAGTGGGCAAGCCAGCCAACAAGGCTGACATCTTCGCCACATTGCGATTATCTTCCCCAGATTGATTGGCACATCCTGCAATCACATCATCAATATCATCTATAGGCAATGCTGGGTTTCGAACTGTCAACTCACGGATCACGTGTGCCAACATGTCATCTGGTCTGATGCTGGCCAAAGATCCACCATATCGACCAATGGGCGTCCTTATACCATCACATATATATACATTTTTCATAGTTGATTCCTGATGTATGGGGACAATCTATATCGATCATCACCAAACCATTGTTGTAAATTTTCCAAAGTCATGGCCACATGTGCCCAACCTAGTTGCTTGGCAAAAGCCAGTAATCCTTTCGGATAATTAACGCCGTATCGCATTGCCAAATCAACATCTTCAGCTGAACATACCCCATTAAATACCGCATCGGCTGCTTCATTGATCAACATCACAAGAGTACGCAGTGCTATTAACCCTGGCTGATCATGACAAACCATAACTTTTTTACCCATGTGATTGAACACCGCAACAATGCGATTTTGCATGAAAGTATCAACCCCTGGGCTGAAACAAATATGAACGGCTTGACTGTTTACATAGTCGAATGATAAATCCACCAAACAAACTGGTTTATTAACTTCTTGTTGCACAGTTTTAGCCAAGCGTCCATCTGACATTTGTAATATGCAGCCACTGATGATCACTTGGTCACCTTGCCACTTTCTTTTATCATATTCAAATTGACAGAACATGGCACTGAAAAATGTTTCTACTTCAGGTACGATGATTTCATCAAATTGTGCGTCGCTGTGTACATATTCTGCTTTAGGTTTAACTGCACCGTCTAAATAGTTATAAAACCCCTGAGCAGTTTTCTTTCCTAAAGTATTGGCATTGACCATTTCTCCCTGCATAAGTGAAGGCCTGAACCTGGGGTCATTAAACATGGCATGATAAACCGTCTGACTCACGGCGAAGTTAATGTCAATGCCTATTAAATCCATTAAGGTAAATGGCCCCATTCTAAAACCAGCTGCTTCTGTCATTACCGCATCAATCTGGTGAAATTCCGCCAATTGTTCCTGCAGCATTTTCAAAGGCTCTCCATAAAAAGAACGAGCCACACGATTAACAATAAAACCTGGTGTCGAATTCGCAAGAACCGGCACTTTGTTCCAAGCCTGGCACATTGATTTACCTTGCGCCAAATGCTCTGGAGCCGTTAATAAACCTGAAATAACTTCCACCAATTTCATAACCGGCGCAGGATTAAAAAAATGCAGCCCGAAAAGACGCGTTGGATCTTTCATGCCTGCAGCAATGGCAGTAATGGATATCGAAGAGGTGTTGCTGGCTAACAAAGCCAAACTTGAAGTGATGACCTCAAGTTTTTGAAACAATTGTTGTTTAATTTCTAAATTCTCAATGATGGCTTCTATCACCAAGTCACACACATTGAATTTTGATAAGTCATCAACCAACTCTATCCTGGCCATAGTTTCTGTTACTTGGTCTTGGGTATTTTGCCTTTAAATGCCCTTTTTTTTAGGCGTTCTTGCATCTTACTCAATGCTTTTTCTGCCATTTCCTGGTTGAGGTCAAACAACAAAACTCGCTGTCCATGATTGGCAGCAACCTCGCAAATGCCAATCCCCATGGTACCTGCACCTACAACACCCACTTGTTTTATCTCTGCGCTCATGAATTTATCTACCTTTAAATTCAGCAGGTCTTTTTTCATTGAATGCAGCCACACCTTCAGCGAAATCATCACTTAAGCCACAAACCCTTTGAATATCACGCTCACGATCTAAATGAGCACCGTATGGATTGCTATACGATTCCTCAAAAATATTTTTAATGAACGACAAAGCTCTGGTAGGACGTTGTACTAAATTATTTACCAGGTCATTCACTTCCGATTCAAATTCATCATCAGTAAATGCTTGGTAAATCATGCCCCATTCAACTGCTTGATCGGACATAACTGGTGTACCCAACATAGCAATGGCCTTGGCTTTTGCCAACCCAATTAATTTAGGCAGTATCCAAGTGCCATTACAATCTGGTATCAGCCCTATATTAGAGAAAGATTGAATGAATTTGGCCGATTTTTTTGCCACCACAATATCACAATTCAATGCAATATTAGCACCAGCGCCAGCTGCAACACCATTCACAGCACAAACAATCGGTGCTTGTATAGATTTCAATAACCGTAGATTCTTGTTATAGCCATTTTCAAGCTTTTCACCCAAATCCATTTTCTCACCACCTTTACGCTCTCCCAAATCTTGGCCTGCGCAAAATCCCCTACCGGCTCCGGTCAATAAAACACAACGGATATCACCATCTGCGGCCACATCATTCAAAACCGCAAAAAACTCACTGTGCATTTGGCTTGAAAAGGCATTGAGCTTATCTGGGCGATTTAAAATGATGGTAGCTATTTGTTTTTCTTTGCTGTATTTAATGGTTTTAAAACCTTGAAAATTATCTGTCATGGAATCCCCAATGAATGATTATTAATTAAGCACATGTTATCAATTACATGGCAAATTTTGTGAAACATTATACTGCAACAAAGTTGATTTAAGCGCCTGCTTAAATAAATTATTTGTTGCAAAACAAGTGAAAAATAGGCTGCTAAACTGGTGTGCTATAATCTTCGTAGTATAAATACTTTATTTATCATATGAAAAAGCTTATGTTGTTCAAACTACCTCAACTATTAGTAGCATGTGGAATCGCTGTATCAAGCTTGGGGAACTCATTAGCCCAATCTTTTGATTGGCCTACCAATACCCCAGAAAATGTCGGCATGAACTCAGAATACATTGATGCTGCCATTGAGCAAATTGAATCTGGACAATTTGGCAATACAAGGTCATTGGTTATCATCAAAGATGGTCAGCTAATCACAGAGAAATATTTTGGTAATTTAGGGGAGAAACGACCCGTTTATTCTGTTACTAAAAGCGTGGGATCAGCTTTATTAGGTATAGCCCAATATAATGGAGCACAGATTGACTTAAATGATTCAATCATGGATTATTTACCTCAATACAGTGACATTCCAAACATAGCACAGGCCAATTCAATTAATTTACACCATTTATTATCACAGCGGCATGGTTACCAATGGGATGAATGGAGCACCTCTTTTGGCAATCCCAATAACCCAATGTTTCAATTTATAAGAACCAATGATTGGTATAAATTCGCTGTCAGTGCGAACATCACTGAATTACCTGATCAAAACTTTACATACAGTACTGGACACTCTTCTTTGATGAGCCCAATTTTAAATAACAGAACTGACAGAGATATTTATGAGTTTGCTGTCTCTGAATTATTTCAGCCACTGGGCATAACTGATACGCACTGGGAATTGGTAGATGGAGGTGCCAGTCAAGGTCAAGGGATTACCAACTTTCCTTTTGGATTAGAACCTTTAGGTTATGGGCTTTGGTTGAAACCGATAGATATGGCTAAAATTGGAGAGCTATACAGGCTCAATGGAATCTGGCAAAACAACAGACTGTTATCAGAAGATTGGATCAACAAATCTGTTCAACGCTACAGTGATGGTCAGTCTGACCCTGATGTTTTTTCCGAATATGGCGGATATGGTTATCAATGGTGGATCACACAAATCACAGATGCCAATGATCGGCCTACTGATATGTATTATGCCAATGGCTATGGTGGGCAATTTATTTTTGTAATTCCTCAATATGATGCAGTGATTGTAACCACCGCAAATGACTTT
Organism: uncultured Marinicella sp.; assembly: GCA_964631055.1. GTDB lineage: Bacteria > Pseudomonadota > Gammaproteobacteria > Xanthomonadales > Marinicellaceae > Marinicella. Next base: position 4,946 of record CAZVZJ010000017.1, read on the forward strand.
TTTTACAATGGGCCTAATATAGGCAGTGTTTTACAAGAAAACTTATTATTGGCCTTCAATACAACAGAAGGAACTACCATACCTATGACCACAGACCATAATGGCTCATGGTATTTTCCAGAACATAATGGCCAGGGTATAAATTTTGAAGTGCTCAATGGCGGAAACAAAATAGCTGGATTTTGGTACACTTATGATTCAGAAGGTGGAAAACAACGGTGGTTTACCTTACAAGGTGACATCATTGATGGGGTAGCCAATTTCAATATTTATTCAACTTCAGGCGGCGTTTTCGTAAACCCCCAACCAGCTGAAGTTATTCAATGGGGCGAAGGCACAATAGAAATTTTCGACTGTCTCTCTGGTCACTTTACATTTATCTCTAACGATGAAAACAGTAATGAAAATATCAGTGATGAGTTTCCACTAACACGCATTACTGCATCTGTAGGGTCATGTCTAGAAAACAATAAATCGCAACAAGAATTGGGTTATGAACTACGTTGATTGATGACTTTAATAAAGTTAAATTAAAGAATATCAAGAAAACCAGACATTGAACGGTTTTAAACAAACAATAAACCCCATCAAGCTCTGACAGGGTTTATTATTTAATAAATAGCAAATATTTAGCTTTCACAAATGCGTTTTTATAAAAACATGATTACTGAGTAGTTTAGAATCACATTAAGAAAAAACAGCAAGTGCTTAATTTTTCATTGAGCGGAAACATCAAGAATGAATCTATAAATATCTCCGCCCTAGGCTTTACCTGGCCGCAGTTGAATTCATGGTTGAATTTCTTCCGCTGTCACGTGTTTGGGCCATATCTCGCATGCCATCAACATGACATTGACCTGTTTTATGTCCACGATTAACTGCACCTGAAACTTGACCACGAGAACGCTCAGTAGTGCCATCTTCTGGGTCAGACAAAATTAAATCTGAAGCAATATTACACCAATCTGGACGCCACCATTTTTTAGTAAAAGATGTTGTGTAGTAGTTTACTTTGCTTCTGGCCCAAGTAGGTATACCAGATAACCATGCACCACCACCTGAAACCGTTAAGTTTGTATTAGCACCACACTGAATACCAAATATAGCACCTAAAGTTGCAATACTGCCAGCGAGAGGGGTTCCTTGATATGGCGTACCCACTGATTGGATCAGTCTGCCAGAACCTGCATTATCCAAGCCACTCCAATAGTATGTATATAGATGTAATGCTGCTGCACCACCTTGAGAGTGACCTACTATTCCAAATGAAGGAAAATTATCACCATAACTATCAATCAATCGTGCAAATGCATCATGAGAGCGATTTTTATTGAGGTCTAAGAATTTAACGTAGTCGCTGAACTGAGATTGCACATTACCCCATACATCACCAGAACAGTAACCATGCACCAACATCAGCTTACCACCGGCAGCTTTTTCTGTGTTTTTCAAATCAGCAGGCTTTTCACCCTTCAGCATTGATTCAGTTAAAGCGCCATCGAAACCCGCTTTAGTTGCTTGAGAAATTTCAGGTAAATTGAGTGGTAAAGAATCCACATTCAAGACATTTATATAGTGTTCACTGTCTTCAACGCGTATATTTTTCAATTCATATGGAGCTGAAACATTTTTCGCAGCCAACCAACGGTCATCAAGTTGTAAGTTGATCTTACCACCTTTAACATCAACCATGGTTGACAGCCAAGCTACAGCCACAGGTTCACTTGCTTTACCATTTTGTTCAGTACCCCAAACTTCAGCTAAAACTCTATAACTGGTGTCTTTAAATGAAGTATCTACGCTAAAGTTTAAGTCAATTTTATTTATGGCTGAGTACATACCATCTGCCGATTTACTGCTGAGCACCATGTCAGATTCTATCACTGGAATCAGGTGTTCAACTGTTCTGAAAAATGGCTTGCCTTTTGGTGTTATACCTTGAGAAATTACTTGTACCTGATACAACCCTGCTTGTGTCGCCATGAATTGGCCATTGAATTCACCATCCATAGCAGATTTATCAAAAGCAACACCATCATCGAACATAGAGGCTTCATGTTCACTGCCGTCAGGAGCTGTCACCCTCATATAAGAAGAGTTAATCAGCTGTAAGTCGCTTTTCACCACTGAAAATTCTGATTCATCACTGAATGCCAAAGCGTTGATATTTATCACATCACCCACTAATTGACCTTGAGAGCTCACGTAAGATTTTAAACGATAAGGACTGTCACTACTGATCATCAAAAAACCAGGTTCATTCGACTCTGCACTGATGGCCACTTCATAACGACCTGACTTCAGATTTTCTAAATCATATTGAATGGCAGGATATTGATCATTACCCATGCCAAATGATGTCTCACGAGAAAAGTATTCGACTGGACCTGTTACTCCGCCCTTCTCAATCGAATGACCTTTTATGTCAAAGTTTAAACTGCCTCTATCAGGTGTCAATAACAATACTTTAGGATTTTCTCCATCCAATAAAATGTTTTTATGCCAATTATACTGACCTGATTGGCTTTGCTTCATATCAATAGCAATCATGGCATGTTTTGAGACGATTGCAGCTGACTCTGGGCTGGCTTTTTGCATCAGTTCAATTTCTTCTGCTGGACCTGCCAAATGTTTAGCAGTTGGTGATGACTTAGCCATAACTCCTGTAGCAGCCAAGAGAATAGACGCAGAAGCGCCCAATACTTTAAGTTTGTTCATTAAGAAACCCTCTTTGTAATAGTTAAATGTTAAATAAATTGAATTGAAGGCAACGTCCCCACGTCATAACAACAAGGTCTTTGTATATACATAATAGAATATATATTTTGCTAGCCTGTTATCGATATGATCAATTCGAAAGTTAAAATAACATAAATTTAATTTTTTATCAAACGTTTGTTTGAAATTCTAATCTGTAAATACTTGATACATAATTAAAATCCAAACATCAATTTCGGGCTGTAATAACTGATTACAATTGACCACACTGTTTGGCTATATTTTTAAACATAAAAATGCGATAATATTGCGCTAATAATTTTACCAAACGACTTGTACAAAGATATTTTGAATAAGTCCATCATCAGGGGTTTATCAATGAGTGACACGTTAAAAACCGCCATGCACTTGGCTTGTAATAATAAATCATATAAATACTACAGCTTGCCCAAAATTAGCGAGCAACATGACATCAGTCGACTTCCTTTTAGTTTAAAAATACTGTTAGAGAATTTGCTTCGTAATGAGGACGGTATCGATGTTACTGTTTCAGATATAGAAGCATTGTGTAACTGGGACCCTAAAGCAGAACCCGCAACAGAAATTGCCTTCACCCCATCGCGAGTTGTTTTACAAGACTTTACTGGTGTACCTGCAGTGGTAGATTTAGCAGCCATGCGTGACGCCATGAAAACGTTAGGTGGTGACGTACAAAAAATAAATCCATTATCACCTGCTGAGTTGGTCATAGACCATTCAATCCAAGTTGACAAATATGGCAGCAATGACGCTGCCGATTTAAACACACAAATTGAATTTCAAAGGAATATGGAACGCTATGGCTTCCTTAAATGGGGGCAAACTGCATTTGATACATTCAAAGTAGTTCCTCCAGGCAATGGCATTGTCCATCAAGTCAACCTTGAGTACTTGGCACGAGTTATTTTTGGTGCTGAACAAAATGGTGAATTAATGGCCTACCCTGATACTGTAGTTGGCACAGATTCGCACACCACCATGATCAACGGCATTGGTGTTTTAGGCTGGGGTGTAGGTGGTATTGAAGCTGAGGCTGCCATGTTAGGACAAGCCATTTCAATGTTGATACCTCAAGTGGTAGGTTTTAAATTAACAGGTAAATTACAAGAAGGTGTAACGGCCACTGACTTGGTACTAACCGTTGTGGATATGTTGCGTGAACATGGTGTAGTAGGTAAATTTGTTGAGTTTTTTGGCTCTGGATTACAACACCTTCCCTTAGCAGATCGAGCCACCATTGCCAATATGGCACCTGAATACGGTGCAACTTGTGGCATTTTCCCTGTTGATAATGAATCCTTACGTTACTTGACTTTATCTGGTCGATCAGAAGAACAAGTCAATTTGGTGGAAGCCTATGCCAAAGCTCAAGGCATGTTCCACGATGAAAACAGTATTGATGCTGAATACACTGCAGTCTTGGAGCTAGATATGAGTTCAGTTGTACCCAGCATTTCGGGACCGAAACGCCCACAAGACAGAATTGAATTAACTACAGCCAAAGCAACTTATGCCAAGCTATTTGACGAATTTGAAAATGGCAGAGACTCTAAATCAATAGCTGTCAATGCCGAAAAAGCTTCTTATAAATTCACAGATGGTGACATTGCTGTGGCCGCCATTACATCTTGTACCAATACCTCCAACCCTGCGGTGATGTTAGGTGCTGGATTGTTGGCAAGAAATGCAGCGGCCAAAGGCCTAAAAGTTAAGCCATGGGTTAAAACTTCCCTAGCACCTGGCTCACGTGTAGTTTCGCATTATTTAAATTCTGCTGGTTTAATGGATGACTTAGAGGCTTTGGGCTTTAATGTGGTTGGTTTTGGTTGTACCACCTGTATTGGTAACTCTGGTCCATTAGATCCAGCTTTATCTCAAGCGATTAATGACAATGACTTGATCGCCACATCCGTTCTATCCGGTAACAGAAATTTTGAAGGCAGGATTCATGCAGATATTCAGATGAATTTCTTGGCATCTCCGCCTTTGGTGGTTGCTTATGCCATAGCTGGAACATTAGATTTCGATATGTACAATCAGCCGTTAGGTGAAGATCAAGCTGGTAACCCAGTCTACCTCAAAGACATCTGGCCAAGTGATCATGAAATTGCTGATACCATACAAAGCAATGTAAATACCGACAGTTTTGAAGCTGGTTATGAAGGTGTATTTGAAGGTGACAGTAACTGGAAAGCTGTTAAAACAACTGAATCTGAACTATTCGATTGGCAAGCTGATTCCACATACATCAAGAACCCGCCTTACTTTGATGGCATGACCTTGGATGTTGGCACCATTGATAACATCACTGGAGCACGGGTACTGGCGAAATTAGGGAATTCTGTAACTACGGATCACATTTCCCCAGCTGGTGCGATTGCAGAAGACTCACCTGCTGGTGCATACCTCAAAGAAAAAGGGGTTCCCAAAGCGAATTTCAACTCATATGGTTCAAGACGTGGTAACCACGAAGTGATGATGAGAGGCACATTTGCAAACATCAGATTACGCAATCAATTGGCTCCAGGCACAGAAGGTGGTTGGACTCGCCATCAACCATCAGATGAAGAAATGAGTATTTTTGATGCCTCAATGAAATACCAAGCTGACGGTGTACCATTGGTCGTCATTGGTGGAACTGAGTACGGTACGGGTTCCTCACGTGATTGGGCTGCCAAAGGTACTAATTTATTAGGCGTGAAAGCCGTACTGGTTCAAAGTTATGAACGCATTCACCGGTCAAACTTGGTTGGTATGGGTGTTATTCCATTACAATTTAAAGCTGGAGAAAATGCCGACACATATAAGCTAACTGGCAAAGAAACATATGATGTAAATGGCTTGAAAAATGGTGAAAGCAAAACAGCTCAAGTCACAGTACATCGTGAAGATGGCACATCAGTGTCTTTTGAAGTCGATGTCAGAATAGATACACCAAAAGAAGTTGAGTATTGTAGGCATGGGGGAATTTTGCACTATGTCTTAAGAAATTTAGCTTCTGAAAGTTGATTTCTTAAGTAATTATCCCATTTATGACAGGTCAGTGAAGATATTCACTGGCCTGTTTTTTTACTTAATAGCCGAAATAATTCTTACATACCTAAATCATCATGAACTCAGTCAAATTATTCATCACTATTTTACTTACCCTGCTTAGCTTCAATTTGATGGCTAAAACCAAGGTCGAACATGAGCTTTCTATATGTCAATCTATTGCATCCGACTCTGCTCGTTTAACCTGTTTTGATGAACTTGTGAAAAAATCAATGAATGGTGGCTCAAAGTTAAAGCAAACACCAGAAGCAACCACCCAAGTAAATTTTGATGAAAGCAAGAATTACTTTCCTCATTTAATTGCGGATATCAATGAACCCAACCTATTCATCAGCCTAGGCAATTTAGATTTTCTTGGCAGCTCAGCCAGAGCAGTCTTATTAGGTGTGGGAAAGCGACATTCAATCAAAGACTTTGAATTGCCTCATGGCGGATCCTTGGCATTCAATATATTTGGACAAATCCGTTCACAATTTGATGTCAACGAATTAGATACTCGCAATAACCGTGGTGGCGCGTTGATTAATACTGATTTTTCTGTGGGTGGTGAGTTGGTCAAATCACTTGATAACTGGAACTGGCGCTTCAGTTACACTCACAGGAGTACGCATTTGGGCGATGAGTTTTTAATTGATAACCCAGAGTTTCTCGAAAGAAGAGTTAATCTTTCATATGAAGTTCTGAGATGGGATGCCCATAAAAACATAAAAAACTGGGACCTTTATGCTGGTTTAGGATTTATAACGCGCTCAGAACCTGGTAATTTAGATAAATTAATGTGGCAAGCCGGCTGGCAATTTCAAGGTAAGCGATGGCGAAATGTCAATCCAGTTTGGGCTGTAGATTTAACTTCATGGGGAGCTTACGACTGGAATATCAATGTAAATATGCGTGCAGGAGTAGAAATCCATGACTTAACAAAAACACCATTCCATTTATTATTTGAATATCAAGATGGCCATTCACCCTATGGTCAATTCTTTACTGAGGACCTGACTTTTTCTGGCATTACTTTGCTAAAAAACTGGTAATAAGAAGTTCACAAACTTCATTGTAAATGGCTTGATTGGATGCTGCCTAGATTGGATTAATATACAAAAGAAATCATACCCCAGTAGTTCAAGCTTACTTATTAATTCAAACCTTGTGAAATAAAATGGTTAGATTTTGTGTTATAACACCACAAATTATTCGAATTTAAATGCACGCCACCGATCCATGTATCGATACCATTGATAAATATATGGTTCTTTTGAGCTTTCTGTACAGCATACCCCATATCCGTAACTATTAATTCATTGTTCAATACATTAAGGTCCTGCCGCTTGTCTTTAAATGCAAGCAAAGGATGTTTACAATTAACCAAATGATTAAGAATCAAAGCAAATACGCTGTCACCCATAAAGCGACTCTCTTCTGTCGCTTGATAGCGCGAAAATAATTCGCTGCCTTTACATTCATTGCGCAACAATTCCACAATGGTGCTTTGCACTCGGTTCAAACCATTTAACGTACTTGGGTATTCCTCACACAATCTTTTAAATGCAATATGCATAAATGGTAAGGCTTCAGACTCATTCAATTCGTTCAGTAGCACAGGGGTATGATGTGTTAATGCCAACCAATATGGCTCAACTGCTGCTATATGATTAACAGACAAAGGTTCACTGAATCTGAAAAGGTCATGAAAATCAGATGGTTTTGCTTGGCCTAAATACATGTCAGTAACGATCAAGTTAATCCGATCATACAGTCTTAATTGGGGAGTGAGGTATTTTATTATTTGTAATAGTTGTAACTGATCATACAAATCATGTTCAAACCACAAATAAATTTTCTCATATAGGTCCAATTGACTCATCACAGCCCTCCTTTCTTCGAAGGTCTGCTTTATAAATGCTTCATTAGCTAAGTTTACCGAAATTAAAAACTCGATACGAGCTCGATCAAATAACTCCCATGTATCATGATTTTGCACTGGTCCAATATGCAAAACATCTCGCCAAGGTAATATGTCACCAAGAATACCAGCCTCGCGCATTGCATCGGCTGAAGAGTCTCCATTGGTTATATGTAAAGTTTGATTCAAAAAAAAATTTACTCAAGCTCTGCTAAAACACATCGTAATGTTCCATAATCATACATCCCATCCAAAGCATCAAAAACCGGCTTAAGTTTTTTGTCTTCAAGGTAACCAGTCATTTCTGCCATTTGGATGATGTAATCGATGTCTGCATCTTCTAGTCCTGTTACATCTTTCTTATCAACTAAACCAACGGCAATGGCTTTTGATAGGTGCATATAAACTGTGTTGACATTAATGCTTAATACCTCCGCCACTGTTTCTACAGATTTATGTTCCAAAAAGTGATCTAAAGATACATTGACCTCATCTTCTAATCTGTTATCTAATTTTGCTGGCAATGGATTGGCTTTAATGACTTCAATAAAAACCTCACCATATTTGGCCAATTTATATTCACCCACACCTGAAATGTACATAAACTTCTCACCTTCAACCGGCCTTTTTTTCACCATTTCCAATAGTGAAGCATCACTGAAAATAACATAGGGAGGCACGCCTTGATCTGACGCCAAATCCATGCGTAACTTTTTTAATGCTTCCCATAAAATTTGATCATGACGCCCTAAATCAACCTCATCAGCTTTCTTTGATTTATTTTTAGCCTTAACTACATCACGCAAATAGAATGACTCTTTACCTTGCAAAATAGGTTTAGATTTATCAGTTAATTGTAATGAGCCAAATTCAGGGTCGACATCAATATAGCTTTGGCTGATTAATTGCCGATATAATCGCCGCCACCAAGTCTTCACATGATCTTTACCCAAACCAAATACATTCAGTTCATGGTGTTTCAGCTGTTTCACACGTTCATCGCCTTCGTTACCTAATAGAATATCTATCAAGTACATGATGCCAAATTTTTGTTCGGTTCTATAAATGGTAGAAAGTGCCATCTGCGCTTCTTTTGAAGCATCTATTTTTTCAGGTGGGTTCAAGCAATTGTCACAATTGCCACATGACTCAACCAGGGGTTCATCAAAATACTTTAACAGCGTTTGTCTTCTACAATCCAACTGTTCGCATAGATCAACCAATGAATCTAACTTATTGTGCAAAACATTCTTATGTTCATCCGCAGCATCAGAATCACGGATAAATTGACGTTGCATAACCACGTCTTTATAGTTATAAGCCATCCATGCATTCGAAGTTTGTCCATCACGCCCGGCACGACCCGTTTCTTGATAGTATGACTCTATATTTTTGGGCATACTGAAATGAGCAACAAATCTCACATCAGGCTTATCTATCCCCATGCCAAAAGCAATGGTGGCAACGATAATAACACCATCTTCTCGTAAAAATTTACTTTGATTACTTTCCCTCACTCGGGTAGACAATCCCGCATGGTAAGGTAATGCACGCCTTCCTTTTTCAGATAAAAAGCTGGCTACTGTTTCAACCTTACGTCGAGATAAGCAATAAACGATACCTGCATCTTTAGAGTGATTTTCATTGATAAAACGCCATAATTGTTGCTTACCATTATCCTGCTCTTCTATTGAATAAGTGATGTTCGGGCGATCAAAACTAGATACATAAACTTTCGCCTCACCTAATTGCAACTCTTGTATTATTTCAGTCCGTACTTTCTGATCTGCAGTTGCTGTCAGCGCAACACGAGGGGTATCAGGAAAATGCTCATGTAAAATCGACAGTTGCTGATACTCTTTCCGAAAATCATGCCCCCATTGTGAAACACAATGTGCTTCATCGATGGCAAACAAAGCCACATTCACAGCTTTTAAAAAATTTTGCGTTTCATCACCAACTAATCTTTCAGGTGATAAATACAACATGTCCAAAGTGCCATCCATAGCTTGTTGTTCGACACTTTTAATTTCTTTGGCAGATAATGTTGAGTTAATATAAGCTGCATTAACACCTAACTGTTTTAGGGCATTAACTTGATCTTGCATCAAAGCAATCAAAGGAGAGACCACAACTCCTACCCCATCTCTGACAATAGATGGAATTTGGTAGCACAATGATTTACCACCACCTGTAGGCATTAGAACCAAAGCATCTTGGCCCTTGATAATACCGTCTACAATCTCTTCTTGTTGATCTCGAAATTGATCATAACCAAAGACTTCTTTTAATATATTTTTAGCTGCGCACATTCAAATTATTTTAAACCAACAGCAACTGCTTATTCAACAAAATGTAAGTTTTCTTCTCTCCCATTTTGCTCGTTCTCAAGTTTTGCGAATACTTGATGTTTGAATACATTCAGTCCATTTAAAATATTATTAACTATGATTAAATCAATCACACCTTTGTTTTCTACCTTGTTCTTATTAGGCGTTAGTTTTCTTATCCTTTCTATTCCCACATGGTTGACCTATATGGCATTCATATCAACTGCATTAATTTATACAACATATTTTTTGTTTAAATCCAGTAACTCCCTCTCCTTAATATGGCATTTCTTAACTGAATTTATCGGTTTTTGTTTATTAGTGGCTCTATTTGTCGGTACCATTGTCATTATGAATGGCTTAATTTACAAATGATCAGCTTTGATTCAGCTTACATTCAAGTTATACGGAGATAATCTCAGTTAATTCTATGTTTGGTAAGTTCAATGAAAAAAAATTTGATCACGACATTATCCATCCTAAGCTTAAATGCATGTATCCAACCACCTCAGCCCCTGCGTGGTGAATTCAGTGATATCAGTCCCATAGCCTATCAAGCCAAACCTGTTAAAGACTTGAATGTTAGATGGACTGGTTTTGTGGTGAATGTAGAAAATGCAGAAAATCACAGTTGCTTGACCATCAGAGCGAAAGTACCAGACGAAGTGGCCCGCCCTTCGAAACGCATTCGTATGGACCAAGGCCGTTTTATCGCTTGTAAATCAACTTTTTTAGAACCAGAAAGTTTTTTAAAAAAACCAGTAACAGTGACTGGTCAAGCTAAACGATTGGTGAATAAAAAGATTGACGATTTAGATTATGCCTATCCTCTGGTTGACACTAAAGTCATCTATGTTTGGTGACACAAAACTTGCTTGACTTTCTTCATCACATCCTCAACTGTAATCAAGTCCATTGCACCTGAAAACTCAGTTTTGGTTCCCCATTTGAGCGCATCAACAGTCTTTTTAAGAAATTTTTGACAAGCTTCGGGGTATTTATCAACAGTCAGGTCTGGAAATTGATAAGAACCAGACCTTCTGTAATTACTGGCTGCCAATAATCCAATCACAGGCGTTGCGACACTACCTGCCATATGCAAAGGTCCTGAATCTGGTGAAATCACCAAATCTACTCTTTTCAACAAACAAAGTAACTGTTTCAGCGTATCTTTGCCAGCCAAGTTCAATACGGCAGAATGACAGCTATCTTCTATGGCTTTTAAAAAAGCTTTTTCTTTATCTGCCGGACTGCCAGTGAGAATGACTTGTACATCAAATTCATCTTTGACTTGATCTATGAGTTGTGAATAATTATCAATTGACCAGTTGCGCAATGCATGGCTAGAACATGGACTTATCAGCAAAGTTTTGCGATCAGGATCAACATGCTTTAATGCGAATTGCTCATCACTTTCATCTACCGGTAT
>CAZVZJ010000017.1:16515-62569 GCA_964631055.1 uncultured Marinicella sp.
GATCAGGATCAACATGCTTTAATGCGAATTGCTCATCACTTTCATCTACCGGTATATCCCAGTTTAGGATCTTTTTTTGACAACCTAAATAAGTGGCAAACTGCATAAAGCCATCTAATACATGACAATTATGCCGATAAGGAATACGTTCATTAATTGCCAAACCATGGAGTTCTTTAGATCTTTTTTTATCATAGCCAATACGCCTCTTAGCAGAGATAAATCTCGATACTATATTAGCTCGCAAAGATAATTGCATCTGCATTAAACAATCAAATTGACGATGCTTTATTTTTTTTCTCAACGTTTTTATACCTTTCAACCCAGATGATTTATTGAATTCTATAAATTCCACACCTGGTAACCCACAAAGTAATTTATGTTCAAGTTTACCTATTATCCAAGTTATTTTTACCTTTGGGTATTGGTGTAATATTGTTTTGATTACTGGAACAACATGAGTGACATCACCAATTGCGGATAGTCGAAAGATGCATAGAGTAAAATCTTGTGGCAGATCATTTAACTGTGTTTTTAAACTTGAGTTTGTTGTCATCCGTTAAATCATTTAAAATGAAATCATTCTATCATTGACCGACTCAGTAGCTTGCAAACAATCCACATTAATAACATGTCAATCATCACCTCGTCAAAACTTAAGAGCGATATTGACCCACAATGGTTCGAACAAGACTATTGGGTTAATCAAGGTCGGTTATTGGGCGCGAATTGTGGCCGCGGCTCAACCTGGACAATCAAATCTGAATGGGGCAAGTGGGTATTAAGACATTACTTTCGAGGTGGTTTTTATGCCAAATTAAATCGCGACAGGTATTTCTGGCTGGGCTTAAAAAACAGTCGAGCTTATAAAGAATACCAACTATTGGATGAAATACAACGATTAAACCTACCTAGTCCTAAGCCCATTGCAGCATTAATCGTTAAACATGGTCTATTTTATCGAAATGACCTGATAATGGAACACATCCAACACCAAATGACTTTTGCCCAAGGCATCAAAAATCAATATCTCCCAAACGACCCATCACGTGATATGAAACAATTGGATCTAAAATATTGGCATCAAATAGGACAAACCATCGCTCAATATCATCGCAATGGCATCTATCATTCTGATCTCAATGCGCATAATGTATTACTGAACCATGATCAGGTGTTTATTATTGATTTTGACAAGGGAGCCATTAAACCTCCTAACCAGCATTGGCAACAAAAAAACATCAATCGGCTCAAAAGATCGATAGAGAAAGTCAGCCAAAAAAGCTGTGATGACCAATTGTCTGAACAATGGCAAATTTTGCTAGAAGGTTATCATGTCTAACTCTACAGGTACTCAATTACTTGATAAACTGAACAGGCCTATTAAAGATTTACGCATTTCATTGACTGATCGCTGCCAATTTCGCTGCAGTTATTGTTTACCAGCAGAACACGTGGACGTGATGCGGCAACACAGTCAACCTGAAAACCACCTCAGTTTTAAACAGATCACTCAAACGGTCAAAGCTTTTGCTGCTTTAGGTGTCAATAAAATACGCCTGACCGGTGGTGAACCCTTATTACGAAAAAATTTAGCAACTTTAATCAAAGACATCAAAGCCATTGATGGTATTGAGGAAGTGGCTTTAACCACCAATGCAGGGTTATTAAATCCTGTGTTACATGAGATGGTTGAGGCTGGATTGGATCGTATAACCATCAGTATTGATGCCATTGAACAAGCATTATTCAGCCAAATCACTGGCACCAAAGTTCAAGTCAGTGACATCCTTGATAGTATTGACAAATGCCTCACCTCAACTCTCAAACAGGTCAAAGTTAATTGTGTTATTCAAAAAGGAGTCAATGACCATCAAATTATACCCATGCTTGCTCACTTCAGAGGCACTGGTGTCATCGTCAGATTCATTGAGTTTATGGATGTAGGAAACATCAATGGTTGGCAACCCCAACAAGTATTCGAATCACAAGAAGCTTTAAATTTGATTGCCGACCAATGGCCATTCTCGCCCAAAGATGCCAGCCACTTAGGTGAAGTGGCAGATCGTTATGAGTTTACAGATGGGATGGGGGAATTTGGTTTAATTTCATCCATAAGCGAACCATTCTGCCATGATTGCAACAGAGCCAGACTAAGTACAGACGGCCAAGTTTACACATGCTTATTTGCCAACCAAGGGCACAACATAAAACCATTGATCGACCAACCTCAAGAATTACACAAGGCCATCAGCCAAATTTGGCAACAACGTGAAGACCAATATTCGATGCAAAGAAAAAAAGCCCAAAACAACAACTTACCTAAAATTGAGATGTTTGTCATTGGAGGATAAATGAAATGGATAAGTCAAACAAAAAAACCTTGAGCCATATAGACAAAAACAACAACCCCACTATGGTAGATGTCAGTGAAAAAAAGGTCTCTACTCGTATAGCCATCGCTCAAACTCAGGTTAAATTACCAGATGAAGTTAAAGCCGTCTTGCAAGAAGTCAACCCATTAAGTGACAAAAGCTGTAACCAAGCTGACAATGAGATTCACAGCAAGAAAGGCCCTGTCTTTCAAACGGCAATCATTGCAGGTGTTATGGCAGCAAAGAAAACTCATGAACTCATTCCATTTTGTCATCCTTTGGGTTTAGAAAATTGTAAAATTGAAATAAATATTGATAAACATCAAAACCTTATGATTATTTGTGAATGTAAAGTCCACAGTAAAACTGGTGTGGAAATGGAAGCATTGACTGGCGCTTCTGTGGCGGCACTGACCGTTTATGACATGTGTAAAGCCTTAAGTCATGAAATAATTATAGGAGAAACTCGTTTACTATCAAAATCAGGAGGCAAATCAAATTATCATGTTAAATAAAAGTCGAATGCAAACATACAAATCATGAAATTAACTATAGAGTTTTACGGCCGACTTAAGTCTGAATTCAGCCCGACTTCTATTGAGCTTGACATGACTGACTTCGGATCAAATGTTTCTCTCAAAGAGATATATTTAAAAATCTGCCAGTCACATCAAGTGACAGCAGATACTCAAATCATTAAACCCATATTGAATGATACTTTTGCTGATTGGAATGATGTCGTTAAAGCCAATGATGTGGTGGGATTTTTTCCGCCAGCTTCAGGAGGTTAAATGTTCAGCCTCAGCAAAACCACCATAAATATCAAGCAACTCAAACAACAGGTCATCAATCCCAAAAGTGGTGGTTTCGTGAGTTTCGAGGGTTGGGTCAGAAACCACAATGACAGCCAAGGAAAGGCCAACCAAGTGGTCACCGCGTTACATTACGAAGCACATGAAAATTTGGCTGTACAAGTAGGACGCGAGATTATTGATGAAGCTTTAAAAAAATTTGCTATCAACGAAGCTTGCTGTTGCCATCGTATTGGACAATTAAAAGTTGGTGAAATGGCCATATGGGTCGGTGTTTCAGCAGACCATCGCCAAGCCGCCTTTCAAGCTTGTGAATATATACTCAATCAAACCAAGGCTAAAGTGCCCATTTGGAAAAATGAATTCTACCAAGATGGTGAATCAGGCTGGGTCGAAGCCAACCTTTGAAATTAACCATGTCCAAGCTAAACCACATGAACTTTGACCATCATAAATTCGTCAAGACATTACCTAAATCGCCTGGTGTCTATCAAATGTTTGATGTAAATAATGAGGTGATTTATGTAGGCAAAGCAAGGGTGTTAAAAAATCGAGTGAGCAGCTACTTTACTGGCAAAGCCAAAGACAATAAAACCATGGCTTTGGTGGCATCAATCGATCATATGGCCTTTCACATCACCCGTTCTGAAGCGGAAGCTTTGTTATTAGAAAATCAACTGATTAAAAAACACAGCCCAAAATACAATGTACTGTTAAAAGACGGTAAAAGTTATCCCTACATTTATTGCTCAGTTAATGAAGACGAATTTCCATTGATAGAATTTCGACGAGGTAAAAAACAAAGCAAAGGTAGATACTTTGGCCCTTTTCCAAGTGCTGCCTATGTTCGGAACTCACTGCACTTCTTGCAAAAAGTATTTAAGGTCAGGCAATGCAATAACAGCACTTTTCAAAATAGGTCTCGCCCTTGCCTGCAACATCAGATCAACCGTTGTACAGCACCTTGTGTTGGTTTGGTTAATCAAGCAGATTATCAACAACAATTACAGTACACCTTCGACTTCATTGAAGGTAAATCCAATCTAGTCGCTGATGCCTTAATGAATCGCATGGGAAATGCCGCAGAAAAGCAAAACTATGAAGAAGCCGCTGTTATAAGGGATCAAATTAAAGCCATCAGGATGATTCAAGCCAAACAAACTGTTGAGTTACAGCCTAATGACAATTTTGATTTGATCACTGTTGCTCAACAAAACAAAGTTTATATTGCTACAGTTGGAACCGTTCGCAATGGCCAATTCATGGGTTATCGAAATCATTACCCAACCACACCCAAAGACACCGCCTTAGATGAGTTTTTACATGCATTTATGGGTCTTTATTACGATGATCACATCACCGCAGATGCTATTTTATGCAACATCAACCCCAATAATAAAACTGACATTACTGCCATACTTTCTGCCATCAAGAATCGAAAAATATTCATCACCTCCCAACCCAAAGGCAATCGCTTAAAGCTGCTCAAACAAACTGAAGAGAACATGCAAAATGCTTTAACTATCAAGGCCAATAAATACCAGACATGGCAAAACAAATGGAACTTGTGGCAGCAGGAACTTGGGTTTAAAAATGAACCCAAACGAATTGAATGCTTTGATATCAGTCACCAGATGGGTGAACATACCAGGGCCTCCTGTGTGGTGTTTGATCAGAATGGTGCGGTGAAAAAAATGTACAGACAGTACATCATGGAAAACATCACTGCAGCTGATGACTATGCAGCCATGCGTCAAGTGATTGAAAAAAGATTGGCAAGTATTCAGAAAAGTAAATTGGGCTACCCAGATGCTTTCGTGATTGATGGCGGTAAAGGTCAGGTGAATCAGGCTTTAGATATTTTAGAAGCACATGACATCAAAGCAATCAGGGTTATCGGGGTCACCAAAGATGAGCAAAGAACTGCAGGTGAAGAGCGCATTTATATACCTGAAAGCAAGCAATTCGTTAAACCAGACAGTCATGGACTGTTATCACTCATGATCCAATTTATCAGAGATGAAGCACATAGATTCGCCATCAAAAGCCACCGCAAAGCTTACAAAAAATCTCGTAACACTTCGACCCTTGATGACATTCCAGGAATTGGAGAAAAACGCCGGAATCAATTATTAAAACATTTCGGAGGTATACAAGGATTAAACAAAGCCAGCTTAGATGACATCACTCAAGTGGCAGGTATCAGCCCTAAAATGAGCCGCGTTATTTATGACTTCTTGCATCCAAAAACGCAAAAGAATTAAACCAAGTTGATGCCAAATTAATCTTTAACCGGCTTAAATGATTACTAACCTAAAGCCTCATCTAAATCAGCAATCAAGTCCTCAACATCTTCAATACCTATCGATAAACGTACCAAGTTATCAGTTATACCTATTTGGGTCCGCTGTTCTGCAGGAATCGATGCATGGGTCATGATGGCTGGATGATTAATCAATGACTCAATCCCGCCTAAGGATTCAGCCAAAGCAAATATTTGACACCTTTCCATCATGGTGACCGTTTCTGCAAGTCCCCCTTTGACTAAAACTGTGATGATGCCACCATTGCCACGCATTTGTTTTTGCGCCAACTCATGCTGTGGATGTGATTTTAAACCTGGATAGATCACTTTTTCTACTCGTGGATCTGTAGCCAACCACTCGGCGATTGTTTGGGCATTCTCGCAATGCTTTTTCATCCGCAATGGCAATGTTTTAAATCCCCTTAAAGCCATGTATGCATCAAATGGGCCACTGATGCCTCCCACAGCATTTTGTAAAAACTTAACTTTTCCAGCCAAGTCATGATCATTGACTGCAACAAAGCCACCCACCATATCAGAATGACCGTTGATGAACTTGGTCGCTGAATGCATCACCAAGTCTACGCCCATATCTAAGGGGTTCTGTAAATATGGTGAGGCAAAGGTGTTATCCACCACAGTGAGTAAACCATGTTTTTGTGCCGTTGTTACCATTTTTTTTATATCAACCACTTTAAGCATTGGGTTCGTGGGTGTTTCTATCCATATCATTTTGGTATTGGATTTAACGAATTGATCTAAATGATTTGCCTCTGCAATTAAATCCACATATTCAAATTCTAAATTTGCAGAGCGTTCCCTGACCATCTTAAACAAACGGTTCGTACCCCCATACAAATCATTCATGGCTATGACATGGTCCCCTGAGTCCAGCAGTTCAATGATGGTTGAAGTGGCTGCCATCCCTGATGCGAATGCAAAACCATGCGTGCCATTTTCCATGGCTGCCACAGCTCGCTCATAAGCGAACCTTGTGGGATTTTGTGATCTGGCATATTCAAACCCTTGGTGCTTTCCAGGGCTGCTTTGGAGGTATGTTGAACTGGTTGATATCGATGGCATGACTGCCCCTGTATTGGCATCTACCGATTGACCAGCATGAATCGCTTTGGTTTGTAAGCCTTTAAAATTTCTTTTTTTCTTGTATTCGTTGCTGTTCGACATCAATTAATAATTCTTTCGGTAATGGTTTGCTACACTTTTTCAATGCTATTGGTTGATGTCCACACGACGCAAGTAATTAAGTAAGTCTATGCGTGTAATCAAACCCAAAAACTGGTTATTACTCTTAACTATGGCTACCTTTCCATCATCAAAAATAGGCATTAATTTATCTAATGGTGTATCTACACTTAAAAATTCGAGGTTGCTGGTCATAGCAGATTCAACTGTGGTATTAAAAGCATCCGAATTTTCGAACACCTTCATTAACACATCAGATTCATCAATGATACCAACGATAACATCTCCATCCATAACAGGCATTTGAGAAACATCATATAGTTTCATGCGTTGATAAACAGTCGCTAAATTTTCGCTGGGTCGCATCACTATCGTATCATTAGATTGATAAGGCCTTGAAATAAGATCACGTAAGTCCCCATGTTGTTCAGTCTCAATGTAACCGTTATCCATCATCCAATAATCGTTGTACATTTTAGACAGGTACTTATTACCAGTATCACATACAAACACCACTACATTCTTCGTTTCTTTGGCTTCTTGACAGTAGTTCAAAGCGGCCTGAATTAAGGTACCGGAGGAAGAGCCACCTAATATACCTTCTTTACATAAAAGCTCTCGACCAGCTGCAAAACTTTCTGCATCGCTGACAGCATAGGCTTTTGTTACCTGCGTAAAGTCACTTATACTGGGCAAAAAATCCTCACCAATACCTTCTACTTTCCAGCTGCCACTGTCTTCGCTGAGGTTACCTTCGTTGATATATTCAGCCAAAATACTGCCTACTGGATCTGCTAATATCAATTCTGTTTTTGGATGATGCTCTTTAACATACTGACTTAAGCCCGTCACTGTTCCACTTGAACCCACACCAAACACTATGGCGTCGACTTCACCATCTAGCTGTTCAAATATTTCAGGCGCTGTGGTTTCATAATGAGCTTTGGGGTTATCCGGATTGGAAAATTGATTGATAAAATAAGCACCTGGCGTTTGTTTAGCTATGGTTGCAGCAAGGTCCTGATAATATTGTGGATGTCCTTTGGCCACATCTGATCGAGTCAGAACAATTTCAGCCCCCATGGCTTTGAGGTTAAAAATTTTCTCCTTACTCATCTTATCTGGTATGACTAAGATCAAATTATAGCCTTTTTGGGCTGCCACCAGTGCCAAACCAATCCCTGTATTCCCAGCAGTGCCCTCAACTAAAGTATCACCTGGTTTAATATGCCCTGCTTTTTCAGCTTCATCTATCATCGACATACCAATGCGGTCTTTGATTGATCCACCGGGGTTCATGTTTTCTAATTTTAAATACAGGTTACATTTCCCTGTGTCTAAATGATTGACTTTAACCATAGGCGTGCGACCAATCAGGTCCAGCACCGAGTTTACTACTTGCATGTGTGTCCCACCTGTTTTTTTCAATTAACTAATATATTTATTGATTGAGAATGATGATATCAACCCGACGATTTTTTGCTTTTCCCGCTTCAGTATTGTTATCTGCAACAGGGAGCGCTTCGCCCATTCCTATCGCTTCAACACGACCCGCGTCGACACCATAATCTACCAATAAAGATTTAACTGCTTCTGCTCTTTTTTGCGATAAATTTAAGTTAAAACTATCACTTCCAGAAGAATCTGTGTGTCCTTCAATTCGAATGTCTCGGTTTGGATAACCATCTATAAACTCCAAGACTTTAGTGAAATTATCCACAGCAGTTTGTTTGATGTTGGCAGAGGCCGAATCGAAAACAAAATCACCCAAAGTCATCACCAAGCCATCAACTGTTTCGCGCGCGGCCAAGGATTCAAGTTGGCGCCTTAAAGCATCTATCTCCTCAAAAGCCAAATCAGCTTCTTGCTTGGCTAAGTCAGCTACTTTTTTCTGCGCCTCACCATAAGCTGTTGCTGCATCCAATTCAGCTTGGGTCATTTCAGCTTGGTTAGCTATTTCAGAAGCCAGTTCTAAAGCCCTTTGCTTTTCTAGCCGCTCTCTTTCAACTTCCTCTGCTTGTAGACTTAGCAGCAATTGTGCTCGATCTGCTTCCATTCTGGCCACGGCAGCCTCAGCTTTTAAGGTTTGAATATTTAAATCAGACATGTTTTTATCTTCAGTGGCTAGCTGTTCATCTAAATATTCTGATTCAGCCACCATTTTTGCTTTAATTAAGGCATTTCGAGCCATGTACACAGCATGCTCTTTGACTTTACCACGTTGGTTATACAGGCTTTCGATCTTTAGTTTCGCGGCATTTTTTTCTGCTTTTGCATACGCTTTGTATTTGGTTTCAGTGATGAAATTATCAAACTCAACCCTGAGTGCCTCAAGCTCGAGGTTTTTCTTTGCTGCTACAGATATTTGACTGGTCAATATTAAACTAAAAACCAATAAAATCAGTTGGATATGTTTTTTTGGAAAACTAAACACTTTTATCTTATTTTTCATTTTAAGCGCTCCTGCAATTCCATATAGTACACTTGAGCTGCAGATACTTGATCACGCTTATTCAGTAACTCGTTATTCTTTTGGTTTAATTCGGCACGTAGCTTGGCAATCTCGATATCAGCATATATTTGTTCAGTATACTGTGCTTCCAAGCCTCTATCTCTATCCGCTTTTGCTTGTTTTGCCAATTTAAGTTTTTCTTGAATAAATTTCATCTCAAGCGGCGCTGCATCAGCCAATGTTGAATTGCGAAGTGCAGCCACATCATTTTCTAGCTGAAAGTATGTATTGTCGTCAATTTTTGTCGTAACAGGTGAACCACAGCCTGCTAGGATGGTCAAAACACTCAAATTCAATACAATTAAGTGCGCTTTTACTTTATTTTGGTTAATAAACACCTTGATCAGTTTGTTAAAAGCCTTTGATTTATTTATAATTTGTTTATTCATTAATTTATTTAACATTCTTTGTATATTATGCTCATTCAACATAAGCTGATTTTAACTGTATTTTTACTCAATCTACTTTCATGTTTAACAACAGAAGCTGTTGGGAAAAGTATGAAAGTTTTTAAACACGTTGATAAAGATGGGATTATACACTACTCATCCAAAAAGCCAGCTGGAAAATCATTTTCAATATTGAATATCAGATGCCCTGAATGTGCCGCTTGGCGTAACGCGGTAAACTGGAAGACCACACCACTAATTCTCGACAAATTCAGTTCTGAAATATCTGTAGCCGCAACAAAACATGGCTTACAACCTGCACTATTAAATGCAGTCATTCATGCTGAATCTGCTTTTAAACCCAAAGCTGTTTCATCAGCAGGTGCCCAAGGGCTCATGCAATTAATGCCACTAACACAGAAAACTTATTCCGTAAATAATCCTTATGACCCGGCACAAAACATCAATGGGGGCGCAGCTTACCTAAAACACTTAAAGAACACTTACACCACTATGGATGTTTATCTGGCCGCATACAACTCAGGAGAAACAGCTGTTGAGCGATATGGAAAAACCATCCCTCCTTTTCCTGAAACCCAAGAATATGTTCGACGGGTAAAAATCTTATATAGCAGGTATCAAAAGGAACTTAAAAATACAGCATCGGTCTCTGAACCTGTTACTTCCACTGTAATTACTGCTGCGAATTGACTTAAATATTGCTAATAAAACCAGCCTATTAGCTAAATATCCTTGAACAACCATTCATTAAGTTTTAGCCAATCACTTTGGATTACTGTAGCAGTGGCGTGCTGGATCATTATTTCAACTGCATTGTTACTTTCTATACCTAATGACTCGGTGATCACACCTGCATTTTGGTTACACTTATCAGCCACTTTGCTCATGTTGTTGTTGGTCAGTAGGATTGCTAAAAACATAGTAGATAATTTATGTTTGTATACAGTCAAAATGAGCTGGTTTTTTCTGGCTATTTTGACAGGTATTGTTTATTGGTTTATTGACCATTGGCTGATGAGCACCGTTTTTAATACAAACAGCGATGAGAGCATAAAAAGCTGGCATGAATCCAATGCTCAATATCATGTGTTGAGTGTTTTTTTCAGTGCTGTCATCTTAGCCCCATTGTTCGAAGAACTGTTTTTTCGAGGATTGATATTTAACAGTATTTTGCAACGATACAACTTCTTCAGCGCGGCCATCATTTCAAGTTTGTTATTCGCTTTGATACATTGGAGCTGGCCTGAGTTCCTGAGCTTACTTTTTGTTGGGATGATTTACGCCTTTATAACCAAGCAAAGCAACAGTGTCATGACGGCAGTTATTGCGCATATGGTGCATAACTTCATGACCTATTTGTATTATATTCGCTAAAGCCTTAAGAATAACCATAGGCCAAAGATATTGCGTTTAATTGGTGGATTTAGAAACTTTTTTTCGCTGTCGCTTGCGAGCAAAAAAATCACTGATGATTCTGCCACATTCATTTGCCAAAACACCACCTGTCGAACTAACTACATGGTTTTGATGCCGCTTGACAAATGTTTGCTCAACACTGTCCACAGCACCGGTTTTAAGATCTACAGCGCCATAAATTAACCGTTTTATTCTGGCATGCACACAAGCTCCAGCACACATGCCGCAAGGTTCTAAAGTCACATATAAATCGCAATCTATAAGGCGGTAATTACCCACCACTTGCCCTGCTCGCTGTAAGGCTAAAATTTCTGCATGAGCTGTTGGGTTATTGTGAGCAATGGTTTGATTGTGTGCCTTTGCAATCACTTCACCACATAACACCACCACTGCACCTACTGGTACTTCATCCGCAGCCGCAGCCATTTGAGCTTGTTGCAAAGCCAATTGCATGAAAAATACATCTTGGTCGTTATCTATTCCCATTCAATAGTGGCTGGTGGCTTACTAGACACATCATAAACAACACGAGATACCTTATCTATCTCATTGATAATTCTACGAGAAACCAAATCAATAAACTCGTATGGAAGGTGTGCCCATCGAGCGGTCATAAAATCAATAGTCTCTACAGCACGTAAAGCGATGACATATTCATAACGCCTCGCATCACCAACCACACCCACTGATTTAACTGGTAAAAATACCGCAAAAGCCTGGCTGGTTTTATCATACAAGTCATGGCGCCTGAGTTCTTCTATAAAAATATGATCCGCTTTGGCCAAAGTATCCGCATATTCTGCTTTAACCTCACCCAGTATACGCACCCCTAATCCCGGACCAGGGAATGGATGTCGATAAACCATTTCAGGTGACAACCCTAAACTCACACCCAATTTCCTCACTTCGTCTTTAAATAGATCCTTTAATGGTTCGATTAATTTCAAAGCCAAATCTTCGGGTAATCCACCCACATTGTGGTGTGACTTAATCACATGCGCTTTACCAGTTGCTGAAGCGGCCGATTCGATCACGTCAGGATAAATAGTCCCTTGCGCAAGCCATTTAATGTCATCCAACTCTTTGGCTTGTTTTTCAAATATCCTGATAAATAACTCACCAATGATTTTCCTTTTCTTCTCCGGGTCAGCTTCACCTTTCAACGCATCAAAATACATCTGTTGC
The DNA here is from genome assembly GCA_964631055.1 of uncultured Marinicella sp. Lineage (GTDB taxonomy): Bacteria > Pseudomonadota > Gammaproteobacteria > Xanthomonadales > Marinicellaceae > Marinicella. The sequence continues at coordinate 28,734 of CAZVZJ010000017.1, forward strand.
GCATCGACCCGAATGACATTGATGTCCATCTGCTCAGCCATGGTTTGCATGACCTGATCACCTTCCTTAAATCTCAATAAACCAGTGTCAACAAATACACAAACCAACTGTTTATCAATGGCTTTGTGCAACAATGCAGCCACCACCGATGAGTCAACACCGCCTGATAATCCAAGCAATACTTTTTCCTCACCAACCAAAGCTTTGATATTGGCGACATGGGTATCGATGATTTGATCAGTTTGCCACAGTTTTTCGCAAGCACATATTTCATGCACAAACTCAGCCAGAATTTCTCGGCCATCTGCCGTGTGTTCTACCTCAGGGTGAAATTGAACACCATAAATAGGCAGTTCTTTATGTTCACATGCCGCATAAGGTGTGGATGTGGTATGCGCTGTGGCATTAAATGCGGGTGCCAGTGATTTCACTTTATCACCATGACTCATCCAAACATCCAAGTTCTTCTTATTCACTTGGCTAAATAAACGTGAATCACCTGTTAAATGCACTTGAGCGTAGCCAAACTCTTTATTCTCAGAACCCTCAACCTCACCACCAAAATATTGATTGAGTAATTGCATCCCATAACACACACCCAACACCGGAATATTCAAAGACAACACCACTTCATTCAATGTGGGGGCATTGTTTTGGTGTACAGATTCAGGCCCACCAGAAAGTATAATGCCTTGCGGTTGGTAAGCTTTAATGGCCTCAGTAGGCGCATCCCATGCGTAAATTTCACAGTACACATTCAATTCTCTGACGCGACGTGCAATCAACTGTGTGTATTGTGAACCATAATCTAAAATCAAGACTCTACTGCTTTTGATATTCATTTTTTATCTCTACACTTTATGATCATAACAAGCTGATCGATTATGTTCTGGTTCTGTAGTTAGGCGCTTCTTTGGTTATATGAACATCGTGAACGTGAGACTCTTTGACCCCAGAGTTTGTAATTCTGACCATTTGCGGCTTTTCTTTCATTTCGTTGATGTCTTTACAGCCCACGTATCCCATAGATGCGCGCAAGCCCCCCATAAGCTGGTGCACAACTGGAGCCAATGCACCTTTGAACGCCACCCTGCCCTCAATACCTTCTGGAACCAATTTTTCTGCATCCACTTCATCTTGAAAATATCGATCTTTAGAACCTTTGCTCATTGCACCTAATGATCCCATTCCTCGGTATGACTTAAATGTACGTCCTTGATACAATTCAACCTCGCCAGGCGACTCTTCAGTACCTGCAAACATGCCACCCATCATAATAGTTGAAGCACCAGCAACCACTGCTTTGGCCAAGTCTCCAGAGTACCTGACACCACCATCAGCAATCAAAGGGACTCCCGAACCTTTTAAGGCTTTAGCCACATCATCAATGGCAGAAATTTGTGGCACACCCACACCGGCTACAATACGTGTCGTACAAATTGAACCTGGGCCCACACCTACCTTAACGGCATCCGCACCTGCTTCAACCAACGCCAAAGCAGCTTTTCCAGTGGTGATGTTACCAGCAATGATATCAACATCTGGATATTGTTTTTTAATCGCGCCAACCCTATCGATTACTCCCTTCGAATGACCATGTGCTGTATCTACCACCAAAACATCAACTCCAGCTTTAACTAATGCGTCCACACGTTCTACCGAATCACCACCAGGTCCAACCGCAGCGGCCACTCTCAGTTGTTCACTTTCATCTTTCACAGCCAAGGGGTAATCCTGAGACTTTTGTACATCTTTTACCGTGATTAAGCCTTTAAGTTGAAACGCATCATTAACAACCAAAACTTTTTCAATGCGATTAGAATGGAACAACTGCAAGACTTCACTGGCTTCGGCATCTTCTCCAACTGTAATCAACTCATCCTTGCGAGTCATGATATTTCTAACCGGATCATCTAGCACAGTTTCAAAACGCATGTCACGACTGGTTACGATCCCTACCAGCTCATCACCATCAACTACAGGAACTCCAGAAATGTGATGTTTACGGGTGATGTCCAACACTTCTCTGATGGTGGTCAGGGGGTTAACAGTGATGGGATCTTTAATTACACCGGACTCATATTTTTTGACTTTAATGACCTCAGCACACTGTTGTTCAATAGTTAAATTTTTATGAATGACACCAATACCACCCAGTTGAGCCATTGCAATCGCCAATCTGGCTTCGGTCACCGTATCCATAGCAGCTGATATCACAGGAATATTGAGTTTTATGTTACGGGTCAATTGAGTAGACAAATCAACATCCTTTGGTAAGATATCAGAATAGTCAGGAACCAACAAAACATCGTCGAAGGTTAAGGCATCGTATAGAACTCTCATGGTGGCCACCTTTGGTCTAAAAAATTAGCGGCGTATTCTAACATATAAACCCATGTCAAATTCAGGTAAAACAGCTCAAAATCCACTCACACCATCTACTTTAAATCAAATGTTAAAAAAACATTTGGCAGATGAATTTGGCAGCTTTTGGTTAACTGGAGAAATATTTGAGTTATATCAATCTGCTGCAGGTCATTGTTATTTCACATTGAAAGATCAAAACTCGGGTATTAAATGTGTACTTTTTAAACAAAAGCAGAAATCTGCCATTAAGCAAGGCATGCAAATCACTGTACTAGGGCAAATGACTGTTTATGCAGTTAAAGGTGATATTCAAGTCAATGTACTCAGATTAATAGAATCTGGTCAAGGAGACTTAGCGCAACAATTTGAAGTACTCAAACAAAAATTACAGCTGGCTGGATTATTTGACCAAAGTCGTAAAAAAAGTATACCCAAAATCATCAATACACTTGGCATCATCACCTCTGCCAAAGGCGCAGCATTACAAGACATACTCAATACTTTGATGCGTGAAAACCCCTTAATCTCGGTTAAAATTTACCCTACACTGGTACAAGGAAATGAAGCAGCACCACAAATTAATCATGCTTTAAGAACTGCTGATGAAGCCAACTATGACCTGTTACTGTTAACACGTGGTGGTGGTTCTAAGGAGGATTTATGGGCTTTCAATGATGAGTTTTTAGCACACCAATTGGCACAACTCAATACACCTGTCATCAGTGCAGTTGGTCATGAAACTGATGAATCTATCAGCGATTTAGTTGCCGACATGAGCTGTATTACCCCCACAGCCGCCGCCCAGTTCATCAGTGGAAATTTCAATGAACTCAAACAAAACCTAAATCACAGCAGTCAACTTGTGAATTTACTGATACAGGATAAATTCAGGGTTTACCAACAAGATGTTGACAGTCAATGCCACCAATTAGAACTCAAACACCCGATTAACCAGTTAGAGCAAAAAAAACAGCTGATAGATAACCAAATCAAGCATTTACACTTATCCTTTAAAAACAGCTGGCGCCATTCAATGAATGACTATAAATCGATAACACAGTCATTTAAAACTTTATTACCTGATACAGAAAACCAAAAACAACAACTCAAAGAGGCAACTCAGCAGTTCAAATGGCTCTTAAATCAAGCAATTGACCAAGCCAAACAAAAACTCAGGTTAACTGTCAATGATTTAAACCATCAAAACCCATTAGAGGTACTTTCTCGTGGCTACAGTTTAACCACAAAAATGGATAACGGCACAGTAGTCACAAATAGCTCAGATGTAAAATCAGGTGATGCAGTAGTAACTCAGCTAAAATCTGGTAGAATACACGCCAAAATTTTTGAACGTTTTGATGATTAGACCCTCTAATCGCTGCTAATTACATTAAAATAACGAGGAATAAATATATGGCAACCCAATCAAAATCAGTTTTGATTCCATTCTTGATCATAGCTGGCATTGTTTTTGCAGCCGCATTGGCTTGGAAAATTTTAGGTAATCATGAGGAAAAGACAACTCTTGAAACCACCAATATTGAAAATTCTGCATCAGTCAAGCCTAAGCCTGTCAAAAAGACAACCACAGCTTCAAAAGTAGCACCAACGGTTGTTAGCAACGACACATCACTGCCGTACATTGATACAAACAATGAAACTGATGAAGAGAGGAAGGAACGCGCTCGAACCAATATGAAGTTCGCCATGCGTTATCAATCTGTTGACAAAGCCATTGAAGCTTTAACTCAGATGAGAAATAATGGCAACGACACCATGGCAGAAAACTTAATTCGTTTTATAGGAGTTAATTTTCCCAACGATACAATTCCAGCGGAATTGCTTGACTGAAAAAATAATCACAGCCACAAACACTTATGAAGAACTGATAAAGAAAAGTTCATTTGTCAGTGTTTGTGGACACGTCAGCTCAACAGATGATTTCTTAGAATTTCTAGAGCAATACCAAGACTTGAGCGCCACCCATAATTGCTGGGCTTACAGAATAAATGATGAGTACCGATTTAACGACGATGGAGAACCTTCCGGCACTGCTGGAAAACCCATCTTAGCGGCCATAGACGGGGCTGGATTTAATTATGTAGCGGCATTGGTAATCAGACATTATGGCGGTGTTAAACTGGGTACCGGTGGCTTAGCCCGTGCATATGGCGGAACCACAGCTAAAAATTTACAACAAGCAGCTCATACTTTTTACATTCCCCTGCAAGCGCTTCAAGTTCAATTGCCTTTTGAATACAGTCAACAATTATATAGTTTATCAACTGAATATAAAGCTGAGGTAATAGAACAAAACTTCAACATCAATGGCATGCACTGCATCCTTTCAATACCAACAACTCAATATGACTCATTCAAAACATCTTTAATCAATATCACCAAAGGTCAAGCGTGTTTCATTGATTCTTAAAAACCTTAAGGGCCAACAACGCTGGTAATAATAGTGGCATAAGATACCACGCCTGGAGATACAAAGCCACAATCAGCCAACAGAACCAACTCAATACTATCAAGGGCATTAAACTTTTGAATTTAGCAAGCAATAACCCTAAAGGCATCATCAACAAAACATTGAAGTTCCAATTAGCGACAGTATGTGGTGTCAATAACCACAAAAAAAGCAAAATCACTCCAATGATTCCATGCCATATAAACCATATTTTAGATGACAAACGTTGAGAAGCTCTGAATAACAATAGAAAACTCCATAACAACACATACAGAACCACAAACCAGTGGGTTAAAATCAAACTCAAAATTGGATGATCCTCGGCTGCTTGAAAAATCATTTCTCTGGATAGTGATGAGTCAGTCATCATCAATTGTTCTAAAAACATTGGAAATGCCATCAACTCCCAAGAATTTCGTGCAGTATAAGCAGGCCAGCCATACCCCAATGCCAAACCAAAGTTCATCAAACCTTGGTGTTTAGCAGGAAATGTTTGATCAAAGTAACTACTGTTCAACTCACCTACTGATGTGAAATATTGGTTTTTCAAGCTTTGATTCAAGGCATCATTCAATATATCACGGACTTTGGTGGAGCAATTGTTTAAAAAGTAGTCATAACCATAAGATTGATTTTCAGGCAACATATGCCATCTGAGATAATCCGTTATTTGTTTGACCTCACCAACTGATAAGTCTAACTCTATGGTAGTGAAATCTCGATTTTGTTGTTGGGCCAATTGTATCTCATAATTAAAATCACTAACACCAAGGTCATATTGCATTCGATTGCCAATGAATGAGCCAATAATATCATCATCAAAACTGAAATAACCAAAGCCATAAATCGCATCATCAATGGCAATTGCAGTATGGCCAAATGCAGACCAAAATGCATCTCCTGGACCTATCGTTACCAACCTAACTGTTATTGCAGAACAATGCTGAATGTTACCCAACAACAGAAAAAAAATAACAAACAAACGCTTCAATGGCCTAACCTAAATCCACTTCAACAAATTCTACTCTTCGTTTATCAGCTTTTATTATTTTGAATTTCAAACCAGAAACTTCAATGACCTCACCAGTATCAGGTAAACGTCCAGCTTCACTGGCTACCAAACCACCAATGGTGTCAAATTCACTGTCATCAAACCCTGTATTGAACTGTTCATTAAACTCTGTAATCATCGTTAATGCATTAACTCGAAACACTTGCTCGGTGACTTTCATGATATAAGGGTCTTCATGATTATCATACTCATCATCTATGTCACCCACTATTTCTTCTAAAATATCTTCAATAGTCACCAAACCAGCCACACCACCATATTCGTCAATAATGATTGCCATGTGATTGCGTGTGGTTCTGAATTCATTCAGTAATATATTGACTTGTTTAGACTCGGGGATGACCACTGCCGACCGGATGATGTCTTTTAAGTTAAAATCGTTTTCTTTTTTGACAAAAGACTTCAGCACATCTTTGGCAAGTAAAATACCCTCTAACTCATCTTTGTCTTCGCCCACAACTGGGAATCTTGAATGTCCAGATTCAACAATAATGGGTAAAATATCTTCAATGCTTGAAGTCTGAGGTACTACAACCATTTGAGCTCGAGGTACCATAACTTGTCGGACTTGTAATTCAGAAACCTTCAATGCGCCCTTCATCATATTTAGTGCATCAACATCTACCAAGTCATTGTTATGAGCTTCTTGTAAAATTTGAATTAAATCTTCTCGATTTTGTGGTTCATCCGTAAATATATTAGCTAATTTGCTTAGCCAAGACTTCTGATTATCCGTCTCAGAATCTTTCCTACTCTGGTCTTCTGTCATTGAGGTTTTTTAATACACCTTCAAGTAATTAAACAAGCCTTTAGTTTAATGCTTGTTTTCACCCTTGTCTATTGTAAAACCAATGATTTAGAACAGATTTTACCAACTATTGCTTGGCGAATAAAAAAATCACACTGCCCAAAGCCAACAACAACAGAACCATGCCAACTATTTTGTATACACTCCAAGGTCTTTCGCCATGTGCTTTACCATTTTGCCCATTGATGACATACCGATATGTTTTGTTATTATAGTTAAATGCCGATATCCACATGGGCGCCAATAATAATTTAAAACCCACTTGCTGATACTCTGAATTTATATGGTTAATTCTTTGGTGGTCACCACCTATATCCCGTCGAACAGTAGACCGAATTGTACGCTGCATCACATCTTTGGCTAAATTAAATGCTTCAGGCAAGCCAATTTGGTACAGTTCTGATCGAAAACCACTGAGGTATTTTTCATTATAGTTTTGTGTTTTGAATAAATCCCAGTCAGAAAGAAAATTTTGAAATTTAACTGGCAATGTTTGTGTCCCCATGGTGATGATGTCATCAAAGCTATTGTGTATACGACCAGATTTGCTTCGCCATTTGATTTTTATGACCGTTCGTGTTTCCATCACAGTGCGTCCATTGACCTTTGTGGGGACTCGAACAGTGGTGGTGTAGTTGTCACCACGTTGTCCAGAGTAGCTGCTGTAAACCTGTGCATCAAATGCCCACATTGGCATATAAGATCCCAAAATTCCTTGTGCTTGAATGGCTTTATTTTTCAAAGCAGTAGGTGCAAACCACAAACCTCCAAGCCATGATTTAAAAGACTTTTCTGCTTGTTGTTGGTTAATCTCAAATGGGATAACACCATCAGGTTTGAGCTTTCTAGATAAATCAACAGGAACCACCACATTCAAATCACAGTAAGGACATTCCTCTGCATGCACATTAGCCGGTAACATAAAGCCAGCACCACAATTATCGCAGCTAAGCTCATGACTAACTGCTTGTGGGTCAAAGTATTCAATTTCCGAGATCGCAGCCTTGTAATCATGAGCTAAATACATGTCCAAAGGAGAGGATTCAATAGGATCCACTTCACCACAACTGACACACTTGAGCGAATGCATGCCAATGGCATAATCCAAGTCTGAACCACATTGGTTGCACTTAAAGTGCGTATAAGCAATCATTAACTGTTATTGAATGTCGTACTTTATTTTGGCATGGCTGGAGGCTGATTGCTTAGATGCAATTGGATTTCTGTCAGGCTTTCTGCGGCAGCCCAATCATCTAAACCAGCAGTCCACACCAATGTATCTGCACTGATTTGATTATTGACAATCATTTGGGCAATTGCCGATAAGTTTACTGGCCCAACTCGCTCACCATCAACAATTGCAAAATAATGCTTAACTTCATTCACTTGTTCTGGAACTGGCGGTGGTTGCAATGGGTCTGTAGCATCACCTTTACCTAAGGCTTGACCAAATGATTGTGCCATCCCAAACCCCATACCCATCGCCATGCCGCCGCCGGCAGCGCCTGTTTCGTTATTCGCAGCATCGCGCATTGACTGGGCTTGTTGGTAGCGAGTAAATCGATTTAAATCACCTACCGCAATTGAACTGGCTCGTTCATCAAGTGCTTTTTCTACTGAATCAGGCACCGATACATTCTCCACCAACATGGTTTCCAGCTTCAAACCATAGGCAGAGAACATAGGCTGAATTTGCTCTGTCAGAAATTGGCCTAGATCATCATAACTGGCTGCCAAATCCAAAACAGGGATACCAGATTCACTGATTACTTTCGCAAACCCTGTAACCACCAAGTTTTTCAATTGTCCAATGATTTCTTCTAAGACAAAATGTCCATCCGTTCCCACTATTTCACTCATCATTTTGTGTGGGTCATTAATCCGAAACGCATAACTACCAAAAGCCCTTACGCGAATAACACCAAACTCTCTGTCTCTGAGAATCAATGGATTCCGCAATCCCCACTTCATGTCTGTAAAGACTTTGGTGTTGAAAAAGTATACTTCTGCTTTATAAGGACTTTCAAAGCCATGTTTCCAACCTTGCAATGATGATAAGATGGGAACATTGGCCGTATTTAACTCGTATAATCCTGGTTCAAATACATCTGCCACCTCCCCTTCATTAACCAATACAGCCAATTGACCTTCCCTCACTGTAAGCTTGGCTCCATTTTTTATTTCATTGCCATAACGAGGAAATCGATATACCAAAGTATGACGTGTGTCATCAGTCCAATCAATGATATCTACCAATTCACCAAATAATTTATCCCAAATACCCATATACTTTGTCCTGAGCTTAAAAAAGAATTATTATAACGTATTTATATCACAGATCTTTGTGAAAAAAGTTACCATACATAAGCACCAACCCGAATTTAGCACTTATTTCAAATCTTTGAATGTTGAGTGGCTTGAGCAGTTTTTTGTTGTGGAACCCATCGATGAACAAGTTTTATCAGCGCCTCAAAACATCATAGAAGAAGGCGGCCAAGTTATCTATGCAAAGGTTGAAGAGCAAGTGATTGGTTGTGTTGCATTAAAGCATCATGGACAGTCTGTTTTTGAACTCACTAAAATGGCAGTAACTGCATCCTATCAGGCTCTAGGAATTGGGTCTACATTAATGCATCATTGTATCGATGAATTTAAACAGTTAAATGGTAAAAAATTATATTTGGAGAGCCACTCATCATTAAAACCAGCCATTAAACTATATCAACGGTGGGGTTTTGTTGAATTACCACATCCGTTTAAATCTAAGTACAGCCGCAGTGACTTTTATATGGAGTACTTACCATAAACAATTTAAACCCGGAAATAACATGTATAAGCTTTACTATCAACCTGGCACCGCATCATTTGTTGTTCATTGGTTGCTCATCGAGTTAGAAATTCCACATGAGTTAGAACTCATAGATTTTTCCTGCAATCAACAAAAATCAACAGAATATTTAAAGATAAACCCAGCGGGTGTGGTACCCACACTGCTAATAAATAACAATTACATCAGTGAGTTTGCCGGTATTTGTATGTATATAATAGATAAACACGCACCGGGAGTTTTAGCACCAGTTGCTAACCACGCAGATAGAGCTGCTTATAACCAATGGATGTTCTATGTTTCTAACACCATTCAACCGACATTCAGAAATTGGTTCTATGCAGAAGAATTTGGGACCCCTGAACTGACTAAAAACATCACCCAAAAAAAGTTAGAAGCTATTTTCACCCGTTGTGATTTACAAATGAATGATGGCAGACCATATTTTCTCGGTGATCAATTAACAGCAGTAGATTTTTTAATAACTATGATAATGCGCTGGTCTAGGAATATGCCGAAACCTGCAGATCAATGGCCTAACCTCGGTCAACTGGCAGCAAAAATGAAGCAAATGGATTCATTCAAAACACTTAATCATCAAGAGGGCTTAACTGATTGGAATTAATCTCATGATTGACCGTTATTTAGATTCATTCAATTTTTCATTATAAGCTTTCAAGTCTGCTTCAAGCACATGACTGGCTATTTTAATTAAATCATATTCAGTGATGACCCCGACTAACTTCTCAGCTTCAACCACTGGCAAACAACTGATGCGCTTATCTCGCATAATCTGGATGGCTTCAATTGTGGTGGTTTTGGGGTCTGCGAATATGGGTTGTTGATTCATAATTTCACTGATTGCAGTGCCTTTATAATTATCACCATCAACAATTTTTTTCAAAATGGATCGATGTGAGACTAAACCCACCAATTCACCGTTGTCATCTTCGACTGGTACATGCCTCACACGCTTCCAGTCCATAATGCTGGCTGCCAAATCCATAGAATCATCTGGGCGTACAGTCAACAATTTTGTGGTCATAAACTGTCCAACCAATACAAACCCAGCCCGCCAATCTATGGCGTTCTCCGAAGTGGCTAACGGCCATTCATGAATCGGTTTATCCAAAGCTTGTTGTTCATGCATTTTGGCGACCACTGACCTGACCTTTTCATCTGGGTGTAACTCCTTGTTCATTTCAGTGATAGATTTAATAGCCCATTTCGCGCCTGTTTGTTTATTTTCAATGCGTTTATCTATCGTGGTTAGATAACGTTCAATATCATTATTATCTAATCCAGCCATCTTCAAACCATTTTCCGCAATGGGTAACAGTTCATTTTTAATCAAGCTCGTGGCGGATACACTCTCTCCGTCTATCCAAGTAAAATGACACTCTAAACCCGTACGACAAGCTTGTAAAAAGTTATTTCGCGCATGTGAAAAGCGTAACAACTTGGAAATGTCATCAACTTTATGGCTCATTCCTGACATCAGCCCAAAATAAAAAGCTGAATTTGCTACTTCGTCTATTACCGAAGGGCCTGAGGGCAACACTCGATTTTCAATGCGCAAATGTGGCACATTATCTTTCACGCCATAACAAGGACGATTCCAACGATATACGGTGCCATTATGTAACATCAATGCTTTCAACTTCGGCATTTCTCCTGCTTGAACCATGCCAACGGGATCTTCTTCATAATCTGAAGTGAGCACCACTGAAAATCTAGAAATATCATCTCGAAAGACATCAACAATACTTTCTATCCACTCATTACCGAAATGTACTCTGGGCTGAGTGCCTCTTTTCTGATGTGCTGTTGATCTTGTATCAATTGAATTTTGAAAAACTGCAATCCTAGACTCATGCCACAGTCGATTATGGTGAATGAGCCCTGAATTTACCGCAACGGCCATCAAAGGACCAGTAACAGCCTGAGACAAATTATACATTTCAACAAACTCATTACCACTGACTTGAAAATGTACTTGAAAGCTGGTGTTCATGGCTTCTAACAGAAAATTATCATGAGTGACCGATAATTCATCTACACCTCGAATATCCATACGAAAGTCTGATCCCCTGATTTCTTTGAGACGATCATTCAATTCATAATAGCGGTCTACTGGGGTAATACTGTCCATGGTTAAATCCATTTGCCTTAAGGTGGGTAATATACCGGCTAATATAATTTTTGAATCGTGATTACCTGCATGATGCTTAGCGATTGAAACCACTTCTTTTATTTCTTCTTCCATTGCACTGAGGCATTTTCCTTGAAATCGCCTAGGGGTTAAATTAGCTTCTATATTAAACAACGCTATTTCATTGGTAAATCTTTCGTCAGTGATGTCACCTAAAATATCTAAAGCTGTTAAGTTAGGGCTGTAATCATTATCAGTAATAAACATTTCCTGTTCAGCACCAATACGGCGTGCTCCTGATTCGATCAAGCCTTTTTCGATCATTAACTCCAAGGCTTTTAAATCATTCAACACAGCCCGTGTAAACAGCCTTTTTGCTTCGTTATCACCACCCCTTGATATATTTTGCTCACCCATAAATCCCCACTCTTAATTATTATGATTTTTTTAATCTACATATTAAATAGTATGATCATTTAACCAACTATATTAATACAATTGATATATCCATGTCAGCATTCCTGTAAGCATAGCCCAAACAATGAGTGTTAAAGGTATACCCACTTTGACAAAATCTTTAAATTTATAACCACCGGCATTCATGACCAATAAATTAGTTTGATAAGCCATAGGAGTGGCATAGCTGAGGTTAGCTCCAAATAATACCGCTAAAACGAAGGGCTCAACGGGCATACCCAAACTTTGCGCAATACTGACTGAAATGGGCGTGCCTATCACCGCTGCGGCATTGTTTGAAATCACATTGGTCATGATCGCCATAGAGAACATCAAAATGCCCAACACCACACCTGGCGCAAAACCATCAGTACTTGCGACGAATAAATTAGCCAGATAATCTGCACCACCAGTTGCCATCAAGGCTGCACCTAAAGCCAATGAGGTCACAATGATAAATATCACTTGCGCACTTAAGGCATGGGTCGCATCTCGCCATCGCAAACAACCTGTTGCTATTAATACAAAACAACCGATCAAAGCACTGATTGAAATAGGCAAAACATCAAAAGCCGCCAAACCTACTATGCCCCCCATAATTGCTAATGCCAAAGGTGCTTTTTTGGTGTGTGGCAATTCTTCGCCACCATCTAACACCAATAAAGAACCCGTGCGTTTCACATCAGAAATGGCTTCATGCGTACCTTGAACTAAAAGTACATCACCTGGTCTGAAAATCAAATCATCCATCCCCTTAGCTGTCGCTGCGGTTTCCTTACCTTGTGAGTGAACTGCCAGTAATGTTAAGCCGTATTTATTGGTTAATCTAGAATCACCGACTCTGACACGATCCAATAACGAGCCAGATGTGATCACCAATTCTGCAATTGACTGATCACCAGCTGATAAAGGATGAGACTCATCTACTTGGTGCTCTCCGGTAAACAGAGAGCCACCCAGTTCTATTTCATATTCTCGCAGATTATCTGCCGTATCAGATACAACCAATCTGTCACCGGCTTTAATGACCACATCAGGCAACGTAGCAATCGATAGTGATTCACCTCTGACAATTCTTTGAATAGAAATTTTACCATCTACCTTGTCTCGAATTTCTATCAAGGTTTTACCATCAGCAAATTCACCTTCGTTGACTTTAATTTCTGCCGAGAAAACCCGCGGTGAAGTGTCTTTCAATGGCGGGGTTCTGTCAGGTAAAATCATCGGGGCAATTAACCATAAATACAAAATAGCCACTGCACCAGTTATCGCAACTGGAAAGATGAAATCAAACATACCAAATTCAGGCACACCTAAATCTTCAGCAACTTTAACGACCAATAAATTAGTTGACGTACCAATGGTAGTGGCCATGCCACCCAGTAATGTCGCCAACCCCATTGGTAACAATGTGCCCGATGAAGATTGCCCAGTACGCAAGGATACAGTTATAAGTACCGGCAACAGCAAAACCACAATCGGTGTGTTATTCACAAATGCACTTAACACGGCTCCGGTAATTAAGGTTAAGAGCAATGACAATGATGGGCTGACTTTCCATATTTTTGCTAAATAGCGCCCAATGGGTTCCATGGCCCCTGTTCTTACCAGTGCTTGTCCTGCCACCATCAAAGCACACACTGCAATCAATGCCTCATTACCAAACCCTAAAAAGAATGTTTTGATTGGAAAGACAGTGCCGTCACTTTGTTGATAAGGAAAAATTTGAAACCCTAAAACCAAGGCACAAAGCACAAATAAACTTGAGGTCTGTAATGGAATTGAATCTTTTGCAAAAAGAATCAATGCCAATAACGTTAATAACAAAACAGCCATTGCATGGGGTTGTAAAGAGTTGGCTAAAAGTTCTGATTCCATAAGTACATCTTGCTCGAAATGATTTTATAGTCTATCAAATTGGTAGATAAAATTCACAAAAAGATTTATCATTAAATGATGAATAGCACACCACAGTTAACCATGAGGGTTTAATGCTCTAATTAACTGTAGGATTGATATCATGACAATGGGACTGGGAACATTCAAATAAATAAACAATACCAGTAAAAACTCAACTCCCTGTAAATTTTCAACAATAACCAGATAAAAAGGGGTGATATGACAATCGAAAAACCTTGGCTTAAGCAATATAGAGAAGGCGTGCCAGCCGAAGTGGGCGAACTACCATACAATTCAGTGGCGGATATGCTGATTGAATCTTGTAAAAAACATCAAGACAAACAAGCTTACTCCAATTTCGGTAAAACCATTACTTATCGACAACTGGATAAATACAGCCAACAATTTGCAGCTTACCTCCAAGCTCGGTACAAAGTGGGTGACTCAGTCGCCATTATGATGCCTAACGTCCTACAGTATCCAATCGCAGTTATGGGCATATTGCGAGCCGGTATGGTTGTCACCAATGTTAATCCTTTATATACCCCAAGAGAATTAAAGCATCAATTAAATGATGCTGAGGCTAAAGCCATCATAGTCATAGAAAATACGGCATGTACACTGGCAGAAGTCATTCATGAAACTGGGGTCGAACAGGTAATCACTGCAACCATTGGTGAAATGATTGGTGGATTAAAAGGCCCTATCATGGACTTCACCATTAAGCGCATCAAAAAAATGATTCCAACTTTCAACCTACCTGGTTCAGTCAGTTTTAAATCCACGCTCAAAGAAGGCCAATCACTTACATATACATCAGTAAGCAGAGAATTGGATGACATTGCCTTTCTGCAATATACTGGTGGTACGACCGGTGTATCTAAAGGCGCCATGTTAACCAATAAAAACATGGTTTCCAATGTGACACAAACACATATGTGGATATCCAGTGAAATTCAATCAGGTCAGGAAGTTATTATCACAGCACTGCCCCTTTATCATATTTTTGCGCTCACTGCTAATTGCTTAACATTTTGTATGTACGGCGCTAAAAATATACTAATCACCAACCCAAGGGACATGAATGGGTTTGTCAAAGAATTGTCACAGAATAAATTTTCAGTGCTAACCGGAGTTAATACATTATTTAATGGCCTATTAAACACACCTGGTTTTGCTGACCTTGATTTTTCATCATTTAAATTTGCTCTGGGCGGTGGTATGGCAGTTCAAAAAGGCACAGCCACTCGATGGAAAGAAGTGACCGGAGTGACTCTGGCGGAAGCATATGGTTTGACAGAAACTTCGCCTGCTGCTTGTATGAACCCCATTCCAATGGATGAATACAATGGTACGATAGGGTTACCCATACCTTCTACAATTTGCCAAATACAAGACGACGATGGAAACCCCTTACCTACTGGCGAAGCAGGAGAGCTTTGCATCAAGGGACCACAGGTGATGTTAGGTTATTTGAAAAGACCGGAAGAAACGGCTAAAACCATTGTTGATGGATGGCTTAAAACAGGTGATGTGGCAGTGATGGATGAGCATGGTTACTTCAAAATTGTTGATCGCAAGAAAAACATGATTTTGGTTTCAGGCTTCAATGTATTTCCCAATGAAATTGAAGACGCTGCTTGCATGCATGAAGATATCATTGAATGCGCAGCCATAGGTGTACCGGATGAAAAGTCCGGTGAGATTGTTAAATTATTTGTTGTTTGTGACAGCAAAAACTTAAGTGAAAAAGACGTCATCGATCACTGTAAAACTAATTTAACTGGATACAAAGTACCTAAGCTGGTTGAATTCAGGGATGAGTTGCCAAAATCTAATGTAGGAAAAATACTACATAAAGACCTTCGGGATTCTTAAACAGCATGTAAATTCGGTGCGCAAATTGCTACAATTACTGCACCGAATTCAACTCCCGGTTTATAATACTCACCCTTTAATTATTTGCCACAGTGTTATTTGATAACAACTAAGTGTGCTGCAGAATTTATTATGAAAGCATTGGTAAAGAAAAAACCTGAATTAGGCATATGGATGGAAGATGTTCCTATGCCTCAAATGGGTCATAATGACGTATTAATCAAAGTTGAAAAAACAGCCATATGTGGCACTGATTTACACATTTATAAATGGGACGAATGGTCTGCCAAAGCAATTAAACCACCTTTGGTTATTGGACATGAATTTGTTGGTCATATCATTGAAATGGGTAGTGAAGTCAATGGTTATCAAATTGGACAACGTGTCAGTGCTGAGGGGCATATTGTCTGTGGTGTCTGTCGAAACTGCCGAGCTGGAACACCTCACCTATGCCCAAACACCCAAGGAATTGGTGTTAACCGAGATGGTGCATTCGCGGAATATATCACCATGCCTGTGCAAAACCTGTGGCCGGTACCTGATAAAGTACCCTCTAATTTAGCGGCTTTCTTTGACCCTTTTGGTAATGCTGCCCATTGTGCATTGGAATACGACATGGTTGGTGAAGATGTATTAATTACCGGCGCAGGACCTATCGGTATCATCGCAACTGGCATCTGTAAGCATGTAGGCGCACGCAATGTAGTAATCACAGATGTTAATGATTATCGCCTGTCATTGGCCAAAGACATGGGTGCCACTCGTTGTGTCAATGTCGCTAATGAGCAACTCCGTGATGTGATGCAAGAAATGAATATCACAGGTTTTGATTTAGGCATGGAAATGTCAGGCAACCCGATGGCTTTTAATGACATGCTTAAAAGCATGTATAACGGTGGTAAAATCACTTTATTGGGCATGTTACCGAACAGCACTCAAATCGACTGGGATAATATTATTTTCAAAGGCCTTTCTGTTAAAGGCATTACCGGAAGAAAGATGTACGAGACCTGGTACAAAATGACCCAGATGCTCTTATCCGGATTCCCGTTAGAAAAAGCACTCACACATGAAATTCATATTGATGACTTTCAAACTGGATTTGACCATATGGTTTCAGGACAGTGTGGCAAAGTGGTTTGCAGTTGGACCTAAAATCAAGCCTTAATTAATCAAAAAAATAACTCTCATGAAAAATTATTCAGACATCATTCAAAATATCAAAAATGAAGGCTTGTATAAATCCGAGCGCATCATCACCAGCCCGCAATCAGCTCACATCGAATTACCAGGTGGAAAAAAGGTCATTAACTTTTGCGCCAATAATTATCTCGGTTTAGCTGATCACCCAGAAATCATTGAAGCAGCAAAAAATGCACTTGATACGCATGGCTTTGGAATGGCTTCGGTTCGCTTTATCTGCGGAACTCAAGACTTACACAAAGAATTAGAACATAAAATCAGTGATTTTTTTGGGACTGATGACACCATTTTATATACATCTTGCTTTGATGCCAATGGCGGATTATTTGAGACCATATTAGATAAAGATGATGCTGTTATTAGTGATGAGTTAAATCATGCCTCCATTATCGATGGCGTGCGCTTATGTAAAGCCCAAAGGCACCGTTATAAAAACAGTGACATGCAAGAACTCGAGTCGATTTTACTCAAAACTCAAGATTGTAAACAAAGACTGATTGTAACTGACGGTGTATTTTCTATGGACGGCACAATTGCGAATCTGAAAACCATCACAGATTTAGCCACCAAATATGATGCACTGGTGGTAGTTGATGATTCCCATGCAACAGGTTTTATCGGTCAGACTGGCAGGGGCTCTGCTGAGTTGGCAGGTGTCATGGATAAAGTTGATATTTTTACCTCAACTTTAGGTAAAGCCCTGGGAGGAGGCTCAGGAGGATTTACCACAGGTAAAGGCGAGATAATTGACTTATTGAGACAACGCTCAAGACCATACCTCTTTTCAAACACTTTACCGCCACCATTAGTCGCAGCCAGTATTAAAGTGTTTGATTTGATTTCAGATTCAACGGATTTGCGTGACCAATTGGCTGAAAACACTGCTTATTTCAGAGAAAAAATAGTAGCGCTTGGCTTCACAGTTTCTGGAAAAACTCACCCCATTACACCGATCATGCTTGGTGATGCTAAATTAGCTCAACAAATGGCAGATAGATTGTTAGAACTGGGTATTTACTGCATTGGCTTTAGTTTTCCTGTGGTTCCCAAGGATCAAGCAAGAATCAGGCTCCAGATATCAGCTGCTCACAGCAAAAAAGACTTAGACACCGCCCTTAATGCTTTTGCTCAGGTCAAAAGTGAGTTTATAGCGGAATAAAAAAATGGCGATGATATAAATCATCGCCATGACATCACACTTGCTTAAATTTTCATTCGAATCGAGATTTAAATATAATATCTTGGTCCACAAAGTCCATACTGACATGGTTGGTATAACCAGGAAACACCACATCAATATTAGAGTTTCCAAGAACCTCCTGAACTATTGTTGCATACACCTGCCTGAAATCAACTTCAGGTGATATATCCTCGCCACCGAAAAGTTCATCATTAGCTAAGCCAGCGAAAGTACCATACATTTGCCCACCATTCACTTTCCCACCAATCACAAACATGACGTTTCCAGATCCATGATCAGTTCCACTGTTGTTATCACCATTTTGTCTGGCTCTACGCCCAAACTCACTGTGAACAACAATAGTCACTTGATCACCTAAGCCAGCCGCCTTTAGATCGCTCCACATAGCATAAATGGAATTAGACATATCAGATACTTTATTAAAGAAACCGCCGCCTCCGCCATCACCTTGTTGATTATGAGTATCCCAACCGCCAAGATCAGCTGTTGCTACATTGACATCTAAATCTTCTCTAATTATTTGAGCAATCAATGATAATTGTCTACTGAATGTACTATTAGAGGGATAGGTTACATCCCCTGCCGGTTCATAGTCATCTAAATCTAAAGCTGTAATGACTGACAATGTATCCATAGCCCCCGCCACAGAGAGATCTAAGGCAGTATTTCCGTTGTACATATTAGCAATAGCCTCAGCATGTTTTTCTTCAAAGCGGCCATCGTTTGGATTGTACCCACCAACTTGATCAACTGTCAGCGCATTAAAATAAGATTGCAGACTGATGGGCTGAGAATTGGCAGAAACCAATACCGGTAAAACTTCAGAACCAGTGATAAAAGATGTGCTTTCTAAATGTCTGGTTAGCCAACCAGTTGTGGTAGTTAAACTGTCTGGTGTCCCCAGCTCTCTGAGTTTCATGGCATCAAAATGACTTCTTGATACGTTTTCTTGTGGCAAACCCGTTCCGTGAATCACAGTTAAATCACCATCTAAATACATATCACGCAAACCACTTGCTGCAGGATGGAAACCAAAGGCTTCTCCAATGTCCAATACTGCATTATCACCTGAGAGAGGCACCTGAATATTTGGTCTGAGTGACTCGTAATTACTGCGATTAACACCAGTATATGGAGGTACTATATTCAAACCATCCATTCCACCTCGCATAAACAAGTCAATTATTATAGGTTGGTTACTGGGACTGGAACCCCCTGCTCTAGCCACTTTAACTCCAGATAATGCACCCAACAAAGCTGTTGACTGCAAAAACGTTCTTCTTTTTATATTTTTCATCAGTCTACTCCTTTATCGTTGCATAAAATAAGGTGAAGCCAGTAGCAAACTAACCGTACCACGCACTCTTTCAGCCCAATAATACGGAAAGTTATTGCTTTCTAAGTCTTCGATAGGGAAAGCCTTGTCAGCTGGCCAGCTAGAAAAACTTTGATCTTCAGGTCTTTGGCGTAAATAGTCTACCGCCTCCTCAAACACTGGGTCACCATACCAACCTCCTGATGGTCTGGTATCAAATATTTTAATCATCCAAAAATTAACGACCCCCTCAGGAGACATTTCTTCAGGTCTGCTAGTAAAAAATCTTGATGTTCTGGAAACATTGGGCGTAATGTAATCACCTGAATTATTTCTGTCCATCAACCAGTCAACTGTTTTCCAAGTCTGAATTAATGCCGTTGAACTCATCCAGTAGCTTGACTCCATTGGATACCCATCTGGAGCTTGCCACTCGAAAGGAAAATGTCCTGTATCATCCATTCGAAATTCCAGGTTATTGCTGTTATCATCATCCGGACGGACTGTAAGGTCAGTTACACATGCACGCATCGCAGATACCACCGTGTCAAATGGACGTTTTAATTTACTTTGCCAATATGATGGATCTACAAAATCCGCATGATTAAACAATTCTTGATATACTAATTCTAATTGATTATCTTCATATCTATTGTTATAGAAAACATCAGCAACATCATCTATTACTGATTGTGGCGGGTTATCAGAAATGAAAAATCTAGCTAACTTACCTGCAATATGTTTTGCAGTTCCTGGATGTCTGGCCAATAATGATATGAGCCTATCACCATCTGATTGTCCTTGATTAGCAGGAAAGTTCGAAAACCCTGAGGCCAATACATTTTTGGAAAACCTGTCATGTCTCTCATCATCATATAAAAACTGACCTGTATTTCCAGCACCATCAAAATCATTGACTCGCCACCCAGTCAAACAACGAGTGGCCTCATAAACATCATTATCCACATAAAACTCTTGAATCATTCCATCTGCTGGCCATGCCTCACCACTGTCAGTAACTGTAATAGTAGGCACTTCACTTGGTTGGGCTAAGCCGTAATAATTTTCTACTCCAAGAGTATGGAGCTCAATTAATTCTCTTGCATAGTTTTCATTAGGCTCTGAAGACGAATTGTTATAGTTATCCAAGTAGTAAAGCATTGCAGGGTGTTGGGCAGTTTTTAGTAAGAATGTACGAAAATCCCCCATCATACTTGCTCTAATTACATCTCGATCCCAACTGGTCATCGTAGACCTGGCATATAGGTCATCACCGTTAAGGCTGAAATGATCATGCCAAAAATCAGCAAGTCTTTCTATCAAAGGATAATTCGTATATGTTGCCCGAGTAAACTTCAACCTCTTCATTTCACTGATTGGTCGATTTGAACTATTAACTCCTGAACCAGCATTCAACCTGTGGTCATTCCACAGTTGAGTCAGAGACTTGTCAAGTGTGGTAAAGCTTCCAGCTTCTTGAATTCGATCCTCCAATTCAGGATCTGGGCCACCAGCAAGTTGTTGATCAACAAAATCGGATAGTTTCTCAGCATCACTGTTGCCAGGCATGGCATTCCAAATAGCATCTTCAAATTGACCTGGCGTATAACCAAACCCTAATCTGCTGTATACCATATGAGCAAATGATTGCTGCGGTAATTGAGCAGCTTTTAAACCTGCTACCAAAGGTTTCTTTTTTAATTTATGAGACGAGAAAGATTTTGATTTTGAATGGGCTTTTTGACTTGACAATGGCATCGCTGCCAATAAAGTACTGGCAGCACCACCCGCCAATAACTGTCTTCTGCGTTTATTGGTATTGTTGTTCTTCATAAATCCCCTGTTTTATTGGAAAGAGTTCAAATTATATTAAGGCAGCTACTTTATGAAATTGTGATTTGGTTGGCATTTTTTCACCCTGCTTATCGATTCACAGCTTCACTTAACTGTAATTTAATATCAGACCATATGGTCAATGTGGTATACGATTATAGCATTTATTAGTTGTGACAAAAAATGTCACATCGCAAATGGAATTCAACTAGGGCAATAGCTTAACCCATATTGTGTAAATCACTGACAGTACATTTAATGAGTCAAAATTCCTTATTTTCAAGGTTTATAATTGTTAGATCCATTCTTAAGCTTTAAAAAACCATGGATGACTAAATTCATCCATGCCAAAATAATCAGACTGCCTCCCACAGGAGTAATCCAAGAGAATGTAGTTTTGCCCCAAAATACCAAGAGATATAAACCACCACAAAAGAACAAAGTACCCAAGCAAACCGCCAAAGCTGCATACCTCAACCAAGTCCCTTGGTCATTTTGAGTAACTATCCAGATCAATAAAAGTGCATGGATTAGCTGATAAATGAAAGCATGCTGAAACAAACTGGCTTGTTTAGTACCAACTTGAAGCCCCAAGGCATGAGTTCCCAGTGCCCCTAAAACGACAGCAGTCAACCCATAAAAAGCCGCCACCATTAAATATACAGCTGATTTTTTCAATGAGGCATTCCATCTGCTCCACCCTCTACAGCATCTGTAGCAACCTCACTCTCAGCTGGAATCAACTCAATAAACTCAGATAATTGACGGTTCAATGCACTGAATTTGTATTCGGGTATTTTCATTACCCATCCTTGATAATGAGGGTATGCATCAGAGTCAATGGTCAACACATAAGTATCTGCTTGTTGGTAGACATTGATATCAATTGCCACTCCTGATGTCAGTTGATATGTTGCAGTTAACTGGGTGGGCATTTCTGTATCTTCACCAAACAATTCTGGCTGGGATTCTGCTGTTATGGCCTCATCGATAATGAAACGAGATAAACCATTGGCCAGCTGGTTCAAAGATGCCGTTACTTTTAATTGATATCCTACAGGTATATTCTGTAATTCAAAACTCAAATTTTCTGGACTTCTCATGATTTGAATCATGTCACCTTCTGATGGCTTAATTGTAACCATTTGAACGTCATTGGCAGCCACGTCTAATACCGTTTTCAGAGCCCAGTTATCAGCACTGAATGAAATCGGCTCTAAGCCTTCAACTGTAAATGTTTGATCATCACCTACCCGACGCACAAAAGTTAGACCAGCCGTTGTTCTCTTACCGATATGAAATGCTTGTTTTAATTCACTGCCTTGGAAGAGACTAACAACCAAATGACTCGCTGACAATTCTAACTGGGCATGTTTTTCGGGATTGGCTGTTTTAAGTTCAATAATTTCTGCCGCCTTCAAAGACTGTATTAATTTGAACAACGGCTCAATTGAAGCGTAAAAGCCACCATTCAGTTGCCAGCCATTGAGCTGTTTATAAAGCACCAGCTCTTCACCATTTTGAGCGAGCTTAATTTGATCAACCTGGCTAACAGGTTCGTCATTATTTTGCCACTCTGGTATTAACGGTTGTGTTTGTTGACTATCAAAATCATTCCTGTTTTGAACAACCCAAAATGCCAAAGCACCAATAGTTATCAATAAAACAATGAGTATTTTTGTATTACTAGACATAACGGCGCTCCTTTCTTTTGGACTTTCTCCACGACATAAACATAACCATTAAGGAAATTAAAATAGGCACCAATGCAATATTAATGAATTTCATTTTTGTACCCAAAGCCTCAATGTCTTTATTCAAGTTTCTCTTAACTTCACGCAAATTTTTTCTGACTTCAAGTTTCCGCTGTTTAAATTGCGCAATTTCCTGTTGTTGTTCCTGGTTAATTAAAAGTTGGTTTTCTTGGCCTTTGATGCTTTGTAACTCATTTAATTTAGTTTCAGTTTCTCGCAATTGTTGTAATAACTGGCTTTCTGTTTCACGGTATTTTTGTTCACTGACCCGTTTCAATTCTTGTACTTTATCAAAAGGGCGATTTGATGTTCCTCGAGCCCTCACTTGAATGAGGTCAACACTACCAGTCATATTATCAACCAAGTTATTGATCAAACTGCCGTTATCAGCGAAATTAGAATAAACTTGTCGACCAAAAAAGTTCTGTGCCCTTACCCACATTCGATCAAATAAAATATCAACATCAGCGAATACCACAATTTGTGCTTGATCAATTTGTTTAATCGGATCACTTTGCCCTTCAATGCCATCTGGAAAAGCACTGTTTACCACACCATTGAGCCTAGCCCCCAAGATATGAGTATTTGCATCGGCTTTGAAGCTTTGGAATAACGAACTGGGGTTGAATAACAATGACATGGCGTCATTGGTAGTCAACATGGATTGATCTGAAGCAGTTAATATAGGCATCAACTTATCTTTGTCTCCGCTTAAGACACCTGCTAAAGCCGTGTTCAGTGAAGTGAGCTCTGAGGTCACTATATCAGCTTGGTTAAAAGAATCTACCGTCCAAGAGTTGATTCCTAAATGCCTGACTGTCTGTCCTTGTGCAGCTTGTATAGAAACGGCGTGCTGACTGTCCAAAATCACTTGGGTTTTGTCGTACGTTATGCCCCAAGCATTAAATAACACAGCCAAATCAGATGAACGATCCGCTTGCAATTGAGCCATTGGATTTTGTGGGTCAGCAGTCACCTCTTGAGCTTGTGCCATAGGGTCAACAAAAACCATCAGCCGCCCTCCGTTCATCACGAATTGATCTATTGCATAAAGCGTCGGTTGTGCCAACTCTTTGGGGTGCACAACCAATAATAAGTTAACATCAGTGATAAGTTCGGTATTGGTTTCTACGGGAACAACCTCATACATGTCCTTAAGTTGTTCAAAAATTATTTGCCCTGATGTTTGTCCTTGCTGTGGGTCAAACTGACCTAACAAAGGTAAATCACTCATGACACCAATGGTTGGCTTTGTTGAAACATTTAAATTATAAATCAGTTGAGCCACGTCATATTCTAAAAATGCTTCGCGATCTGGTTGTAAAAATGGAATGACTTCAAAATCATCTACAGAATTGCTACCGGCTATCCCAAAAAATACATTTTCGCCACCTTCGCCAACAGGTAAAGCCTGTAATCCATATTGTGATGCCTGATCTTCTTCTTCAGAAAAAGTCACTGGATCAATCATGGTCACTTTCAACTTACCTGAACCATAACGCTCCAACTCCTCTAGAAAGTCTACCACTCGTCGGTGATATGTTCTTAACATTGGAATATTCTCTGTAGCTTGATCTGAATAGAATAAACGAAGATGAATATTTTCATCTATACTCTTGAGTATATTAACTGTACCATCATTCAAGGTGAACAAATCGTTTTCAGTCAAATCTATTCGTAATCTTGAGAATAAACCACTCTGACTGATTATCACTGACGACAGTAAAAAGATGACTATCAGGATCAATAACTGTATTCTATGTGTTTGATTTTTCATAATTTTAATCCGCCTTTTTCATGTCAATGATTAAAGAGGTCGCATACAACCACAGCGCAATGGTAATTCCAAAATAAACCATATCACCTAAATCCAATACACCTTTGGTGATTGAGTCGAAATGTGTGAGAAAACTGGTTGATGCCACTGCGTCCACCATGAATTGTGGTAAAAATATTTTAAAAAAGTTCAATACCATTGGAAAACCAGACAGTAGAAACAAGAAACAAATCACCACTGATAAAATAAAAGCGATGACTTGATTTTTAGTGGCAGCCGATATGCAACTACCTATGGCAAGAAAACCACCAGCCAATAAAAAACTGCCCAAGTAACTGGCAATAATCAACCCATTGTCAGGATTTCCCAAGTAATTAATTGAGATGACAATGGGGAAAGTTAACACCAAAGCCAACCCAATAAATAACCAGGCAGCCAAAAATTTACCTAGTACCCAATCCATTTTATTGACGGGCAAGGTCATTAATAACTCAATGTTCCCGCTGTTACGTTCTTCCGACCAAAGCCGCATCGCCACTGCGGGTACCAAGAACAAATACAGCCAGGGATGAAAATTGAAAAATGGAATTAAATCGGCTTGTCCACGCTCATACAAACTACCAAAATAAAAACCAAACACCCCGCTCATGATGAGAAAAATGACGATAAAAACATAAGCTATAGGAGTTGCGAAATAACTCTTAAGTTCTCTTTTAACTATGGCATTGATTGCACTCATTTCACCACCTCTCTCTCACCTGCTGTATGCGTGATGTTTCTGAAAACCTCATCTAAACGTCCTGCCTCCATTTTTAAACTTTTAACATGAATGGATTCTTTCTTAAGAAACTCACTGACCTCATCAAAAATAAACAAACCTTGGGTAGGAAAAACAGTGGTTTCTTTAAGTCTTGAATCATAATTGACATCTAAAACACAATCCATCTCTTTGATTTTATTCAATAAATTAACATCCAAATCAGAAATAAAGCTAACTGCTTGATGATACCTAGACATATTTTCCATTTCCGTAGGGGTATTGTCAGCAACCACTTCACCACCAGCAATGATGATAGCGCGATCACATACCGCATGTACTTCTTCTAGTATGTGAGTTGACAAAATGATGGTCTTGTCTTTTGACATGTCTGTAATGAGTTCTCGAACCTGGTGTTTTTGATTAGGATCAAGACCATCTGTTGGTTCATCCATAATCAGGACTTCAGGGTCATGAATGATGGCTTGAGCCAGGCCGACCCTTCGTTTAAAGCCCTTAGACAATGTCTCAATTTTCTGGTAATACACATTTTCTAGATTGACACGATTAACCACAGATTCAACTGCGGATTTAATCAGGTGATTTTCGATGTTCCTGAGGGCAGCAACAAAATGTAAAAATTGCCCCACTTCCATTTCACCATAACTGGGCGCACCTTCAGGCAAGTAACCAATTTTTTGTTTCACAGTTATGGGATCAGCAGCAATATCGATTCCACAAACTTTGACGTTTCCTGCGGTAGGTTCTAAAAACCCTGTTATCATCTTCATGGTGGTAGATTTTCCAGCACCATTAGGACCCAAAAAGCCCAAAACCTGACCTTTATTAGCAGTAAAACTTAAGTCATTCACTGCAGTAAATTGGCCAAAGCGCTTACTTAAATTCAAACATTCAATCATGTCACTCCTTCCTTTTTAGGTTATCAAACCATTCAGTCATATAATTTCTAAATAGATTCCAAATTCAAAAACCAGCCCAAAACCTGATCTTTAGAATCAAATAATTGATCACAACTTAATGTCAAATTAAACAAATTTCAAGACGTTTTTTTAGGCTTTTTTATCTGTCTAAACCAAGCCCAAAAAAATCCGTATAAAAACCATCTCTTATTTGATAATCATTGACTTAATCAAAGCTATTTAATATCATCACTTAGCTGAAAAATCAGATGGCCAAATTCTGACTAAAAATATTATTCCAGCTCTTCTGAACGAAAAAAATCTGGAAAGTTCCATTAAAAAAAACAGTAACCACATGACACGATACCAATGATTAAAATACTTGAAGACCTTCCTCGAGGAATGCTTGAAGTTGAAGCCAATGAATTACACCAATTCATCGACAATCATACACTGGCATATATCAAAGGCCAGATACAACAACCTTTATTTATTTCTATCCTACAGCATGGTAATGAAACCACAGGTTGGGATGCCATCAAACTTTTGTTGAATAGATACCAGGACCAATTGCCCAGAAGTATTTATCTTTTATTTGGCAATGTTCAAGCCACAGCTAAAAATCTCAGACAACTTGATGGTCAGCCAGATTTTAATAGGTGCTGGCCTGGGTTACACAATAAGCAAGACAATATTTCTACCAAGATGGCAGAAATTACCCAGATGATGTCTGACATCAAACCTTTTGCCAGTATTGATATTCATAACAATACTGGTCGCAATCCACATTATGCTGGAATAAATTCTATGTCTGCAGAGTTTGTGAATTTAGCTTCATTATTCTCTGATACCATCATCCACTTCACGAGTCCAGATGGCATTCAATCAGGTGCATTTGCGCCATTTTGCCCAGCAGTCACTATTGAATGCGGTTTGTCTGGTACTGCAGACGGAATTGAACAAACCCATGACTTTTTAAAGCAGTTAATCCAACTTCCATCTTTAACAGAAATTCCAGGCGCCAATACAAAACAAGAAGTATTGAATATTTTTTCTACTGTAAAAGTAAAACCAGAAGTTACCATAGGCATCGCTGGCACTGAAAAGGAGCAGGTTGATTTCCTGATTAATAGTGACCTCGATTGTTGTAATTTCAAGATGATTGAACAAGGAACTGTTTTTGGCAGAACACGTTCAACTAACACACCCATGCCATTTATGGTGTCTGATCAAGCTGGAAAAGACATTACCGATACTTACTTTATCATGAACGGTCAAGAAGTCGTAACTAAGCAAAAAGTTATACCAGCCATGATCACCCAAAGTATCCATGCCATCAGGTTGGATTGTTTGTGTTATTTCATGCAACCCATGAACACTGAAAATCCATACGAAGCCCAACAACATATAAATATACAGAGTTAAAAAATGAATTTATCCCAAACAAAAGCAATCATATCAGGTGGTGCATCTGGTCTTGGTTTTGCTTGCGCTGAACACATTGTTAATAACGGTGGTCAAGTCACTTTAATTGACATTAACCAACAGGCAGGCGAACAAGCACTTGAGAAGTTAAACGCCAAGCAGGCAAGTTTCTTTACAGCAGATGTCAGCTCTGAAACTGAGATTCAAAAAGCGTGTGAAGCCAGTAGAAAATTCTCTGACGGTATTAATGTAGCCATTAACTGTGCGGGGGTGTTGGCTGGTGGCCGTGTCTTAGGACGAGAAGAGCCCATGCCATTAGCACATTTCAATTCTGCCATCCAAGTCAATCTAGTGGGCAGTTTCAACTTATCCAAAGCCGCTGCTAATGTAATGCAACACAATGATGCTGATAAAGATGGTCAACGTGGTGTTATCATCAATACAGCATCCGTAGCTGCATTTGAAGGGCAAATTGGTCAGGCCGCTTATTCAGCCAGTAAAGGTGGTATTGTAGGCATGACCTTGCCTATGGCTCGAGAACTGACACGATTTGGTATCCGTGTTATGACCATCGCACCAGGAGTCTTCATTACGCCAATGGTTGCCGGCTTATCTGATGAAATAAAAGCAGCACTTGGGGCTTCGGTACCTTTTCCTTCAAGATTGGGTGAGCCATCTGAGTTCGCTAGAATGGCAGAACACATTATTGAAAATACATACCTCAATGGCTCAACCATCAGATTAGATGGTGCAGTCAGGCTCGAACCAAAATAAAACTCATGAACACCAGGGCTTATATGCCCTGGTGTTCAATTTAAATACCCTAAAAATTGGCCTCGCCAAAAAACCTTCTTTCTACTTCATAGACTTTTTGTTCTTTTTGAGAATCACCTTGTGCTTTGCACATAACAATATGTTATATGCATATAGATTTTATGCAGTTCACAACGTTCGTTGAGCCTCCTATACTGCAGTTAATTAAAACCAGTACTGTGCCATGCGTACAAAAAACTTAGCCTTAATTAACAACTTAAATCCACCGAGTAATCCTTTGACCAAAGGTAATCAACAACAATTGGCTGAAATAATCAATCAAATGGACTCAAACCAAAGCCTTTGGTTATCAGGATATTTAGCAGCACGTGCTGAGCTCTATAATGATGAAGATTCAACACATAAGCCAGCTCATATTGACCATAAACAAGTTGAACAACAAAACAAATTAACCATTTTATATGGCAGCCAAACAGGCAATGGAAAATCAATTGCACAGGAGCTACAACAGCTAGCAGCCAATGCCAACATTCCCACTGAAATCTTTTCATTGGCCGATTTTAAAGTCAAACAATTGACCAAAAAATCTTTGGTCACCCTCATCATCAGTACCCATGGTGAGGGTGAAGCACCAGACGATGCCGAAGTTTTTCATGAACAGTTGTTCAGTAAAAAAGCACCAGATTTAAGTGAGTTGCAATACAGTGTCTTGGCTTTAGGAGACAGCAGTTATGAGCTATTTTGCCAAACTGGGTTAGAAATAGACAATCGATTGACTGAACTAGGCGGTAAAAGAATACACCAAAGAATTGACTGCGATGTTGATTTTGAGAAACCTGCCTCACAATGGGTTACAGGAATCTTGTCTGAAGTTAAGAGTTTATTAGCCACCGAAAGCTCACCAGATAACATCACTACCCTCCCCGTTCAATCTATTGGTAACAACAAAAACTCATCCATCATCAATAAGAACAACCCTTACTTAGCTGAAATCTTAACCATCCAAAAAATCACCGCCAGAGATTCAATTAAAAACACCTTTCACATTGAATTATCTATTGACCCAGATCTCATTCATTACCAACCTGGAGACTCAGTTGGAGTGGTGGCTCAAAATAACACCAAGACAGTTGATCAAATCTTGGCATACTGGCAACTGAATGGCTCTGAGCCTTACACATTCAAATCTGACACCTTAGATATCAGAAGCCTATTGACTGAACACATTGAAATAACTCAGCTCAGTAAACCATTCATTCAATTTTTGACAACAAAAATAGAAAACAATACGTTAGTAGAATTAGCAACTTCCCATGCCTCGTTTACAGATTATTGCCGAGATCATCAGTTACTAGACCTCTTATTGAGTTTTGATCCAGAACATAAAATACCTGTCCAAGATATATTGAATGAACTCAAAAGTATCACACCTCGTTTGTATTCAATTGCCTCATCACAAGCAACCGAGGAAGATGAAGTTCACTTGACCATTAACTTAGAATCCACCACAACTTCTGGCCACTTGGGCCTGGCAAGTGGTTTATTATGTGATACTTCTGAGGTCGGTGATGAGGTGGCCATATATATTGAGCCCAATCTAAATTTTCGCTTACCTGAAAATAACGACATTCCTGTCATTATGATTGGCCCAGGCACAGGTGTTGCCCCTTTCAGGGCATTCCTACAGCAGCGGCATGAATCTGCCGCTAAAGGAAAAAACTGGTTATTTTTTGGCAACCCTAATTTCAGTAAAGATTTTCTGTATCAAGCAGAATGGTTGAAAATGAAAAAGTCGGGTTTGTTGAACCAAATAAGCGTGGCTTTTTCACGTGATCAAACACATAAAATCTACGTACAAGACAGACTTAAAGAACAAGGCAAACAAGTTTGGGAGTGGCTAGAAAACGGTGCTCACATCTATTTATGTGGCGATGCCAAGTATATGGCTAAAGATGTTGAACATACCTTGATTGAAATCATAGCAGAACATGGCACCTTATCCACTCATGATGCTAAAAATCAATTAAAAAGACTGAAACAAACTAAACGCTATCAAAAAGACGTGTATTAATATGACTGAGAATAAACAACAATTAGAAGCCGTAGAGCACATAAAAAGTGACAGCAACTACTTACGCGGAACCATTGCCAAAGAATTGTTAAATGACATCACCGGATCCATCACAGAAGATGACACTCAACTGACTAAATTCCATGGCATTTATCAACAAGATGATCGAGATCTGAGAAAAGAACGCAGCCAACAAAAATTAGAACCCTTATACAGTTTTATGATCAGAGCCAGGGTTCCAGGTGGTATTTGTACACCACAACAATGGTTGGCCATTGATGACATGGCAGACACCTATGCCAATGGTTCTATCAGAATCACAACACGACAAGCCTTTCAATTCCATGGTGTGATCAAGACCAAACTAAAAAGAACTGTAGCTGCCATTAACCAACATTTAATGGACACCATTGCAGCTTGTGGTGATGTCAATCGCAATGTCATGTGTACTGCCAACCCTGAATTATCCAGTGTTCATCAAAAAGTTTATGAAACTGCACAAGCAATCAGTGACCACCTGACACCACAAACTTCAGCCTATCATGAGATTTGGTTGGATGGCAAAAAGGTCATTACAGAACCCACCCAAGATCACGAACCCATATATGGAAAAACTTATTTACCTCGTAAATTTAAAACTGCAGTGGTAATCCCGCCAGACAATGATGTTGATGTATTGGCGCATGATTTGGGCTTTGTAGCTGTCATAAATAACCAAGAACTATTAGGCTTCAATGTGACTGTAGGTGGTGGAATGGGTAGCACTCACGGAGATCCCAAGACTTTTCCATTACTTGCTCATACGTTGGGGTTTTGCTTACCTGATCAAGTGCTTGAGGTGGCAGAAAACATCGTTAAAATCCAACGTGACTTTGGCGATCGCACTAACCGCAAACATGCGCGTTTTAAATACACTGTAGATGACCATGGCATAGACTGGGTTCGAGATCAACTATTAGAACGAATGGAAGTACCTCTAAAACCTGCTCATGAAGTTGAATTCTCTCACAATGGTGATCGCTTTGGTTGGCGAGAGAATCAAGATGGTAGCTGGAACCATACCCTGTTTATAGCCAATGGTCGAGTTATAGACAATGACAATTTAAAGCTCAAGTCAGCCTTGCGTGAAATTGCTGCCGTTCACAGTGGCGACTTCAGACTGACAGCTAACCAAAATTTGATCATCGCCCAAGTACAACCTAATCAAAAGTCAGCCATCAATACTTTACTAGAAAAGTATCAAGTAACTACTGCCATTTCAGCCACACGAAAACTATCAATGGCATGTGTGGCTTTTCCTACCTGCACACTGGCCATGGCGGAAGCAGAACGATACTTACCTGATTTAATTTCTGAAATTGAAGCGTTACAACAAAAGCATGGCATTCTTGAGCGTGGCATCATGGTTCGAATGACTGGCTGCCCCAACGGTTGTGCCAGGCCTTTTATTGCTGAAATTGGCTTTGTAGGTAAAGCGTTAGGTCGATACAACATGTATTTAGGTGGGGCCATCAATGGTAATCGATTGAATCAACTGTATGAAGAAAACATCAATGAAGCACAAATTCTTAAAAAATTAGACCAAATAATTGGTCATTATGCGAATGAAGGAGAAAGTAATGAGGCCTTTGGAGATTTCGTGATTCGTTTAGGCTATGTAAAGAAGGTAAAACATGGCTCAGAAGTTAATTTAAAAATTATTACTTGAATCAGCCATGATGGAGATAACAGTGAAAGACAATCCAATAAAACAAAATTGTTTAGATATCAAACCGTCTGCACGTAATCAATTAACAGACACTTGTGTTGACATATTGAACCAACAATTTGCAGCACTTCACACCATAAATCGCATTGAAAAGGCAGCAGAATATTTACCTGAGAACTTAGCCATGACTTCAAGCTTTGGCATTAACTCTGTAGTAGCACTGCACCTTATCAATCAAGTGATTCCAAACATTCCCGTGATATTGATTGATACAGGCTACCTCTTTAATGAAACTTATCAATATATAGAACAATTACAAAATAAATTAAAATTCAATGTGCATATTCATCAAAGCCCAGTTTCTGCTGCTCGATTTGAAAGTCAACATGGCAAACTGTGGAAACATGGAATTGATGGTTTGAATCAATACAATCAACTGCGCAAGGTTGAACCACTGAACCGGGCCATGTCAAATTTAAAAATCAAAACCTGGTTTTCTGCGGTCAGAAGAAACCAGTCTAGTACTCGCCAAAAATTGCCATGGATTGCCATCAAAAGCCAAAAGTATAAAGTGCATCCATTTTTGGATTGGACGGATCGAGATTTATATGTATATGCCAAGAAACATGAATTGCCACAACACCCGCTCCATGATAAAGGCTATTTAAGTCTGGGTGACACACATTCAACACGCTCTATTCATGAAGTGAACGATATCAGCGAACTCAGGTTTTTTGGTTTAAAAAGGGAGTGCGGTATTCACGAGTAAAAATTTACCGTGTTATTTTTAAAACAAATTCAGTCACATCAATTTCCTCTGATATTTGGCATAATATTTTGACCTCCCAAGTAGGCATAGCTTAAAACTGTTCACCTGCATGACTAAGAAATAGACCTAAGCAACGATAAATTCATAAGTACTGCTACATACTGGAAAAATTGTTACGAAAAATATACAATTATGTAGTGTGTCAAAGTGAAAGTGAATCTAATGAAAACCAACTTATCTAATGCCAAATGGTCAGCTGTTCCGCATCAAATCAACTCTGTAGCCATTAACGATGATGGCAGTCGGTGTGTTTATGGCTCATCATATGAAAGAGGAAGCGGTTTCTTTTATACTTACTTATATGATGGTGATGGCAATCTTATCTGGCGTAAACCTATTG
>CAZVZJ010000018.1:0-61124 GCA_964631055.1 uncultured Marinicella sp.
CTATAAGACACTTAACTCATCGAATTCTTATGTAAAATAAAATATTGATTACATCCATAATTAGAAGCTTCGACAAGCTCAGCTGCCTAAAGTTAATCAGCCGCATGGCTTATTTGGTTACTAAGGTAACTAAGGTTACTAAGGTCACTGAGCTCGACGAAGTGTGATTGAATCAGATAAGTTCTTGCTGACTTGAAAGATGCTTCGATGGGCTCAGTCGCCTATATTAACAGGCTCAAAAGTCAGATACTTCATTTAGCCCGACTGGCATCGAATATTGAGATTGCTTTTTTATCAGTTGATTAATATCTGTCAAATATTTACTGCAAAACTGAGTTCAGCTGTTTTGCCACTGGAGTCAATTACATTTAAATCATATTGACCTGGCGTTAAGTTTTTAAGTACGACTTCACTGCTTGATTGATCCAACAATTGACCATTTAAAAACCAATAGTTGCGACCACTTGAACCATGCAATTGTAATTCAACATCAGGAATACTGTTAGCAGACACCTCTGGATAGATCACTGCCTGATCATGAATACCGGTTATATTCAATGTATTACTGGTTTCAGTTAATAAGCAGTTGGGATGAAAAGCTGGTAATGTATTTTTTCTTTTTAAGTGTTCTGGCAGCCAATTTTCCAACACCAAAGGCCACACTGCTTTTCGATCCACTTCAGTGGCTCCCAATGCACATTGCGGTGTCACACGTAAACCAGTTTCAGTATCTAACAGCATGGTTTTGTGTTCTGTAGCAAATAATTCATTCAACGGGTCGCTGAAGGTTGGCGGTGACATACCTTCCAGTAGTTGAGCTGCTCTTTGTTGTTGGCAATCAGACTTATTTTGAGACTTTAACTGGACACCCAAAGGCCAACAAATGGTCTTCTCATCCACGGTAAAAGGTTTTTCAATGACTTGATGCCAATCAGCGGGAATGGCGGCCAGTACTTGGTTCAATAATGGCACGGCTGAATTTCTGCCACTGTTTTCAGCTAAATATGAACCATCAGGTTGACCAACCCAGACTGCAATGGTGATTAAATCATTACTGGCCAAAACCCAAGCGTCGCGAAAGCCATAACTGGTTCCGGTTTTAAAAGCGATACCTGGTGATTTTACCAAGTGTCTGCGATTGATGTGGTTTTTCAATGAAGCTTGAGACAAGGCATCTTGAACAATCCAGGCGGCACCAGAGCTCATCAAGGGTGAAAAATCGATAGGTTCATTCTGTGCCAGTCTGATACGCCCTGCCTGACCCTCATTACCCAGACTTGAAAATACACCCACCAACTCTTCCATAGAAACGCCACCTCCTCCTAAAGCCAAGGACAAATTGGGTTTGGCTTGATTCGGTAAATGAATATTCAGACCCGCATTTTTTAAATTCACATAAAAAGATTCTGGAGTCAATTTATCCATCACTTGAACCGCTGGCATATTCAACGAACGGGTTAAAGCTTGAGTCACACTCACTGGCCCTGAAAAGTCGTCGGTAAAATTTTGGGGTCGATAACCCGAAAATGATTGTGGCACATCAAATAACAATGACTGTGAATGAATCAAGCCATCATCAATAGCCATACCATAAATAAATGGCTTTAAGGTTGAACCTGGCGACCTGATGGCAGTCACCATATCGACCGAACCCTGTCGAGTAGCGCTTAAAAAATCAGCACTGCCTAAATAGGCCAAAGTGGACATGTCTTCATTGTTAACTACAACGATCGCAGCAGAAACCTGTTCAGGTTTTCGACTGATGTGATCTTTCAACAAATTCTCGAGATTGGCTTGTAATTGAATGTCAATGGTTGACTGGATCAATGCTTGATCAGCATACCTTTGACTTAAACGTCGAGTTAACAAGGGCGCCATCATTGGCCTTGAATTGTATGTAACCCACAAGGGTTCTTCTGAGGCTTCTTTAATAACTTGCTCAGACCATGTTTTCTGTTCTGACATCCGTTGTAGCACTTTATCTCTGGCTTTTCGCGCCTTCTGTGGATGCCGATCAGGTCGGTATCGACTGGGTGCTTGTGGCAAAACAGCCAATAACGCCGCTTCAGAATAACTGAGCTCTGAGGCAGGCTTACCTAAATAAACATAACTGGCTGCTTGAACCCCTTCGATGGGACCTCCAAAAGGCGCGTAATTCAAATAAAAAGTCAGGATTTCTTCTTTACTGTAATGCCACTCTAACTGTAAAGCCCTGAACATTTGTGTGGCTTTACCCAGCAAAGTTTTATCATGTGGTTTAAGAATCCGTGCTACCTGCATGGTTAAGGTAGATGCACCCGATACAAACCGACCTTCACTGACGCGCTGACCCAGTGCCCTGATAACTGCCAATGGATTAACGCCAAAATGCTGATAAAAATAACGGTCCTCATAACCCAGCAAAGCCTCAATGTACCGAGGAGAAACCTCATCTAAAGCAACCGGATATCGCCAAATGCCTTTAGCATCAGCAAATGAACGCAGTGGTTGGCCTGAGCGATCAACCACCACTTGCGCAAAATGTCGTTGCTCAAATTCCTCTATGGGTAGTGGCACCACCTTGTCTAAAATCAAAAAACTCAGCAACAATACAACAAATAACTGTAACAACCTCCGACCCAGACGCTTCACCCTGGCAATCTTATTCGGGATATTATTTAACTCTTGTTCTAAATGCGGATTCATACTTTTGGTCATGAACTTATTTAATTTTAATCATACCCATATCTTCAGAAGTAGCCCTGATCTCAGGGCGATACATGTCTTCCACCAATGTAGGCGGTAATACATAATTTCCGGGCGTCACTGCACGCGCCAGGTAAAACACATGTGCATTTTGGTAACTTGATAAGGTCAAAGCTGCCACGAAACGATCATCCCGATATTCACTGTGTTTAATGTATGTGTTGCCATTCCACTCGCGCACATACTTACCGTCAATTTTTATATCGTCCAGTTTCATTGCGTGTTCAAGATTTTGATTTTCAAGCTCCAAACCCGCAGGTAATAAATCAATGATCATGGCATCAGGTAGATGTTTATACTGTTCTTCCAATGAAATTTCTAAATGAGCCAATAAAAAATCACCAGAATTTACTTGCTTGAGATCAACCTGATTACCGTTCAAATCAAAATATTTCTTTTTAACTACCATGCCATTACTTTCAACTTTGTGCTGTTTTAAATAACCCTGCGTTTTAAAGTCCAGATAAATCGGCTTTTCACCTTGGTTAATGACACTGAACCCGCTTCTGGCTGGTTGTCCTCTCCAAACTTGAACTAAGTCGGCACTTTGTTTGAAAGCTGTGGCGCCACCATTGTGTTTAAGTTCGGCTGTCCAAGCGCTGCCTACAGAAGAAGTTTGTTTCAATATTTTAGCGGTCCTGAATAACGCACTTCGCTCTTGAGTAGAAAACCAGTTTCTATCACTCATGTCTTGTTGTAGTGGCAAGATGAGATCCAGTGTTGATTGCGACAGACCGTCCAACAACTGGCTACCAGCACCTAAAGCAATGACATCGGCATAATCCCTTATCTTAGAACCATAATCCCCATAATAATCATATCGGTTACGATCCCATTTAAAGTCCATTGTTTGTTGCCAGGCTTCAGTAGCCCTGCGCTCATCACCCAATAATTCTAAACTCATGGCTAAATGGGCCAAAGGCAGTGGGCTTCTAGCTTGTGATTTAAACTGGTCAAATAAGCGACGAACATCTTGTAAGCTGACCTGATTCATAGTTGATAAAACATAAGCGGCATAAGCTTTATAAGCAATATCAAAATGGTTGCGATGACTCAGATACTGTGCCAAATTAGAGTTAACATGATTTGAGTTTCTGACATAGTTTTGTAAGCGTGCTATGGCTTTATTCATGGCCGCAGCAGGCACTTCATGTCCCAATTTACGTGCCTGTACTAAAAAGTCTGTGGCATACACAGTCAGCCAATTTTCTTCATAATCGTTATTCGACCACAACCCAAAACCACCGCTGTACAGCTGCATGCCCATTATTCGACTCACTGCGCCATTAACTACAGTGAATCGCTTGGCAAAAAGATCACTTTGTTCAGCCGGTGCATAGAGTTGATAATCTTCTGCCTCAGCGTACAACAATGGCCATGCCCTACTGGTGGTTTGTTCCAAACAGCCATATGGGTATTGCAATAAGTTAAACATATGGTCTTCACGATTCAAGACCGCCGTATCAGATAATGTCAAAACTGACTTCATACTCATGTCATCAAATTGATTAAAGACATCACTGCTCAAAATGTAATCACCAGTTGGTTTTAACACTGCTTTATATTGATCGACTACAGCTGGCATCGCAGGTCGTAAACTTAAACGCCATGACCGATCTAACTTAAATCCAGAACTTGCAGCGGCTTGTACTTGAATCTGTCCCATTCCTTGGTGCAAAGATCCTGTCAGTGGCAATTGAACGGTTTGCTTTTCATCAGCAGCCAATGTCCACTGCAATACTTCTGAGCGATTACCTAATGCATCATCGGCCTTAATTTCAAGACTCAGTTCTGTCGGTGTTGATTCAGTATTATGAACCTCTATGTTGGCATTGGACTGATCACCTTTTGCTAAAAACCGAGGTAATGAAGTCTCTATAACGATGGGTGCAGCCACTTTCATCAAACCATCTGATCCAGCAAATTGATGTTCGTTAAAAGCCACAGCCATTAACCGCAGTTCACCATTAAAATAAGGCAGTTTTAAATCAATATTGGCCTCACCTGCTTGATCAAAAGCCACTTTTCCAGAAAATATGGACACAATTTGCACATCGGCTTTGGCTTCGTCGCCGCCTCTGCTGATATCAGCATCTCCACCAAACTTCTGTTGTGCGCTTTTGGCTTCGATCATTTCAATCAATGAACCATAAACATCTCGCAATGAAGGAAAGTAAGCTCTTTTCGCAAAAAACCATTCGAAAGGTTTGGGCGTTTCAAAACGGCTCACGTTTAACACCCCTGTATCAACCGCAGCCAAAGTAACGAAAGTAGCTTGTGAGGCATCCATATTTTTAGCTTTAACAGTGACAGTCACTGTCTCATCAGGTAGCGTCTTTTCAGGATAAATAATTTCCAAATCTAATTTTCGATCAGCTCTATTCAACGGCAAATGAGTGACCCCTATGGACCTTTTGGGTAAATGCGAACGCCCTTTTTTATCACTACCTGCTTTGATAACCATCACACTGGCATGTATATCATGACGACGCCAACTGTTGTCTATTGGAACTTCAATGAGTTGTTCTGCATCTGTCATCGTTACGGTCTTATGCCACAATAAATCATCACTTTCTACGGTAACGATGGCTGTTCCAGCATAGGGCGCAGTGACTTTCAATGATGCAACTTCACCTTGAGTCAAATGATCTGATTGCCAAGCCAATTTAACCTGATCAGGCTTTTCACCTTTGCTGGCATAGGGGTCATACCATTGCCACCCAGAAAATAATCGATAACTAGAAATCAGTGTTTGATCTTGAGTCCTCACTTCAATCCGATATGAACCGTAATTCAAGGGTAATGAAACCAAATTATCACCATTTTTTTCAATGTTGATCACCGCATTATAAACAGGTATTTCCTTATTGTTATTGCGGTAACCCCATCCATTATCTCCCCAATGCCAATACCTTTCTTGATTTTCCTGAATCAACATAATTTCTGCATTTTCTAAGGCTATTGACTCACCAGCTGAATCCACGGCAATCAAAGCAACGGTGTTATTACGATTGGGGCTGGCAAACCGCCCTTCCCATTCAGGTTTGACCCCTACTGCAAATGGATGTGGCCAAACAGTTTGTTTTATTTGTCGTGCTATGGGTCTGCCGCCAGATTCATAAACATTCACATGGCTACTGATTTGTAGCGGAAAAGTGGTGTTTTGCCACTTAATGGGCAAAGCCAATTCTGCAAAACCTTGCTCATTCAGCACTGCTGCATCAGTGGTGTAGTTACTGTCCATGGCAGTGTAATGATTGGAACCAAAATGGTACTCATCATAGTCCTCAAACAAATCAGTGGCTGTACTGATACTGACCGTTGCATCAAATCGATTACCATCAGCTGGTGCACCATAAAGGTAATCACTTTGAATATTTATTTTAGGTGATTCACTGACCGGTATCTCACTTGAAGTATTACCAGCCGAAAGATCAAGCTTTAAACGCTCAGGAAGAAAGTCTTCTACATTGATTTCATAATTGAATTTTGTACCATCGGCCAACTCAGCATTGAATGACCAAGCACCCGTCATGGCATCATTAGGTACAGCAAAACTGGTTTGATAATAACCACTCTCATCACCTTGCCAACTGAAGGTTCTGAACAATCTATTATCTGGCCTTTTGATTTCTACTTTAATTGGACTGGCAGTGACCATGTGTCCATCTTCGTCTCTGAGTAAGCCATTAACTTGAGCTGTTTCACCTGGACGATACAAATCTCTGGGTGCGTATAAAAATAACTCTTGTAAATAATGTCTGCGATTGGATAATTTGAATTCTGATAAATCTAATTTAGGTTGACTCAACCGAACTAAGTTAATGGCCTCTCCAACCGCTCCCATCACATAACGAATTTTGTTGACATCATTGAAACTTAAAGTCACATATCCTTGGTTGTCAGTAACCCCTTCGCTGATGATCTCATTTTTATCATTCATCAAAGTCACTTTAACATTGGGATAAACATTGGCAGCGGGCAGTTGATGAACAAAAACAGCCACAGTATTTTTATACACTCTGGTATGTAAACCCAAATCAGTTTGAATAAACCAAGTTGATTCAAACTCATATTCATATGCATCATCGGGCATCATGGTAACGAAATAAACACCCGAAGACTTAATCACATCAATGTCATCAATAGGTAAATTATGATTTTCTGTTTTATTTTTAACTTCATCCAATTCGAAATGACTGGTGTGAACCAATTGAGCCACATCATTTAGCTGGTTGAGACTGTATATGTCTCTTTTGTTTGGGTTTTGTAGGAATGAATACAATGAATCCTGGTTAATTTTCCAGAATTTAAGCTCTACCGCATCCACATTAACTGCTTCGATAGGCAGTTCATCATCACTACTCAGTAAAGTATTTCCACGAGAAACGAATCGAGCCACCTTTTTTGCCGCTTGGGTGTTAACTGTCACTTTTGCAGATTGAACCAGTGATTTGTTATGAGTACTGTTCAGTGATTGACTGATATTAACTTCATACTGGGTTTCAGCTTCAATGAATGGAAAATATAAGGCCATCTGGT
Source organism: uncultured Marinicella sp. (assembly GCA_964631055.1). Taxonomy (GTDB): domain Bacteria; phylum Pseudomonadota; class Gammaproteobacteria; order Xanthomonadales; family Marinicellaceae; genus Marinicella. Next base: position 7,288 of record CAZVZJ010000018.1, read on the forward strand.
TGTCACTGAAAATCCAATCAGTTTTGATCAATTTTTTATCACTTAAAACCTTGATTAGTTCGCCAAAATCCTGACCTTTTTTAACGGGTAAATTAAAATTAATCTGTAAAGCATTGGTGTTGTCATAAATACCTTCGGAGACGCTCAGTACCTTAAAGGCCGTGTTTGGATTGATATTCAATTCGCGCGATTCAGTAACATTTGAGCCAGTTGTTTGGTCAGGTGTGCTTTGAGCAGATGAATGTTGTGCTGATTGTTTTTCATCTACCGATTTTGGGCTGTCGTCGTTGCTACAAGAAAGTAATAAAGATGTCACTATGATCAATACTATTTTTTTCATCATTCACCAATCGCTTTAATAAATTAATAATGAGGTTCAGTATATTTAAAAATTGTGTTGAATAAATGTTTTATTGTGGCTAATTTATTGCACAGCTGAGATTTGCGAATTGGGTTCATATGATTCAGTTCCGAAAATGGCTGGCATACCCAGCAGTTTGAATTACAATAAAAATTAATTGATTTGATTGCAGGACTGTTGTGCTTAGTCAGAAAGTTTGTCGAAAAGCCCGTTTATCACGAGACGCACGATTTGATGGTCGTTTTTTTACAGCGGTAAAAACCACAGGTATTTACTGTCGCAGTATTTGCCCAGCAACTCCACCCAAGGAAATCAATGTCGACTATTATCCAACTGCACATCAAGCTGCTCAAGCAGGATACAGGCCATGCCTAAGGTGTCGCCCTGACAGTGCGCCTGGTTCAGCGGCATGGCAGGGTAATCAAGCCCTATTCAACCGTGCCATTAAGTTGATCAATACAGGGGCTTTAGAATATCAGTCATTAAACGAATTTGCTGCATACCTGGGTATCAGTGACCGGTATTTACGCCAACTATTTATCAAAAACTTGGGTGTTGCACCCAAGACTTACGCCCTTTATCAGCAATGTTTGATGGCCAAACAATTATTACACCAAACTCAGTTGCCTGTTAACCAAATAGCTTATGCTTGTGGCTTTAATAGTGTCAGGCGTTTTAATGATGCGTTCATCAAAGCCATGAAACTAACCCCAAGTCAAATCAGAAAATCAGATGCCAAATCAACTGATCAATTACAACTCAAACTGAGTTACCGCCCACCTTATGACTGGCCACGAATGCAAGCTTTTTTACAAGCTCGGCTTATTGAGGGCTTAGAAACTATTGATGACAACACCTATGGCAGAACCTTCGATTTGAATGGCCACAGAGGTTCATTTAAGGCCACCCACCACCCAGACCAAAATGCATTTCTCGTGCACTTACAATGTGAAGACTTGCTTCAGTTGCGTCCGGTACTGAATAACATTCGCAGGGTTCTGGATCTTGATACAGATGCCAGCCAAATCGAGTCACATTTAGCTGAACAGCTACCTGAAGTATTTCAACTTAAAACTGGCCTGCGTATTCCTGGTATATGGTCTGTCTTTGAAGCTGGTGTTCGTGCCATCTTAGGACAACAGGTATCAGTTCAAGCCGCAAAAAACTTAGTGACTCAAATGGTTAAAGAACTGGGTAAGCGCACCGCAGATGGGAGTTATTTCTTTCCAACACCGCACGATATAGTCAAAAGCGATTTAGACTTTTTTAAAATGCCAGGGGCCAGAAAAAAATCACTGCAATCTTTGGCACAACACTTTATATCACATGATGATGCCGAAAACCCAGATACCTGGCTAACCATCAAAGGCATAGGTCCATGGACAATTAATTATGCTAAATTGCGTGGACTTAATGACCCTGATATATTTTTGGCGGGCGATTTAGGTATTAGTAAGGCACTGAAACATGAAAATAACCAATCAATTAATCCAGAGCTGATGTCACCTTGGCGCAGTTACCTCACGTTCCAGCTGTGGAACCAATAATAGATCCTGATATGAAAAAACAACCGAAAACCACAGAATTATTAACCGATTACATTTCAAGCGACATTGGCCTGATTGAAATTTCCGCCACAAATAATGGCATTGCCGGTGTTTACTTCGTTGAACAACCCCATCATAAAGTAAACCCCAATAAACACACAGATCAGTGTAAATCCCAGCTTGATGAATACTTTAACAACCAACGCCAGACTTTCACTTTAAAATATGACCAAAAAGGTACAGAATTCCAACATCAAGTTTGGCAAGCACTGGTAAAAATACCATTCGGCCAAGTGGCTTCTTATTCAGACATTGCCAATCAAATCAACAATCCCAAAGCCGTTCGAGCTGTCGGTGCAGCCAACGGCAAAAATCCACTTACAATCATCGTTCCATGTCACCGTGTAATTGGTGCCAATGGCACATTAACAGGCTACGCCAGTGGATTAGAAAGAAAACAATGGTTGTTGCAACATGAATCAAAAGCCATGTTTACAAGTTAAGCTCCCCTTTGCTCTTTTAAAAAACATGGTAGAAAAGGCTCTAAATAATAACTGAACAAAGTGTCTTTGCCTAGATACGCTATATGTAAAGTACAGTAGTGACTTAAGGCACTTGGTTATTATATCAATTGACTTTATGCTATTTATTTAAACAAACAGGAGATGAATTTGATAGTCAGCACAACACCGGAATTACAAGGTCATCAAATCACAGACTACAAAGGCATTGTCGTTGGTGAAGCCATTTTAGGTGCCAATATATTTAAAGATTTATTTGGAAAAATCAGAGACATAGTTGGTGGTCGCTCAGGCGCTTATGAAAAAGAAATGAGTAAGGCACGCGAAGTTGCATTCCAAGAGATGCAGGAAAAAGCCACTAGATTGGGCGCCAACGCCATAGTTGGGGTAGATATTGATTATGAAGTGATTGGTGATACAGGGTCTATGATGATGGTCAGTGTCAGTGGTACTGCGGTAAAAACCAGTAGATAATCTGACCACATTTTAACAACATCATTTTAAATTCTTTTGCTCTACATTGTTCAAGTCAGCCACTGGTGAGTTGATGTTACTCACCAGTAACCGCATGATTGTCTGCTGTTAATCCCGACACCCTGCTGGTAAGTAACTTTGTCTGATGTTGCTGTAGCAATACCAATCAACATACCCATTCTCCACGCTGGGTTCATAGTAGATTTCATCGCCAGCTTCAAATGCTGTGTCAACACCCTCTAAGTCAATGACAATTGTATTGGTCTCTATGTCTATATAATAATTCAAGCCTTCAATGGATACCTCTTCCTCTATCCCCGCAAATAAATCTTCAGTCGTGTATTCTTCAGACAATAACCTTTCTGCTACCACCATTTTTAACGTACTTGCCAATGCCATCTGGCTGCCTAATTTGGCCCTTACTGTATAGTCATTGTAAGCAGGAATGGCATAAGCCGCCAATATACCCAAAACTGCTAATGTGGTCACACCTCCTTCACTTGACAAAATAGGTTCTAAAACAGAATATTCATAACCAAATCTAAAACTGACTTTTTCTGCATCAGATGACAATACCAAATTAATTCTTCCAGCGTCAGGTAGGTTTAATTGATCTGCCGTAGGTAGGGCAAATAAATCCACTTCAACTTGAGCTAAGTCGCCTAACCCTTGCAACAGTAAAAGGTAATAATGATATAAGTCTTGTGGCATGTGTTTAACATCTTTTCCATAAGCCAATATGGCAGAATTCCAATCACCACCCTGGTTTTTCTTTAACCATGATGCCAAAGAAAGTTGCTGTGAATGCTTCTTTTTCATGGCCAAAACTTGTGGCACCTGACTCATATAAATCACATCTTCTTCTTCATACCAAAAAGCGTGTTCTTTAAAGACACTTAAGAATTTTTGAATTTGTTCGGCATCTGCTGGTAAGTCTTTCTGTTGAGAAAATAGTTTTTCATAAATTGAAAAATGTGCCTGCATGATTTCTACACCATCAAGCTGTTTTGCTGAAGTCTCAATTTTAAAATATTCATTGATGCTTTTTTCCAAATCAGCACGTAACTTTTTATTTTTGGTTTTCATCGCAAACCACGAACCAGATTGATCTTTGACCATGATGAATTGTTGGTGATAAGCATCCAAAATATCATAAAAATCGAAACCGATCTCAGTTCCAATTTCTTTCCAGACTTTCATATCCTCTCGATCCTTATCTGTTAATTTATCAGCTAAGTTATATTTTTCAATGATTTGTTTAACTTGATCGGAGGTAGGTAAAGTCATCTGTATCACTGATCGAGGTTCGCCTGCCATCTGTACATCAAACCAATCGGTAGCCCTTGGCAACATCAATCGCCAGCCAGTCTCTGGCATAATTACATGCATCGCGAGTGCAGATTGACCTTGATTAGATTCAAAACCCAACCAGATATAATCCATCTGATCCAGGCCAAATTCAGTAACAACTTGTTGTTGATCTGGTGGTAAAAATGCTTGGCCCATTCGATACATCTTGGCCGCAGCGACCCACATTTTCATGTTCAAACCACTGGGATCCGCCTGTTGACTCATGGTTTGTATTTTAGCCAGTTGTTCACCACTTTTTTGAGTCCAAATTTCAGTCATTTTTTGTTGGTTGGCTCCCATACCACCATAAACCAACAGTTGACCATTGGACTCGTCATATTGTAAAAATGCTGGAAACTGATTTACTTTAAAAGTCCATAAAGGCGTTTTATCGACCTGTTCCAGTATCATATTAGGATCAACATCGCTTAATAAGGTATTCAATTGTTCAATCAATGCTGCATGAGTTATGCTTGATAATCTTGTTCCCACAGCAAAAGTAGGTAAGAAGGCAGATGGTGAGTTATTGATGACCGCGAACTCAAGTGAAGTTTGTGTATGTTCGAATAACATAGCGGTCAAGCCCTGGTATTCAGTGGGAACATATTGAAAATAACTGTCTTTTACGCCTTGTTTGATTTTTTCAACTTGTTCAATATGAGCTGGTAGACTTTGTACGGCATGCATGGCATCCGCTTTGGCATCAAATAAATAATTCCAAGGCGTTGGAAAGTTTACATATGCGATTGTATTGTTAGGTAAATGATTTCGTAACCAAGCCGTACGCTTGGATTCCAAATCAAAATTCGCTGCTCCTCGTAATGCCGCTGTCTGATCTGAATGGGTACTGTTTTCACAACCGCTGATAAATACAATGAAAAACACTGCTATGACTAAACAAACTCTGACTCCATACATTTGAACCCTTCCTATAATCTAAAAAAATGCAAATTATAAGGCTGCTACCAAATCAAACCCATCAATTTATTAATTAATTTAATAGGAAAATTGAACGATAACAACATGAAAGATATAAGCCTTGATTTCATTGCTTGGCATAAGGAGCAACCAAAAACATAGTTGCATAATGCATTTATTTTTAATATAATTGCATTAGTATATTTAATTGAAAAGTTATGAGTACCACCGCATCACAACAAACCAACGACAACCAACTGGTTGCTGACTCACTGTCCAAAGCCGCTAAGTTTATGGAGATTACTCATGTTGAGCTGGCTAATATGATGGGCATCAGTGCCAGTGCTTTTTCACGAGCAATCCAAAAAGGCTTTGCACCACAGTCATTGAAAGGTCAGGTGGCCTTAATGATCATTCGAATTTACCGTTCATTGTCGGCATTGTCAGGACAAAACCATGGATTTATGACACATTTCTTGCGCACAAACAACAAGTACTTTAATCAGCCACCTATAGAAACAATGGATACCTTAGAGGGTTTAGTGATGGTTAACCAATATCTTGACGCCATGCGCGGCAAAGTTTGATGCAGGACTTTGATGTCCTATTCAACGATAAGACACCCAGAAACGAAATCAATGCCAAGGTTTATAGAATTGTAGAATCTGACCTTGAAGTGGCTACATTAAGCATCACTAACAGCCTTGCTGAACAATCACGCTTAGAAGAATTGTTAGAAGAAATTAAACCGCTATCTCATGCATCGAAAAAACACTTTTTATTAACCACACCGTTTCGATATCCGCCGTTAAAATACGGATCACGATATGGTACTGCAAACATGAAAAGCTTTTTCTATGGGTCAAAGGAACCTATGACTTGCTTATATGAATGCGCCTATTACAGATTCTTGTTTTTGAACGACATTGCAATACCATTTGATGAACCTATACAAACCAACCATTTGCTATTCTCTTGTGCTGTTTCATCGCAGCACTCTTTAGAGTTAACTCATGACAAATATCTGCACATCAGAGAAATTATTACCCATTCGACTGATTATACGACCACACAAAAAATTGGAAAATGGGCAGTCGAGAACAATTTTGAAGTTATAAAATTCCCCAGCGCCCGTTACAAAACTGGTATTAATTATGCCATAGCTTCAGTCAATAACATTAAATCAAGGGTACCCAAAAACGCAGAAAGATTACCTTGTACATCAACTCCAGACCGAGTTATTTTCAAGTACAACTCAAACTGGGTTTCTATCAGATCTCAGGAGTTTTGATTCAAACTTTTTACCTTTATCTTTGAACATGGTCAAATCAGCTTCAGACATCATATCGTTGATTGATCTATGCTTGTTGGGGTTAAATCTTGCCACACCGTGAGAAAAATTAATATTGTATGTATTATTCGCTTGTTGATTATAAACCATGACAGCATGTTCGAGTGTATTGATAAAATTCTGTGTTTGATCCCGAGAACTGTTAGATAAAAAAACTATGAATTCATCACCACCAAAGCGTGCAATAATGTCTGAATCACAACATGATTGCTTCAAACAATCAGCAAAAGCAGTTAAAACCTTATCACCTTCTTCATGCCCATAGTCATCATTGACTGACTTAAAGTCATCTAAATCTAAAAACACCAATGAGCCAGATAAATTATTACGTATGATGTGATTTAAGCATCGCTTTGCTAGCATTAAAAATCCACGTCGATTGGATAAGTCGGTGAGTTCATCCATAGTAGCCATTTGTACTGCAGACAGTTCATTTTCTACCATTTGAGCAAGGTCAGCCAAAAACACTTCATCCGTTTCACTGAATTTTCTCACTTCTCTATCTATCAAACATAAAGTGCCAACTTTTAACCCATTATGTGTATTTAAAGGGCATCCAGCGTAAAATCTGATCTTAGGTTCTTGTGTTACCAGCGGATTGTCTCTGAATCTATCATCTTGTAATGTATCGGGAATAACCAAAATATCTTTACCGAGAATTGTGTGACCACAAAATGAAACTTCCCGAGAAGTTTCATTGACTTCAAGTCCAACATTAGATTTAAACCATTGGCGATTACTGTCCACAAGACTAACAAGAGCTATCGGCACATCGAACATACGTTGTGCAATTCGAGTCAATCGATCAAAACGTTCTTCAGCCATGGTATCAAGGACATTCAATAGCTTCAATGATTCAAGCCTGTCTTTTTCGTCTTTTGTGATACCTGGTTTTAGCATTTTACTTTCCTAAAAATTACTCATATTAAAACGAATAAAGGATTTTGAGTTTGTAAGAACTCTGTACAATACACTTTGATTTTAAACTTTATACCCAGAACTTAGATCATATCGACATTTTTCTGTAAACAATTGTAAACTTTTAAATGAATGACAAAAAACCAGCAATAACTGACCTTAAGATTGACATCAAGTGACTAGAAAGCCAATTGATCAATCACATGGCCAAATAGTTTTCAATTTTCCTGATTGGTATCTATCATTCGTAAATCAACATTAACCCTAAAACTACAAATCATTTGTTGTTAAAATCTATGCTTTAATTTGAATAGACCCCAAACATGTCCGAATGCATTCTTTGGCAACCTTCTGCAGATTTATTGGCATGTAGCCAACTGACACAGTTTATTGACATGTTGAACCAACAACATGACTTGGACATCACTGATTACTCCACTTTGCATAACTACTCGATTAACCATCGAGCAGAATTTTGGCGCGCTGTGATCGATTTTTGTGGGGTAATTTACCACCAGGAAGCCGATGAAGACTTGATCGACAACAATCACATGATTGAAGCACAATGGTTTAATGGAATGACTTTGAACTTTGCTGAAAATTTATTGAAACACCAGGGCTCAGATGTAGCGGTCATATTCGAGTCTGAGTCCGGAATGGTCAGTTCACTGAGTTTTGATCAATTGATCAATCAAGTGTCTTTGGTACAACAGAAATTACGTGACTGCGGCGTTGGTATCGGTGATCGAGTTGCAGGTTTTCTTCCTAACATCCCTGAAACCATTATTGCCATGTTGGCGACCACCTCGTTAGGCGCCGTTTGGTCTTCTACTTCACCTGATTTTGGTATCAATGGCGTGGTTGATCGATTTGGACAAATTGAACCGAAAGTTTTATTCTCTGTCAATGCTTACGAATACAATGGCAAAACCCATGATTGCCTACAAAAGGTCAAACAAATAACTGCTCAAATTAACAGCATAGAACACACCGTGATTATTGAGTTTGCAGTACCGACAGAATTACTACCTCCTGATTGTATGGCCTATAACAAGTGGTTAGAAGGCGCGAACCCAAATTCAAAGATTGAATTCACACCCGTTCCATTCGACCATCCCCTGTATATTCTGTATTCATCTGGAACCACAGGCAAACCAAAATGTATTGTGCACCGCAGCGGTGGCATCTTGCTACAGCACCTTAAAGAATTGATGTTACATGCCAATGTGGCAGAACATAAAAGACTGTTTTATTTTACCACCTGTGGCTGGATGATGTGGAACTGGATGGTTTCAACTTTAGGCACTGGCGCCAGTCTGGTACTGTTCGATGGGTCGCCATTCTACCCAGATGGCAATCGTTTGTTTGATTTGGTCGATAAACATGACATTACCCACTTTGGTACATCGGCCAAATGGATTTCAGCTGTAGAAAAAGCCGGTATTAAACCTGCTGACTCGCATGATTTAGAAAAGCTAGAAACAATTTTTTCTACTGGCTCACCGTTAATGCCCGAAAGTTTTACTTATGTTTATAATTCAGTCAAAGCAGATGTGTGTCTGTCCTCTATTTCAGGTGGCACAGACATATGCTCATGTTTTGCCCTCGGCAACAGTAACTTACCCGTATATTCAGGTCAGCTCCAATGCCTGGGTTTAGGCATGGCAGTTAAAGTCTTAGATGAAAAACAACACAGTCTTATTGCAGCCCCTGGCGAGCTGGCTTGCGACCAAGCCTTTCCATCAATGCCGGTATATTTCTGGCAAGATAAAGATCACAGCAAATACAAATCAGCTTATTTCAACAAATACGATCAAATTTGGTGTCACTCAGATCGAGCTGAAATAACCCCACAAGGCGGCATGATTATTTATGGTCGATCTGACACCACATTAAACCCGGGCGGTGTGCGTATTGGAACAGCTGAAATCTATCGTCAGGTCGAATCCTTACCAGAAATTACAGAGTCGATTGTGGTTGGACAAGAGTGGGAAGGTGACACTCGAGTGGTTTTATTCATAGTGATGCAACCTGGTCATCAGTTAAGTGATGAATTGCAGCGTAAAATTCGTCAAACCATAAGAACCAATACCACACCTCGACATGTTCCTGCCAAAATCATTGAGGTAGCAGAAATACCCAAAACCATCAGTGGAAAAATTGTTGAGATTGCGGTTCGAGACGTAATTCACGGTAAAACAGTCGCCAACACCGATGCTTTGGCTAACCCTGATGCATTAACCCTGTATAAAAATTTGGCTGACTTACAACATTGATGCAAACACATGATATAACAAAACCATGAAAAAAATAGATCGCATTTACTTGTTGGACAAAATTCTAAAAGACAGAAGAAGCCCTGTTGAAATTGATACTCTTAAAGACCGACTAGAGTGTTCTCAAGCCACAGTCTATCGTGTCATAGCAACTCTACGTGATGATTTCAATGCGCCGATAGAATCAGATGAAAATGGTGTTTATTATGATCACTCATCCCAGTTCGACTTACCGGGTATTCGACTCAATGCTGAAGAAACTCAAGGGTTACTAATGGCGGCACAGTTACTTGAGGATTTACAATCAGAGTCGTTACAAAAACCCATGCAAAGGATCTTGGATAATATTGATAAAGTCTTACAACAAAAAGGCATTGCCAACCGACGATTGATTCAAATTATTCCAGCTTTGTCTAGAAAACCCAGCCCCAACATTTTTCAGTCATTGATGGAAGCCTTACAAAATGAAAAAAAACTAACCATCAAATACCTAACTCGATCATCACAAAAAACCACTCAAAGATTGATTTCACCACAACGCTTAACCAGTTATAAAAATGCTTGGTATTTAGATGCCTGGTGCCATTTGCGCGAAGGAATCCGCTTATTTGCGCTAGAACAAATTCAAAGCAGTGAAATTGATATCGAACGTGTAAAAAAACTCCCTGCTGATCAATTACGGGCCCATTATGCTGAAAGCTATGGCATCTTCTCAGGCCCAATGAAATCATTGGCTGTGATCAAAATTGATAAAAAACTGGCCCCATGGACAGTCTTTGAACATTGGCACTCTCAACAAAGCATTGAACACTTGAATGACACACACATGTTATTATCCGTACCCTATAACGATGACCGCGAACTGATCGCCGATGTGATGCGTCTGGGTACAGCTGCACAAATAATTAAACCAAATTCCCTACAGCAGCAGTTTCACCAACAATTAATTGCCATCCTCAATAATTACAGTTAAGTTAAATTACCGACTAAAATACAAATACATGAACAAGCCAATACACCGATACAAATTATTTTGGCTGCTGTTGTTATTAACAACATACTTTTTAGTGGGCTATTTCTACATACCTATAAGTATCAAACAACAAATGATCTCCCAGCTTAGTGATCAATTTGACATGCAAACCGAGCTGGAATCAGTTTCGTTCAATCCATTCAGCTTCCAGATAGATGTTAAAGGTTTAAAAATCACCGATGCCAATCAACAACCCTGGTTTTACAGTCAGCAAGTTGGAATTAATTTTGATCCAACAAAGTTGTTATGGAACGAATGGAAGTTTTCAAATTTAAATTTAGTCCATCCCCAAATCATCATTCATACCAATGACCAAGGTCAAGTTTTGATTCCTGCGTTACCAGAATTTCCAGAAGTTAATGATAACCAAGGGATTAATGCCTCAATCGATCAAATTCAAATATCTCAAGGCAACATTGACCTCCGAGCCGACAACATTAAAAATGGTTTTAAACTGACTATAAAAGACTTCGAGTTTAGCCAAGATCAACTGGTTTTCATAGATAAAGACACACACTTTAAGGTCAACATCACCACTGAAGATGACGAGCTAATCAATCTAAATGGCAGTTATAATCACAGCCAAAATTTAATCAACACAGAATTACAACTGATCGACTTAAAGATCAACACACTAGAACATATTTTACCTGACGATTTATTCATCAGCCAAACCACAGGAACAATAAAAGCCAATGGCAACATGAACTGGAATTTAACCCAAAACCCAGAAATAAAATTTTCAAACATTGAATTGCAGTCTTTACATGGGCAGTTTCATAATGACATTTCAATACAAAATCTAAGCTTCAACATCCAAGATGTCATGATAGATACTGAATCTCATCAAGTTGTTATTGAACAAATAGATTCTGCTAATGGAGATTGGCAGATCAACTGGCCATTCAGTGAGTCATTACTTCAACAAGCATCTCCTGCTCAAACTCATATACCCGCTGAGCTTATTGACCTTCCACATACAACCCCATCCAATTGGCAAGTCACCATCAACCAAACAAACATTCAAAGCTGGTCGCTAGAATTAATTGATCATGATTTAAATCAGCAATTGGATTTGCAAATTCAATCGTTAGACATGCACCAAACAAACAACATAAACCAACCTTTTTCGATTTCAAGTCAGATTGAAATTCAAAACCAAGGTTCAATTGATATCAGCAGTGACCAAACATTATCACCCTTGAATCTCAAAGCAAGCATTAAAGCCAGTCAGTTATCACTCCAACCATTCGCTCCTTGGATCAAAGCTCAAAGTGGATTAGTCATCACCCAAGGCCAATTAAACTCCGAACAAAAAATCACCATAGAAAACAACCACTTGATGTCATCTGGCAATCTAGCCATTATCGATGGACATATAAATGACCAATACTCAACACCCATAGCCAGTTGGAGTAATTTACAGGTTGGTGCCATATCGGTTTCAAGCCAAAACAGGACACTGACTTTTGACCAAATCACTGTTTCTCAAGCCAAAGGTAACATCCAATACCTCGATGCTCAAAGCACCCAAAAAACACCTGTTAATAAACGTGAAAACTTTGTCAGTGATTGGAAAGTAATTATTGGGTCCATTAAAAATGCGAAAGAAGAATCAATTGAATGAATCGTTGATTGATAACACCAAGCGATTTTTTTTACATAACAGGTAGGGAAAATAGATCCTTTATTCAATAAAATGATGTCATGAATTCATTTAAAAAACCAAGAGGCAGGCCTCCTCATCAAGATTTGTTGACCCCCGCTGAATGGCGAGTAATTAATTTAGCCAAACATGGTTTAACCAATCAACAGATCGCTGATAATTTACAGGTCAGTATCAATGCAATTAAATACCATATCACAAATACTGTGGAAAAATTACGTGTCATTCCTGAATCTGGTATTACTGACAAGAAGTCATTACTACAATTTATAGGTGCGGCCAAAAACAGCGCCTTCCACAAAAACCAAGTAAATGAACAATCAATGAAACATACACAAGCAATCAACTCAATTGGGCAAATCTCTAGAACCGTCCAAGACATTAAACAATCTGAATCTTGGTATCGAGATACCTTGGGCCTTAATCATCTTTATACTTTCGAAAAGCTGGCTTTCTTTGATATTGATGGCGTTCGTCTGTATTTATCTGAGTCAGAAGACAAGCAAAAAGTCAATCCCGAATCTATCATTTATTTTAAAACAAGTGACATCGCAAAAAGCCACCAACAACTGACAGACAAAGGTATTGATTTCACACATTCACCACATATAGTTCACACCCATGAAGATGGCACTGAAGAGTGGATGGCGTTCTTTAACGATCTAGAAGGTAGGCCGTTGGGGTTAACGGGTCAATATAAATAACAACCCAACCTTTAGTTTGGGTTGTTATTTAACTGAAGCATTGAAAAAACCACCTAAATGATTACTTAACCACTTCGAATACAGGTTTATAAACACTGCCAGGTAATTTCATCCGCTTTTGGGCAATGAATGACTGTAATAAATCATCTAATTTTTCCATCAAAGCTTTATCACCATTGATCTGGTAAACGCCTTTTTCTTTGATCTGACGCACGCCATATTCTTTCACATTACCGGCAACAATTCCTGAAAACGCTTGTCTCAAAGATGCTGACAAATCTTCGATGGGACGATCCAAATAAAGCTCTAAACCTGCCATATTTTCATGCGATGGAATAAACGGGAACTGAAAAGGTGTATCAATGTGCAAACCCCAATTAAAATAATAGCTGATTTTATTTTCAGTTCTGTAGTTTTTAACAGCTTCGATACCATTCATCATTTTAATGGCCACATCTTCAGGGTCATCAATAATGATTTCATACATTGATGCCGCTTCATCTCCCAAAGCAAATCGAATGAACTCATCAATCTTGTGAAAATATTCAGCTGACTCTTTGGGTCCGGTCATGATGAATGGAAATGGCACACCTTTATTTTTCTCACTGGCCAAAATTCCGATTAAGTACAAAATCTCTTCAGCAGTACCTACACCACCAGGGAATACAATGATGCCGTGACCCAATCTAACAAAAGCCTCTAACCGTTTTTCAATATCGGGCATGATTACCAGATGATTAACGATGGGGTTAGGAGCTTCAGCAGCAATGATACCTGGTTCAGTTAAACCAATATAGCGACCATTGTCTATCCTTTGTTTTGAATGCCCGACCGTTGCGCCTTTCATGGGCCCTTTCATGGCGCCTGTTCCACAACCCGTACAAATATGCGCTTCTCTCAAGCCTAATTGATAACCCACATCTTTGGTGTATTGGTACTCCACTCGATTAATCGCATGCCCTCCCCAACAAACCACTAGGTTGGGTTCAGTTCCATATTGATGTACTTCACCACGGCGCAAAATTTCAAAGACAAAGTTGGTGATATCAAATGATTCACTCAAATCATAATTGCCCACACCTTTTTCAGTACTTTGAAACACGATGTCTCTGAGAACTGAGAAAATGGAGTCTCTGATACCTGAAATCATTTTGCCATCAACAAATGCTTGAGCAGGTGCATTGGCAAACTCTAAATGAATACCTCTTTCCCGTGGAATCAAGGTTACATCAAAATCAGGATATCGCTCTAGCACAGCCATCGCATCATCTTCTTTGGCATCACAGTTCAATACGGCTAAACAGCATTTTCTGAACAATTCATGGACACCTCCTTTTCCAACTTCCATCATTTTGTTGACTTCTTCTTGAGACAACAAAGTCATGCCGCCCCGGGCAGCTATGGTACATTTTTCAATGATTTTTAAATTATTTTCGTTATTCATATCTTTTATTTTCCGTTTCTTATTATTATTTTTTAATGTTTGGAGACCTCAATACAATTCTAGGCCTCACTTACTGAATCAAATTTCAGAGTCGCTCAAGACAACAAATAAATAGATAATTTATTCTGCTTTGAGAAAACCAAATAAATGATTCAATGAGGTTTTCAATAAAACCTCAGTTACCACCATGTGAGTTAAGGCGGAAACGACATCACATCATATAATCATATTTGTGACGATTTGACTAAAAAGCCAGCATGAAAGCTGGCTTGTGATAGATTTGATGCAATTATAACTCTTGTAATGAAAAATATCCAATCACCTCATATAAGCATAAATCTAGTGCGTTATAATGAACAATAACAAATAACCTCAAGTCAAAATCATGAAAAAATTGATTATATTACTCTTACTAATTAATCAGCCATCTAATGCCGGGGTTAGCTTGAACCAAAATGGACTTGGCGACATGCTTATACTACCTTATTTCACAGTTAATAACGGACTGAACACCTTAGTTTCAATCACAAACACTGCTACCGATGAATCAAAAGCGCTGAAAATTCGCTTTAAAGACGGTGAAAACGGCCACACTGTCGGCAGTTTCAATATATACCTTGCTCCCAATGATTCTTGGGCTTTTGTCATGGTCAAAATAGAGGGGGTTAATTCAATTTTGAGTCAAGATGCTTCTTGTACACCAGGTTTTGATGGTTCAATGTCACTCTCAATAGACAACACCTCGCTTACATTAGATGAAAATGAATTCAATTTGTTTGAGGGTCACATTGAAATCTACGAAATGGGTTCTTTGGATCCAACCTTCGGATTTGGTGAAGCAATCACTTTCACAGACGGAGAGCCTAATGATTGCCCACAAATTATTCAAAACTGGGAAGATTCTGGTGTCTGGAGCAGTGAAAACCCCAAGACTGAAATTCTCGCACCCACAGGCGGTTTAAAAGCCACCTTAAATTTAATAGATGTTGCCAATGGAATTAATTACAACATTGACGCAGCAGCATTTAATAACTTTTCCCCAAAGGGTTTGAGTTTACACTCTGACCCTGCAAACTTGGCTTTTCCAACATTGGCTGACAGCGATTTAACCAGTCTGCTTATCTACAATGGTGAGGTTATTGAAACTACTTGGCCAACAGGTTTTGAAGCCATCAGCGCCTTGCTAATGAAAAACCAATTGATGGTAGATTATTCAAATGAATCTAGTATCAACGGCCAAACCGAAGTAATTATCAACTTTCCAACTAAATCATTTTACTTACAAGGTGAAGATAGACTCGAGCCTTTTGAAGGTCCTGGTGGTATCACGTCCACTTTCCAGGATTGTGAATTGTTCCTCAATCAAATTCTTGACCGTGATTCAGAGGTCGCCTTTGTATATCCTGGCGGTGTGAGTCCTCGACCTCCATTTCTTTGTGGAACATCGTCTGTGATTAAATTTGATGGTTTTAATTCGCAACTTAGGACCTATTTACTCGATGCAAAAAACACCTACATTCAGCCAGTGTTCGATAACAAAGTAGGTTTTTATCGAATTCAATTCAATCAGAATACCACCAGAGGTATAAGTTCAAACGCATCGAATATCATATATGAGGGATTGCCTGTGATTGCCCATTATATAACCAGATATACCAATGCCAATGCGCAACCAGGATTATTGGCTCAGTATGGCTCTGCCTATGAGACTCAAAATAAAATCAAAATAACTTCAAACAATTAACGGCAATAACCTTCAGACAAAAAAGCCGATGAACATTGTCATCGGCTTAAATCAATCAAAAACTCAATTCGATTTATATGTGGTCACTCCACTCTTTAACACGATCTGCTTGTGCTTCTAACAAAGCGTCTACATCACCAGATAATTCGATGGTAGATATAGAATCACCAGCAACTATTGAATTAACCACTTCTTGATCAGCAGCAGATACCACTTCACCAAATACTGAATGTTTACCGTCTAACCAGGGTGTTGCTACATGAGTAACAAAAAATTGGCTGCCATTGGTGCCAGGACCTGCATTTGCCATGGATAAAACACCTGGCTTGTCATGTTTCAATGATGCATCAAATTCATCTTCAAATTTATACCCTGGACCACCAGTTCCGGTTCCAATAGGGCACCCTCCTTGAATCATAAAATCTGGAATTACACGATGAAAAGACAAGTCATTGTAAAACCCGTTTTTAACTAAATTAACAAAGTTGGCTACAGTAATAGGTGTTTTATCATCCGTTAGGTTTAAATTGATGTCACCTTTGTTGGTTTTAATGGTTGCTTTGATGCTCATGGTATTCATCCCAAAATTATTAAAGAATTAGATATGGTAGTGATATAAATATATTTCAAGCTTTGTTTTGTGATGAATTGTAAAGTTATTAGCTCTATAATATTGGAAACTAAAATCTAGTTAGCATAACCACACATACACACACTAAACTACCAGAGGGTATCATGACAAAAAAAATCTATTTGCTGCTTCTTATCACATTAATTAGCGCTTGTGCACCACAACAGAAAAAAGGACCGATACTGAGGCCAACACCATCGTCACAACAATCTGAATCGACTAACGACACCTTTATGTGGTTAGAAGAAGTAGAAGGTAGCAAGGCCATAGATTGGGTAAAAACACGCAATAAAAAATCATTGGATGTCATTAAAAACCACCCTAAATTTGATGCACTCTATGAAAATAACAAAACTATTTACAATTCAAATGATCGCATTCCTTACGTGAGTCAGATGAATGGTTATTTCTATAATTTTTGGCGTGACGAAACACATGTCAGAGGCTTATATCGACGCACAACGTTCGAAGAATATCAAAAAGATGAACCCATGTGGGAAACAGTTTTAGATGTCGATGCTTTGGCTGATGCTGAGGGTGAAAACTGGGTTTATAAAGGCATGTCTTGTCGGTACCCTAAATATGACAGGTGTTTAGTCAATTTATCCAGGGGCGGTGCTGATGCCACTGTCGTAAAAGAGTTTGACCTTAACAAAAAGGCTTTCGTTACAGATGGCTTTTATTTACCTGAATCAAAAAACAGCATTGCTTGGGTTGATCTCAACACGGTAATGGTAGGCGCTGATTTTGGCCCAGCAAGTATGACTGATTCTGGTTATGTAAGGACCACGCGCTTGTGGCAACGCGGTACAAAAATCGATGATGCACCCATTATTTTCGAAGGTAACAAAACTGATGTCGGTGTTTGGCCCAGCGTAATTTATGACGGCGATAAAATCTACAAGTTCATTATCCAAAGCGATAGTTTTTATACCAGATCATGGTTTGTACTAGATAGCAATAACCAGGCAAAAATGTTGGACATCCCGAAAGACATTGGATTTTCTGGGTTAATTGATGGACAAGTCATATTTGAAATGAAGTCTGACTGGCAAGTGGCAGGTCAAACATATCTACAAGGCAACTTAATCGCCATCGATTTTGAAGCCTTCTTAAATGGTTCAAGAAATTTTACCCGCATCATGCAAACGGATAAAAACACCTCTATCAGTTCAGTAACCACATCTAAAAATTATGTCTTGGTCAATACCTTACAAGATGTCAGCAGCGTTATTTACCAGATGAAATATAATGATGGCCGATGGGAAACCAAACCAGTCGACCTGCCTGCTTATGGTGCCATGTTCGTATCTGGAAGCAGTGATAAAAATAATGATGTTTTTATCAATTACAGCAACCACCTCACACCATCAACACTTTATTTTTATAATGCCGACACTGGCCAATCTGAAGCACTTAAATCTTTGCCAGCAATGTTTGATTCAAATGATTTGAAAGTAGAACAATTCTTTATGACTGCTGAAGATAACACCCGAATTCCCTATTATGTAGTGATGAAAAAAGATTTGGTTTTCGATGGCAAAAACCCAACTATACTCTATGGATACGGTGGTTTTGAAGTATCTCTTACACCTAATTATTCCAGTATTGTAGGCACCAATTGGTTAGAAGATGGTGGTGTTTATGTAGTTGCTAACATCCGCGGCGGTGGAGAGTATGGACCAGCCTGGCACCAAGCTGCCTTGAAAGAAAATCGACACATTGCCTTCAATGATTTTATCGGAGTGGCCGAAGATCTGATTGCCAAAGGCATCACATCTCCTCAACACCTAGGTATCTCCGGTGGGTCTAATGGCGGTTTATTGGTGGGCGCAGCATTCACCATGCGCCCCGATTTGTTCAATGCAGTCTTATGTGCCGTACCTTTATTAGATATGAAGCGTTACAATAAATTATTGGCAGGAGCCAGTTGGATGGCAGAATATGGTAACCCTGATATTCCAGAAGAATGGGCGTATATCAAAACATATTCACCCTATCACAACCTGAAGTCAAAACTAGATTACCCCAAAGTATTTTTCACCACATCAACCAGAGATGATCGTGTCCACCCTGGACATGCCCGAAAAATGGCTGCCAAAATGGAATCTATGGGTAAAGATTATTTTTACTATGAAAACATTGAAGGAGGACATGGTGGTGCATCAAACAATGACCAATCTGCCTATCTAAGGGCTTTAACTTACAGCTATTTTTGGCACCAACTGGCCCCTTGAATCTTCTATAAATATAAAACTAATAACACAAGAGAATTAATATGAAATTGACCATCGCATTATTGTTAAGCTCCTTGACTTTGCCTTTATGGGCAAATATACAACAAGATATTTTGAATATCGAAACGCAAATGTTAGAGTGGCGACGCCACATTCATCAAAACCCAGAACTAAGTAACAGAGAGTTTAAAACCGCGTCTTATGTGGAATCACACCTGAAGGCACTTGGTTTAGAGGTAAAAACGGGTATTGCCTTCACTGGCGTAGTAGCCACTTTAAAAGGTGATAAACCAGGGCCGACTTTGGCATTACGTGCCGATATGGATGCCCTCCCAGTCACTGAACAAGTTGACTTATCATTTGCTTCTAAAGCCACCGCTGAGTATCGTGGAGAAACTGTTGGTGTGATGCATGCTTGTGGTCATGACACTCACGTTGCCATTCTCATGGCCGTGGCCGAAATTTTTGCCAAAAACAAAGCTGACTTGGCTGGGACATTGATGTTTATATTTCAGCCTGCTGAAGAAGGTGCGCCTGGGGATGAAGAAGGTGGTGCCGAACTGATGTTGGCTGAAGGATTATTTAACGAAATGAAACCTGAAGCTGTATTCGGTTTACATGTGGGTTCTGGCTTTAATACAGGAATTGCCGCATTCAGATCAGGGCCTGCCATGGCTGCGGTTGATGATTTTGAATTAAAGGTAATTGGTCAACAAACTCATGGCTCCAGGCCTTGGGGTGGCATCGACCCCATAGTTACATCTGCGCAAATCATCAATTCTGTACAAACCATTGTTTCAAGAAAAACCGATGTCACCAAAGCGCCTGCGGTGGTTTCTTTTGGCGCCATCAAAGGAGGTATCCGCAATAACATCATTCCTGATGATGTGACCATGGTTGGCACCATCAGAAATTTCGACATGGGTATTCGGGATGATATACACCGCCATTTAGGTCATATTGTGAAACATGTGGCTGCAGCCAACGAAGCGACCATAGAATTTAAGATCAATGAAGGTTACCCAGTCACTGCCAATGACCCTGAATTGGCTGAAAAAATGCTGCCATCTTTACATAAAGTGTTTGGCGAACAAAACGTTATTGATCCTGGCCTGATCACCGGCGCTGAAGATTTTTCTTATTTTGCCAATGAAGTGCCTGGTTTTTACTTCTTTATGGGCATCACACCTAAAGACAAGGATGCCCGCACTGCTCCATCAAATCATTCACCACTGTTTTATGTCGATGAATCAGCTTTACTAAACGGGGTTAAAGCTTTTGTTCAATTGGTACAAGACTACTGAAAATAATTTAAAAGTGCGTTTATCACTATTAGCCCTGCTATTTAGTCTCACAGCGTGTCAAGTCAATAAAAAACCTGATTTGGCACGTTTGTACCAGCCTATTGGAACTGATTTTAGCAACACACCATTGATCTTGATACACGGTTCCTTGGGCAGTAAGTTACGCCTCAAGAGTACTGAAAAGGAAGTATGGCCCGGAAAAATCAAAGATTTGATATTTTCAAACTATAAAATCTTGGCCAACCAAATCATACCAGACACCCTTCAAGTTGATCATTCTCTGATCGAGTCTTACGCCATTTTTGATTCTTTCTCAGGTTTGAGCATCTACGACGACATCATTCAGACTTTAACAGAATATGGCAACTACCACATAGCTGACCTGAAACAAATGGCAGTTGATGGTCGGAGCTTGTATATTTTCCACTATGATTGGCGACAAGACAATGTATACAATGCTCAGCGCCTTGCTCAATTCATTGACCAAGTATTGAATCATGCCAAACATAAGCAAGTAGATGTAGTGGCTCATTCTCTTGGCGGATTAATTCTGCGCTATTACCAACGATTTGGTGCTCATGACATTTTACCTTTATTGATGCAACCATCAGATAATACAATTGAACAACCAACCACCCATTCTCAAGCAAGCAAAATTCGCCATGCTGTGTTCTTAGGCACCCCACAGTTAGGCACAGTTAAAGCCATTGATCGACTCAGATCAGGTTTTGATTTCAATTTACGCAATATTCCAGTAGAAGTACAAATAACCATGCCCAGTGTTTACCAGCTATTGCCCCATCCTTTCAGCCGTTGGGCTGCAAACTCCGCAGGGGAATTGCTTGATATCGATATATACAATCCTGAGTTATGGCAAAAAAACCAATGGGCAATTTACGACAAAAATGTCATTGATCGCATCATGACATCTGCCAAGAGCCCAGAAAATGGTCAACAAGAAGTCAAAACACTGCAGCATTTTTTCAACCATCAGTTACTTCGTGCCCAAGCGTTTTGGCATGCATTGACACCTAAGTATGAAGTTGATCATGAAGGTTTTATTATCATGGGAGGTTCATGTAATGAAACTTTAAATCGCGTCATTGCAGAAAAAGACACCACTTCAGGGTTTATAAATTTACACCATTCAGTGCGTCGAGAACAAGATGATATAGATCTACAAAAGTCCATCTTATTTGAACCAGGAGACGGTCAAGTCAGTAAATCTTCCTTACTCGGGCAGGCTAAAAGCAAAGGTCACAAACATACATTGAAAACCATCAAAGTGAAATATCCTGTGTTTGTCTGTGAAGACCATCTTAAGCTCACCGAAAACATCACTTTCCAAGATAATTTATTGCATGTTTTGTTAAACAACTGACCCCCAAATGACTAAAATATTAAACCATCACATAAAATTAAATCATATAGTAATTAAGAGCATGAAATATGACTCAGCCATAAAACATCACTTCACTTTGGCCTTATTACTTCTAATAACCGCCAATATCGTTTTAGCCCAGCATGTCAAAATTCCAGGAACCCAAGTGGAAATGATTCAACCAGAAGGCTTTACAATGGCTGGTAAATTTGCTGGATTTCAACAACAAGAAACTCAGTCATCCATCTTTGTATCAACGATTCCAATTCCAGAAGAAGCGCTTTATCAAGCTTTAGATGGTATCAAGTTAAAACTCAGCGACTCAGAAGCTTTAAAAACACAAAACATGCAGTTAATTAGTAATCAGGAAATACAGCTAAAACATTCAGCTGCCACTCTATTAGAGTTACAGCAAACAGTAGGCGCAAACACTTTCAAAAAATGGATACTGATTCTCACAAACACCAATGAAATTCTGTTGATAAACGGTGTTTTTCCACTCCAACACAATGCGGCCTTAGATGGAAAGGTACTTGATACTCTATTGTCTGTTCAATTAAACAATAAAGAAATTTCTACATTTGAAGCCGTCAACTTTACATTAGATGAACACCCTCGTTTTATCATTGATCCAGAGTTGCAAATACCCACCTTAATCATGTTGAAAGAACCAGATGCACCGCATCCATCTTTGCCCGAAGACCACCCAGTTTTAATTGTTAGCCAAGCCTTTAGCACCACAGTAATTAATGACCTCGTGGCTTTTAGTAATGAGCGTATCCTTCAACACCCAAACACTCAAAACATTACAATAGAACACACTTCTCATCAACAGATTGATGATCTACAAGCTTTTGAAATAACAGCCAAAGCCATAGACTCAACAACACAAAACCCTTTGACTATCTGGCAATTAATCTTAGCTGATATCGACACTTACTACATAGCAGTTGGCATAACTGCTTACACAAGCAAAAATTCAGACTTAAAAGACTTTAGAGCACAACTAAATTCCTTTAAAAGAAAACCCAAATAATTACATTCATATATTTACCCATTTTCAAAATAAAACAACTAATTACGCACTCTTAGACGAATAAATCATTAACACTGTTATTTTAAGTATATAAACATCATGGTTTTTGAAAAGAAATGTAGTGCCAAAAATTCATTGCCACTCTCAAAGTTCAATGTGATTGATAAGCACTGATTGATTTTTTTCTGCTGTTATCATTGGCATGTTTTACTTCATCTAGCATGCGCTTAAGCAATTGTTTATTGTATCTACGACCATTATTGATCACTAATTCAATTGAACGTGTATTACCAATATTCTCTAAGGGATTGGCATTCAACAACAATAAATCAGCCTGATATCCAATTTGGACTTTACCTGTTTTAAGCCGCATCCACTCAGCTGGTATTGAGGTCGCAGAACGCAATGCTTGTGTTGCACTCATCCCCGCTTGAACCAAAGACTCTAGCTCTTCATGCATAGAAAACCCTGGGACCATAACAGGTACATTGGCATCAGTTCCCGCCAATAATTTTACCCCCGCTTCTGCCATGGACTTTATTAATATCTGGTGCGCTTGAGCATATGTTTGCCAATAAATGAAGTTCCCTGCAACTGATTGAGGAGGAAAGTCATCTGGTAGCCGGTAAATATTGACCTCCGGCAACCAACCCATGGTGCGAATAGATGGATATGTTGCTTCAGAAATACCTGGATTAACATAAGCCAATTCAACAGACTGAAGTGCTTTAGCTGCGTTGCTTTTTTGAGTTGGGAAATGCGCCATCAGAGCTAAGGTAGTAATCACAGCCATATCCTGCGCCAACAAATGATCCACAATTTCATCACTGCGTTGGGCTACAAATTGTAAAAACGCATCGGCAGTTTTACTTTTAAAGCCACCAAATTCTCTATCCAATGCTTTAACCAGTTCTTCGACATGAGCCAACTCCTTCATCTCAGACTGCCATATTTCATTCAGTGTCATGTTAATAGGAATATGACCTAAAAGTGTTACATCCATTTTCTTCGCTAATTGATTAAATACAGTGAAATGGTTGTTATCTAAAAATGTGTAAATCTTGATGGCATCATAACCGCGCTTCATCATCAGTATGACATCTTGCTCTATATCATCAACATCACTCACATTATTGATCTTAGCTGTCCACCGATCAAACCAACCTTTTAAAACACCTTGACTGTTATAACGACGTGAGGCTACATACATGTCAGGCCCAGGCCTTCCTTCTTGAATATCAGATTTCCACTGCAAGTGTTCCTCACTGCCATTTAATTCCTTGATATGTGTTATGCCATTAGCTAGATACAATAGCAGGTCATTAGGGCTTTGCCACAAATGAACATGTGAATCGACTAATCCCGGTATCAAATATTTTTGCGAACCATTGATGCGTTGAAAATCATCTGGCACAATCAACTGGGCTCCCATATCCTTTATCACCCCTTGTTCTATAAGAATAGTTTGATTGGGTACCATATTTTCACCATCAACTGATAATACATTGACGTTCACTATGGCAATGTTTTCTTGATCTTGTTCAAACAGACCAAAATCCACAACTTGAGTGTGCGCGCCCCAAAACTGATTCACTTCATGGTTAATGACAAAAACTGAAGACACAGTTAGCAGTAATGAAACTGACATGACCCACACTGCGATTTTTTTAAATTTTGATCTATACATAATAACATCCTAGATTGAGTGTCATTAATGATAGATTTCACTGCTCTACCCGGCTGGTCGATAATGAAATTAATCTGGTCGATTTTGTAATTTCGCCCTATTTTGTTGATCTTTTCGGTATTCAGAAGGCGTTACACCCATTAATTTCTTAAAAGCGCGGTTAAAGGGAGGAAGAGAATTAAAGCCATTATTTAATGCCAAAGTTAGGATCGGAATATGCTCATTATCAGTTGAATTTAATGCAGCTTTAATAGCTGTAATGCGGTAACTATTTACGTAACTACTGAAGTTACTGTGCCCTAACTCTTGATTAATAAATTTTCTTAGTCTAGGTGCCCCCACACCAAGCCGCTTTGCCAAACCATCTACCGCCAAGTTGTTTTCTAAGTAAGCCTGATCTTTTGACATGATTAATTGTAGTTTTTCTGACAATTGTAAATCACGGCTTGATAATTGCGGTCTTTCAACATGATCAGGAACATCAAATGCAAAAGCTTGGGTATCTATTTTCATGAGCCAAAAATTAATACCTATTATTGCCGGCCATAGGCTGATCACATTTACAGTTGGCTGATGTTCAGATAAGAGTATAGAACCCAATAGTATCGTTAGTACAGCCGAAATTGTGATGATAAAAATCAAATATAAACGAGATGATCTGCGTTTTTCTAATAAGTCGTCATTGCGACCAGTTAATGTCACAAAGAATAAGTGTGATACCATCATAAAAGCCAATGAATTCACAGCAATCGCCCACCAACTTGGCAACCCGCTAAGCCATGAAAAATAGACCAATCTTTCTGCCAACATGGCTCCACAAACAATTAAACCGCTTAACCAATGAAACCAACTTAAGCGAAAGTTATTTTTAAATAATGATAAACCAAAAAGCCAAACAAAAAATAATAAGAAAACATCAAAAATACGTAAAATAATTCTGCTGTAATAAGGTAATTGAAATTCATTTGGAGTAAATCCTAAGTAATGGCATAACAAAGAAAAATTAGCCAATAACAGTAAATAGAAACTGGTTGACCTTGGCAAATCTCTTATGGCAAATACAGCTGATGCCAGTAACAAGCCGACACCTGAAAAACGAAAAAATGCATCCAATAAAAGCATAACTTAATTTCCTGACGTCTTCAATGAGTTAAAAGCACGCAAAAAGATGTTTCACATATGCTAAACAAACTGGGTTTAAATCAAACTCGATTTATCTAGCCACCTTTACCAGCATACACCTTTTAAACCTGCGTCCCCCCAACAGTCAATTGATCAATTTTAAGGCTTGGTTGGCCTATGCCAACCGGAATACTTTGACCATCTTTGCCACACACCCCTAAACCCTGATCAAATGATAGATCGTTACCTACCATACTGACTTTTTGCATCGCAGCAGGACCATCACCAATTAAGGTGGCACCTTTCACCGGATGTGTAATTTTGCCGTTCTCTATCATATAAGCTTCTGAAGCTGAAAATACAAATTTACCATTGGTGATATCAACTTGTCCACCGCTGAAATTTACTGCATACAGTCCCTTTTGTACCGATTCAATGATTTCTTTGGGGTCGTGTTCACCTGCCATCATATAAGTGTTGGTCATGCGCGGCATAGGTAAATGAGCAAACGACTCACGGCGGCCGTTGCCAGTGGTGGGAACACCCATTAAACGTGCATTCAATTTATCTTGCATATAGCCGCGCAAAACACCATTTTCTATCAAAACATTTTCTTGCGAAGGTGTACCTTCATCGTCTATATTTAAAGAGCCTCTTCTGTCAGGTAAAATACCGCTGTCAATGATGGTACAAGCTTTTGAGGTCACTTGTTCTCCAACTCTCCCGGAAAAAGCAGAAGACCCTTTGCGGTTGAAATCACCTTCTAAGCCATGACCAACGGCTTCGTGTAACAAAACACCAGGCCAACCACCAGCCAATACCACTGGCATCTCGCCTGCAGGCGCATCTTTTGCTTGTAAATTGATCAATGCTCCATGAATCGCTTGCTCAATAAATCCGTCGGCATAGCCTGCATTAAATACATCTGATAGTAAAATTCTGCCACCGCCTCCAGCATAACCCATTTCCATGCGTCCTTTGTCATCGGCACATATCACTTGTATACTGAGTTTAACCATGGGCCTGACATCAGCTGCATAAACACCATCTGATGCAGCCACCATGATCTCTTCCTGAGCTGAGACCAGCGAACAAATAACTTTTTGAACCCGCGGATCAAGTTTACGGGCTTTCACATCCATATCATTCAGTAGTTGGATGATCGACGTGTTATTGACCCCCGACAAAACATCTCTTGGTGTATAAAGTACCGGTACTTCATGGGTGCGCAAGTTCACACCATGATGAGTGGCTTGACTGCGAGCTATACTTCTCGCGGTTTGAACCGCTTGACTGATGCTCTTTTTATTCAAGGCGTCCGTATATGCAAATCCCGTTTTCTCACCTTGGTTAATGCGAATACCTGCACCTTGATCAATACTGTGACTACCAGATTTAACTTTCTGATTTTCCAATACCCATGATTCAAGTCGAGATGATTGAAAATACAGGTCTGCAAAATCAGCACCTGTTGATAAAGCATCACCTAATAAACGCTCAAGATCTGCAACGCTTAAACCGCCAGGTTCAAGAAATGTTTGACTGGTTTGTTCTAGATTAGTTGGTTTGATTGACATTGTTTTTATAATTGATCAAATAGGTTAATAACATAGAGGCGATGACATAAGCCACAAAATAATACACCCCTATCTGTAGTGTGGCATCAGTGGCTCCACCTGATTTGGTGGTAAAGTATGTTACCAAAATAGCTATAACAAAAACATCCAGCATCGACCATTTACCAATGGTTTTCAATACTCGAACGCTTTTTTGTGAAAAGTGTAAATTTTGACTGAATAATACCACCAGCATCATCAAAGATTTAATGACTGGGGTTAATATGGTGAACAGGAATATGATGACTGCAATAGCCACTTGCCCTGATTCATATAACTTTTGTAAAGCAGAAACTATGCTTTTAGACTCAAACTGAAAAACACTTTGTCCCAATACTGGAATATCTTGATAAGCAATGATTGCTAAAATAGGAGCAAACCAGCCAGTTACCAATGCCACCATCGTTACTGTTACCAGTGCAAACAATGACAAGCTAGATTTTAGGAAAATATGGATTAAAAACATCAAAACCAAAGTTGCTATAAATAATTTGGTGTATTTATAGGCCAATTTATCGTGTTTATCTGCCTTTTCCTTTAGATCTTGCAAAACCTCCAACTCTTCTGAATAGCCAGAATACCAGTTAAATGTAATGGCTTCTAACACTTTTTTACTCTTTGACTTAAAATTATCAGACATAGAGAGCTTTTCAGAAACCTCAGCGATACGATGTTCGTAAGCCAGCGACTGCCCGTATGACTCATAAGCCAAATAAGCACAAAAACTGGTAACCACAAGCAAGTAAAGAAATTGCGCAATGCTTTTTTTGTTGATCACTGATCATCCCTCATTGTAAATTTTCCTGCTTTTCAGCATCGGTTTTGTCGATTAGTTCGATCACTGGATTATCCCATGTGCCGGTCACTTGATAGATGATTTCATTACTGCTTTTCAATTTTTTATCCAGTAAACCTTGTACCAAAAAACCTGCAGCGGCACCAACAGGGCCGCCCGCTATGGCACCAATTGTTGGAAATGTCTTACCTATTTGTGGTCTGATGGTAATCATTTGGTCATAGCTTTGATCAGCAAAGCCAACATCACCATCGATGTGGATTTTAACAGATGATGCTTTAATCAGGAAATCTTCAGTTTTAGCCACGCCTGAATCTATCTTAAACCGCCCTTCCATACTGCTGAACAAAAGACCGTCAGCCAACACATCTCGGAAATCCAGAATCAATCTACGAGGTAGATTGGTCAAATTAAATAAACCCAATACTCGTCCAAAACCAGGCTTTTGGTCCAACACCTGACCTTGGCCAATTTTGATATCTAAACTGCCATCAATATTGGCAATATTAAACTGACTGGGCACACCATTCCATTGAGCTTGCATCTCGATCAAAGTTTGCGCATTGGTAATTGGCGCGCTGAATCCTACTGTTTGCAAGAAATCAGCAATCCTTTCAGAAATCATAACTATGTTAAAAGATGAATAACCTAGATCAGTGGTAAATTTGTTCCAAGAACCAGAAACATTGATTTCAGCTAAATCAGACTTCAAGCTCAACTGCTCAATTTTAATACCATCTGCAACATTTCGCATTTCCATACGTATACTACCCAAAGGAATACCCGCATAACTGAATTGATTAGCCCATAAATGGATATCAGGCATTTTCACTGAGACAGCATCTTCGTCTGCCATTTCCTCAATTAAACGTTCAACTGGCTCAATCCAATTAAGGTGATCAAATTCAGCAACTATTCCTTTACTTTGCAAATCATCATCTATCAACACGCGCCCTTTAATTGCTTCGCTATTCACATTGATTTCATAGCTACCTGTCATGCGTTTGATCTCAAGTTCAATATTTCCGAAAGCACGAGACATAAAATTAAGTTTTTTAATTTTCAACTTAATTTCATCGACAGGCCATTCCTTTTCATCATTGACCTTAGCAGACGCATCATGAGGCTCATCAACTGATTGAGTTGACAGTAATTTTAGCCATTGATCCAAGTCTAATTCTTCAATATCTCCACCAAATAAATCATCACCAGTAACAGTACCAGAGTTAACCGACATTGCTTCCATAAATTGTAATTTCGTTAAGTGGTATTCACCAGCTTCACCACTGAGTGTTGATTTAATTTCATTGTTGTAATTAATTTCTACGGTTGAGTTTGAACATGGAATGCTACAAATTATTTCTAAATTTTTATGTTCTTCTGCCATTTTATTCAATGGCGCAGGCAAATCAATTGTGACACCTGACAAAGCAGATTTTGCAACCATCATCAATCCTTTTCGCAGATTTTTAATTTTAATTTCCCAGTTTGACTCACCAGAAATCGGCAAATCCTGCTGGATCAAATCTAGTAGGTAATCGGTCTTTAATAAACCTGACAAATCTACATCTATCACTGGACCTTGATCGCTTTGAGTTGTTATCTCTCCATTTAATAACACATCAGCAGTTTTTAACTTTGCAGGTAGGTCCTCCATTAACAGTTGGTAACCATCTAGTTGGACCGGCCCATTGATGCCAGTTAACGCAAAGTGCTCAGTATAAAACTGTCCCTCTTGAAAAATCACTTGTCCTTGGGGTTGAAAAACTTGCTTTTTCGGTTGTTTCAAAGCCACATCAAAAGCGATGTTAACTTGCTGTTTACCACCGATTTTAATGTTTTCATCAAGTTCAAATTTACTGACTAAAGGGGATGTCCGAATGTATTCAAGAATGCCATTATCCTGGCTACTGGCTTCAACTTCCACATTGATAATCCCGGACGCAAAAGAATCTATATCTACTTGAGCTTGACTGATATTAAAACCAAGTGAATGGGCTTTTTGTAATTGCACATGCACCTCATCATGATCAAATAAAGCAATCGCATCAATCCCCTCTACCACTGGCCAGTCTGGATGAAAACGATTATCAATGCCTCGGGTGTATGCCCGTGATATGAATTCTGCAGCTCCTTTCTTAAATCCCTGCTTCACCATGTCTCCTTGAACAAAAACAAAGCCCTGTTCCACAACACCACTTAATAAACTTTGATCCAACCAATTAAGCGTTTTTTCTTTCCATACTTTATGAGGCCAATATTTATGTAAATTTGGAACCACAACATCAGAGAGACGACTGTTCATAATCATATGGACATTTTCTTTGACTTTGATGTCAAACCAAACTTGTAAGTCAAAATCTTGGCAATCACACCAAAAACTATTGAGTTGAATACTCGGAATACCTTCCCAATCTAGAGACATTTGAGCCTCCAGTTGTGTCCAGTTAAACGCACCTCTATAAATATCTGCTGCCGACAATTCACCATCAACTGAATTCAGTAATAACTGACCTTGCCCGGTGGTAAACTCAAATAAACCTGCCAAATTGCTAAATTTAAATTGCTCAAGATCTAAACTCAAGTCAGAAAAAGTTAATTCCCCCCCTAAAAATTCATTGGCCACTTCATCATAATTGATAACAAATTGATCAAACTGACCAGATACTACAGTCATTTTTTGTTCATCAACAACAGGGCTCAACTGTAAAGAATTCAACAACCTGGCCACCCAAACCACAGGTATTTCAACCGACTTAATTTGACTGAGATTTTTTGATCTTTGTATCATGATCTCAAACCCTTCAATGGTTTGATCTTTACTGTGAATGTTTTGTACTTTAAGCAGGGCTTGCCAATCCCTTACATGGGGATCTGTACTTTGTTTGAGCAATACGTCAAAACCAAAATCATGAGTCGAATCAAGCCAAGACAAATTGCCTGTGATTGATTCAATTACACCGCCCACTGTTGTTAACCAAATTTCACCATCGAGTTGACCCACAGGTAAATTATAATCACTCAAAATATATTTCAAGTCATTAAGTTCGAATTGGTCAAACTGCACATACCATTGGGCATCACTTGTGAGGGAATGAGATTTTAAACCCCTGCTCTTGATTGTGATTTGTTGATCTGCCGAACGTTCTTCTTGCTTTTTCCCACTGTCAATTTTAATTTGTAAAGCGCGGTTATTTTCATCCTGTTGTAATAAAAAATCAGCTTCCAAACCATTAAGAATGATGTTTCCATTTTGATCAGCAACATTAAAAATCATCTCATCAACTCGCAAAGAACCCGATTCTAGGATGCGGTCTAACATCTCGCTAAAACGAACTTCACCTTGATCATTATTAATGGTTATATTGGCCCCATCTACTGAATGAATCATATCAAGTTCAGCACCGTTGATATTCAAATCGATACCAGTTCGCCCACCAGGTATCATTAACTGATACACATTGATAAACAAGTCAGCTGATGCCAACTGAATACTCTGCGTGCCTGTCAGTTCTAAATTTTTAAGGGCAAATGAAGGTCCATATCCCTGCCATGAACCTTTTATTTCATTGAACCGCACTTCCAAGTCCCATTGCGTTTCTAAAAATTGTTCCAGCCGTTCTTTGTACAAAGACTCGAATGGCAGCAATAAACTCAACAAACCAACAGTTAAACCAGCTAATATAATAACCAATGCTAAAAGCGTACGTAATTTAATCCAAAACCTATAGAGCAAATGATATTTTTGGGCTTGAGTCACGACTGAAATACTCTATCAATCATGTTTCACAACAAAACCACATCATGCTGATGTCTTTCGTAGCTTTCTTCGGCTTGAAAACTGATCCGTTTTCCTAGGCTTTCTTCCATTTCCACCAGCGTTTCTGAGTGCTCATCAATGATGTATTGCACCAGCCGCTGGGAGCCTATTACCATAACTTTGCTGGCTTTAAATTGTTTGACTGAACGAGTGATTTCTCGGAACAGTTTAAAACTGATGGTTTGTATGGTTTCAATTGAACCCAATGCATCACATTTATCACAGGGTTCACAAAGCATATCCTGTAAATTTTCAGTGGTGCGTTTTCTGGTCATTTCGACCAAACCTAAACCAGTAAAACCCAAAACATTGGTTCTGGCCGTATCACCTTCCAAGTGCTCTTCTAAAGTTCTTAATACTTGAATTTTATGTGATTTTTCTATCATATCGATGAAATCAATGATAATGATGCCACCTATGTTTCTTAACCGCAGTTGCCTTGCCAATGTTTGTGCTGCTTCCAAGTTGGTTTTAAAGGCAGTGTCTTCTAAGGATTTATACCCAACAAATTGACCGGTATTAACATCAACTGTGGTCATTGCTTCATTCTGATCAAACACTAAATTACCACCAGATTTCAACGCCACCCTTTTGCCTATTGAACGATCAATTTCATCATCAATATGAAATTGGTCAAATAAGGGCCTTGAAACTTTATGTTCAACCAAATCACCTGACCATTCAGCCGCGAAATCAGACAGAAAAGCTGATAATTTATTGTAAATTTCATACGAATCGGTAGTGATTTTAGTTAAATTGTCTGTCACATGATCACGCACAACTTTTTTCGCCAAGGAAAACTCACTGTAAATCAAACTGGCTGACTTGGCCAAGTTAATGCGTTCATCCAAACGTTTCCATAAACGACTGAGAAAACGCCAATCATGAAATAACGCAGTATTGCCGACTTGCTCTGCATTGGTTCTGGCTATCAGGCCAAAAGCTTGGTTGTCTTTATTGATTTTTTGTAATGACTCAGTTAAACGGTCTCTTTCAGCTTCATCAGTAATACGTGCCGAAACTGCCGTTAATGAAGAGTTATTGGGTAACATAACAAGGTAACGACTGGGAATACTGAGTTGAGTGGTCACTCGCGCACCTT
Organism: uncultured Marinicella sp.; assembly: GCA_964631055.1. Classification (GTDB taxonomy): domain Bacteria; phylum Pseudomonadota; class Gammaproteobacteria; order Xanthomonadales; family Marinicellaceae; genus Marinicella. Next base: position 40,327 of record CAZVZJ010000018.1, read on the forward strand.
TCGACCCTATTTGATCTTTGTACACTTGCACCACGATGCTTTGCCCCTCATGCAACATTTTGGCAATTGATGCACTGTTAGCTGTTGAACTATTGTTGGTTTGCCCCTCAATATCTGACACATGGATAAAAGCGGCTTTATTTTCACCTATGTTTACGAAAGCCGCTTGTAAACCTGGCAATACTTTCTCAATGATGCCTTTGTATATATTGCCAACAATAGAGTGTTGTTTCGATCTTTCTAACCAAACTTCGGACAATTGACCCTCCTCGACCAAAGCCACTCGAGTTTCAAAATCATTGCTGTTGATTAAAATTTCTTTTGACATAAGTAAGTAGTTAAAACCTATCTAATGGTGACAAAACCCCCAAGTCTTGTAACAAAGTTGTTGTTTCAAACAAAGGCAGACCCATTATGGATGAATAGCTGCCTTTAATCTGTTCAATCCACATTGCTGCATAACCTTGTATTCCATATGAACCAGCTTTATCCATCGGTTCACCAGTGTCAACATAAGCATTGATTTGATTTTCATTGATTTCAGTCATTTTCACCTCATTGGTGCTCAAAATTGACTTGGCTTTACCGGCATACCAAACACTGACTGCTGAGTATACATGATGTTCTCTGGCAGAAAGTTTAATCAATGTTAAAACCGCTTCTTTTCTATTTTTAGGTTTACCTAAAATTTTGTCTCCTAATACCACTATGGTGTCTGCGGTAATGATGGGTAAAGATGTCTGCAAGTTCTCAACAGCATGTGCCATTTTTTCACGAGCCATGCGTAAACAATACTCTGGTGCCACCTCTTGTGAATGAACACTTTCATCAATATCCACTGGTTGAATGTGTGGATACCAGCCTAACTGCTGAAGTAATTGAGCTCTTCTGGGGGAAGCAGAGGCTAAAACAATATCGAAGGCAGTTTTTTTCAAAACGTCAAATATTTCACATGAATCATTTCATTCTCGATGATAAGGATGATTGTTTAATAAACTATGAGCTCGATACAGCTGCTCTGCCATAATAACTTTCACCAAATGATGTGGGAAAGTAAGTCTAGATAAAGACCATATTTGTTCTGCCAATTGTAAAATACTTGCATCCAAACCATCGGCCCCACCCACTATGATATTGACATCGCGGCCATCCATTTGCCAAGATAACAATTGTTGAGCCAAGTCCTTCGTGCTTAACGTTTTGCCTTGCTCATCTAGAGCAATATTAACGCAGCCTGGTCTCAATTGCTTGTTGATGATTTCTGCCTCTTGTGCCTTTAATTGAGTTACCGTCAACCCTTTTTGCCTGGAGGCTGCAGGCATTTCTTTGATTTGTACTTTAAGATGATGAGGCAGTCGATCATTGTAGGTTTTAAAAGCGGTGTTGACCCAATCAGGCATTTTGTGCCCCAAGGTCAGCAAAATGATCTTCATTCTGCTGTTGGTTCGTTAATATCCCACAGTCCTTCCAAGTGATAAAATTCACGAGCTTCAATACTCATTACATGTAATACAGCATCACCACAATCAACCACCATCCATTCGTCAGAGTTTAATCCTTCCGTACTCAATATTTCTTGTCCGTTGTCTTGCAATGCTTGAATCGCTGTATCGGCCAAATGGCGCATGTGACGATTTGAGCTACCAGTACAAATAATCATGTAGTCAGTTACTGAAGTCAGATGAGCTACATTCAAACTGACAACGTTTTGCGCTTTGGCATCATCAATGGCTTGGGTGATTAATTCTGAGATTTGACTGGCTTGCTTTGGATTTATTTTGGTTTCTTGCACAGATTCTTTTAATGATTGAACCACGCCATTTTAACATGTATACAATGCTTTGTTAAAAAGCATTCTGATTATGCTTGCTTTTTTTTAATAATTCAGCATAAAACCATCAATCATCAATAAAGATGTGATCTTGCAAGCCTTTTCGGGTCTCATAATGCAAATGGCAATCCTCCTCATGTATTGATACAATCTTCACAGCCAAAAAATTAAGATATGAAAAATTTCAAACACAATCAAATCCCACACAACAACATGATACAAAAAATCACTCAAACGCCCTTGATTAATCAGGGTGAGGTTTCATGCAAACGTGCAGAAATTAAAGCGCACTTCATAAACACCTATGAAACTTATGAAAGTTTATTCTCATGCTTAAAAGAAGATGAAGCCTATTACCACAAAGCGGAACCATTGCGACATCCACTCATATTCTATTATGCTCATACAGCTGTGTTTTTTGTTAACAAACTAAAAGTGGCTAAAATCATAGAACATAATGTCAATGATGACATTGAATCAATGATGGCTATTGGGGTTGATGAAATGTCTTGGGACGATTTGAATGATGCCAATTACAATTGGCCGACTGTTGCAACTGTCCAAGCTTATCGTGATCAAGTCAAAAAACTGGTGCTCAATCTGATAGATACCCTTGAGTTAAAGTTACCCGTAGAATGGCAAGACCCATTTTGGATCCTATTAATGGGAATCGAGCACGAACGTATCCACCTAGAGACTTCCAGTGTCATTATCAGGCAAATGCGATTAGACTGGGTTCAGCCTCAAGCCGATTGGCCACGGCACATGATCGACCATCCAACTGTTAACAATCAGCTAATTCATGTTGATGGTGGAACTGTGAACCAAGGCAGAAGCCTTCCCAGCAACACTTATGGCTGGGATAACGAATATGGCATTCAAACCACAAAAGTTGAGGCATTTAAAGCCAGTCAATTTTTGGTTTCTAACCATGAGTTTCTTCAGTTTGTTGAAGATGGCGGCTACCAAGACAAAAAATGGTGGGGTGAAGAAGGCTGGCAATGGCTGCAATTCAAACAAGCCAAACACCCACTATTCTGGCATAAGGATAAAAACCAACAATGGCATTATCGCAGCATGACTGAAGTGTTTGAAATGCCTTGGAGTTGGCCAGTTGATGTCAATTACCTGGAAGCCAAAGCTTTCTGTAATTGGTTGGCAGCCAGAACTGGTCACCCCATTCGCCTACCCACGGAAGCTGAATGGCAACATTTATATGAACAAACAATAGACATTCATTATCCAAATTGGGAACAAGCTCCTGGTAACATTGAACTTTCCTATGCAGCATCGGCTGTTCCTGTTGATTTATTTACTTTTGGACAAAATAATTTTGGCGATGTCATTGGTAACGTTTGGCAATGGACTGAGACAGCCATTGATGGATTCGAAGGCTTTAAAGTACATCCAGCTTATGATGACTTTTCAGTACCGACATTCGATGGCCAACATAATTTAATGAAAGGTGGTAGTTGGATCAGTACGGGTAACGAAGCCCATAAAGACGCCAGATATGCCTTTCGCAGACACTTTTATCAACATGCAGGATTTAGATACGTAGAATCGGAGCAAACAGTGGATCAAACCTTTAACACTTACGAAACAGATGAACTCATCTCACAATACCTCGAATTTCATTATGGCGCAGAATATTTTGGCGTACCCAACTTTCCCAAAGCATGTATAGACGCCATTATTCCTTATGTCAATCTGAGTCAAAACAACAGAGCACTGGATTTAGGTTGCGCGGTAGGACGCAGTGGTTTTGAGTTGGCGCGCTACTATCAACATGTCGATGCATTGGATTTTTCTACCCGCTTTATCCGCAATGCAATCAATTTGGTCGAGCATGGCGAAGTTAAATACATGATACCTACTGAAGGTGAACTCACTGAATTGAAATCATTTAAGTTATCTTCGCTTGCAATGGATGACAAAATTCAAAATGTGACATTCGCTCAAGGTGATGCTTGTAATTTAAAGTCTAAGTTCACAAATTACGATTTAATTTTTGCAGGCAACTTGATTGATCGCTTATATCAACCTAAACAATTTTTAGACAGCATCAAAGAGCGCCTAAACAACAAAGGATACCTGGTTATTACCTCACCATATACTTGGCTTGAAGAATTTACAGAAAAAGAAAATTGGTTAGGCGGAACCAAAGTGAATGGCGAAAACTATACCACGCTTGATGCTTTAAAAACTCACTTGAAATCAGATTTTGAACTGATTGGCTTACCGCAAGACATTCCTTTTGTGATTCGTGAGACCGCCAGAAAACATCAACACACGATTGCACAGTTAACCATATGGAGAAAACTCAGTTAAGGTACAGCACTTCATGAAAAAGTTCAAACCATTTAAAATGGCCAGTTACAGTCAAAACTGGCCAACCAACACAGCAACGATCTTGCACAGCAGCAATCCCGAACCTTTTAACTGGCATGAATTGACCGCATTGACTCAATTGGACCTCAAGCAAATAATCAAAGATTGTCCTATGGCTTATGAGAGTACACAGGGAAATCCACAGTTAAGAGAACAGTTAATCCCAGCTTACTTACCAACATTAAAAACCAATGATTTAGTATTAACTTCAGGCGCACAAGAAGGTATATTCTTGGTATTTAATAGCTTACTTGAAGCAGGGGATGAAGTTTTAACATTCACACCCTGCTTCGAACCATTGGTTTCGGTTGCTCAAGAAGCGGGTGCCAATGTAAGTCTACTAGAATTAAACAGAGATAATTGGTCAATTCCTTGGCAATCATTGGCAGATGCCATCAATGAACGAACTAAAATGTTAGTTATCAATTTTCCCCACAACCCTACCGGTAGTTGTATCACACCCAATGAACTTGAAAGATTGGTCTCTCTTTGTGAAAAACATGGTATTTGGATATTTTCAGATGAGGTCTTCAGAGGGCTGGAACACAGTGAACAACCGCGCCTTCAATCGGTAGCAGAGCGTTATACTAAAAGCGTATCAATGGGCGTGATGTCAAAATCTATGGCTTTACCTGGCATCAGACTGGGTTGGCTGGCTACTCAAGACTCACAGTTAATTCAAAGGTGCTTAGAAATTAAATCACATCTATCTATTTGCCAAAGCAGTTTGGATGCTCATTTAACCACTCACTTATTACCATTCACTGAGCAGCTGTTAGAACGAAATTTGAGCATTATAGAAACCAATAAAAACATGGTTAAACACCTGCTTTCAAAGCATACAAAATTCAAATGTTCTTTTCCACAAGGTTCTGCCACGGCATTTATAGAGTTAATGGATCATGCTGCTGAAGATTTCTGTAATAAACTACTGCAAGAAAAAAACATATTCGTTATGCCAAGTCCGGCATTTTTGACTGGCCATTCTGGCTTCAGACTGACATTAGGCAAACGTCAAGCAGAACCACTTTATCAAACTATTTTCAATAGTTGAGTTAACCACCCTTATACTCTACTACTTGGTTGCGGCCATTATTTTTCGCTTCAAACAATGCCACATCTGCATGTGTCAATAAAATAGCCTGCTCTAAACCAGAAATCAAAGAACTGGTTACCCCAAAACTGGCTGTTACATTGAAGTTATGCCCTGCGGGACTACAATCTAAATTTTCAATAGCCAGTCGCATTTTCTCAAGTAAGGCTTTGGTTTTTTGCATTGAGATATCTGGCGTAACAATGGCAAACTCTTCACCACCCAAACGAGCGATCAATGTATCTTGGTCAATTACTTCCTCACAAACTAAGATGACATTTTGTAACACCCAATCACCTACCAAATGTCCGTATTTATCATTAACCTCCTTGAAATGATCCAAATCTAAAATAGCCATATTGATAGGCTTTAAACGCTCTTTACTGTTTTTAATTAATTGTGCCAGTTGCTCTTCAAATGCTTTACGAGTAAAGACCTTGGTCAGGTGATCCACCTCTGAAACGCTTCTAAAATAGTCATGACGGCGTTTTATTCGGTAAGTCCATAAACCCAATAAAACCAACCCAGTTAATACCAGAGCCACCAAATACCATTGCTTTTTACTGGTTTCTACAGCCAGTTTTTTTTCAAGTTGCAAAAACTGATTACTCTGATTCAGCCGCTCTATTTCAAGCTTTTGAGCTAACGTGTTATGTTTAACTTGAAAAAAAGTCACTTGTTTAGCTAAACGTGATTCATATAAGTTTTTTTCAACTTTTGTTTTTTGGCTAAGATAATCATAACTCAATTGATAATTACCATTTTCAAAGTTTATGCCAGTTAATACATTAAGCGCCAATAACAATTGCTCTGAATCACCAATGCTAGAATTTTGATTGATTGCATTCTTAGCGTTAATTTCTGCATCCTTCTTATTACCTGCCAACCATAAAATATGAGATAACAATGCATTGTAGTACACTTGAATATTTTTAAAACCTGTTGATTCCACATCATCTTTCATTTTCATTAATTCATCAGCGGCATCCATTGCTAATACTGAATTGCTTTCACCTATATTTATACTGTACCTATACCAATCAAATTGAAGAAACAATGAGAAAATTAAGTTACCAGTATTTTTACAATTTACAATAGATTCATCAATTTCACTTTTATAGTTTTCACCGAGCCCCTGCCGCATATAAATTCGGTACTTATTAAACTGCCCATAACACAGGCTCTCTGCTGAATGATTAGAATTGATTAATAAGTCAGCATAATTCAGGCTCAACTCATCTTGGTGCATCAATCTATAACCCATTGAGGCAACATAATATACTTGGCCAACTAAGTATTCGTTATCAATAGCTTCGATAAGCTCTATTCCTTGATTGAGGTTTACAAGGGCAGGCTCAAAATCTCCAGATATTAATTGTAAATTAGCCATCAAAGTTTTTACCCGTAATTCAATATCTAAGAATTTACAACTACCTTGGAGTTTTGTTAATTCTTCAACTGTCTTACCATAATCACCTTTTAAACCTAACTTATATAAAATTAAATATTCATAAAAACATTTTTCATATGATGATGCCTTATTTATTTGTGGTTTTATTTCATTTAGAATTTTAAGAAATTGATCAGGATTGATTTTTCTTACTTGTTCAGCATCTTCCAATAATTTTTTGATATTGCTTTGGGCTTGGCTGAATGCAAATGATGCAAAAAAAATTAAGATAATACTCAATAAAAATGTAAAAATTGTTTTTTTTAAATACAAGCCAACTCCCAGCTACAATAAGTATTTAACATAAAAAATGATGCCAATGATTTCTAAAATCATTGGCATCATATCAGTAGAGATTATGAAAGTTATTAATCTTCGTCGTCATCGCCCGGCATATGAGCACAAATTAATTCCTTTGAATCAGACAATATTCTTTTCACAGTAATATCATCAATTGATTGACTTCCAATCAATTCGTTCAAATTTTCATACTGTTGAATCGAAGTACTTTGACCTAATTTTTCCAGTGTTTTAATGTAGTTTTTCATAGTTTCCTCTTTCTTTACTTTGGTTTATGTAAGCTCACTAGATCGATTCATGTCACGATCACATTTACGCAATACATAATATCATGTTTGTTTTTATTGCACCAGTCACATTAAAGATGTATCTTGTTAAGTGTTTTATATTTATGCACTAATTCACTTATATTAAATTTCATACAAACCCTTCTTTACTTCAACATTCTCCAAACCCTGCTGTTTTGACTGCCTTTTTTTTCTGTGTTTATCACCTCAGTAAAACCTAAATTTTGATTGGCTTGATTGGCCGCTAAATTGGCCCAATCACAGCAAGCATAAACGACCTCAGCACTGTATGTATTGAAGGCACAATTTATGATCATTTGTTTGGCTCGATGAGCAACTTTTCTTCGGCGCCACTTAGGTATGACCATTACACCCACCTCCACTTTTTTACGATCATACTTGTCAAACCAATCTAAACCGACCAAACCCATAACTTGATCGTTTTCAGAATTAACAATTGCATATGTTAATTGTTTAGGCTCAACATTTTGATGCGCTTTCATGACTTGTTTAAAGTATTTCTTTGCTTTTTCATCAGAGAATGGTTCGGCAATATATTTCATTATTTCAGTATCACTGTATATAGCCTGATAAATCTCAAAATCATCAACAGTCAACAACCGAAGATAAATGCCTGGTTTTAGAAGAGTGATTCGCTCATTGATCGTTTTGTTTATTTTCACGATTTATATGTAATAAATTTAACTGTGGCTACTTGAACTAGCTAATGCTGATAATTGATCTAATGTCGCTTTATTCCGTATTTTATTCTGACATGGAGGAATGACTAAAGTAGTCTTCATTGACATATCTGCTGAGGCCAAATCTTTCAAATGAACCTCATTGACCTTGAAACTTTCAATCGGCAAAACAGCACACTCATATAAAATCACTTGGTGATTTTCAGGATAATCCTTGAGTAACAGTTCGACCAATAGTTGTTTCGCATGTTGAGGGGATGAAAAAACTTTCAAACTGCGATCACCAGCCAAATCGATTTGCCACAATACCAAATACGCGCTGGGGTCAAACTTTGTTTGATTGAACAAAAATTTATTGGCCTCAAAATGAGCACAACCTAGCGTACCGGGGTCTATCCCCAAGTCAGCATATAAGCAATCTTCTGCAGATATTCCCGGCTCCATATGCGCTTTATAGCCTTCTGCCCTCGCAATTCTGATGGTTTCATGTGGCGTTAACGCAAACACACCGGGATGACCATAAAATGCCCCACAAACAGTTTTACCTGATCTGACCTCATTGAGCATGAGGTCATTCATTTCAGCATATGTCCTGCGTCGCGATTTACCTTCTTGGTACAACGACTGCAGGCTAATCACATGGTCATTCATTGTCCTGACCCACTCTTCAACCACTTGATTTGAAGCAGCCACGAAGACCACATCTGCCTGTTCAATAAATGTCCTAGATAAAGGTGTCAAGTGAGACCCCAACGTCATTCCAAGTCCCACATTAACTAAACTGCCTTGCTTACTCATTACTTACCTTAATTTGAATTCTTTGAAGAAGTCTATCATACGTAACTTAAAAATAAGTCATTGAACAATATGCTAATATCTAAACTCACCATTGATGACGTAAATTTATGAGCAACAACCTATCAGTCACTATAGTTGGCATTGGCTTAATGACTGTTTGTTATTTACTTTTTCGTAAATACAAACAGCTTAAACGCAGACAAATTTTCGCTTTAACAACCCCTCAAGAATGGGTTAAATATATTAAAAATAATGTCGCTATTTATCATTTTCTTCCAAAAAAACTACAAAAAGAATTACTAGGACATGTCAATGTGTTCTTATCTGAAAAGTATTTTACCGGTCATGCAGGACTTGAAGTTACCGATGAAATGCGAGTAACCATTGCCGCGCAAGCCTGTTTACTTTTACTCAATCGAAAAACAAACTATTTTCCTCACTTAAAAACCATACTCATCTATCCGTCTGGTTTTAAAAACCCCAATCATCAAGACAAACCAGGCCATCATTTGGGTGAATCTTGGGTTCGTGGTCCTGTGGTACTTTCTTGGGCCGACTCTATTCACGGCGGTAAAAACAGCAAAGATGGTAGTAATCTGGTGATCCACGAATTTGCTCATCAGTTAGATCAAGCAGATGGCGCTGGTGATGGCAGACCTTGGGTTGACAGTTCTCATTTAAAATCTTGGGGTAAAGTAATGAGTAAAGAATTTAAAAGCTTAATAGTTAAAGCAAGACTAAGGAACAAGTCTTTCTTCAATCATTATGGAGCAACCAACCCGGCAGAATTTTTTGCAGTTATTTCTGAACACTTTTATGAGCAACCCAAAACGTTTCAAAGAAAACACCCAGACCTATATCAGTTGCTGGTTAATTACTACAAAGTTGACCCAGCTATATGGTTAGCCAACACACCTGCATAAATGACCAATCAAAAAATAACCTGAACCAATGTAACTTTTATAAGTCTGATGCGTTTATAGGATCAACAAACTAATATAAATGCGTAAGAGAGAACGAACATGGCACATTTAAACAACTACATCACTGCTTTTATAAAAGTCAGCATCATAACCACATTACTATTCGGTGGCTTATTGGCACAAAGTTACGCCACCAATTTAATTACGGATTCGATCATGAAAATGAATGTTGAATTCTCTGCCTATGATTCTACAAACACCACAACTCAAACTGCATCAATTGAAGTACTTAACGAAAAAGAATCAAGCTTCAATTTTGGCGACTACCAACTAGATGTGAAGACTGAGTTTTTCCACAAAGATGCTCTTGCTTTTGAAGAACAAAAATTTTTAGCTCAAATCAAAATCAAACAATTGGGAGAATTGGGCCAATTTGAAATAGTGGGCACTCCAGAAATTATCACCTTGAGAAATCAATGGGCAGAAATCACTTTAGATACAGATGCAGACCAAGAAAATATAAAATTGAAATTACAATTTGAAGAAGAAAATTCATTCAATGGTGGCGAAATAACTTCTGGATAACTGTTACATCAGTTTGATTGCAGTCTCTGATCCTCACGCCACTCTGTTTTTACTCGTCAGCAAGGACTCGGAACGTTTCTTTACTTTCAATTATTTTTAAACTGTAAGAGCAATTAGCACAAACACATTTATCTCCATATGATTTCTGTCATATAATTAATCGTAGATTTAGCCACCGCCATTAAAATGACTTCAATAAGATCCATATGAGTCAAGACATGCTCAATGCCAATCAAGTAAGATACGAACAATGACAAATAAAAACATATCCAACCAAGAAGCCCAAGAAATTTTTAGATTGGCCAACATACTTTATTTTAAATATGGGTCATATGAGAAAACCAAATGGATGGGGCTTCAAGCTGCCAAATGTCCTATGGATATGTGGGTCTACCAAGAACTGATGCATAAAATGAACACTGATCTTTTGATCGAGACTGGAACACTGATGGGTGGTTCTGCATTATTTTTTGCACACATGTTTGATATTTTAGGACATGGAAAAGTAGTCACAGTGGACTTAGTTAAACAAGAAAACTTACCTAAACACCCCAGAATTCATTACATCAATGGATCTTCAACGGATCAGTTGGTATTAAATAAAATACGAGGTTTCAGCGATCAAGCAAAATCTACCATGGTGATTTTAGATTCTGACCATAAAGCCGAGTACAAACTCAAAGAATTAAATGCTTATGGAGAATTTGTTACTGCCGGTAATTATATGGTTGCAGAAGATTCTGCTTTTGACTATTACCCGGCATGGCCAGAATATGGCCCTGGACCTGCAACAGCAGTTAGAGACTTTATGAAAACCACTCAGGAATTTGAAGTTGATCGACAACAAGAAAAACACCTGATCACTTTTGCACCTATGGCATTTTTACAAAAAAAATCAGTGCGGGACTAACTTTTCAACCATTGGGGCATCCCAAATCGAAACTGGGTGGCTTCTACTTGGTATTTCTTTGGCGTTGAAAAAGTTGGCAATATCCTGATCATTAATTCCACGGGATCGCAGCGTTTTGATCGCGCCAATCATTTCAACATCACCTAAATAAGATTTAACCTCCTTGGTTTTATTAGTAATTAATTCCAAGTGTTTATCAATCACTTTACCCTTAAAATACTGAGCTTGGTCGTATTGTTGCTTCATCTTTTCACTGTACACTACATCAAAAATCAAATGAGCCCGCTCCTCATTACCATTAACAACACCATGATCTGTTTGGTTGTTAAAAGTCCACGCATGGCCTGCCGAAAAATGTTGTGAGTGTTCACCTGCTATAAGAAAAGCACCTGAATTGGTGTAAATCGGAATATGAATCCGGTACATGTCCTGCCATTTTTCAATGGTATCTTGATGTCTTAATGTAACACCATTTGCTTTTGTCTTAAATATAAAAGCATAAATAGCTGGGCCGAAAGGACCTGACTCAGCAATCAAACTCTTCATATACGGTAACTTATCAAGCAAAGGCTTATCAAAAACTTCATCACTTAAAAAGTCTTCTGAATTCCCTTTATCACCACCTCTCAGTAATAACATACCAATAGAACAGTGTATGTTTCCCCAATATGAAGTTAACCATTCATCTGCAGAAATTGAGTCATATTCAGCTTGGATTTTATTTAAATCGATTGCAGTCTTGAATCGCAAAAAGTTCTTTTTTTCATAACCAGCTGGAAGCATATCAATCAGTTTTTAAGGAAAAAATAATTTTAAATTAATAAACGGTATAAATCCACATAGCACGCTTGATAAATATAAATTCATAAAATTCCAAATATTGATCTTGACATTTGTAGAGTTAAAAGTATACTTTGATTCTTTATCACTACAGTTGTAGATATGAAGCTATCCGATTTTGAAACAGAAGTACTACAAATTTTTTGGCAACACAAACAGGCATCAGCACCCCAAGTCCACAAAGTCATACAAACTTCGAAAGATGTAACTTATTCAACCGTTAAAACCATCATTGATCGACTAGAGAACAAAGGTGCCATCCAGAGAGTTTCACAACAAGGCCGCACCATTTTTTATGCCGCATCAGCATCAGCCAATAGCATGAGAAAACCATTGCTAGACAGTTTTATCAATAAAGTATTTGGTGGTAACTCCCGACTATTAATGAATCACCTGATTGATAATGAAAACTTGAGCCCAGAAGATTTAGCCTATTTGAAAGATGTCATCAATCAAGACAAAAAGGAGGACTCATGACCCAATACCTCATCATCAACTTGATACTCACTTGTGGCGCATTGTTAATAAATCACCTGATGCATATACCACACAAAACGAGATTTCGTATACTAATGATAGCTGTGATAGGCTGGATAACTCCTTTTGCACTCATCAATTTAGAACTTTCCCAACAAACCATTTCAGCACTGCCTGTGCAGTTGCTTCAATTTTCTGAAGCCACAGTCATCGACAGTACTTCGACTCTGTCAAAAATAGATTATATACAGTTTATTTACGCTTTTATGATTTTTGGCATGTTTCTTTTCATGTTAGATATCGTATTAACAGAAAGGCATGCGAAACAAATGAAACAGAATGCCAAAAGACTTAAGGGTCATACCAATATTTATTTAGTTAAAGATTCAACAGGTGCATTCATCACTGGTTACATTAAACCCATCATTTGGATCAGTGAAAAATTCCTTGGCAAGGATACGATCAATTCGGTGATAACTCACGAACAACAACATATTCAGCAGCATGACCAATTGTGGTTATTAACCATTACATTAGTACAAAGATTATTTTGGTTTAACCCCTTGGCATATTACTTGTGTCGACAAACCAGGCGAAGTATAGAACTCAAATGTGACGAGGCTTGTAAGCATAAACTTGGCAAGGCGACCTATCAATCTCATTTGGCTCAATTGGTTATGCTGAAGAACCCTCTAACAAGAACAGTTTTAACCAACCAATTTAACCACACCAAAAACTTCAACATTTATCGCATTAAACAACTTAACCAGGACAATAATATGACCACATCGCGTAAAACTAAACTTTCAGTGTGCTGCCTCATTGCACTGTTAATGAGTACATATACTTTAATAACAGTAGCTAATGAAGCAGACATCTTCAAAATTGAGAAACACCAAGTCTTATTGACATTAAAAATTCAAAAAGATGATACCAGCCCTTCCGACATATCAATTTTAACCAAGAAAGGTGATAAAGCGGGCGTATCCTTTGATGATCATCACCTTGATTTCATCACGCATGTCAATGACCATAAACCCGATCAAATTTTCACAGAAATATTTATCAGCACCATTGAAAATGGTATCAAAACTGAAATAGCCACGCCATCAATATTAACTACCAACGCACAATGGAGTGGGTTTAAATTTACTGGCGCTGAGGTTAACTATGACATCAAAATCATGGCCCAAACGAGCAATATCGGCGAACAACTTTCTGAAGTTGAAATTAGTAACATGAATGCCATCCCCGCTACATCCACCATATTGGAACCCAGAAAAAAGGTACCAACCCCTGTTTTAGCACCTCCATCACCCCCAACACTTACTTCGGACCAGGAACCAATACCTGCTATTGCAGCACCACAAGCACCTCCTGAGCCGCTCATAGGTCATCGAAACTTTTAATCGCTAGCCATAAGCCGAGTTAGCTTCAAACTGTTATGAGTCGGAATAATTGTCAAGGTCAAATTAAAATCAATCGCCTTTAATTATATTTTTTCGGCTCATAACAATCTGTTCTAAGCTGCCATCTAAGACACCTTCAATAATTCATCTCATTTGTGTCATTTCATCTTTATTGAGTACTGAATTAATTTCATTTTTGACAAAAACCACGCTGTTATCGGTGTTTCTGAATAACATTCCATTGGCTTTCGGTATTAAATTAATCTCACTCATGATCGATTACTTTCCCTCTGTTTAAAACACCATTGGGGTCAAAGGCATGTTTAACTTTTTGCATCAATTCAATTTCAGTCTTGGATTTTGAGTAGGGTAAAAATGGTTTTTTGATCAAGCCCACACCATGTTCAGCGGAGATGCTGCCTGCAAATTCAGCAATTAAACCATAAACATGTTCATTAACCGCTTCACATTGTTGTTTAAACGAAGATGTATCCATGTGTTCAGGTTTTAGAATGTTCAAATGTAAATTGCCATCGCCAATATGACCAAACCAAATGGTTTCAAAGTCCGGGTATTCGTCAGCCAAGACATCTTCCAATTGTTGCATGAATTCAGGCACCCTCGATATTTTCACTGAAATGTCATTTTTATAAGGGGTAAAGTGCGCAATTGATTCGGAAATACCCTCACGATATTGCCATAACTGCTGCGCTTGATCCATACTTTGTGCAATGATGCCATCACTCACCCAAGCCGATTCCATACCTGCTTCAAAAACTTGCATGGCACCCTCTTCATTTTCATCAAACTCCAACAACACATAAAATGGGTGGGACGCTTCAAATGGATTATCAAAGTCACGGTGACGCATGACATGGTGTAATGATCGATCTGAGAAAAATTCAAAAGATGACAAGGTCAATGTCATTCTGGCCAAAGCAAATACCGACATCACAGCTTCTAAAGATGACAATGCCAAAAGCATGACTGATTGAATCGGAGGGTTTTGAACCAGCTTAATCTCTGCCTCAACCACAACACCTAAAATGCCTTCAGAGCCAATAAATAAATGCCTTAAATCTAAACCGCTGGCATTTTTAACCAAACCTTTGTTTAGGTGCAAGACTTCACCAGTGCCAGTGACAACGGTCAGGCCCAAAACATAATCCCGCGTCAAACCATAACGCAAAACCCGAATCCCACCTGCATTGGTGGCAATATTTCCAGCAATGTGACTGGAACCAGATGAAGCAAAGTCCACCGGGTAGAATAAACCTTGTTCCTCAGCAAAATTTTGTAACTGCTCAGTAATTACCCCTGCACCGACTTTCACAGTTTGGTCAATCGGATTGAATGCACTGATTTGATTGAAACGTACCATAGAGATGACCCACTCCCCTTGGGTGGCTACTGCACCTGCACTGTACCCAGTTCTTCCACCGGATGGGATCACAATTTGTTGGTATTGATTCGCCACATGGATGATTTTTTGAATTTCCTTGATGTCATTGGGAAAAAAAATCACGGCTGCATCTGGTTCATGAAAACGAGTCCAGTCTTGACCAAACTTAACCAGGTCATTGGCTTGAGTGGACCAAGCCAAACCGGACAGTTCATTTTCTAATAAAGAAGATAATTCATCGGCTTTCATATCTGTTAAAATCCTATTTTATTCTCGAAAGAGACCTTTAAAATCGCTCAGAATATGACCAAACTATCTCTAAGTAAAGAAAAAATCAAAGTAGTTTTACTTGAAGGTGTTCATCCAGATGCCGAAAAGCTATTCAGACAAGATGGGTATAACAATATCCACATTTACCACAGCACACCCAGTGACGATGAATTACAGGAAATTTTGCGTGACACCCACATTTTAGGTATCCGCTCAAGAACACAATTAAAGGGATGTAACCTAGCCGTTTGTAATAAACTCATGGCAGTTGGTACATTTTGCATTGGTACCAACCAAGTTGATTTGGAAAGTTGCAAATCCCAAGGTATTCCGGTGTTTAACGCCCCTTTTTCAAATACCCGCAGCGTGGCCGAATTAGTCATGGCCGAAATCATTCTTTTATTACGTGGCATCCCTGAAAAAAATGCCAAAGCACATCGTGGACAATGGTTTAAATCAGCCATTAATTCCAATGAAACTCGCGGTAAGACTTTAGGTATAGTTGGATTTGGGCACATCGGTTCACAATTATGCATATTGGCCGAAGCAATGGGCATGAAAGTAAAATATTTTGACATCGTAAACAAACTACCCCTTGGTAATAGTGAAGCAGTGGCTTCATTAGATGAGTTATTACCACAAATAGATGTGTTGTCTTTACATGTGCCAGACACTGAATTAACCCAAAATATGATCGGTGCCAAAGAAATGGCATTATTGCCCAAGGGATCGTTTTTGGTCAATGCTGCCAGAGGTCATATTGTAGTGATTGAAGATTTGGTCGATGCCCTAAAAAAAGAACATTTACATGGCGCAGCTTTAGATGTATTTCCGACTGAACCTGCCAGTAATGATGATCCATTCAAATCACCTTTGCTTGAATTTGACAACGTGATCCTAACCCCACATATTGGTGGCAGCACCCAGGAAGCTCAAGTTAATATCGCCAATGAAGTCGCTGACAAACTCATCAAATACTCCAATAATGGCTCAACCTCATCAGCTGTTAATTTCCCAGAGGTTTCGTTGCCCACTTTGCACCCAGACTTAACTCGAGTAATGCATATACACCAAAATAAACCGGGTACCTTAGAACGCATCAACCACGCGTTTGCCAGCCAGTCGATTAATATAGCAGCCATGTATCTACAAACTTCTGGCGATGTAGGCTATGTCATCATGGATGTAAACTGTGAGTCATCCGATACCCTGGTACAAAAGCTGAATGATATAGAAGGCACCATTCGAGTCCGAATTCTACACTGAATTTAATTATAAATTGGAGGCCATCATTACCATGAATACAAACATGAAAACCACCTTAGCGGTCATCTTCTTACTAATTGGAATGGAGGCCAACGCCAATCGTGAAAGCAAGAAACTCCATAAACTTCTGGAACAAGTAAGCAAAACACAAGCTGAACTCAGTCCTCAAATGAGTTATGTTCAAGGCGATCAAAGTAAAGCAGATCAATTAGATGATGTATCAGCCGTTCACTACACCACGGAAAATGAGAAGCTACAACCTTTGTTGGATCAGTTGAATAAAATAAAACTCAAGAAGTTGGATTTTCAAGATCGAGTCTCTTTACAAATGCAACAAAGCTTTTTACAAGAAACCATTGCCGACAATCAGTTCAAAGAATATGAAATGCCGATCACAGCCGAAGGCTCATTCCATGTTAATTTAGCTACAATGCATCGTTATGCGAGTTTCAAAAACAGTGACGATTATAAAAATCATTTAAGCAGAATGCAGCAAGTTGAGCGTGTTATGCAACAACATATGAATAATATGCAAGCTGGTCTAAACCGCGGTTTCACCCAACCTAAAGCAATTATTCAACACTACCCTGAATTCATTCAAACATACATCCAAGACAACCCTGAAGACTCTTCATTTTACCAACCGTTTATAGAGCAACCTAAGCATATCAACGCCAGTGAATTTGCTGAATTTCAAGAACAAGCCAAACAAGTCATAACTGAAAGTATTAACCCCAGTTATAAAAAGTTTAAAACATTCATGCAGCAAACTTATATACCTGGCGCACGTAATAACATTGGTGCCTATGACTTACCTAATGGCAAAGCTTACTACCAACAACAAATCAAAGAATATACTACATTGGATTTGACGGCCGAAGAAATTCACCAAATTGGTTTGAATGAAGTTAAACGCATCAGGTCTGAAATGGAACAAATCATCACAGACTTAGGTTTCAAGGGGAGCTTTGCTGATTTCTTAAACTTTCTAAGAACTGATGAACAATTCTATGCCCAAAGCGCTGATGAGCTGCTCAAAGTTGCTAGAGACATATCTAAACGGATGGATGGTAAACTGCCTGAATTATTTACTCGTTTACCACGCCAACCCTATGCTGTGAACCCTGTTCCTGCAGGCATCGCCCCCAATTACACCACCGGACGTTATGTCCCTGCCCCATTAGATTCTACTCGACCAGGACAATACTGGGTTAATACCTACGGCTTAGACAAACGCCCTATATACAACTTAGAAGCACTGACTTTTCATGAGGCTGTACCCGGGCACCACCTACAAATTGCCTTGACTAAAGAATTAACGAACTTACCTGAATTCAGGCAAAATGCTTATATCTCAGCCTTTGGTGAAGGTTGGGGGCTGTATTGCGAAAAACTGGCCAAAGAAGTGGGCTTCTACCAAGACCCTTATTCTGATTTTGGTCGTTTGACCTACGAGATGTGGCGAGCCATGCGCTTAGTGGTTGATACCGGCATGCATGCCATGGGAATGAGCCGAGAAGAAGCGATTAAATTGATGGAAGAAAACACAGCCTTATCTAAACACAATGTTCGTACAGAAATTGATCGTTACATCGCATGGCCTGCACAGGCACTGTCATATAAATTGGGTGAAATAAAAATCTGGGAATTGCGACGCAAAGCAGAACATGCTTTGGGAGAAAAGTTCGATATTCGAACTTTTCATGACACACTTTTAAGCAGCGGTTCAGTACCTTTAAAAATTCTTGAAATAATCATCGCTCAATACATCGAAGATCATAAAAAGTCATGAATACCAGAAACAAAACGCATGGTTTATTAAAGAAATTTGAATCTTACCCCGCTGGCTTATGGCTGTTTTCGAAAGCCATTTGTTTCAAAGCCCCCTATTTTGGTTCAATTAAGCCAGTATTCAATGCAATCAAACCAGGTTATGCGCAAGCCACCATTAAAAAGAAACGCCGTGTACACAATCACATCAGTACAGTTCATGCGATTGCTATGGCTAATTTATGTGAGTTTGTAGGTGGTACTTTAATGGAAGTCTCCATCTCAAAAGACATGCGCTGGATCCCTAAAGGGATGGACATTAAGTACTTGGCAAAAGCCGAGACTGATGTAACAGCCACGTGTGAAATTGAGGACATAGAATGGCAGACTACCCAAGATGTGGAGTTACTGGTTAATGTTCATGACATTCATGGACAATTAGTGGCTCATGCCAAAATACCCATGTATGTATCTCCTAAACCAAAGAAATAAACTTCTCTTATCAGCTGCTGTCTCATACAATACACCCAACCTATTAAATAAATAATATACATCTATGGCCACCATTAAAGACCGATTCAGAGGATTTTTACCAGTCGTTGTAGACGTTGAAACTGGGGGGTTTAATAACCAAACGGATGCCTTGTTAGAAATTGCTGCCGTTATCATTGAGATGGATGACGATGGCCAATTAAAAACTGGCGAAACTGTCAATGCCTATGTCACACCATTTGAAGGTGCCAATATTGAACAAGCGGCTTTAGATGTTACAGGCATCGACCTTAACCACCCACTGCGCCTTTCTATGGAAGAAAATGCCGCTCTGGGTAAGATTTTCACCCCCATTCGTAAAGCCATCAAAGCTGCCAACTGTACACGGGCGATTTTAGTTGGGCACAATGCACATTTTGATTTGGGCTTCGTGCATGCCGCAGCTGAGCGCGCAGGCATCAAACGCAATCCATTTCACCCTTTCAGCTGCCTGGATACAGCCACCTTATCGGCGCTGGCTTATGGACAAACTGTATTGGCCAGAGGCATAGATGCCGCCGGAATTGAGTGGGAAAACGATCAGGCTCATTCTGCCTTATATGACACCGAAAAAACAGCAGAGTTATTTTGTGCCATATTCAATCAAGCCTTAAAAACTGGGATGTATGACCCTAATTTATGATTGTTATTTTGAAATTCTCAACGCATAAACGCAGTCGAACTATATAA
This sequence comes from uncultured Marinicella sp., assembly GCA_964631055.1. GTDB lineage: Bacteria > Pseudomonadota > Gammaproteobacteria > Xanthomonadales > Marinicellaceae > Marinicella. The sequence continues at coordinate 60,251 of CAZVZJ010000018.1, forward strand.
CTGTGAACCTCATTAAATCACTGTTTATTGCTTTCTCACCATTGGTTCTTATCACGGCGCTGTTCAATGGCATCATTCTGAGTTTACATGCCTATCTGTTCTTGGGTTTAGGCATGGCTTTATCAGCCTTACCACTGTTGTTGTTTTTATCTTATATTTTGTTATTTAAATCACTGGCAAGAACAGGTAAACACTTATGGCCCATGCAAATCACCTCCTTGCTGGGCATGGGTTTAACTTTATTCAACCACGAAAGAGACTATTTAATTTTCACTTTCATATCTGTCCTCAGTTATTTAATTACCCTACTTTACATCTATTGGTATTCAAACAATGGCAGGTTAGTCAGTCAGTTATTAACCACAGGTAAACACTTGCCTGAATTTCAAACTTTTGACAGTGATGGTAATGCAGTGACGAATTTGGATATATCAAAACAACCTGCTTTAATGATGTTCACCCGCGGTAATTGGTGCCCCTTATGCATGGCACAAATTGATGAAGTGGCCAAAGATTATCAACGTCTGGCTCAATTGGATGTTCTAGTGGTCATCATCGCCTCTCAACCAGAAAAGAACACACAGTCGCTGGCAAAAAAGTTTAAAATCCCATTGATGTTTTTAATCGATAAAGATCAAAAACTGGGGAAACAACTGGGCATTATCCACCACAATGGCTTACCATTTGGCTTCCAAGCCCTCGGTCATGAAAGCAACCAATACTATCCCACCATCATAGCCACTGAAAAAGGCGGAAAAATCATATACTCCGATCAAACTTCAAACTATAGAGTACGGCCTGAACCAGAAAGCTTGATCAAGTTATTTCAGCAATGATTATTTCTGAAAAGAAAGCGCATTTATGTATTTAGGAT
>CAZVZJ010000019.1:0-60232 GCA_964631055.1 uncultured Marinicella sp.
CTCCCAAACAAGGCATTTTAAGTAATAGATCACCATTGTTTAAAAAAGTGTTGTTTCCAGCAGTCATAGGTATCATGGTGCCACACTGGCTGGAAATGATACCCTCTATAGTTACATATGAAGATGCCAGGTGGTTCAAGTTTTGATAATTTTGGCTCAATTGGTTTAATTGCGGAGTTAATCCAGGGTATTGATCTAACTCCATCAGGCCAGCATTGAAAGACTCTAGATAGACCAGAATCAAGTTTTGAGGCACAGTTGAAATGGATGCTCTAAGCTCTTTTTTACTGGTCAGGGTTTGGTTCTGTAAGATGCCTAAATCAACATATTCATTAATGAGCTCTTGATTCAGTTCAATGACCGGTTGCCACAAGTAGTTATCCAGTCCAGATATAAAGCGAGCCAAAGCGCTGTGGATAGTAATAGTACCCACTAAAGCCAATGCCAATAAAGGTATGAGAAAGTGATTTTTCTGAGTGGTTTCTCTGAGGATTTTATTCAATAAAAATACATACACAACAACCAGGCAAACGAAAGCAAGAATTTGGACAGGGTATTGACCAAAACCTATTCTCAAAGATTCAAGTTCAAAATGAAAATAGACTTCGTTGGTAAAACCACTGCCAGTGTAATCAAATAATATGGCTTCAAACAGAAGCATGAAAAGAAATACAAAATAAACGGTTATTAATAATCCTTTAAATAAAAGTTTGAAACGTTGTTTTATTTGTTGTGTATAGCCCAATAAAATCGTCAGTGCAGCGCTAAAAAGGACATGTACTAAGATTGGCCACGGGGCAAGAATGTGAGTCACCTGTACTGCAATCAAGGGAGCCAAAAAAAGCACAAACAACCATAAGTATTTTTTCATGATGGTTATTGTAATCTTTTTGAAACAAATCTATGGCAGAAATTTATTTAATGCAGAGCTTTATTCTTAGTGTGTTATGAAATCGAACTTTGCACATTGATCAAAACAGACTGTTCAGTTTTCTATAGGCCTTTATATATTGGGCAGGTTGACCTTCGCTGTCATATAATCCTAATTCTTGAGTGAAGCCAAATAGTTTAATTTCATCAATTAAAACTTCTGATTGTGCTTTGATAGAAAACAGCAGCGGAACTCGTAACTTGAAAGGCTCGGCAGAAATTTGAATACAGTTTTGGTCAGGTAGAACATGCCACTCTTGCAGCACCACACCATCTACTTTGATTTCAAGCAGTGCTTTTTTATTGGCAATAAGGCAAACTGACACATCTTGGTATTCGACCAATAATTTAAAACGTTTATCTGCCAGGAATTTTTGTGTGATCGAACTGCCTGCCTGCATCAATAAACTTTGATCTTGTTGGTGGTTTTCTATTTCAACCAAACCTTCGGCATGCCAGCCATCAACTCCCATTTCAAAAGAACCATTGAGGATGGCGTTGTCATGATAGTCACGATATGCCCATACACCGTAGCCCCGGCTGTACTTTTTCAGTAGTGGTGCAGCACCCAATAAGAAGTCATCAATCTCATCAGGTTTGATGTTGGCGTTATTGGGGTAATGTATGGTGTTGTCAGAAAAGTTGAATTGTTCAAGTACGTGGTTGATGTTTTTGCCATCGTTAGAAACAGTACGCAATAAATATTCTAATGTTTTTAAGGCTTGTTCCGCGCTGATTAATTCACCTTTATTTTCTGCGCCCCAAAACGGAGCCCAATAGGTTCCTCTGAGGTTATCTTCATCCAAGTGTAAGTCATGTCCAATCCAGGTGTACTGTTCATTTTGTTTAATGGGCAGTTTATCGACCCTGATTTCCATGGCGGCATTGGGGAATGTAGTTTGAGCCGGGTTGAGAACATATTGAGCAAACATTTGGTCAATAAAGTCTAGGTACAGTACATATGAAAAATCGGCGGGTTGCGGGACTTTTACTTGGTTGTACCTGACATCACTTTGTTGCAATAATACTTTAACTGTATTTGGGTTTTGTTGTTTTAACCAATCACCATAACCCATTGCTTGAGCCATCTCGAGACGTTCATCCTCACTCCATTTAGGAAATAAGCTGTGAGGACACCAAAAATCTTCCCATGAGACGATGATGCCAGCGGATGCTTGTTGGAATGGTTGGGCTGCTTGGTTGATATTTTCTAAGTAGTCAGTCCACTGTTTTTGCATTTTGGGGTCGGTATACATACCTATGCACTGTTCTAATGCATAGGTAAACTTATCTTGCATGTGAAAGTGTGGAAAGCCCACCCTCAAAATATATTTCATGTCTTGTGCAACTATGGCATCTAAAATAAAAGTTAAGCGGTTGTAGAGAAACGAGTTAGATGTGGTTGTGATATGTTCAAAATTGGTTTCAAAACCTCGCCATGGAACCACCAAAACAATGGTGTTAAAGCCATCACTCTTAATTTGCTCTAGTTCTCCTGCTACATCATCTTCTTCAAAATCTTGCCAAAAAGTAATGGGCCAAGCAGAGGAGAAATAGTGTGCTGATTTAATGAACAAGGGTTCGGGCTTCGGCAGAAGCTCTATGGGTTCCTCTTGGCTACAGCCTAAGATTAGAGTTGCAAACAGTATGTAAATTAGTTTTTTCATATCAGTGTAAAACACTTTTTTGATTGAGTGGGCTATTCTCTTTACTGAATTGATTCACTGTTCTGGGGGTTGGTACTCATCAACTAAATACAGTGGACGCTGTTTGCTTTCATTAAACATACGTCCTAAATATTCGCCAATAATACCCAGCGCGGTTAGCTGAATGCCCCCAAGGAATAAAATCACCACCATCAAAGAGGGATAACCGGGAACATCACTCCCAAGAATAATGGTCTTTGCTATGATGATGAGTCCGTAAATGAAGGCAAAGATTGCCACGGTCATGCCAATCCAGGTGGCGAATCTGAGTGGCATGTAACTGAAAGAAGTGATGCCATCCAAGGCAAAGCGCCACAGCTTTCCATAATTCCATTTGGTGGTCCCTGCGGCTCGTGGCTCTCTCTCAAAATACAGTTGTTTTTGTTTGTAACCAACCCAAGCGAAAAGCCCTTTCATAAAACGGTTACGCTCCCTGAGTTTGTTAACAGCTTGATAAGCCCGTCGTGACATCAAACGGTAATCACCGGTGTCTTTAGGGATGTCTATTTTACTCATGGAGTTAATGATCCGGTAAAACCAATTGGCTGTGGCTTTTTTCGCCACTGACTCACCATGTCTGGCTTTGCGGGTGGCGAAGATCACATCATATCCGCTATGCCACTGGGCAACCATATCGGGAATTAATTCGGGGGGATCTTGTAAATCCACATCTATCACCACCGCAGCATCAGCAGAAGCATGGTCAAGGCCAGCAGTGACGGCATATTCCTTGCCAAAATTACGGCTCAATGACAGGTAACCAAATTGGTTGTTGGACTCATGAATCGACTTCATTATATTCAAGCTGTCATCAGTTGAACCATCGTCTACAAAAAGCACGCGCCATTGAATATCACAGCTTTGCATCACAGCTTTGATGCGCTTTTCAAACAAGGGTATTACATCTTGTTCGTTAAAAACTGGAACGATGATGTCAACTGATGGCATGTGATCTGTTTTTGAATCAAAGAGGCTATTCTAACTAATTTTACAGACACTTAGGCCAAATTAACGAATCAACAACCACTTTATCTTGATTTTTATGATTCCAAAAATTAAAAAAGCTGAAAGCACGCCGACTGTATTCATCAAGATATCCAAGCCTTCGAAAAATCGATGTGGTGTGAAATGTTGTAACACTTCTAGCAACAGACCCAGCACTATCATGCCATTGATAACCATCAGTTTGTGATGAAGATAGGTGTGCAGGAACCAATAACTGAGGACAAAATAAGTGACTAAGTGCAACAACTTGTCATTTCCTGGAATGCTTTGAGGTGGTGACGGTAGTTGAACTAAAGATAAAACGATCACAATAGCGACCATCACCCAACCTATGAGTCGCAGCAGGGTTTTATTGAAAAAGCTGTTCATACTTTTGTTTGAGCTGTTGCCAGTGGATGGGTGGTTTGACAGGTATTAATGATTGTAAATTTTCCAGTAATAGTAAAATGGCTTGGGCTTCTTTTTCTGGCTCTTGTGGCGTTGAAGGATATAGGTTATCAGCTGGGTATAGTTCAGGGTATACCAACCTATTCGGTGCAATGGGGATGCAACCACAAGCTACAGCCTCTAACATGGCAATACCTTGAAACTCATGTTGGGCGGTGGATAAAACCACGTTGGCTTGTTGTAAGGTTTTGATGTATTGGGTACGGGAATCGACGAAGCCAAGGGTCAGACATTGTGATTGATGCTGGTTCATGATCTCTTGCATGGCCGCTGGTTGGTTTCTGAACTGTTGGCCAATGATGTGAAATTTGATGTGAGTTTTATTGATACACAAACGCATCAGTGCCAATAAGGTTTCGGGGCCTTTGTCGTGTTCCCAGCGATGGTTCCACACCACTTCAATGTTTTTAGAGGGTACTTTGTGGGTTAATGGCTGACAATCATCGCTGATTGGAACGGGTAAAACCGAACTTTTTGTGGTCAAAGATTGTACCAGGTCAGCAGGTATGCCATCGGGCATTTCTTGACAAAGCTGAGTGACACCTGTTAGAAAACTTCTGCGATTGTAGTCTGAGTTAAGCCATAAGTGATCTGCTGCCATAGCAGCATAAATACTGCGTATTTGGACTTCCAACAACCCCTGTTGTCTGTGGTTTTTTGGGTAAGCAAACTGGTTTTCATGGAAGTAAAGGTGTTTAGGTAGCTTAGCCAAGTTTGGATAGATTCCAAGTAAAGTGCTTAAATCCGTCATTGAGGTGGCAATCAATACATCGTATTGTGCCTTTAGTTTTTGATTATATTGAGCTTTGAGATTCAGTGCATTGCCACCCATTCGCCAAGAAAAGTATCTGTCTTTGAGGGCCAAAACATCCCATTGGTGCATTGCAAATTGGGTGACGAGTTGGTTTCGCCAATAACGATGAGATCGAGCGTCGTAAGTTGACAGCAACAGAATTCTTTTGGTGACACCCTGTTGCTGGGATTTTTGAATGTTAATTGTTTTTGAGGTCTTGTTTCAGGTCGGTTTTTAGACGATCAACAAACTCCATCACGGCATCTTGCGCCGTTTCTGTGGCATTTAGACTGGTGTAACTTAAGTCAGAACCATAGCCTGTCCCAATGGAGTCGCCAGAGACTAAGTCATAACTGTCTACATCCAACTGTGCATTAACCAGTTGAGACTGTCGTCCATAATACTCCAGGGTTTGTTCACCTACATGATTAACATTGGCAATGATCATGGCCTGTCCGCCATAAGCATCTAATTTACTCTTGATGGCTGCAAGATCTACACCCTCTGCCATAATCTGGGACATGCCTGGGACGAATTGTTCATTCAGCACTTTGATGTTGTCACGTTTTAATTCAGATTCAATTATTTTTTCAATGGGATTGGCCACAGCCGGATCACCAAAAACCAAAACCGCAACACCTTTGTCTTTTTTTACTGTTATTCGTTTTTTGACCGCTTTTTTCACCACCGGCTTGCTTTGTTGTTCAACAAATTCATTCAAGGTTGGTTGAACTTGGTTACTGGTGGTGTTAACAGCAGCGATGGTTTGGCTGGTAATTTGTGCTTTTGTTTGGTTGATTTTGTCAACATTGATTGGATTTTTTACTGCTGGTTGATTGCCAGTTACATCAGCGGTTACAGTGGCCAAGGCGTTATTGGTTTGATCATTGGCTGAACTTTCGTTTGCTGAACTATTGGTTTTATCAAGCTTGGCAACTTGTTCATCAGCTATCTGCTTTTGAGTCGTCTGTTGATCGTTTTGATTGATGTTTGCATTTATATCAGTTGTGGCATCAGAGATTTCACCAGATGCTGGAACAGATGCATTTTGAGGCCCAATGTTATTTGATCCTACTTGGGCAGTTTCGTTATTTATGTTTTCTGTACTCGATTCAGACTGAGCATTCAAATCATGACTGATTTGTGCCATCTCTTCTTTCGACTTCAATTTAACGTCTTTAAGCTCCATACCCTTGTCCTCACTTCCTAGTAAGGTCATGGCTTGGTAATCTTTGGGCTTGAACGGTGATGGTATATAACCTTCATGTATACCCACAGCGCCTACACCAACAGCAGCAGCTAATGTCAGGGCTATCCAGCCAGCTTTGTTAGATTTTTTTCGGCTGCTAGGAACGGCGGTGTCGATGGCTGAAGCATTGGGCAGCGTCACTTGTTGTGAAACGTTGGCTTTTTTCTGTTCAGGTTTTACGGAGACTGCTTGTTTTTTGATGTCAGCCAAACTTAATTCTGTGGTTGATTGTCCGAGGTGTTTAATCACTTCTTGGCATGATTGACAGCGTTCATCTGGACTTTTAGCAATCATTTTTTCCAGTATATAACTGGTTTTTTTATCAACTTTTTTATTGATACTGCGAATATCTGGTATTTCGGCTTGAACAACCTCTAACATGAGACCCAGTGGACTTTCGTTTTCGAAAGGAACTTTTCCGGCCAACATTTCATAGAACACGATGCCTAGGGCAAAAATATCAGAACGTGCATCAACATCTTGTCCCGTACAAACTTCAGGAGATAAATAACCTGGTGTGCCCACAAATTCACCGGTATTGGTCAGTTTGTCACCATATTCGCGGGTTTGTGCAATACCAAAGTCAACCACTTTAACTGTGCCATCATCACACAGCATCAAGTTAGCGGGTTTGATGTCACGATGTACCAAGTCTTGATCGTGAGCGACGGCCAATCCTGCGCAGGCTTGGCGTAATATTTCTTTGGCATGAGCTACGGTCAGCACATGGTTGCCACGAAGTAGGTCATCTAAAGACACGCCTTCAATGAACTCCATGGCAAAATAAGGTTGGCGACCTTCCATGCCAATGAAGTAAACTTGAATTACATTGGGGTGGTTGATGGCAGCCATACTTTTGGCTTCGCGGGTGAAACGCTCGATCAAGCCCTCATCTCCTAACAAATGTTCGCCCAAAGCTTTGATGGCAACATGTCTGTTAAGTGAAGGCTCCCAAGCTTTATACACAACGCCCATGCCGCCTCGGCCTAATTCTGAGACCACTTCATAGTGACCAAACTTTTTCTTTGTTATATGTTCTGTCATAATTTTCCAACCCTAATTGACTCGGTTTTTTACTTGAGTCCAATATTGTAAAGATTTGATTTGAATATTAGCTTAACTCAAAAACCTGTGTTTTGTGAAGTACATCACTTTTAAAAGCCCTTTCTTATTGCTATTTGGGTGTTTTTGACCATAAATAGGTGTTATCTGTATGTATGGTTAAGGTAAAATTGCCGATTTTTTAAAGATATATATAGGCTAAGTTGTCATGCGGAATGAGTTTTGTGGTCAGGTCACGGAAAAATACCTGGATCAGCAAGTTGAAGTTTGTGGCTGGGTAGGTAACCGACGCGATCACGGTGGCGTGATTTTTATCGATTTAAGGGATCACACAGGTTTAGTTCAAGTCGTGGTCGAACCTGATAATGAAGCGGCTTTTAAAATTGCTGACGGTGCCAGGTATGAATACTGTTTGCGAGTTAAAGGAACGGTCAGAAATCGCCCAGCAGGTCAAAGTAACGCCAAACTGACAACAGGTCAAATAGAAGTAGTGGTTGATGAGTACCATGTCTTAAATCCATCTAAACCCTTGCCTTTTATGTTGGATGAAAACCCAGGTGAGAACATCCGTTTGCAATACCGGTACTTAGATTTACGCCGCGAGCAAATGCAACACAATATGCGTCTGCGTTCTAAACTAACTCATGCTTTGCGTGATCATTTACATCAGCAGGACTTCTTAGATGTAGAAACACCTATATTAACCAAGGCTACACCAGAAGGAGCCAGAGATTTTTTGGTGCCTTCTCGCATGAATGCTGGTGAGTTTTATGCCATGCCACAATCTCCACAACTGTTTAAGCAATTGTTGATGATGTCTGGAATGGATCGTTATTATCAAATTGCACGTTGTTTTAGGGATGAAGATTTGCGTGCGGATCGACAGCCTGAGTTTACTCAACTGGATATTGAAATGGCTTTTGTGGAGCAAGAAGATGTTTTACAAATGTCTGAAAATTTAATTCGGGATACTTTTAAAGCGGTTATGGGTGTTGAGTTGGCAAACCCTTTTCCTCGAATGACTTATCGAGAGGCCATGCGTCGATATGGTTCAGATAAACCTGATTTAAGGATTGATCTGGAGTTGGTTGATGTCGCTGAATCTGTCAAAGATTCTGAGTTTAAGGTTTTCTCAGCACCAGCGAACGATCCAAAAGGTCGCGTTGCGGTATTGAAAGTACCCCAAGGTGGGGCGAATTTCACCCGCAAACAAATAGATGAATATGAACCTTACGCCCGCCGCTTTGGTGCCCGTGGTTTGGCATGGATAAAGGTTAATGATAAGGCTGCAGGAAAAGAAGGGTTGCAGTCGCCAATCGTTAAATTCCTCAGTGATGATGCTTTGGCAGGTATATTATCTGCAACTGCTGCCGAAGATGGTGATTTACTGTTTTTCGGTGCAGGTAAATACAACGAGGTCACCCAGTTTATGGGCGCTTTGAGGATCAAGGTTGGCCAAGATATCGGGCAAGTCAAAGACACTTGGGAACCTCTTTGGGTGGTTGATTTCCCTATGTTTGAGTTCAACGAGGATGAGCACCGATGGGATGCACTGCATCACCCATTCACTGCACCAACAGGTACAGTGGAAGAATTACAAAACAACCCAGGAGAAGCTTTGTCAAAAGGGTATGACATGGTACTTAATGGTGTAGAACTCGGTGGTGGCTCGATTCGTATCCATGATCAACAAATGCAATCAGCTGTGCTGGAGCTATTGGGAATCAATGAGGAGCAAGCGAATGACAAGTTTGGATTTTTATTGGAGGCGTTACAGTTTGGTTGCCCACCTCATGGTGGCATAGCTTTTGGTGTTGATCGAATGGCGACTTTGATGTGTGGAGAAGAGTCGATTCGTGAAGTGATTGCTTTTCCAAAAACATCCAGTGGTTCCTGCCCTTTAACCAACGCACCCTCTTCCATTGATGCAGATCAATTAGCAGAGGCGCATATTCAGGTGATATTACCTGAAGTGGATGATTGAGCTGAAGTGACAGGTCAACCTCAACAAGCTGTGGTTTTGGTGCATGGCTTGTGGATGAGTGGGTGGACATGGCATTTTTACCACCGTTGGTTAACGCAACAAGGGTACAAAGTTTATCTATTCAGTTACAAAACGACCAGACAATCTTTTGACTTAACTTTGTTGCAATTAACTGCTTTTGTTAATTCGCGACCCGAACGCATCATACATTTGGTGGTGCATTCAATGGGAGGCATTTTGGCAATGCAAGCACTTCCGAAGATCAAAAAGTCAGGTAAATTGGTGATGTTGGGCTCACCAATTAATGGCTCGAAAGTAGCCAAAAAGCTGAAGAAAATTGGCTGGCATAAAGGGCTGTTGAACCATGCCACTGAGCCGCTAACACAAGGTACTGGTGCGGTAGTTAAACAACGAGATTCATTGATGATTGCGGGCACTTCTCCTTATGGTTTTGGCCGCTTGATTGAATCTCGAATGGGTGTCAGTGATGGTACAGTTGGTTTGGCGGAAACACAAGCTGATTGGCTCGATGAACACGTGCAAATTCATTGTAACCACATGGGGTTGCTGTGGAATAAAAAAGCCATGAATTTAACGCTAAAATTTCTAAAAAATTCGTGATTCAGCCTAAAAATAGAATACGTCACAATTAGTCACAACCAGAAAAATCAATTTTTGCTACAATCAATTTTTTTATTTTTAGTGAGAACTGATATGGAACAAGAAGAAGTGTCTTTTGTTGATCAAATCAAGTCGTATTTTACCGATTTTATAAATAACCCAGAAGCTCTGATTGGCATCGTTAAGTCATTGGTATTGGCATTCCTTATATTTTGGATTGGTCGTCGCATTGCCAGGTGGATGTCTAATTTGACAGCCAAAGCATTAGACAAATCAGGTAATGACCCCATTTTGGTTAACTTCCTGAAAAACTTAGTTTATTACGTCATTTTGGTGGCTGTAGTGATTATGGCACTGGGCCAGTTGGGTGTGCAAACCACATCTTTGATCGCTGTCATGGGTGCAGCAGGCTTGGCCATTGGTTTGGCGCTGAAAGACTCATTGTCTAACTTTGCGTCTGGCGTGATGTTGGTATTATTCCGTCCATTTAAATTGGGTGATATCGTTGAAGTTGCTGGAGCAACCGGAAAAGTTCAAGAGATTCGTATATTCAGTACCATCATAAAAACGCCAGATAATAGAGAAGTCATAGTACCTAATGGCTTGATCACTTCAGATGTGATCACTAACTTGACCTCACAAGGCAATCGTCGAATTGACTTGTTAATCGGTGTCAGTTATGACGATGACATTAAGAAAGCTAAACAAATCATCACTGATACATTAACAGCACATCCATTGGTTTTGAAAGACCCTGGTATCAGTGTGTTTTTAATGGAATTGGCTGATTCAAGTATTAATTTTGCGGTTCGCCCTTGGGTTCAGGTTGATGATTATTGGACGGTGCATGGTGATTTGATGGAACAATTGAAAGTTAATCTTGAAGCTGGCGGTTGTAGTTTCCCATATCCGCAACAAGATGTTCATATGCATCAAGTGCAATAACTTTCAAAAAGGGTTTAAAACAGGTCGGAAAATTTCCGGCCTTTTTTATTTTCGCGCTACAGCCACCAGGCGATCAGCAGCTAAGTCATAATCTTCTCGAGATAATGATCCATATATCTCAACGGTATTGAACCCGGCTTGCTTCAACATTATGGTTATCTCTTCGGCCGAGTATACAAAGTGCTGATATTCCCAGCGATAGGCTTGCTTATCGCGCACCAGAATCCATTCGTTGGAATAAACCTGCATATTGTCGATCAGCAGCGGTCTTTCAAAACGTAAATCACCATTTTCATAGGCCGTGCAGTGTACTGGTTCGATCGCATGTGCAGCTTGTTCTTTGCCAAAAGTATCAATGAGTAGTGAGCCACCATCATTAAGTTGGTCATAGGCGTTATTCAATATCTGTTGGTTGTCTTTAGGGTCAGGGTAATAGCCGAATGAGGTGAATAAATTGGTAATTAGATCAAATTTGGATTGCGGTTGGTATGCCAATAAGTCACTGTGAACCAGAGTGGCCTTCAAACTTTCTTGCTCAAATAAGTTGGCGGCTTGATTCAGCAAATAACCGCTGAGGTCAACACCAGTAACTTTCAAACCCAATCGAGAAAAGCCTAATAAATGGCGTCCAGGCCCACAAGCTAAATCTAAAACAGAAGACACTGGGTCGCCAACTAAATCAATAATTTGTTGGCATTGTTGGTTGGCGCTTTCAAAGCTGTCATGATCGAACATACAATCATAAAATATTTCCCACATCTCATTATTATCAAACCATGACATATTTATCTTTGTGTTTTATTTTTTTAGGCCAAAAAAAAGACACTTTATCATCACTAAAGTGTCTTTCTCAATTAAAGCGTATCAGAAACTATCTTTCATCTACGACTGTAGCGTCAGCAGCATTTTTCGCAACAGAAGCCTTGCCGTTTTTACAACCGCTGTTTGATTTATACATTTGAGATCTTCCGATTTCTTGTCCGTTGTTGGCTTTCAGAATGAAGTAAGTGCGCCCATCTTTGGCTTCCCTTTCTTCAAATTTAGAATCATCTTGAGAATTGGTTTTAACTGACTCAATGCCATTCTCACAACCTGATGATGAACTGTAACCTTGTGACTGTAAAATCACTTCGCCATTACCCGCTTTTAAAACAAAATAGTCTTTACTGTCTTTACCTTTAGTTATAACAAATTTACCTGCCATGATTTTAGACTCTCAATTTAGGGTGATCAAAAATAGGAATTAGCCCAATTACAATGATCACAATACAAATAATAAATATCCTATGAGGACATTTTCCTCCATCCATATTAAAATAGCCCATTAAGAATGTAAAACAGATATTATAAAATTTTACAATTAAGCTGCATTAAATTGGAAATCACTTGAATAATCCATCATTAAAACAGCTGTTCTGCGTTTTCATTATGACCTTTCAACTTTCGGCGAAGGCACAGCTTACAAGCTGTCCAGCTGTAGATGTGATGATGAATACAGCACAGCAGCAATGTGTTAACAAAACCAGTCAACCAGGAAAAATTAATTTGTTTGCTGGTCGTTCTGCTGTACTTGGCCCTAATGAGTTTTTATTGGATGGTGATATTTGTATCGTCCAAGAAGACATGAGGATGATGTCTCCTAAACTTTATTACCACCAAGCACAGCAGTTGTTTGAAAGTGAAGGCGGGGTGATGTTACAGAATGCCAATCAGCGTATTGGCGCTCAAAAAGCAGAGTTCAACTCAACCAATATGAGCGCTAAGCTAGAGACAGTTGACTTTTTTCTGATGGAATCAGACATGAACGGCAAAGCTCAGCGTATGGTTTTGAATGATCAAACATCCGATCTTGATTACTTAACTTTTTCTACATGCTCTCCACAGCAGCGTGATTGGGAAATTGTTGCTAGGTCGGCAGCTCTGGATCACCAAGAGGGTGTGGGTACATTTAAGGGGGTTAGTTTGCGTTTTAAGGATGTGCCTATTTTTTATGTACCTTGGGCTAAGCTACCTTTGAATGATGACCGAAGAACAGGTTTATTGGTACCAGGATTTTCCTATTCGAATAACACTGGTTTGGATATTTCCTTACCTTATTACATCAATATTGCGCCACAAATAGATGCCACTGTTACACCGCGATTCCTCCAACAACATGGTTTGATGTTAGGTGCCGAGTTCAGGTATTTGAGTAGCAACAGTCGCGGCACATTTATGGGCACTTATTTACCAGATGATGATCGTCGGGATCGTGACCGTGGTTTGATTGAATTTAAACACCAAACCAGATTTGCTCGTGGGTGGTCTTTTAACAGTGATTTGAACCATGTTACAGACTCGCAATATTATGAAGATTTTTCATCCAGTTCATACATCTCTTCTACACCGTATTTAAGAAGTGCGATCAATGTCAGAGGCAATGGCTTAAATTGGCGTTTTTTTGCTGGTATAAATGATTATCAGGTCTTAAGTCAAAACATAACAACAAGCAGTGAACCATTTCAAACTTTGCCAGAAATCAATTTTGATTGGTTCGAGTATAATTATCTATTACAACTGAATTATGGCATCAGCTCAGAATTGGTTAATTTTTACCGAGAGGACTCTGTGGGTGCCTGGCGTAGCGACATCACTCCTTGGGTAGAAAAACAATGGTCAAATGCTTGGGGCTATATCAAACCACGATTACAGTATAGAAACACACAATATCAATTTGATGATAATCGTGAAAACATCAGTCGTAACTTACCCATAGGGTCATTAGATATGGGCTTAAGTTTTGAGAAAAACTTGTCTTCAGGTGGCTTTAAGACCATAGAGCCACGTTTGTTTTATGTGTATGCGCCGGAGCGTGATCAAAGTGACATTCCTATTTTCGATAGCCGTGAACTGACATTCGGTTCATCGTTGCTGTTTCAAACCAATCGATTTTCTGGTGCAGATCGCCAGTCAGATATGAACCAAGTGGCTGGGGCAATTACCCACCGCAGCTTTGCTGAAAATGGTCGAGAGCAGTGGAATTTTACCCTGGGCCAAATTAAGTATTTTGATGATCAAGTAGTACAAATTAACAATCAACCTGAAGATTTAACGAAATCTCCATTGGTCATTGAATACAATCACTTTCTCAATCGTTATTGGAGTGCGGGTTTGAGTATCCACTATGACCAAACAGAGTCTGAAGTTGAACGAGGGCTTTTTCGAGTACAAAGAAAAACAGTGAATCAAAGCATTTTTAATTTTGCTTATCGATTCAGGCGCAATCAACTGGAACAGTTTGACACATCTTTTGTCATACCTATTAAGGATCAACATCGCATCATTGCGAGGTGGAATTATTCCACTCAATCAAACAAAACAATTGAAGCGTTGTTTGGCTATGAGCGAAAAAATTGTTGTTGGGCTTTTCGCCTAATGGGCCGGCATTATCTGACTGACGAGTCTGGCCAATCAAATAATGGCATATATGCAGAAATACAACTGAACGGTTTGGGTTCCATTGGCAGAAACCCAAGACGCATTCTTAAACAAACCATATCAGGATATAATGAGGCTTTTTAATATGAATAAACTTCTACTTTTATTATTAATTTTTTCATCACTCGTATCAGTCAAAGCACAAGAGTTGTTAGATGAAATCGTGGCGGTGGTAGACGAGAATGTTATCATGCGCTCCGAACTTGACCGAGCAGTGATTTCTATCAAGAAACAAATTGAAGCCAGCGGTAATCAAGTCCCTCCTGCCGATATTTTAAACATGCAAGTCTTGGAGCGCTTGATTATTCAAGAAATTCAAATTGCACGTGCAGAATTGGTTGGAATTAAAGTATCAGACAGTGAGATTGATGCTGCTTTGAATAACATTGCGAGCCAAAACAATGTGACTTTGCAACAAATGCAGCAAGCTGTGGAACAGGATGGTTTTACTTTCGCTGATTTTCGAAAAGACATGAGAAGAGACATGCAAGCTGAGCGTGTGCGGTATGCTTACGCCAACTCTAATGTAAAAATCAGCGATCATGAAATTGATTTGTTTTTAGCCGACAATGAACTTGATCAGGGTGAAGTTGAGCTGCAACATATATTGGTAGCCACCAGCACTGAGAATGATGCTGCAGCTACTGAGGCAGCTAAAAAGAAGGCAGATGACTTGTATGAAAAATTGATTGCTGATGAAAACTTTGCAGTCCTGGCCACTCAGTTTTCAGATGGTCAAAAAGCATTGGAAGGTGGTCGCTTGGGTTGGCGACCTATTAACCAATTGCCGCCGATATTTGCAGATCAGGTTAATTTGATGAACACGGGGGAAGTGACTAGACCGATCAGGTCTCCGAGTGGTTTTCATATTTTAAAATTACTAGATAAAAAAAGTGAGACCATAAAAACGGTCGACCAATACAATATGCTACACCTCATGATTAAAACCGATGAAGTGGTTACGGCCAAAGATGGTATGAAAGTAGCTAATGACCTTTATGAAAAAATAAATGCAGGCGAGGATTTCTCTGAACTGGCTGAAATACATTCGGATGATCATAGCTCAGCACCTTTGGGGGGCGATATGGGTTGGTTTGAAGTTAATAAATTTGGGGGCAGGATTGGGGCAGTTTTGCAAACATTACAGCTCAATGAAGTTTCTGAACCGTTTCAAACTGAGGCTGGCTGGCACATCATTAAATTCTTGGGTAAAAAAGAAGCGGATGTGACCGAAGAATTCAGGCGTACACAAGCTTCTAATGCCATCAGAGAACGCAAGGTACAAGAAGTAATTGAGTCGTGGATTCGTGAAATTCGTGGTGAGTCATTTGTTGATATCAGAATTTAATCGATTCAATAGCCAATGATAGCTATTACTGTAGGTGAGCCAGCAGGAGTTGGCATTGAGCTGGTTGCTCAATTAGCTGAAAGTAATGAGTTAGAAGGCTGTGTACTGGTTGGAGATGAAGCTTGGATTCAAGCGCATGTATCTGAACATTTTGAAGTTCAGATACATCATGTCCCAATGGTTGAAAAGAGCTGTTTTGGCCAGCTAAACTTGAACAATTCAAGCTATGTATTGGCAACCATAAAAGCCGCCGCTTTGGGTTGTTTGTCTGGTCAATACCAAGCCATGGTTACATGTCCAATTCATAAAGGAGTCATCAATGATGCGGGCATTCAGTTTTCTGGACACACAGAATATTTAGCTGAAATTACTGCGACTTCTAAAGTAGTGATGATGTTACTCAATGAAGTGATGAAAGTGGCT
Organism: uncultured Marinicella sp.; assembly: GCA_964631055.1. Classification (GTDB taxonomy): domain Bacteria; phylum Pseudomonadota; class Gammaproteobacteria; order Xanthomonadales; family Marinicellaceae; genus Marinicella. Next base: position 15,991 of record CAZVZJ010000019.1, read on the forward strand.
TTGGTAACTACCCACATTCCATTGAAAGATGTTTCAGCACATGTCACAGGCAGTGAAATCAAACAAGTTATCAGAATTTTAAATAACGACATGGTCAGTAAATTTTCAGTTCAAAGGCCTAAAATTGCTGTTTGTGGTTTGAATCCCCATGCGGGAGAAGATGGTCATTTGGGGCGTGAAGAACTTGATACCATCATTCCGGCCTTGGATGATTTGCGACAAGAAGGCATGGACTTATACGGACCGATACCAGCTGATACATTATTTACACCTGACAAAGTGAAACAATACGATGCCATCTTAGCGATGTACCATGATCAGGGTTTAGCCCCTTTGAAATATGCAGGCTTTGGCGAGTCAGTTAACATGACGCTCGGCTTGCCCATCATTCGTACCAGTGTCGACCATGGTACTGCTTTGGATATCGCGGGTCAAGGAATCGCTAAAGTCGGTAGTTTGCGCGCTGCTTTAAAATTGGCCAGAACCTGTGTAAAGCGCTCTGTTGAGAAACGACAGGCATGAAAGCTAAAAAGTCACTGGGTCAGAACTTCTTACACGATGAGGGGGTGATCCATAATATCGTAAGAATCATCAACCCAAAGCCAGTTGATCAAATCATTGAAATAGGGCCTGGACATGGAGCCATCACTCAATATTTACAAGCCAGTGAGGCAAACTTACAGTTGATTGAATTGGATCAAGATTTAATCCCAATACTACATCAAAAATTTGCGCACTTTGAAAATGTCACTTTGCATCATAAAGATGCATTGCAGCTTAAGCTTGGAACTGATAAAGCTCCCTACAAAGTCGTAGGCAATTTACCCTACAACATCTCCTCTCCACTGTTAATCAATATGTTATATCAATCGACTCAGGTTGAGCAGATGATATTCATGTTACAAAAAGAAGTGGTACAACGTATCTGTGCCGAACCTGGTACCAAGTTATTTGGGCGTTTATCGGTCATGTTGCAACATCGTTTTGAATGTGTGGCTCATCTATCAATACCACCAGAAGCTTTCAATCCCAGACCGAAAGTAGATTCTCAAATCATTCAATTGGTTACCAAAGCCAATCCTGTCGAAGTTGATTTATCTGTACTAGAGAAGCTGGTGAAACAAGCTTTTGCGATGCGCCGAAAAACGATTCGAAATAACTTGAAAAAAGTAGTTACTATTGAACAATTAGAAGCTGCAGGTATTGAACCGAGTCAAAGAGCTGAAACCATTGCATTGGATCAATTTGAAAAATTAGCCTTATTAATTCAAAAGCCAGCTATTTAAATTATCTATGTTGATTAAAGATTACACTCAATTGTCCAGCTGTTTCATTACTGCAACAGATACTGATGCTGGTAAAACATATGTATCGTGTGAAGTTTTAAAGTCGTGGCAAGATCAGGGTTTTACTGTTGGTGCCTTTAAACCTATTGCTTCTGGCGCCATCTGGCAAACAAGGCAATTGGTCAGCGAGGATGCCATGGCATTGGCTAAAGTCACTGGGCAATCTTTACAAGAAATCAATCCATTCACATTTGAGCAACCTGCTTCACCACATATTGCAGATCAAAAGGGTGATTTTGATTTAAAAGAGTGTCTAAAGTTGTTTGAAAACATGTCCAATAAATATGATCGAGTCTTGGTTGAAGGTGTGGGTGGGTGGTGTGTGCCTTTAAGTGCTGAATTGATGTTAAAAGATTTGGCTGCCGCTTTAAATTTGCCGATTGTGGTGGTTGCCAGAATTGGTCTTGGGTGTATTAATCACAGTTTATTGACCATACAACAAATCAAACGAGACACCAAGCTTTTTCATGGATGGATTGCGAACCAAATTGATCCAGAGTATGCAGATGCAGACGCCAATATTAAGGCCATTTTAGCCAGGAGTTAAAATGGCTTCAAATTGTGATTGTTCGTTAGAATGTGTGGGTATAATTGGCAAAGATGATGCGGCCAAAACCGTTGTATAAGTTTGAATTAAAATCCGATGAGTTTAAAAAATTATCTTGGTTAATAGGTGGCTCTTTTGCAGTGATGTTTTGTGCACCTATAGAAATGATACTGTTCAACTGAGTTGAGTAATTTATTTGTACATCATGTGTTACCCAAGTTGGAAAATTAAGGTTGTTTGGTTGATCTATGATGTTAATAATATGTGTCAAATCCCAGTTTTTGATACTTAAAGAATTAATCAATTGAGCACGAAAATCAGGCAGTCTCTGTAAGTTTAAAGTGTCACTCGACCCAAAACCGATATCGGTTTTATATTCAAGTGTGTGACTGATTTTGAAAAAATGGCTGAACTGAGCCTTGTGGCTGCCATAATTTATGTTTAAGTCGAAGTCGATGCCATCAGTTCTAATTGATCCCAGGTTTGCTCGCCCAGTTTGACAAGAAATAGGTGGTAAGTCAGGGTCATTGGCTCCGTCAATACGATCACAACCAAGCCCAGGAGGTAGGTTAAGACGTCTTTGCAGGGCTCTTAAAAAACTATTATTGATATATGTGATTTGATCTTTGAGGTGAACATTCTGATAATTAAGGTTTATTTCCAGCCACTCTAGGGGTTGATAGTGAAGCCCAACTTGGAATTGATTGACCTGTTCTTCAGCCAATTGAGGGTTAACAATTTGTTCATCAATTAATGCCTCTACGCCTCTGCCACATGATATTGTACTTGTTGGATTAAGTGCAAAACATCGGGTGCCAAATTCAATTAAATTTGCTTCTGCGAGTGTGGGTGTGCGATGACCTTTGTTCCAAGAACCTTGTAAACTGAGTTGGTTATTAACTTGGTGGAAAACACTGGCTTGAGCTGAGAAAGTTGTATTGAATTCAGAGTTATCATCAATTCTACTGACTAGATTTATATCGGTTTTATCGGATAATGGTAAGGAGGATTCAATAAAAACAGAAAAAATATGCTGTTGCGCTGAAACGCCTTCATCATCGTTGAAATCAACAAGATTAAATCTTGGATTAAAAATGCCATTATGTTGGTCACGTTGATAATTGACACCAATGGCCCAGGACAGGTCACCACCAGGTAATGATAGCCAATTGAAGTTTAAAGCTGAAAATAATTCACTTTGACTGTATTTACTTTGTTGAGAAATATCGGTTCTTATGCTGTTAATGACTGATTGTGAGGTCTCAAATGGATTTAGTAAGTTATATTGCCCATTTTCGATGAATTCATTTGCCGCATTAACTAACAGAAAGTTTCGTCTTATTCGCTCTGATTGGTTATTGGTGTGCCTTAGGCCTAAGGACAAATGAGCTGAGCCAATTTGACCTTCCAAGCCAACTTTTAAATTCAACATTTGATCAATGGTCTCCAAACTCCTGTTGTCTAAAACAGCGAATCCATGAATAGGAAATACAGGTTGACTGTCTAGGCCTAAAAGAGGGTCATAGGCGGGGCTGTTTGGGTTAGTGGGGTTATTGATGCTGTTTATAGAAATGCTACTTAAAAAACTTGAATTAGCAGGGGCAAACTCACTGAAGGAATCAAATTCGGTATATAAAGTATTCACTGAAAGCAACCAACGATCATTGATTTGATGAGTCGCATTGGCATAAAAAGATTGGAGCTGGGTAGATGCCTCATCTATGACTTCAGAGTCAGTATCGTATCTACAAAGGCGGCCGTTTAGTGAAATTGTTGAAGGTACCAGGATATAATTTGAGTTGTTGAAACTGCATCCACCATCTACTGCGGAAAAAAGTTGAGAACTTACAGTTGAAAAGTTATTTCCTGCTATTGAAAACCTATCTTGATTCCACGGTACATCATCGTGATAAACAGCATCTCTTTGATTCCATGAGATCCCTGCAAAAAGTTTAAACCGATCTGAATGAGTGCCTAATGTAATCGAAGCTTTTTTTCTATCTCCTCCGTTTGAGGAGATAGAAGGATTAGAGGTACGCAGAATTATTTCACCACTTTTAGATTCTTTTCTGGTGATGATGTTAATGACACCGCCGATGGCATCAGAGCCATGAAGTGCTGAAGAAACTGTAGGTAAGACTTCAATTTTAAGAATGGCATCTAAAGGAATTAAATTTAAGTTTTGAGAACTGCCATCAATAGGGGATTTAGCCATTCGCCGCCCATCAATCAGTACCAAAGAGCGATTGGCTCCTAAGCCCCTTATCGAAACTTCAGATTCGCCTTGTCTGGAATTACCGGGTTCTAGGTTTAAAGAACCAAATGAGTTAATGGGTAAGTTGCGAATAAAGTCTGCAACATTATCAGCACCGCTGCGCAATATGTCTTTGCGGGTAAAGGTGCTTGTTGCTGGTGAGTTAATTTGAATGTGATCTTTAAGATGAGTTCCCGCAGTGATTAAATGTTCCGGTTGACCAATTTCGTTATGTGTTTCAATGGTCGATGATAATGACATGACTGGAATGATTAGGTTGATCATTAATAAATAACTAATGATTCTAAAGAGTAGATTTTTCTCCATGTTAATCCTTTTTACTCAATTGAAAATGTATACCTTGTTTTCGTACATGTTATCAGATATGAACTATCTATTACAGTCATATGTTAGGTAAACAGGCTTTTGGGCCAAGTTATATTAATGAAAAAGCTTGTATCAACTGTCATAAAAACATCATGTGATTGAAATATAAATCACATGTAGGCATTTTAAACTTCCTCTTTTTTCAATCGGGTTCGATATGCCTGACATTCAAATAAAGAGGTTTCCATGCAAATTAAAATAAAACAATTCGTTAAAGTTTGTGCATTGATGGCGCTAATCCCACAAGCCAACTCAACCATCACATTAGAAAAAATTAACACTTTATCTACTGGCTTAGGTGAAGCATCTGCAGAAATTAGCAGCTATGATAAAACCAGTCAAAAATTATTTGTCATTAATTCTGGTTTTGCTTCATTCAGTATTTTTGATTTGTCAGACCCTGTATTGGCAAGTGTCAGCATGCAAGTTGATTTAAGTTCTTTTGGAGCTGGGCCCAACAGCATCGCCAGTTACAATGGTTTGGTTGCTGTTGCAATTGAGGCGGAAACAGTAACAGACACAGGTACTGTAGCGTTTTTTGATGTGGATGGCGTTCATCAGGCTACCATCAATGTAGGCTCTTTGCCTGACATGATAACTTTTAACCAGGATGGTAGCCAATTAATAGTGGCCAATGAAGGTGAGGCTGATAATGGAATCAATCCTTTGGGTTCAATAAGTATCATTGGTTTATCAGATGGATTGGAGTCTGCTACTGTGAATACTCTAGACTTTACAGCATTTAATTTAGGAGAGCCAAGAAATGGTGAGCTTCCAAATGATTTAATCATAGCGCCTGATGAAGCAGTGGCGGATGATTTAGAGCCAGAATATATTGCAATCAGTGAAGATAACAGCCGAGCTTATGTTACTTTGCAAGAAAACAATGCAGTTGCTGTGGTCAATTTGGTTACGCCAGCAATTGAATCAATTCAGGCGCTTGGCTTTAAGGATCACAGTTTACCGGGTAATGAGTTAGATCCAAGTGATCGTGATGGGCCAGAAGGAGAGGGAAGCATCAATATTAATAATTGGCCTGTCAAAGGTATCTATATGCCAGATGCGATTGCTGCAATCGACTTAAATGGTACTCAATATTACCTTACAGCCAATGAGGGAGATGCTCGAGATGCAGATCAGCGCATCAAAGATTTGGTTCTTGATCCAGTGGCTTTTCCAAATGCAGAAGAACTACAAGCTGATGCTCAACTAGGTCGTTTGGATGCCCAAACAAATTTAGGCCTAGGTTCTAATGGCTATGAAGAACTGTTTGTTTATGGTGCGCGTTCATTTTCAATTTGGGATGCTGCGAATGGAATTCAAATTTTTGATTCAGGTAGCGAGATAGCGATGAAAGTTGCAGAGTTAACCCCGGAACTTTTCAATGCAAATAATTCATCACCCAGTGATTTTGATGAACGCAGTGACAATAAGGGTGCAGAACCTGAGGGTGTAACTACAGCAACCATTAATGAGAAATCATACGCTTTTATTGGTTTAGAAAGAGTTGGTGGGGTGATGGTTTATGACATCAGTAATCCAGCAATGGCTACCTTCGAAAGTTATCAACCTGCAACTGATGGTGATGTGGCACCTGAAGGTTTGTTGTATATAGCTGCAGCAGATAATGCCACTGGGCAAAATTTATTGTTGGTGAGTTATGAAGATACCGGTACCATAGGTGTATTTAGATTGGTCGATGTGATCTTTAATAACAGTTTTGAATAAATAGGGTAGTTGTAACTACCTAAGTTGACTGAACAGCTGTTAAGTACTCTAAACCAAAGCTATCGTCATTGAGAAGAAGGTAAGACTTAGGCCCCTTTGCAATGACGATAGCTTTGGTTTTCTCTTTGTGGTGAAAAAAGAGTTTGATCACCATAATCAATTTTTCTGTAAAGCTTGAATTGGGTCTAGCTCTGCTGCTTGTTTGGCTGGGTAATAGCCAAATGCAACGCCGGTAATCAAACACACACCAACCGCTAAAACTATTGAAAAGAAGCTCCAAGCCACCGGCCAATCGGCCAATGATTGAATTAAAAATGACAGCACAATGCCCATGATGATTCCCAGCACCGCGCCAACTGCAGCAATGGTAGCACTTTCAATTAAGAATTGATTTTTAATATCAACTTTACGGGCACCTAATGCACGCAGCAATCCAATTTCTTTGGTACGTTCTAGTACAGTAGCCAGCATGATGTTCATGATACCAATGCCGCCAACTAACAATGAAATTCCAGCAATGCTAGACATGACAATGGTAAAGATTTGTTGGGTTTGATTTTGTTGGTTGAGTAGGGATGCGGGTACCACAATTTGGTAATCATCTATATTGCCGTGACGACGCTTAAGCAGTCGATCAATGGCTACTGAGGCCACCTGGGGTTTAATGGACTCATCTAGGCCGACACGGATGGTATCTAGCTGACTTTCCAGCATTTCCAACTTCAATCGTTTAAATGCAGTTTCCACAGGTATGAAAACTTGATTGTGTTCTGCGCCCAGTTTAATGCCTTGAATTTCATCTTTTGATAAGTCATCTTTACGCAAAACGCCAACCACTTCAACCCACAGGTGGTTGATTTTAATGTATTGGCCCAAGGCTTCCCCGTTAGGAAAGAGCTGTTCAGCGGCCTCAGAACCAATCACAGCCACTTGTGCAAACCCGTTGTTATCATTATCAGTGAATAAACGTCCTGTTGACACTGCTAGGTTAGACATTGAAAAACAGCTGGGCGATATGGCTTTGACTGCGCCATCGGAGTTGGCTTGGGCTGAAAACAGGCTCCAGGTTTTCAAGGTTTTTTCACCACAGGTTTTTTCCACAAAAGGTAAACTGTCTTGTAATGTTCTGACATCATTGACAGTTAAGCCCAAGGTGTCTGTGCGAATTTCTTTCAGTGTTTCTTGATCAAAGGGCTTTTCTTCAATCACTAAGTTACGCAAGCCCATTTTTTCGATTAAACGCGTGGCTTCTGCTTGAGCGCCCTCGCCAATGCTGAGCATGGCTATGACTGCGCCCACACCAAATACCATTCCCAACAGGGTTAATAAGGTGCGCAGTTTGTGGTGTAACATCTCCGAAATGGCATGTTTCAAATTAATGGTTAATGCGTTCATAATGTAGCCTCAGCAGCATCATTTATTGGTTGGCTTAAGGCGATGACATCACCGTCATTAAGGCCTGATTCAATGGTGCATAAACTTGAGCTACAAAAGCCTGTGGTGATAGGCTGTTGCTTAAAAACGGTGCCGTTTTGAACATATACCCAGGTACTGTTTTGTTCACGGAAAACAGTTTGGATAGGCACCACTAAACCTTGCTCTTGTTCTACAACATAAATGTTGGCTGCTAGCCTTTGTCCTGGTTTGAGTATTTCAGTATTTTTGGATTCAATAGCAACTAAAACGGTAAAGTATTTCACCGGATTGTTCCGTTCTTTGGGTTGAGCAGTTTGACTGATTGAACTGACCGTACCGTCAAAAAATGTGTCTGGAAACGCGTGTAAACTAACCTTAACGGATACACCTTCTTTGATTCCTATGGCTTCAACTTCTGGCACATATACTTTGGCTTGCATTTGATTTAAATCAGGTAAGGAGGCAAGTTTTGTACCGGGGAAAATAGACTTCCCTGGTTCAGGTAAAGAGCCATCCCAAGAAGGTTCCAAGACAAATAAACCATCATGAGGGGCCTTGATCTCAAGGGCGCTTAAGCTGGCATTGTTCATCTCAAGCTTAGCCACTTGGACCTGTTTGGAACTTTCCAGTACTGCTTTTTCAGTTGTGGATTTTTCTTTGAAATTATCTTCTACTTTATCAATATGGTCGGCTTTCGCCTTTAAAAACTCTTCATTGTCACCTGCTTCAATCATTTCAATTTTGGTATACAGTAAAGGGTCGTCAATATTAAACTGCTTAGCCAGTTCATACTCATAATCAATGACTTGTGATTCCGCCGAAAAACTGAATTTGTTGTTATCAATTTCACGATCTTTGGCCATCATTGAGTACATTAGTTTTTGTAATTCATAATTGGTTTCGTCGACTTCTATCTGAAATGTACTGCCATCAAATCTTGCGACCACATCACCTTCTTTCACTTCCGAGAACTGGGGCATGATCCATGCCAAAGTTTGTGGCCGCCTTCTGGATCCAGCGGGAGAAGAGATGGGTGTTGATTTTACGGCCTCTAATTCTCCTTCAGCATGTATTTCTAACAACACTTTGTCTGAAAAAACTTGAATGACAGGCGTGGTAACTTTTTCTTCAGTTTTACACCCAGAAATGATTAGGGTAATCATTACAAATAATAATGTCTTGTTCATGCAGAATCTTCCAATATGGTGGCTTTGATGCTCATTCCCGGACGCATAATGTCTAGATTTAAATCGTTGATTTTAACGGTTGCATCTAAGATTTTAGATGGTTGGTTCTGGGATTTAGTGCGAACCACTTTAGACAGTGAATCTATGATTCCGGTAAATTCAAGATCTGGATAAGCATCTAATACAAAACTGACCTGTTGTCCCTCCTTGACACGAGACATGTCATTTTCTTTGATTTCAAGTTGTGCAATAATTTGGTCCAAATCTGCCACTTCTGTGACTCTGGCGCCACCCCAAACTGAATCTCCTACGGCATACTTGTTGTTGTTATTGTCCGTTCTGTGCATGACAATTCCTTTGCGTTTGGACATGATACGCATGCTTTTTATACTTCTTCTTAATTCTTTAACTTCAGCATCTAATTTAGATATATTGGCATTGAGGATTTGTACTTCTGTTTTGAGTTTTTCTTCGTTCAAGTAGCGGTCATCTATAGCGTGTTGATATTCTAGTTGTGCCAACTCATAGTTAAGTTGGTTTTCTTGGTATTCATTTTGAGCGATTACACTGTTGGGTAATTCAGCTTTTCGCTTGGCTTTATCCAACAACATTTTTTTCTCATCAATTGCCAGATCTTTGTTTTGTAGCGTTTCTATTTTACCAACTTCGACGTTTTCCAGTTCAGATTGTTTGATGTTTAACTCGCCTTGTTTATCCATCAGCCTTTCTCGAAGCTGGTCTGTTTTAAACATCAAAACGGGTTCTCCTGGGTTGACTTGACTGCCGTCGTCTGCCATGAAAGCTATGGTATATTGCCATATTCTTCTGACTTTAGGCGGTGAATAACTGTCTGTTTCGACGGCTTTTAATTCACCATTGGCAGAAAAATTGGTAGCTTGAATAGTAGGGTGAATACAAACTAATAGAATTAGCAGTGTTAAATGTTGTAGCTTGTTTGTGCTCATCGGATTAAACCTCAGTTAACGTTATCAGGGCGCTCATTCCGGGAATCAAAGGAATGCCATTTGCATCGCTCAATTTGATCTCGATTTCGTAATATAGGCCATCACCCCAGTCTTTTTTATCTCGGCCAGCCGATGATATCTCAGTGATTTGTCCTTTAGCTTGTGTTTTGGGGAGTGCATCAAAATTAATATTGACAGCTTTTCCTTTGCTTACATTGGGTATGTCAATGGCATTAACCCACGCCTTGATTTTCATGTTATTTTTCTTTGAGACCTTGAGTACTTCCATGCCACTACCAGCTTGATCTCCTACTTGAAACTTAATGCCTGTCCATGGATGAGAAGAATAAACAATATAACCTGTTTGAGTTGCTTCTATGGTTAATGAATCTAATTGACCTTTCCAGTAGGCCAAATCTTTTTCTTTTTGTTCTTTTCCTAAATTAATCTCAACTTGTTTTTCTTGTTGTTTTTTTTGAATGGCAATCAGTTCATTATTAGCTTCATCGAGAGATTTAATGGATTTTTTTAAAGTCAATTGACGTTCTTTAAACTCCAATTCGCCGATGAAATTAACTGGCACGTCGGCTTTGAGCTTGGCAACCTTTTGTGCAACTTGTGCTTTTTTATGGTTCAATTGGGCATTATTCAAATCGATTTGAATTTGAATCATGTCTCGTTTGCCGCTGGCTATAAATACATCTAACTGTTCAATCTTGCCTTCAATGGTACTGTCTAGTTCACTGCCATCAATACGCATCAAGAAATCGCCTTCTTGAACAAAAGTGCCTTCATCAGCCATTTCACTTATTTTTGCTTGCCAACCTCTGACTTGAGGTATGTTGACTACTTGAGTTTGACTTGATTCGACCGTTCCAGTAAACATTTTGGCTTGGCTGTTGAGGGTGATGATCAACAACATTAATTTCAATAGGGTTTTCATGCGACTATCTTTCCGTCTAAAAAGTGAATGGTGCGGCCCGCGTTTTCAGCGATGTCAGGTTCATGGGTCACCATAACAATGGTTTGGCCGGCTTGATTAAGTGAAACCAACAAGTCAATGATTTGTTGAGAAATGGCACTGTCCAAATTACCTGTGGGTTCATCTGCCAATAGTACAGCAGGCTGGTTGATTAATGAGCGTGCGATCGCCACACGCTGAATCTGACCGCCTGACATTTCATTCGACATGTGGTGCATGCGATCACCTAAGCCCACTTCTTGTAGCAGTTTCTTGGCACGAGCTTCACCTTGTTGTTGTTTTTCAGGGGACGCAAAACGTAAAGGCACCATGACATTTTCAAGTGCGCTTAGCCGTGGTAATAAATGGAAGCCTTGAAAGACGAAACCGATGTGGTCATTACGTATTTTGGATAATTCATCATCATTCAGTGCACTGACATCTTGATTGGCTAATTTGTACTGCCCTGATGAGGGTTTGTCCATACAGCCAAGGATGTTCAACATGGTAGATTTACCAGAACCAGAGCGCCCCATGATGGCGACAAACTCACCCGTTTCTATATTTAAATCGACTTGATCTAATGCGGTGATGGTTTCACCTTGTGTTTGGTATATTTTTGATATATTTTTTAGTGCTAACATCCTTAATGTCGTCCCCATTTGTGATGACTCATACTAATTACTTATGTGCTGGTCTAACAGTGTCAAAAGTTATACTTTTAAGTTTGATCCATAAAAGCTTAACAAAGTTCAAACATTGTTTTAACAAAATAACATAATTTTTGTGCTGGCAGATGAAACAACGAGCTATTGAGTGATAAAAGATTGAATTAAGTGTAATTTTATGGAAAAAACTCGATCAAATAAACATCAGTGTTATTTTGGGGAAGCCAAAACCTCTTTCATTGTTTTGGAATGAAGGCTTGCAAAATTTTGATTGAATTAAAATGATTAGGCCCCATACTAGCAAACATATTAAAACCTAACCTTGAATCCAAGGTATTTATGGAGAACATACATGAGCGAAAATATTATCGAAGCCACTGATGCTACCTTTGAAGAAATCACCAATTCAGAGTTACCTGTCCTGGTTGATTATTGGGCGGAGTGGTGTGGACCTTGCCGTATGATAGCACCAATATTAGAAGAAGTTGCTGATGAATTAGATGGCCAGGTTAAAGTGGCTAAACTGAACATCGAAGACAACAAAGAAACGGCTGTGAAAATGGCCATTCGAGGCATTCCGACATTGATGGTATTTAAAAATGGAGAAGTGATTGACCAACATGTAGGGGCTGTTTCAAAAGGTCAGTTGTTAGAGATATTAAGTAAGCACACCTCTTAGTACCAAACCTAATTACGTTAAACGCTTGGATTTGCATAAAATTTGGGCGTTTTTTTATTTCAAGCTGGACAGCAGCCGACATACATGGTAGTTTATGCAGTACCAATTCAGACAAGCCTTTTGTCGAATATTATTCAATCTTAAAATGTAAACTTTTAGCCTATTCAGTAATATGATTTGGCTTAACAAGGGAAATTAAACTTTAACCAATCACAATCATCAAATCGGCATTCTGCCTAAACAACACAATCTATGAATTTATCTGAACTGAAACAAATGTCAACCACCAAGTTGACTCAAATTGCTAAAGAAACAGGCGTTGAGACTCGCTCACGCGTTCACAAACAACAAATGATTTTTTCTATTCTGAAAAAACATGCCAAAAAAGGTGAAGACATTTTTGGTGATGGTGTTTTGGAAGTATTGCCTGATGGTTTTGGCTTTTTGCGCGCTCCAGAAGGGTCTTACCAAGCTGGTCCAGATGATATTTATGTATCACCCAGTCAGATCAGACGATTTGGCTTACAAACAGGTGATACCATTGTTGGCAAAATCCGACCACCAAAAGATTCAGAACGATATTTTGCATTGTTACAAATCAGTACCATTAACTATGAGCCACCTGAAAACACCAAAGGTAAAATTATCTTTGAAAACCTCACTCCGCTTTTCGCCACTGAACAGCTCAAAATGGAAAGAGGTGATGGCTCGCGTGAAGATTTAACCACTCGAATTATTGATTTGGTTTCACCTATAGGTAAGGGCCAACGTGGTTTAATTGTGTCTCCCCCTAAAGCGGGTAAGACCATGATTCTGCAGAACATTGCCACTTCTATTGCTTTAAATAACCCGGAAGCCAAGCTGTTCGTGTTACTGATTGATGAACGTCCTGAAGAAGTTACAGATATGCAACGCACGGTGAAAGGCGAAGTAATTGCTTCGACTTTTGATGAGCCCGCCACTCGTCATGTTCAAGTTGCAGATATGGTGATTGAGCGTGCCAAACGTCTGGTTGAACATAAACAGGATGTGATTATTTTATTGGACTCCATTACACGCTTAGCGCGGGCCTATAATACCGTCACACCTGCATCAGGTAAAATTTTAACTGGTGGTGTGGATGCCAATGCCTTACACAGACCGAAAAAATTCTTTGGTGCAGCCAGAAATGTAGAAGAAGGTGGAAGTTTAACCATCATCGCAACTGGCTTGGTTGAAACTGGTTCTAAGATGGATGAAGTCATTTTTGAAGAGTTTAAAGGTACCGGTAATATGGAGGTCCACTTGGATCGACGTGCAGCTGAAAAACGTATCTGGCCGGCATTGAACATCAATAAATCGGGAACCCGTCGTGAAGATTTAATTGTTGATCCGGAATTTTTACAAAAAGCGCACATCTTGCGTAAGATTTTAAATCCAATGGATGACTTACAAGCGATTGAGTTTTTATTGGAAAAATTAAAAGACACCAAAACCAATGAAGAGTTTTTCACTTCAATGAAGCGATAAATCTGACCAAAAATGAACCGGCATTGGTTACAATTAACCGATGCCGATATCACAACGTCATAACTATGCTGCCATTGATTTAGGCTCCAACTCATTTCATTTGTTGGTAGCTACTTTCAAGTCAGGGCAAATTCATCCGATTGATTCCGTAAAGCACATGGTGCGGATGGCTGCTGGCTTAGGTGATGACAAATTAATTTCTCCAGAATACTTAGAGAAAGCTTATGATTCATTGCGATCAATGGCTGAACGTATTCAGAACATTCCTAAAAATCATGTTCGTATAGTGGGTACCAATACACTGCGTGTGGCTAAAAATTCTGCGGAATTTATTCATCAAGCAGAATTGATTTTAGGCCATGAGATTGAAATTATTTCAGGCCGTGAAGAAGCGCGAATGCTGTATCTAGGTGTTGCCCAATCAACCAGTGGCAACCCGGCCAGAAAATTAGTGATGGATATTGGCGGAGGTAGCACAGAGCTCATCATTGGTGATGGTATGCAAGCAGTGGCTCGTGAAAGTTTATACATGGGTTGTGTTAGCTATACAAAGAAGTATTTCAAAGGCGGTAAAATCAACAAACAAAATTGGAAAAATGCAGTCATTAATGCCTTACAACAATTGAATCCATATTTACAAGATTTTAAAAAACGTGGGTGGGAAAGTGCTGTAGGGGCCTCTGGAACGATGCGAGCAACTGCCGCAATATTAGAAGCTAATAAATGGTCACCAACTGGAATAACTTTAGGTGGATTAAAACAACTGAAACGAAGGTGCTTTGAACTGGGAGATATTGAACAGTTGCATAAATTGGCAGGACTGAGTGAAGACCGCAGGCCTGTTTTTATTGGTGGTTTGGTGATTGTTTATGCCTTAATTAAGGCATTTTCAATAGAACAATTAGATGTTTCTAAGGGTGCTTTGCGTGAAGGTTTAATCTATGAAATGTCCGATGGGCCGAAAAACACTTCAGTTACCCAACGCAGTATCAGAAAGCTGAGTGAGCAGTTCACCACTGATAACGTTCAAGCAGAACATGTTCGTCGCTATGCCGAAGACATATTGGCTAAAATTAATATCAAAGTTGAGAACCGTATTTTTCTGTTACTTGATGGTGCCATAAAATTACACGAACTGGGACTATCAATTGCTCACAGCAGTTACCATAAAATCGGTTCATATGTGGTTTTACATGCGGATATGCCGGGTTTTTCTAATCAACAAAAGTTGGTTATGGCCACTTTGATTCGATTACATCGTCGTAAAATCAATAAATCAGTGCTTGCTGATTTAACAGAGAGACAATATGAGGTAGTGGTCAAGTTGTTGGTGGTTTTGCGGTTGTCAGTGGTGTTTGCCAGAAATCGTCATTTTGAGCCAGTACCCATTGAACACATCAGTTGGAACGATAACCGCATTGAATTGCGGATAAACAAAGATTGGTTGATCGATCATTCATTGATTAAGGCAGATCTGAAGGACGAACAAAAACAGTGGCGTCAGATGGACTTGGAGTTACAGATTAATCCACTGCAAAAAGTTGAGACAGGTCTTTAAATGCTTTAAACTCCAAGGCGTTACCCGATGGATCAAGAAAGAACATGGTTGCTTGTTCTCCAGGTAAACCTTCAAACCTGATGTAGGGCTCAATAATAAAAGTGGTGTCAGCTTCCTTGAGTTTATCAGCCAAAACATGCCAATCGGCCATGTTCAAAACCACGCCAAAATGAGGTACAGGTACACCATGATCATCAACATCATTATTGATCAATCGAACTTGACCGTCTTTACCCAATGATTGATCTAAATGACAAACCAATTGATGGCCATATAAATTCAAATCAATCCAACAGTCAGAGCTGCGGCCAGCTTGGCAACCCAAAGTGTTGAGATAAAAATTTTTCGACTCTTCCAGGTCTCTTACCGGTATGGCCAAATGAAATGGTGATTGTATTGGGTTAGACATGAGACAAATTTGTTAGAATGTGGACATGTTCTATTGTAACCAGGAAGTCTAATCTTTTGAAAGTCATTTTAAATGTTGATGCCATCACTCACCCTCTCACGGGTATCGGGCAATATACTTGGCAACTGGGGCAGCAGTTAGCAAGGCTCGAAAGTGTTGATGACATTAAATACTTTGCATCTGATCACTGGGTTAATGACATCAATCATGCCGTTGATGATAACCAATGGATCAGCCGTTTTCGACCATGGATTCCTTTTAAAGGGCTGGCATTAAACACCTATGCCAAACGCAGAAACAAACACTTTAAACGGTTAACTACTGATTTAACTGATCATGTGTTTCACAGCCCCAACTTTGTACTGATGCCATTTGATGGAAGATCAATTGCTACCTTTCATGATTTGTCATTCATTCATTATCGAGAAACGCAGCCCAATTATCGGCTACAGTTTTTAGACCGTGAAATTCCGAAGACACTGAATCAAGCTGATGCCATCATTACCCCATCAGCATTTATCAAACAGGAGATCATTGAACATTATGGTTATCCTGCGAAGCAAATATATGTTACCCATTTAGGCGTAAACTGCGGTTTTAAGCCGTATACGAAAGATGAAACCAACAAAACACTGAACCAACATCAACTCAAACATAAACAATTCACCCTATCAGTGGCCACCACTGAACCCAGAAAAAATTTGATGCGTTTATTGGAGGCTTATGCTTTGTTACCAGAAATGCTGAGGAAGGCCTATCCATTGGTGTTGGTTGGTTCAAAGGGGTGGCTTAATAAAGATTTGAATCAAAAGATCAAATCATTGGTTAATCAAGGTCAAATAATGAGTTTGGGTTTCATTGATCAACAGCAGCTACAGCATTTATATGCTGGAGCAAAACTCACTGTCTTTCCCTCTTTGTATGAGGGTTTTGGTTTGCCGATCATCGAGTCGATGGCTTCAGGTACAGCTGTATTAACCAGTGACCATTCAGCGATGCAAGAAGTGGCAGCAGGTCATGCCATGTTGTGCAATCCATTGGATGTTGAGCGTATCCAAGAAGGTATCAGCGAAGCTTTGGCAGATGAAGATTGGTTGACGCAAGCCCAAATGCAAGGCTTGGTTTACAGTAAACAGTTTACCTGGCAAAGGACTGTTGATTTAACTGTAGCAACTTATGGTGATGGTAAAGCACCCATATGAACTTAAAGTCTGAATTGAGGTCGAAAAAATAATGTCTGAGTCTCTGGCGGAATTGCATGCAGAAAGTTTTATTTTTATTGTTTTTTTTAATAGGCTGTACTTCGACCAAGGAGTTGAAAACGCGTGCTGTTGTTGCGACTTCTTTTGTACCAGATGTCAAACTAACATTACCAGAGTTTAATGTTAATCATCTCATCAATGCCAGTAGTTTTACGGGTGAGGATTTTTCTCGTTTAAACGATAGAAAAAATTTAAGAAAACTTCCTGTTTATAATCAACATGCAACGAAATGGATACCTCAATTTAACTGGTGTCATGTACATACAGCGAGTTATGACTTTGATCATTTAAGGGGGCTCACCCATATTCCTTTAAAGGTAGTGGGTGAGTGGGAAGAGTGGATTCCTATTAATGGTGAACCGCAGCGTTATCTGACGTTTGAAATGGTTGAGTAAGAAAATCAGGGCAATGTAGTCTTTAGTCAACACTGAAGATTTTCCTTTGCTCTAGGTTAAAAGAAATTACTTGGTCTCATCAAGGTAATCATGAATGTTTTCCCCAAGCGTTATGTCTCGACGAACTTGCCAGACTCCATTTACATCGTGTTTTGGAGTTGTCAAACCACAGCCACCCCGACAAGCTTTTTGATCCCTCAGATCTGCATCGATCAAAGGGTCGTCTGTAAATGTGACATCGTCAATATAATAGGTTGCTACATCGGGTTCGATAACATGCAAATGAATATGCTGTGCAGTTTTTCTTTCAGGGTAAGAACCCGGTCTTATGGTGCTGAAACTGTAATTGCCATGAGCATCGCTGATGGCCCAGGCTCGCAGTCCGCCGTGACGAGTTTTTCCTTTGGGGTATATCCCAAAAGCATCAGTTTGATAGGCGTACACAATAATACCGGGTGCTGGGGAGTTATCTGACTTTTTAACCGCTCCTTTAAGTAATAACGGTTCGCCTTGTTGATTTTTTGGTGTGATGGCTGCATGAGAAGTTAGTGTTGTTGGCTTGCCAACGAAAACATATTCACAACCATCACAAGGTCCGCCAATAATAGGTTCATTGGCTCTTGCAATCAAAGTTGATAAACAACAGCACATAATAAATAGTACATGGATCATAATAATTTGTCTGCGTTTGGATTAGTTATAGATTCAGGTTTTATCTTTGGTTTGTCAAAGCCAATTGTTTTGAGCTGAGGGTATTAGGTTTTAAGCTGAGGTTCGATGCCACTAACTCGTCTGAAATCAGCGACGTAATTTCTGCTGAGTCGGGTTTGACTGTTATCGTTTAGGGTTAAATCATAGTCTCCATTGAAGCGAGATTCACAAGACATGACTTGATCTGTATTAACGATGGTTGATTTGTGAATCCTGACAAACCTTGAGTCTAATTGATCTTGAATGGATTTAAGGGTTGAGGCATGTAGGTAATTTTTTTCTTGTAGTTGTATAGAAACGTAAGGAGTGGCAGCTTGTATGAGTAAAATATTTTTTGTTTGGATTTTAATTAAACGGTTTTCAGTTTTGACCATCAAGAACGATGCCGATTGATTAACTACCGGAAGTGTGATGAGTCGTTTGGCATAACCTACAAAGAAACCATAAATCAATACCAAAGTGATCAAGTCATTCGATACCGTGTAAGTTGAAACTTTGGCTAAGCTGTAACCTTGATCAAACAAGAGGTTTGATAAACCACTGATGGTAATACTGGTCAGGGATATATGTGCAACAACCAAAACCAAAACACTTAAGGTGAGTTGCTTATAGGAGGTTGGTTTGATCGTTTTTGTACTGATAAAAAACAACGCAAACAGAGGTAAAAAAACAAGCCAGAAAGTATTGAATAACAGTGACTCTGATAAGTAGAAAGAGTAGTTGTTGCGAATAGCATGGATGAAATCTTCGAGTACCGTAAGACCCACCAACGCAAGCATCAAAGAAAAAGCAACTGTGATGAAATGAGATTGAGTCTTTTGTTTCAATAATGCAATCATGGACAATTTCTTCATTTTGACAGCAATGGTTCAGCTTCACTGTCAAGGGATTCATATTATATCCTAATATAGCTGGGTTCTAAAATGAACTGATTTATTGAGAACTGTCTTCAACTATTTTATTAATACCCACCAATATAAATTACATATTAATAAATCTGGTTTGTAAAAAACTGAAATATTAGACTGATTAAGCCATGGCTTATGACATTAAAAAGGCTTCTGTTCGAAGCCTTTTGATGAGTTTTATTAAGCTGAGGCAGGTTCAGAAAGATTGAATTAAAGACAAGATGCTTAAACCAATTAAAACCAAGCCCAGTACGCCTTGATAGGCTGCTAATTTTGCTCTTATGTTTTCACCTTTTTGTTTAGCAGCTTCAGACTTTGAAAACAGAAACTGACTGAGCAATCCAAAGCTCAAAAGAAAACCGACCACTAATTGCGCTGCCACAAAAATTGTTGGTACAACCAGTACAACACCATGAGACATGGCACGAATCAATTGAATCAACCCCCAAACGCCCCAACCCAATAACACCAAACCAACTATGCCTTGAAAAGGTGTGATTTTCTCTATCAGATCTTTTGATTCGGCTTTGAATTTAATGATCAATGATGCTGCGGCCAAAATACCACCAGCCAGTGAAATAATGATACCTATATATCCCATGTTTTATACCCTCTTAAAAATGTTAAATGAAAAGTTGAAAGTGATTATAGGTCGAGTTAATTAATACTGTATGAATTTAATCGGACCAATAAATGTGACTTGTTTCACTGATTAACATGGGTTTCTTTGTGTGAACAGGTCAGATAAGCATTAGCTTTAACACCGAGGGCAATCATGTTGTTTTGCCTTGCATGCTGTTTGGCATGTTGTGGACTCACAGTTTCAGTGCTTCATTCCATTGTTGATAAATGGCTGGATCATTGAATTCTGAGCGATAACTTACTGGGGGTAATTCGCGCTGCCATTGTGCTAATGTTTTGGTGATTTGGTAGTTATCCTCGGCATCAATTAAGACATTGTTAGGGTGTAGAATTTCGCGAGCTGCACCAATATCATGCGCCATTACTGGCGTACCCAGTGCATTGGCTTCGGCATAGATCAAACCAAAGGTTTCGGCAAAGGTGTTTTGTGGATAAAACACGCAAAGACTGGTCGCAATGTGCTGTTTAACTTGTTCTGCCGGCAGTGCACCTAAGTAATGAACATTTGGAATGTCTTCCGGGTGGTCTTTGCGGTAACCTGGGTTGGCAACGTATAGTTGCAAATCTTTTAAGTGCCGATTGATTTGCTGAAATGTTTGCAATACTTGGGACAAACCTTTATTGGGTGCGGACAAGAAAAGTAATTTATTGGGATCACGTTTTTGTGCTGGAAAGTCAGCCAATTCAACAGGGATGGGGTTGTAGCAGGTTCTGATGCTGATTTGAGGTTTGAACAAGTTATAAACTCGCCCCATAATGCCTCGGTTTAAAATGTCATTGCAGTGCTTGGCATGGGTCTGTGAGTTGGTGATTAATTGCCAAGCAGGTTTGAATCGAATACTGCGTTTAAGTACGTATTCCCAGTTTTTGTAGGTATGAATCCAAAGGTGGAATTGAGCATTGGGGAAATGTTGTTTGAATTGAATCAATTGTGGAAATTTTCGCAATACTACGACGTGATCTGGCATTAAAGATGGCGTTAATTTACTCGGGCCCAGGAATAAAATGTGGTGTTGTTTTTTAGTGGCTGTACGGTGTTGCTGAAAGATGGTCACTTGATGACCTTGAGAGCTGAGAATTTTAGCCGTTCTCAATAAGCTTGATTCGGTTCCTCCCATGGCGTGGGCAACCAAATCATCAAAATCATAAGGTTTTGGGTGGCTGGTATCAGCAAACAGGATGTGTGTCATGAGGTTGTGGTGTATTAGTTGGTCTTACAGATGACTTCATTTTGGCTGATGTTGGGGTAACTGGTTTTAAGGTCTGGTAACAGATTGGTTTGAGTTTCAGTGATGCTGAAATCTAACCAGAACTCAGGCCATTGTTCAATGCGTACTTCTTTTTTGACTTGGAAGCCTTTGGTGGATAACTCAACTATTCTGCTGTCGGCATTATAGGGTTCGCGATAAAGGCCTAGGGAAATGGAGTTTTCATTGTCACCTGAGGTGACCACATAATAGTCTTTGACGAATGCGGCAGCCAGTTCTCGGCCTTTTTTCAAGGCTTCGGTGCGACTGGCCAGTGCTGGCAAATAAACCCAGTATCCGGCTTCTTGGGTGGTGGTCAATTTGCGAATTTGGCTTTTGAGTACAAATTGATCGAGTCGTTCTTGAGCGGCATGAACATTGGCTTCTATATCGAATGGCCCAGCTGAATAACACATTTGTTGTAAATTGCTGTTGAGTGCGCTGTTATTTTCAGAGTTTAAATTATTGGTTGAATGGTTGGTTTTACTGGGTTCAATTTCACTGATTAATTGTAATTTGGTGATGCCTTGATCAACAACTTTGAAATCATTTTGGGTTTGTGGAGTCAAGCGTTGAGACCAAACAAAAAACGCAATGTTGGCTAACAAGAATATGATGAATAAATAGCGCATTAAAACAAATAGGTCAAATGTTCAAAGAATTAAGTTGCGAATTATACGGTCTTGACGCTGACTTCGCCACTGGAGAACGTTTTGATTCTGTCTTTGTGCTGCATCATCAGTTCACCATGTTGGTTAATTCCTTGGTATTGGCCGGTGATTTGTTGTTTTTCAGAAGTAACCTTAATAGTTTGGTTCAATAAAAAGTCATGCTTATGCCATAAAGGTAAAAAATAGGACAAACCTTGTTGGATGAATTTTTGGTTGTAGGTTTCTATATTTTGTATTAATTCAGCAATGAATTCGTGGCGATGCAATGTTCGTTTTGAGGTTAAATTTAATAAAGGAATGTTACAAACAGGCTGATCAACCGATGTCAGTTGATCTGGGGTAAGCCGCCAATTGATTCCAATACCAACGATGACCTCAGTTTGTTGTTGTTTGGGTATCAGGTTAATTAAAATACCAGCAAATTTTTGACCCTCGTGATACAAGTCATTGGGCCATTTCAGCTGCACTTGAGCACCGGCATCAAAACTGAGAATTGTGCTAAGAATGGCCAGAGCAGAAGTCATTTGATAACCTGTCATTTGGGTGGTGGGAGTAGGCAGTTCAAATCGGTATGACAAACAAATGCTACGACCATGTGGGGTTATCCAAGGTTTGCCTCTTCTTCCTACACCTGAACTTTGGTGCTCGGTAATCAATAAACTGTTGGGTTTAACAAGTGACTGTGTAGAGTTAACTGAATCGACCCAATCGCAGTTGAAGCCATTGGGTAAGTGTTCTTGAATCAATTCAATGGCATTAAACTTTGTCTTATCTTGGTTGATATTCACCTCACAAATTTAAAACAAAGCGCTTGATGTCTTCTATCTCATCCATGGATACACCATGTTGTAAAGGGTATTCATTCCAGCTGATTTGATAACCAGCATTTTCAAGTGATTTACAAGAGCTTAGGCCCAAGTCAAAAGGTACCACTGGGTCGAGGTTGCCATGGCCCATAAAAAAAGGGGTTGTCAGGTTGTTGCCTGATTGTTCGTCGACTAATTTTTCAGGTACTGGTAGGTAACAACTTAATGCAATCACTCCTGCCAGTTTGTATTGAGTCCGTGTCGAGGTGTGTAAAGCTATGGCGCCGCCTTGTGAGAATCCGGCCAATACAATTTGTTCTGGTCGATAGCCAGCTTTAATTTGTGATTCAATGAGCTCTAATACTTTCTTCTCTGATTCTCGAATACCAGCTTCATCTGGCATTTTGCCAATATCCATCATTTTGATGTCATACCACGAGCGCATTTCCATGCCGCCATTAATGGTGACTGGTTGAATGGGTGCGTGGGGGAAGATAAAGTGTATGGCTTTGTTTGGATTGACAAATTGTGGCACCACTGGCTCAAAATCATGTCCATCTGCGCCTAGACCATGTAGCCAAATGACTAATAGTTCGGGATTGTTGCCTGTTTTTTGACTGATAAAATCTAACATGAGGGTTGTGACTTGTTATCTGCTGAAAAGCATTCTATTATAACGTTTTTGAAAAGATCACCATACAAATTATGTGCACCCATTTAACTTCAAGAAAAACTATTAATCATGTAAACATGTCGATCTCTGATGCGTTATGTCGGGTGAAATTTGTTTTGGTTTTAGTGGCTGTACTGTTGCTGAGTGCGTGTGGCAACAAAGGTGATTTATATCTACCAGATAAGAATGATACCAAGCAACAAACTTCCCAAGCAACAAAGCCGAATCAACCATAATGAAGGAGTGTCATTATTAAAGAATTGAAATTTGAAAAGATGCATGCTTTAGGCAATGATTTCATGTTACTGGATTGTCGTGAACAGCCTTTTGCTATTGATGCGGTAAAAATTATTGAGTGGGCCAATCGACGAACAGGTGTTGGTTTTGATCAGTTATTGGTGATTGAACAAGGTGAACAGGATTTGGGCTACCGATTTTTTAATGCTGATGGTTCAGAAGCTGAACAATGTGGTAATGGTCAGCGGGCGATTGCGCACTATTTATACCGGCAGGGTATAGAGGTCAAAGATTTGCGCCTAAAAGGTGGTGGCGGAGATGTGCTGTTAAATTATATGGATGAGGATCATATTTCAGTGACTTTTAATCAAACGGTTAAGTTTGAAGAACAGTCTATAGCTGGTGTGGATGGCTTTTTTGTGGAAATTGGAAATCCGCATTGGATCTATCATGAGCCACAGTTAACCCACCAAGACTTATTACCTTTAAGTCACATTGTTGGCAACCACTTTTCTGCTGGAATAAATTTTGAGGCGATCAAAAAAATCAATGATCAACATATACAGTTGCGGGTTATTGAGCGAGGCGTTGGTGAAACACAAGCCTGTGGTAGTGGTGCTTGTGCTGCAGCAATAGCCAGTGCGACCTTATTAGGGACCACCACACCTTTAACCGTCTCTATGCAAGGTGGTGATGTAAAAGTCAGTTATGATTTGGCTTGTGATAAAATCACGCTCACCGGGCCTGCCCGTTCAATTTATCAAGGAATCATTGAAACCCATGAGTGATGTAAACAATAATAAAAGCCCAAGTGATGATGTAAAAATTCAAAATGCCATCAAAAACTATTTATTAAAACATCCTAACTACTTCAGTCAAAACCCAGATTTAGTTACGGCACTTGAGGTGGTTTCTGCTGAAGGTGAGTTAACAGATTTAACCACGCATCAAATGCGCGCACTGAAGCAAGAAAATGGACAGCTTAAAACACAAATATCACAACTGATTAAGAACGCAAAGTTAAGTGAGTCGATGATGAATCGACTGTTCAATATGCTAACTGATTTGTCAATTGCCCCGAAAGAAAACTATTTGTCAGTGTTTGCTGATTTGGTTGCAACACATTTTCCAGTTGAATATTTCAAGTTGTTGGTCGCTAATACGCATGAACAAATATCCGATCATAAAGACATTGAAATGTTGACTGCAGCTCAAATGACCCAGTTCTCTGTTTTTCAAGCCAGGTCCGAGCCGTTATCTGGCAGGTTGCAACAAGAAAAAATCATGAGTATATTTGTAGGTGTTGAAGACATTAAGTCTGCCATTGTATTTCCCATAGGAACAGCGGCAGAATTTGGTTTGTTGGCCTTTGCCAGCACAGACGAAGAAAAATTTCACCCAAACTCATCCAGTGATTTATTACAAAAGCTGTCACAAATCTTAGCCACGTATTTTTCACAACTAAACCCTACAGATGAATCCAAGGCTGTATTGTGATGAAAAAGATTGGGTTTAAGTGGTCAATTGACCGGCCTAACTCAATGATTTATATGGCTTGTTTTTCATCCATTTGTTAAAAAGCCTGGGTAGTGGATTGGGTAGAAAAAAAGTTGCTGCAAAGGGCATTTGATCTACCAGAAAAGATGATGTAAAAATATCTATAAAAACCCACTTGTTTTTTACCCTAAAATCGTTGCTTTGCCATACTTTAACTATTATAATGCACCCGCTTTTTAGTTGAGCCAATTTGATTGACTCGTTTTCGTCAGTCAATTTGTAGATTGACTTCAAGCCAAGAATGACCGAACACATGACCTTCGCAGAAGTGAAAAAAACAGTCGTTAAGATACCCGTATACCAAGTGATTATTGGGTTGATGATTGCCACCATTTTTTATTTTGTCCAAGGCCAACCGGCTGCCATATCGGCAAGTACAGGTGCTTTAATCAGCGCTTTGGGGTCATTGGCATTTGCGGTCATTGTCACTTGGCCTTTTGGTGACACCCAAGCTTTGGTTGGGCGAATGTTTAAAGGCGAAATCATGAAATTTTTAGTGATTGGTATTTTGTTTTATTTAGCGGTTACCAATTACACCTTCCAATTGATGCCTTTATTGATTGGATTTATTGCTACCCTTCTGGCGTTTTGGGTGGCGTTATTAACATCTTTTAAGTGAGAAAGTAGCAATGGCAAGTGGCGAAGGCGGCGCTGGTGAGTACATCAGTCACCATTTAGTGAATCACACAACAGAATTGGTTGAAGGCAACTCATTTTGGACCATTAACACAGACAGTGTTTTCTACACCATACTATTGGCAGTTATCTATCTGTGGTTTTTCCGCAGGGTGGCTAAAAAAGCTTCGGCTGGCGTACCCAGTAAAACACAAAACTTCATTGAATTGATCATAGGCTTTATTGATCAGCAAGCCAAAGACATCTTTCACGGCAACAGCAAAGTGGTCGCACCTCTGGCATTGAGTATCTTTATCTGGGTTTTCCTGATGAATTTCATGGACCTGATTCCAGTTGATTTGTTGCCATGGTTAGGTACTTTGGTAGGTATCGACTACATGAAAGTAGTTCCTTCAACAGACTTAAATATCACCTTTGGCATGTCCTTTGGTGTGATGTTGATCGTTTTTTATTACAGTTTTACAGTTAAAAAACCAGCTGTCTTGGGTTACTTGAAAGAGTTTGCTACTCATCCATTTGAAAGCCCCAACTTTTTGGTTCAATCCATTTTGGCCATTCCAAATATCTTCCTGAATATAGTAGAAACCATCGCCAAGCCTGTTTCATTGGGTCTGCGATTGTTCGGTAACATGTATGCAGGCGAATTGATCTTTATTTTAATCGCAGTCTTGACCTTAAACTATGGTTGGTCAGATGTAATGAGCTTCTCAGGCGCCACCATGGGCTTCGTACAATTTTTACTTGCACTGGCATGGGCTTTGTTCCATATATTGATCATTACATTGCAAGCTTATATTTTCATGATGTTGAGTGTGGTGTATTTAAATATGTCGCATGAGACGCATGACTCACATTAATTTTTTTTATTTTAATATTTTAACCAAAAGGTAAATCGGAGAAAACGATGGAAAATTTAGCATTAGTAGCTGATATTCAAGGCATGACAGCCATTGCAGTGGCATTGATTTTGGGCTTAAGTGCGATTGGTACTGGTATCGGTTTGGGTATCTTGGGTGGTAAGTTATTAGAAGCTTCTGCTCGTCAGCCTGAATTGGCCCCAATGTTACAAGGTAAATACTTCTTGTTAATGGGTCTGGTTGATGCGGTAGCGATGATTGGTGTTGGTATTGCTTTGTTCTTTACTTTCAACAACCCATTCTTAGCAGCTGTTACAGGTTAATTTTTAGCACTTTCCAACAGATTAAGGCGGAGTACAAACATGAATATTAATGCAACACTAATCATTCAAGCACTGGTGTTCTTTGTTGTGATTATCATCACCATGAAGTATATCTGGCCGCAAATCTTGGGCGCTATGGAAGAGCGTGAGAAAAAGATTGCTGACGGCTTAGCCGCTGGCGATCGTGCTGAAAAAGAATTGAATCAAGCCAAAGCCAAAGTAGATACATTAATCACCGAAGCCAAAGAGCAAGCCAGTCACATTAAAGACCAGGCAACTCAAATGGCCACCAAGATTAAAGATGAAGCTAAATCAGATGCACTTGCAGAAAAAGAGCGTCAGTTAAATGCGGCCAAGGCAGAAATTGAACAAGAAGCAAACCGAGCCAAAGAAGCCTTGCGTCAGCAAGTGTCAGCTTTAGCCATTGCAGGTACTGAACAACTGCTTTCTAAGGAAGTGGATGCCGGTAAACATGCCGATTTGCTGGATGACTTAATCAAAGAGATTTAAAGATGAGTGAATTAATCACATTAGCAAGACCTTATGCCAAAGCGGCATTTGAGTTCGCCAAAGGTGAGTCCGCTGTAGATCAGTGGTCTAAAAACCTGGTGGTTGCTGCCGGATTAGCACAAGACGATCAAATCCTTAATTATTTCAGCCAACCCAATGTTCAAGTTGAAGATTTGGTTCAATTGGTCAGTGGTAAAGATGCCAGCGATGAGTATAAAAACTTTGTTCGGCTGTTGGCAGAAAATGACCGTTTAAGCTTGTTGCCTGAAGTGGCCGAGCTGTATCAATATTATTTAGAGCAAGATTCGCAATCACTCACCGTGGATGTGTTTTCTGCTGTTGAATTAACCGATGCACAAAAACAAGCCATGACAGCAGCACTCAGCAAGAGAACCGGTAAACAGATCAGCTTACAAACGCACATCGACAACGACATGATGGGCGGTGCCAGAATTCACTGTGGAGACTTGGTGATAGATGGTACCTTACGCGGTAAGGTAGATCGCTTGAAGACACAACTTTTTAACTAAATTTAAGTCAACAGACTTAAGAGAATACGAGGAAATGCAATGCAAACGACATTGAATCCATCAGAAATCAGTGAACTGATTAAAGATCGAATTAAAGACTTTAAAGTTCAGTCAGAAGCCCGTACAGAAGGTACTGTAGTAAGTACATCTGACGGCATCGTACGTATCCACGGCTTGGCCGATGCGATGCAAGGCGAGATGATTGAATTACCTGGCGACACCTATGCTTTGGCATTGAATCTGGAAAGAGATTCTGTTGGTGCGGTAATCCTGGGTGATTATGGCCACATTTCAGAAGGCGATAAAGCCAAATGTACCGGTCGTATTCTTGAAGTACCAGTTGGCCCAGAATTGATTGGCCGTGTGGTTGATTCTTTAGGTATACCCATTGATGGAAACGGACCGATTGAAGCCAAAATAACTTCACCTATTGAAAAAATTGCACCAGGTGTAATTGACCGTAAGTCGGTTGATCAGCCTGTACAAACAGGTTTGAAATCAATTGATGCCATGGTGCCCATCGGACGTGGTCAGCGTGAGTTGATTATTGGTGACAGACAAACGGGTAAAACTGCTGTTGCCATTGATGCGATCATCAATCAAAAAGGCACTGGTGTTAAATGTGTCTATGTAGCGATTGGTCAAAAGCGTTCATCTGTTGCTGCTTTGGTTCGTAAATTGGAAGAACACGATGCCATGGGTCATACGGTGATTGTTGCTGCAACTGCATCAGAATCAGCAGCCATGCAATACATTGCACCTTACTCAGGTTGTGCCATGGGTGAATACTACCGAGATCGTGGTGAAGACGCTTTAATCATTTATGATGATTTGTCTAAGCAAGCGGTTGCTTACCGTCAGGTTTCATTGTTGTTGAAACGTCCTCCAGGTCGAGAAGCTTATCCTGGTGACGTATTTTACTTACATTCACGTTTACTTGAGCGTGCTGCTCGAGTCAACGCCGATTACGTTGAAAGATTTACCGAAGGTAAAGTCAAAGGAAAAACAGGTTCTTTAACTGCATTACCGATCATTGAAACACAAGCTGGTGACGTATCAGCTTTCGTACCAACCAACGTGATTTCTATTACAGATGGTCAGATCTTCTTAGGTACTGACTTATTTAACTCAGGTATCCGACCTGCGATTGATGCTGGTTTGTCGGTATCTCGTGTGGGTGGTGCGGCTCAAACCAAAGCGGTTAAAAAATTAGGTGGTGGTGTTCGTTTGGCACTGGCCCAATACCGTGAATTGGCGGCATTTGCCCAGTTTGCATCAGATTTGGATGATGCAACCAGAGCTCAGTTAGAGCGTGGACAACGCGTTACTGAGTTAATGAAACAAAAACAATATGCACCCATGAGTGTGGCTGAAATGGCATTGTCGCTTTATGCCATTGATCGTGGCTATATGGATGATGTTGATATGAACCAGATTGGTGATTTTGAGTCAGCCTTGATTGCTCACATGAACAGCACCCAAGCAGACTTCATGAATGAGTTGAACGCTTCAGGCGATTTTAACGAAGACATCGAAGGCAAGCTACAAGCTGGCGTTGAAGACTTCAAAAAAACAGGCAGCTGGTAAATTAAGCATATTATAAGGCCCAGTTAAAGGCCAAATTATAGGTAATAAATATGGCAGTCGGCAGTGAAATTGTAACCAAAATCAAAAGTGTTAAGTCCACCCGTAAGGTGACCACCGCTTTAGAAATGGTTTCAGCAAGTAAGATCAAAAAGGCACAAGATCAAATGAATGCCTCAAGACCTTACACGCGAAAAATTAAACAGATGATAGGTCACTTGGCCAAAGCAACACCCGAGTACAAACACCCATTCATGCATGAGCAATCAGGTGAACGTGTGGGTTACATCATCATATCTACGGATCGTGGATTGTGTGGTGGTTTGAACTCAGGATTATTCAAAAACGCGGTGATGCACATGCGTGATTGGGAAAGCAAAGGTGCTGGTATAGATGTGGTTACCATCGGTAACAAAGCAGCAAGTACTTTTAAAAGTACCAATGTTAACTTGAAAGCCAATATTTCAGCATTGGGTGATAAACCTGAACTGGCAAAATTAATTGGTGTAGTAAAAGTGATGTTAGATGCTTATGCCAGTGGTGAATTGAGTCATGTGTACTTGGTATTCAATGACTTTGTTAACACCATGACGCAAAAGCCAACCATTGACCAATTGTTGCCTTTACCGCCTACAGATGAAGAAGAAATCTCAGATAACTGGGATTACCTGTATGAGCCAGAAGCCAAAGATGTATTGGATCAACTGATGAACCGTTACATTGAATCTTTGGTTTACCAAGGTGTATTAGAAAATTTGGCCTCCGAGCATGCGGCCAGAATGGTGGCGATGAAATCAGCTTCTGATAATGCATCAGACCTGATCAATGATTTGCAGTTGATTTACAACAAAGCAAGACAAGCAGCCATCACCCAAGAAATTTCAGAAATTGTCGGCGGCGCAGCCGCAGTATAGGAGAATCCAGATATGAGTTCAGGAAACATAGTACAAATCATTGGTGCCGTAGTGGACGTTGAGTTCGCTCGTGATTCAGTGCCTAAATTGTATGATGCATTAAAAATTGCCGCAACCAACACCACTTTAGAAGTACAACAACAGTTGGGTGACGGTGTAGTCAGAACCATTGCTTTGGGTTCTACTGACGGTTTAAAACGTGGTTTAGAAGTGACCAATACAGGCGCTGCGATATCAGTACCTGTAGGCAGTAAAACTTTGGGCCGCATCATGAACGTTTTGGGTGAGCCTATTGATATGTGTGGTGATGTTGATGCTGAAGAGCATTGGGAAATTCACCGTGAAGCACCAACATATGACCAACAAGCCGCTTCGGATGAAGTATTAGAGACTGGTATTAAAGTAATCGACTTGGTTTGCCCATTTGCTAAGGGTGGTAAAATTGGTCTGTTCGGTGGAGCCGGTGTAGGTAAAACTGTAAACATGATGGAATTAATTAACAACATCGCGACCAAACACTCAGGTTTATCAGTATTTGCTGGTGTGGGTGAGCGTACTCGTGAAGGGAATGACTTTTACTACGAGATGCAAGAAGCTGGCGTTGTTAATGTAGAAAAATTTGAAGACTCAAAAGTGGCCATGGTTTATGGTCAGATGAATGAGCCTCCAGGTAACAGATTGCGTGTTGCTTTGACTGGTTTGACCATTGCTGAGTACTTCCGTGACGAAGGTCGTGACGTACTGTTATTCATCGATAACATCTACCGATATACATTGGCTGGTACTGAGGTATCTGCACTGTTGGGTCGTATGCCTTCAGCGGTTGGTTATCAACCTACATTGGCTGAAGAAATGGGTAAATTACAAGAGCGTATTACTTCAACTAAGAAAGGATCTATTACATCGATTCAAGCGGTATACGTACCTGCTGATGACTTGACCGATCCATCACCAGCTACTACGTTCGCGCATTTGGATGCGACTGTTGTATTGTCACGTTCTATTGCTGAGTTGGGTATTTACCCAGCGGTTGATCCATTGGATTCAACTTCACGTCAGTTAGATCCATTGATGGTGGGTGAAGAGCACTACAACACAGCCCGTGCGGTACAAGGTACTTTACAACGTTACAAAGAGTTGAAAGACATCATCGCGATTTTGGGTATGGACGAGTTGTCAGAAGAAGACAGACAAGTCGTATACCGTGCACGTAAAGTTGAGAAATTCTTCTCACAACCTTTCTACGTGGCTGAAGTATTTACTGGTACACCAGGTACTTACGTATCATTGGCCGAAACCATCCGTGGTTTCAAAGGCATCATCGAAGGTGAATACGATCATGTTCCAGAGCAAGCTTTCTACATGGCAGGTACCATTGATGAAGTTTTGGAAAAAGCCAAGAAAATGGCAGAAAAAGAAAAGGCAGCTTGAGGTAAATAAACATGTCAACCATTCAATGTGATATCGTCAGTGCAGAAAGTTCGATTTATTCGGGCGAAGTAAGTATGGTCGTGGCCAGTGGAATATCCGGCGAATTGGGTATCGCCCCAAGACACGCCCCACTCATTACCTTGCTTAAACCCGGTCAAGTCCGTGTACTGCTGGCCGATGGCACAGAAGAAGACTTTTATGTCTCTGGTGGCATCTTAGAGGTTCAGCCTTACATGGTATCGGTTCTGGCCGACACTGCTGTGCGTGCTGATGACATCGACGAAGCCGCCGCGATCAAAGCCAAAGAAGAGGCCGAAAACTTGTTAAAAAACAACGACAAGAAACAAGATCTCGCCATGGTCCAAGCAGATCTCGCCAAAGCCATGGCCCAGATCCAAGCCATTTCAAGATTGAAGAAGAATTTGAAACGCTGATTATTGGGTCAAAAAGAAGTATTGGAAAGCCAACTCTTTGAGTTGGCTTTTTTTTTGGGTGTGTTATAACTATTCATTGTATTTTCTAAAATGAGAAGTTGAGTGGTTGAATAAAAATATTGAACAGAATGTGTTATATCTACAGAATAACTAGTTAGAAGGTTTAAATTATGCTAATCTCAGCTTATCACTACAAGAAAATCAACCAGGATATTATTAATGAACAGTAAAATAAAAAGGAATTTATTGTTTGGTGCCATGATGGTTTCAATGGGTTCCAAAGCAGATGAGTTTACAGTTTCGCAATCATTGGATGATGGCACAGGCTTAATTGAAAATACTTTGAGTTGGGCAATTTTACAGGCCAACATACAAGTAGGAGAGGATGTAATCACTTTAAACACTGATGTGTCAATCACAGGTGTGATGAAGCGTTTGATTGACTCTGATGTGACCATCCAAAGTGACTCAACAACCAGAACCATCAGTGGTAGCAATCAATATCGACCCCTTTTCATTAAATCTGGTCAAGTGAACTTAAATCGATTAGTTATTTCAAATGGCTTAGCAAAAGGTGGTTCGTCTGGCAGTGGTGGTGCAGGGGGTGGATTGGGTGGTGCTTTGTTTATATATGATGGTGAGGTGAATTTAAGCCATGTGACAATTCAGGATTCACATGCCATTGGGGGTGAAGCTGGAATTCTAAGCTCTCATATTGATGAGGGTGCGGGTATGTTTGGTAATGCCGGCATAACATCAGGTGGGTTGTTTGACTTAAATGGTAACTATGGTGGTTATGGTCAGTATCAAACCAATGACAATTATTTTGGTCAGGGTTCCTTGTCCCCCTTAAGAATAGGAGGATTTGGTGGTGGAGGTGACACAGCCTTTGGATCCTATTACGATCCGAAATTTCCTTCGGCAGGAGGCTTTGGTGGTGGCGGTGCCAGAGGTTTTTATTACAACGGTGTTGATTTCTATACGTACAGTTCTGGAGGCTTTGGTGGTGGTCGAGGTTATGGTTCAAATGGTCGTAATGGATCAGGAATGGGTGGCGGCATTTTTATCAGAACTGGTCAACTGAATTTAAGTAATATCACAATAGCTAACAACTCAGCTGATGCGCCCGAAAATGCCAAAGGGTTGGGAGGAGGTTTATTTGTGTTACACCGGCTGTTGGGAGCACAGAAACCGAAGCAACTTCCTATTGTCGGAGGTTGTGGTACAAATTTTAGTAACAATACAGCCAAAACCATTGATTTGCTTGGGCGTGAAACAGATGATTTTTTTGATCCGAATTTAATTATTAACAATGAGTTACCTTTACAATTAGTAGATTTTTGTGCATTGGTCATTGGAAATGAATTGCCCATAGTAAATGCAGATGTTAGTCCAAATATTAAGGATTTAACACATTTTGGTGTAATTGAACTGGGTCAAGGCCAGCCTATTACTCATTCTTTTGAAATTAAAAATTTTAGCTTGGAAACACTTGGTTTGACAGGCAGTCCAAAGATAAATATAAGCGGTAATAATGCCGGCGATTTTAGTTTAGTTTCAGCACCTAATTTAACCATAGAACCAAATGAAATTATTTCTTTCGATATAAGGTTTGATGCAGCGGAGGAAGGGTATAAAGAAGCGATGGTGCGTATCGGTTTTGACGATGGTGAATCTACTATTTATGAATTTAAAATTGATGGTCAGGTAATTGACTCGGCTCCTGAAATAGAAATTTTAGGGAACGAGCATACAATCATCAATAACAATATTCCAACAATCGTTGATGGGACTGATTTTGAATCTATTGACCTAGACGGAGAGGTGAAGACACAAACTTTTCAGATACATAACCGTGGAAATCAACCATTAGTTATAGATGAGGCGCAAGGAATTATAATATCTGGGCCAGCTCAATCGAGTTTTTTAGTTAGCAGGGTATTGTCAGATTACAACATTCAACCAGGTGACTGGGCAGATTTTGATATTGAATTTGATCCAACTATATCTGGAATAAATTTAGCACAGGTTTTTGTTAAAACAAATGATCCAGATGAAGCAGACGTTTATATTTCTATCACTGGTAATTCGTTAGTTCCTGAAGTTGATGTAACTTGTAATGAAGAGTGGATAGATGGCATCAGAACACCGATTTCCATTTCAAACGGTGACAATTCTCCATCAAGAGAAGATTGTACCAAGTTCTTAAACAAAATCCCTAATGGCGTATTACCTAATTCAACAGCTGATTTTTATATACGAAACAATGGTGATTCAGTACTGGAATTTGTGAATTCACCAGCACTACAGATTACCAATGATCCACAAGGTAACTTTCAGGTTATCAATTCGATCGATAATGATTCGATTCAGCCCAGTGAGTTCTTATTTTTTAGGGTTGAGTTTGAGCCCCAAAGTGTTGGATACCATTCAGCGAATATAAAGGTAGAAAGCAGTGACTTTAGCAATGGTCAATATGAGTTTTTGATAGAGGGTTACGGGAAATCGAGATTAAGCTCTAGAGTAGTTAATGTAGATAATGAAGTCATTGAAGGGGAAGTTATTAATTTAGAATTTTCACTTGATCATGCACAAAGTGAAGATATTTTAATCGATTATGAAGTTTCACTGACAAGTGACTCGAGTGAAGTTGAACCAGAAGATTTTTCAACAGAAATATTATCTGGTACGCTGATATTATTGGCTGATACAACTCGGGTAAACCTGTATATTCCAACAAATGCAGATGGTATTGTTGAGGGTGAGGAAAATGCAGTGATTTATTTTAACAAAGCAGAAGAAAATGTTGAGGACTTAGTGGATGTAATTGGTTTTCCATATAAAACAGTGAGCCTTACAGATGGTAATTCAAGTGATTTTATCTTTTTTGATGGTTTTGAGTAAAAAAATAAAAATACTGTATTAAAAACCAACAGTTAAATCACTATATTCAAGGCGAAGTGGGGCTTTGCCCCTAACCTCACTGATCGCGACAAGGGCGTGGGAAAGAAGTTGTTCTCGTTCCCACGCTCCAGCGTGGTAATGCATAGAGTTTACTGATAGGACATTCAGGCTTGAAAGAGACTTCGACGGGCTCAGTCGGCTAAATCCTGGCGGGTGGCAAACTAAACTTGTTGAAGTCCGATAGATCGCGTGCCTGGATCCCTGATCTCGCCTACTGGCTCGTCTGGGATGACGGTGGAGTGGGGGGAGGAAAATGCGCCAGCTATTCTTATATTTACCATATCCATTTGGTTCGATGTCGGCATTAGGGTTGAGTTATAAAATTGATGCGAAAAAATTAATTAGTTCACTGAGCTTGTCGAAGTGCGTTCAGTTTACTGATAGGACACTCAGGCTTGAAAGAGACTTCGACAAGCTCAGTCGGCTGGAGTCCGATAGGTCGCGTGCCTGGGTTCCTGACCTCGCTTCTGACTCGGCAGGAATGACGGTGGTTTTTAAATAGAGATTGTAGGATGGTTCAAGACCAAAACTAAACCGTCATCCCCGCGCAGGCGGGGATCTAAGCTCGTTCCCAAGCTCTTGCTTGGTAATGCATAGGGATGATTGAAAGCTTACGTTTTATTAAGAAACAAGTTCTTACCGTGGTCCAAGCCGACATGGCCAAAGCCACGACACAGATCCAAGCCCAAACCTAAAACATCAGTCGATCGAAGAAGAATTCATAACGCTGATTTAGTTAGTCCATTGTTATAAATCTTAAATTTAATTCTCCCATCAATTTTTCATTAACTGCAAGAATTTAAATTGGAAAAAAGTGGCAAATTCCAACATTTTCCATTTTGTATCAGTTACTTATGTGATATTCGAAATACTATATGCTCATCCCTTTTTGATGACTTGTGGGGACATGGAGTCTTATCAAATTTAAGACTAATAGAAATTAAATGAGGAAACTAAGATGAAAAAAATGATAGTTAAGGCTCGGCTAGTTGAGCTAAGAAAAATCAAATATTTTAATATTGACAATTATACGGTCAATGACATTACAACAGTGAAGCTGATAAAAATAGGAGCTAAAAAATGAATAAATTTATGTTATTTAAAATCATTGCCTGTTTAGTCGTTGGAGTTAATAGTGCTCAAGCAATTGAAAGGCAAACTGATGAACAGCACATAAAATCAGAAAATGGCGTTATGGCAATTTCAGATGAGCTCAGCAATGTTTTGGCTGAATGGAATGGAGAGTTAGAGCAGAATGTTTCATTCTTAGAATTTCTGAAAGTAGAACGTGACATATCAGAAATAGTTTCTAACTATATGAGTTATATTGATGAAAGAACTAATTCCAGTGTTGATATTGTTGAATTCATTACCGAACATGATGAGCAGATATATGAAGATTGGTTGGAAGAGTTAGAAGACTCTGAAGCATATCCATATACAAACGATAAGAACGGATTGGCCCTTTATCTGGTGACTCAAGAAGAACAAACCTTCAGGGTTTGGGAACAAGAAATTACAGCAGTTGATTTAAATACTTTAGAAAATTTTGTAAATATTAATGACCAAGAAGCTCATCGTGAGTGGACAAGTGGATTATTCATTCCATCGGATGAAATGGGTTTAAGTGAATGGGTTATTATGAAAGATTATGGTGAAAATATAGGTCTTTGGGTCCAAATATTAAAATGTATGATGGCAGGTAACACCCTTGAAGAATGCATTGAAATAGTTTTAGGTGGTGGTAATGGTGGTGAACCTGATTCGTGTCAATGTGAATTATCTATAGTGCCTAATCACATTACATCAAATTATGTCAGTCATTCAGACACCAGTGACTCAAAGAGAAAGTGGTGGGGTGAACAATTTTATGGAGCTCATTATGCGGAAGGATATGCCAAGAAAAAATCATTTTCTCAAGGGGACTTGGAGCAAGACAATCAAACTGCATATAGAATAGAAATGATTTGTATGGATGGTGACAATAAGTGTAATGGTTGTCAAGCGCACCTAGATATTTATTCTTTATATGGGTCTAAACTTCAAGTTCATACTGATACTTGGGGGTTTGGTGGTAAATCTGAAGTTAGTGTCAAAGATCATGCCATTTTAGATATACTTGGTAATGGAGGAAATATTAAGGCTTTCGATAAATTGATTGCGATCAATCAAACAAGTGAGAAGAAATTTAAAGTAGACAAGGTAATTAGTTTTATTTCTTCACTTGTACAGATTGGGACACAAGTAGTTTCCGGTACAGGCTCAGCATCTTCATATGCAAAATTAGCAAATGAATCAATAAAATCATTCAAAGGTATGATTGAACGAACGGGTAAACAAGGGAGTCATTCTGATTATATGTATGTAGAATACGACTCAATTGGAAACTCTCAAGATCCATACATTGTGATGCAAGCTAATCAAAAATATGCTGTATCATTAAACACCAATGGCCAAATCACATATGATGGTAAAGGTAGTCATAAAACCAGCAACAGTTATTATGGAAGTAGCGCTTCATTGGGTGTGGCTGTCAGTAACTTTACATGTCCAGCGAATACATCTCCGCCATCGGCGCAAGGATGTTGGAGTCACTCTAACGCTTACAAATCACCATATAAAAATACCACAACATTGCAAGATAATTTAGATTGGTTTTTACAATCTGCTCTTACTACAAGTGGTGTTGATACCAGTTCACATATTGGATGTGTGACTTTGTAATGAAGTGATGGTTAGCTAGGTTGGGTTAAACGGAGTGTAGCCCAACCTTGTTTATTAATTCCAAAAGACCTTAACAATGTTTCAGATTAACTAAATTTATCTGAAAGGCTTTATTGTTGAGCATGAATGTAGAAGGCTGCCCACCCTCTTTGTCCAAATAGTGGAGTATCAGAGATCTCTGACATAAGTTCCTGAGCCTGCATTCACAAGGTCGATTAACAAGGTGACAGGGTCGGGAAACCTGATCATCTTTATAATCAATTAGTCATTGTTTTGGGAGCTTGTTATGAATGTTCACGGTATTGACGTCAGTAAGAAAACCCTTGAAGTAGCCATCACCGTCAATGGCGAAGTTTTAAAAGGAATGCAGTTTGAATAAGATTGTGCTCATTACCAAGTTCCTGTTTGGTAATTCATAGGGATGTTGAAGCGTTTGTCTGTAAATTATTGAGCTCTTCGTATTCTATTCACTGTTAGGACATTTAGGCTTGAAATAGACTTCGGCAAGCTCAGTCGGCTGAATCCTGGCGGCTAACTAAAACTTGCTGGAGTTCGATAGATCGCCTGCCTGGATCCCTGATCTCGCATACTGGCTCGTCTGGGATGACGGTGGGGTGGAGAGGAAAATGCGCCAGCTATTCTTATATTTAACATATCCGTATGGTTTGATGTTGGTAGTTGGGTTGAGTTATGTTGATGGAAAAAATCGGTGCGAAAGATATTCTTTAGTTCACTGAGTTTGTCGAAGTGCGTTCAGTTTGCTGAACATACATTCAGGCTTGAAAGAGACTTCGACAAGATCAGTCGGCTAAATCTTGGCGGGTGGCAAACTATACTTGTTGAAGTGCGATAGATTGCCTGCCTGGATCCCTGATCTCGCCTACTGGCTCGTCTGGGATGACGGTGGGGTGGAGAGGAAAATGCGCCAGCTATTCTTATATTTAACATATCCGTATGGTTTGATGTTGGTAGTTGGGTTGAGTTATGTTGATGGAAAAAATCGGTGCGAAAGATATTCTTTAGTTCACTGAGCTTGTCGAAGTGCGTTCAGATTACTGATAGGACATTCAGGCTTGAGAGAGACTTTGACGGGCTCAGTCGGCTGAATCCTGGTGGGTGGCAAACTAAACTTGCTGAAGTACGATAGATCGCTTGCCTGGATTCCTGATCTCGCCTACTGGCTCGTCTGGGACGTCAGTGGTTAGTTATTGGATTCGTACTAGCAGCTACGAACAAGTTAGAGAATAAATTGAGGTGTTTTAAAATATAAATGTTCATTGCGAGGAGCCTTAGTTACACCCAGTCAAGTTGAGTGCAGGCTGTGGCTACCTCATGAAACTGTCGTGATATTATTAATTGTGATTGCGCGGGCATTGGGAGATTGTTGCAGTTGTACCTCCTTCACAATGATGAGAGTTTGGTACAATTAAATAAGACACAAGAACAGAAGAGATAAAACCAGAATTCTAAAAAACGTTTCTTAAAAGAATAGATGGAGGTTGTTTATATGAATAAATCTGATGTGTTGCAGTTACTGAAAGAAAACCAGAATGAAAGGGGGATTGAAAACTGGCAGGAAATGGAGGCTGACAGTCTGTATAAGAGTTTTGGTATTGGTTTAACGGTGCTCAGAAAACTGGCCAAGCAGGTGGGTAAGGATCACGAATTGGCTCAGAAGTTGTGGGACAGTGAATACTATGACATGAAGGTGATGGCTGTTTTGATTGATGATCCGAAAATGATTACCAAGGAACAAATGGAAACCCAAGTAAAAGATGTGGATTTTGGCATGATGGTTCATGTTTATTCAGCTTGTGGTGCGCCAGTAGCTAAGACCTCATTTATCAATGAAGTGGCTGATGATTGGGTTAAAAGTTCTGATTCGGTCAGAAGGCGCTGTGCCTATGGTTTTATTTATGAACTGTCAAAATCGAAAAAGAAAACGGCGCCCAGTGATGACTACTTCCATGGGTACATTGATCACATAGAAAAGACTTTTAAAACAGAAGATAAGTCGGTGCATTTATCTATGGGTGCTGCTTTGATGGGTATTGGCAAAAAAAGTCTCGCGTTGAACAAAGCGGCCATCAAGGTGGCTCAATTCATGGGCCCTATTCCGGTTGAGTCGGGTAAATCCCAATGTGATCCTATGGACATCACCAAGCACTTGACCAGTGACTATTTAGTTAAGAAATTGAAAGGATAAACTGCCGAAACTTAATAAGTAAATTCTTACTTTTCAAAAAGAGTCCCTAAAAATGAGGTCATTCTTGGCTAATACGGTCACAGCAGCAGGTTGTGTATTGACTTGTAACAGCCAATCGATACTTGATATTTGGTTGTCGTTATCTACATCCAGGTAAACTGCCGTGATCAAGTCATAAATGTCAGGTGTCATGTTGGTATCTAATTGAAAGGGTCGCTGTAGAACAGAGGTTCCCGCTTGAGCGATTTGGAAATGAAGGTCATTGCTTGGATCTGAATAGTGGTTGTTGCCATCATATAAACTGGCACCCAGAAGAATGGGGCCAAAAGTATGACTGGTATCACTGGCGTTGAAGATTACATAGTCGATGGTGAACAAGTCGTTTTCTGAGATGACCATTTCATTAACAGCAATGGACTCTATGCGAACAGGTGTGCTGGCGTATTGGTTGCGTTGGCTTGATGGGTTATTATCAGCGTTGTAATAATGGTCAACGATGTCAGCGAAAGTTTCTTCATCCTGTGCACGAAATTGTGTGCCCCATTGTGACATCCCGCGACCATGACCAAAACAACCCAGACCTGTAGACACTGCATCACTCAAACAAGGCCAACCAGTGGCTGGTGAACCAACTGATCCATCACCACAAGATAGGTCTGTATTGGTACAATTGAGTCCGTCGTTAGGGTCATCCCAGCTGTTGTTTTGTGCTGAGTATTCTGACCTGGCTATGCTCCCATTTTGATCAAGCATGATGCCATTGGTAGCAATAGCGGCATTGGTCGTGGCTGCATAACCGGTGTACTCAAAAGCCTGGCAACATGGGCCTGCACAAATATCATAACCACTATAGACGTCATTGATAACATGCCAAGCACCATAGGATCGATAAGGAATACTACCTGCCTTTAGACTGTCTGCACCCCAAGAAGCTATCCATTCATTATCCAACCCTCGCTGAACATAGGTTTCTAAGGAATAGACTTGGCTGGTGGAGCAGTTAGCGCCACAACATGTGCCACCAGTGCCGTTAAAACCAACCCTGATACTTGTAGGAGGTTCAAGAAAAATGGCGCCGGTGGGGCGTTCTTTATTATATGTGGAGCTATCAGTGTTGGGGTCCTGGCTGAGTTTGTCGCTGAGCCATTGATGATCAATTAGACCCTCTTGCAAACCTAAAAGGGGATGTAACATGGTGGTTGTTTTTTTACCAGGCCCGCGTTTTAGATCAATGATTAGATTGATGGGTGTGTTCGTGTCTATCTCAGTGTAGTGTTGTGATTGATAACCCTGATGTTCAGTTGTAAGTGATATGGTTTTTGGTAAAGTTTTAGCAATACTAAAAAAGCCGTTTTGATCGGAAAAAACTTGTTGATAAAACTGATCTCCACTGAGGGTTACTGCCACTTCCGCTAAAGGCTGAATGGTGGTCTGATCATAGAGATAACCGGAGATTAGAGGTTGTTCATATTTGGCTGATGATTGGTGGTTATTGTTGACTCTGTCCAACATGATTTGGGTGATAGGGATGTGAGCATTGGCTGTGATATAGGTTTGTAAAGTTTGGTATCCTGGCGCAGATAAATTGATGACTTGTAGGTGTTTGTTAGGCACCAGGCGAAAGAAATTATCTCGTGATAATGGGCTGTGTTGTTTGATGAAAGTGACTTCTGCTGGTAATGCTTGACCCAATTTAATCGTTTTCCATTGTTCGGACGTTAATGTAGTTTCATTGATGGTTTGAATTAATATTTCAGCATCAATGGCTTCACCTGTTTGACTGTCGCGGACAATGAATTCTGAACTGTTGCAGATGATGGCGTGAGACAAAATAAATGAAATGATAAATAACTTCATTAGAGTTGTATTCAGAAAATTGGGTGAGTCATTGAATTCATTGCAGTCAATATATCATAATTTGATGATGGGTTTGTGATCGAACTTTTTGAAAATCAGATTCAAGGGTAATTTGTAATCGAAAATATATTCAAAGAATATCGATACTCAAAAATTCAATGGCTTTACTGTTTTTGTGACAGCGAGTGTCTGCCGAATCAGAAAATCCTTTAACACCAACAGGTGTATTGTTGGTTAGTGAGTGTTGAATAACCAGTAATGCGTCTAAGCTGATATCAGCTGGAATCAGTGTGCCATCAAAAGGCGTTTCTAATTGCAACTCAATGGTGCCATTGCGATTGATTTGCAAAGAGTCTTCATCAACGATTCCTGTACAGTAGATATGTGCCGCTAGTGAGCAGGAGGTCATACATAATAGCGAGCAAATTTCGAGCCATCTTTTCATTGGTTGTTTAAGTGGTTTGTTGAATGGGTGATGTTATTTTTAATCCATGACAACTTGATGAACCTTGAATTAAGTTACTGTGAAATAGGGTGTGAAGACAGTTTACTCAGCTAATTTAAAGGGCAGGTCTTTGCAGAGAGTTAATTTGATTGATTTATTCTAAAAAATAAGGATTGATCGCTATTCAATGAAATTCATGATTAAAAGATATAAACTGGTTCAATAAGCAAACTAGAAAAAAGGGTGAAACAATGAATAACACAACACGAAATATATTGGCAGTGGTAATCGGTATAGTTGTCGGTGGTTTGGTCAACATGGGTTTGGTGACAATGGGTCCAGCGATAGATTTACCTGCAGGTGTTGGTACTGGTATGACTGACATTGAAGTTTTAAAGGAAAGCATGAAGTATTTTGAACCTAAGCATTTTGTCTTTCCATTTTTGGCCCATGCTTTGGGTACGTTGGTGGGTGCTTTTGTTGCTGCAAGAATAGCTGTTAGTCGAAAAATGGCATGTGCTTTAATCATTGGCTTCTTATATTTGGCTGGCGGAGTTTCCATGGTTTACATGGTGGGCGGGCCGATGTGGTTCATAGCTGTTGATTTACTGTTGGCTTATATTCCAATGGCATATATAGGTGGTTTATTGGCAGGTGCTCAGCGAAACAAATAAAAAATCAGAACGTGTGATGTAAATACACGGTCTTAAAAATATGAAATTCTAATCAAGGGGTATATATGAAAGCTATTTTAAAAAGTTCTGTAATCATTTTGTTGATAAGTTTCTCAAGGCTGTCTCAAGCCAATGAGTTGTTAGAAATAAAAACTGTGGTGGAATTGGCTTATGAACAAATCTGGTCCGATCTGAATGCTGAAGCAGTAGAAGTTTTTCATACTGATGATTTTACTCTTTTGAATGATGGTGAAGATTTTTGGTCTAACTTTGATGTGGTGCTTTACTTGAATAGAATCAAAAAAGTACAAAGTAAAACCATGAAAAAGGCTAATTCATTCGAGTTTTTGGAACATAAAATTTACGATGATTTAGCTTGGATTACTTTTTATAACACCAGACAATCCAGTGATGCGACATCTCGAATCAGTGAGACCAAATGGTTAGAAAGTGCTTTTTTGGTCAAAGAAAATAACCAATGGAAATTTCAATTATTGCATTCATCTCAGGTTCGAAACCCATAAACAACTATTCATGAAATGTCAAAAACAGGCCAGGTCTTTTCTTACTTTCGATTTGGCTTGATCTGTTGATCTGGCCATGTGTTGTTATCGCATGAACCTAATCCAGCGCCACAGGTTCAGTACGTCAGCTAAAGCCGCTGCGACATAAG
This sequence comes from uncultured Marinicella sp., assembly GCA_964631055.1. Classification (GTDB taxonomy): domain Bacteria; phylum Pseudomonadota; class Gammaproteobacteria; order Xanthomonadales; family Marinicellaceae; genus Marinicella. The sequence continues at coordinate 59,476 of CAZVZJ010000019.1, forward strand.
TCAAGGCACAGGCTTTGAGGATTTGTTTGACTTTGGGTAGTTGTTCTTCAGTGATATAACCTTCAGCAAGAATGGGCATGGCTTTGTTGAAGCTGGCATCGTATTCTTCAGGTAATACAGCGATGTGCATTAATACCGAAACCAACATGGTAAGGACGCCAATAACAATGGTTAACAATGCCATTTGTGGCACCCTGAAAATAAGTCCAACGAAAGGTGAGGCCATCAAAAATACCATGCCTAATTGTTTAATTCTGAACGCAAGTGGTAAATATTTTTGGCGTAAAAGACTCACCGGTTCTTGCTTGTAGAATTGGATGGCATGACCCACTTCATGAGCTGCAACTGCAACAGCCGTTAATGATTTGCCTTCATACACTTCAGGACTGAGAGAGACAATTTGATTTTGGGGGTCATAGTAATCGGCGCCTGGTGCACCTTTGATCACGGTTACGCCATCCAGCTCAAAGCGATGTATTAAGTGATGTGCCAACTCACTGCCAGTTCCATCCAGTGCGTCCATGTGTTTTTGATGCTTTCGCAACACATGTTTAACCCAAAGATTAGGGCCAAAAATGAACAATAAAAGTAAAATAATTAACACTGGCATAAGCAAGAATGTATCAAGGTGAAGCAAGTGGGTCAAGGGCTAAACATTGCATAAGTCTTTTTAAATTTATACAAAAGTTATTTTTAAGCTTACAAAGTTGGCATATACTGGTTGTAGAGAGTTATTTCAAAGAGGTGGAGAAAATGA
>CAZVZJ010000020.1:0-17076 GCA_964631055.1 uncultured Marinicella sp.
CCCTTGCTGTATAACATCGGTGCTGGTAGTAATAAGTTACTTAACGTAGGTAATAACAAAGCTCGTACCTATGATGCCAATGGTAATACTCTTGAGCCTAAAGATTTAGGTAGTAACACTTGGGCCTATAACCAAGCCAACCGCATGAGCAGTTACACCAGTGGTCGCAGTATCCTTGCCCAGTATCAGCACAACGCCATAGGTCAGAGGGTTCGTAAAAGCAATGTCGATGGTTCTGATCATTTATTCATCTATGATGAACAAGGTCAATTGGTACATGAATCAAAGTATGGCTTTATTTTTGGTACACGAACAAAAGTCCTACTTTGGGATAAAGACACCATTTGGTTAGGTAATCGACCAGTTGCTAGGGTAGAGACGCATTACAACGGTGGCAGTATTCTTTCCCAGGACATTTACTACATCCAAACTGATCACTTAAACACACCACGTTGGATCACTGATGATACAGGAGTGAGAATTTGGTCATGGGAATCAGATGCGTTTGGCTCCACCGCTGCGAATGAAGACGTGGACGGCGATGGCACAGCTTTTGAATTCAATATGCGCTTCCCCGGTCAGTACTTTGATGTTGAGTCAGGAATACACTATAATTATTTCAGAGATTATGAGCCTGGAACTGGTAGGTATTTGGAAAGTGATCCGATTGGGTTGGGGGGAGGGATAAATACATACCAATATGTATTGTCTTCACCTGTGAAATATAGTGATCCATATGGTTTAGAAGTAAAAGAATGTTGTCGGACTGCAGATCTTTTAGGTGGTTTGGTAGATCATTGCTGGCTTCAAACAGACACAGTTACAGCTGGTATGGCAAGTTCGCCACAATGTAATGGAAATGTGGGAGACGAATATGAATTTCTTTTTATTACAAAAGTATATGTTTCAGATCATTCATGTGACACGGGTAGTTGTAAAGTTGTACCCGAGTGGAAGGATGTTGATGAAGAATGTGTTAATCGTGAGTTAAGTATAGGTAAACCGCTAGGAAGATTTAATCCACTTAATAATTGTCAGACATTTACTTCTGAAGTAATTGCTAAATGTTCTAGGTATGATAATACAGATCCAGATATAGATCCATTTGAGCATGGTTACTAAAGGAAACAAACTGAAATATTTAATACTAATATCTAGCACCATATTAATGCTTTACAGCTTTACTATGGTGCTTCAAATTTTATGGTTTTTTTCCATGAAACCAATAGAGCAAGTTGAAGAAAAAATATCAACTATTTATTTTTATTTTTATGGGTGGTTGTTTATTCTCTTTATCAGTAGTGGATATTTACTGTATTTTTTAGTTAAGAAACTTATAAACCGAAAAAAGAGTAAAAAACCAAAAGCAAGGTAGGTTGGGTTAAGCTTTGCGAAGCCCCAACTAATCAGCGACAGTCGCCAATTAAGAAAATCAAAATAGATTTAACTTGATGTTTTTGCTTTAAAAATTGCAGATATAAAATTTTAAGGGGCCAGCACCCTTTAAAAGATAGTTGTTTGGTATTTAATGCAATCATATTTTGAGAATGCTTTCTCAGAGGCTTTCAAATTTGTTTCTGAGAGCCTTTGTTGTTGTGGCATTTTTATTGTTTGTTATTGCGGAACATCACGCAGCTAGATTCCTGATCTCGCCTGTGGCTCGTCTGGAATGACGAAGTTTGGTTTAATGTTTAATTGTTGTGATGATTCTTGTACTGAGTATCACCTGCAGGGCAATGGATCCGGGATCGAAGTCTGAGACGGCACTGTTTCTATATATGAATCCAACTTAGTTTTGAGTTGTGCGACTATCTGAAATATAAAAGTCATTGCGAAGGAGGTGCGACTGCGGCAATCTCGACAAGTACAGGTAATGTTTGTAATTAGTTAAAATATGATGGCGTAATGAGATTGCCACCTCGGTGTGGCTCGTCGCAATGACATCCAGCTATGTTAGCTTGTTATTTTATGGGCATTGTTATATTTCAGTTTGTGATTTTAAAATATAGGCTGTTCTGTGGTTTGAGCTATGGTGTTGGGTGTGCCCCTTGTGGGTACCCTTTTGTCTTTTTATGCAAGGTAAATGTTGGGTATTGAGTTAAAAGCAAAAACCAAGCAAGAACATGCATTGATTAAGATAAGCGAATCAGTTTACCTATGACTTTTAGATATTTATCGATTCCTTGGGTTCAATTAACTTAAGTTGAACCCAAGGTTTTCAGCACTGTTTATTCAAATTTATCTGCAAAAATAATGTCATTACAAGCAGCAATTTGTTCAGCGGATACAATCACATGAAACTTTGCTGATTCTGGCATGACTTCACCACTTTGAATAAATACACCCCACTGCGCTCTGTTTTGTTCATAAAAGACACCTGTTTTGTGTGGGAATACAATACCGCTGTCGTAAGTGACTTGAAATTGTGCACAAGGTGAATTATTCAATAAAGGATGATCGATAAATGTGGCATCAGATACTATATTGGCCTCACTGGTTTGATGGATGAAAGCATTGGAGCTGCTTTCTTGATAGTAAACGTTGAATTGAGCCATCCAAGGCATGTCTTCAAAATTAGAGTTGTAGATATTCCATCTGCTGGTGAAAGGGTTGTAAAAAACACCCACAGGATTATCATTGTACAATCCTTCCCAGAATTGAGTGACCGATAAAATGGCGTTGGGGTTGTTGTTTAAACCGGTGCGATCTAACTCTGTAAAGCTTTCAGTTGCAGATATAGCATCAGAGGCTGTGTGAACAAAATTCTGTCCACTTGGGGCCGGATTCCATACATTGAATGCTGTATCTGTCTCAATTAAAGAAAAGTCTTGAGTGAATATTGCCCAAGCATCAGCCACTCTGAATACACCAAGATTTAAGTCATTACGGATACCATCGAAGGGGTTGGTGCCATCTGGGTTGAAATTTTGAGTGATTTGTATTTTGGCAAATTCTTCGTTATTAATGGCAGCGGATTCTAAAAGATTGATGTTAGTGGCACTGCCTTTAAGTCGATCTAAAGTACGTACATCACCTGCTTCATAAGCGCCAATGTCAATGTTTAAGCCGCCAGAATTTGGGTTGCCATTTTTAATCCTAAACAAACCATCGGCATCTATGATTGGTACATCGCCTATTAATAAAAGGAAAAGCGTATTGCCCATTTCAATGGCAGGAGAGCCCGGCCTAAGGCGTGCATCAAATCGCCCTTTTATTCTTGGGTTAACTGATAAGTGAGCTGGGCCTGGGGTGAAATCAGGGTCGGTAGCGGTGTTGTTGTATAATAAATTGTGGTCATTATCAAAAGTAATTAAACTGTCAGCAACTGTCGGGTTGTTAATCAGGATTGGCCTGTTGGTATCAGTGATTAAATTATTATAAAAATTAACATCGGTGACACCACCGAACTGTTTTTGGAAGTTATATCCTTCAAAAGCACCAACCATTGAGTTGTTGATGATGTTTAATTGTGCCTCACCGTCTGCAATGATGGCTGTGAACCCTCGAAAGAAACTTTCAACTTGATTGGAATACAATGCATTGTGAGCAAAATCAATTTGGCTGGTGCCAAGAGAGCCTGGTGTTTTGTTGTAGTAAACAGCAGCCGATTGACTGCCTCTGATTTCATTGCTAGATATGTTGAGGTCAGATGAGTTGTTAGAAAACTCATACAGACCTATGCCTCTGGCTTGGCTGCCAGTAGCGGTGATTAAGTTATTGTAAATGCGGCCAGTTAGCTGACCTGAGCTTGATCCTTCGCCTATGGTTCCATTGGTTATTGCAACCGCGCCAGTTCGGTCTGTAGATGATGAGGTTGTCATATAATTAATTTGGTTGGCATGAATATTTACCTCTACAGTAGAGTCGCCAAAATTCAGTACTCGCATGGCATAAGACGTCATTAAATTTTCAATAATGCGGTTGTTATGATAGTTCAGTGTAATTTGAACATCACTGTCACTGAAGTTATTGAAAGAAATACCACCTTTGAGAAAAGTGAGTCCTGCAACAGTGATGGTCAGATCTTCATTCGCAAATCCATTTATTTGAATGTCCCTATCAAGTGCAAATACAGGTCTGTAGCCTGTTCCTGCAACCAGTGACACACTGTTATTGGTGAAGATTGATTCATCTATTGGCCCATCGGTATGTATTTCAATGGTTTCGCCTAACGGGCTGCCATCAATGCAAGCTTCTAAAGTGGTATTACAAGGTGTTGTGGTATTGGGCCAAACCGTTTGTGTCAAAGAGGGGTTAGAGTAAATAGCCAAACTGAAAATAATGAAGTATTTCATGTTGTATCCTAAATTATATTATACGTACTTCTTAAGTTCGTATTTGGAGATTAATTTATGACATAGTTAGTGAAAATAGATCAGTTTCTTACGCTAAAGATCTCTATAAAAGTCGGTTTTATGGCATCAACTTGCTAGCAGTGCAGCGTTATAGGATATAAACTAAAACAATGATTTTAACTGATTCAAAAGTGTCTTTATGAAAGCTGCAGTTTACAGTGAGTTTGGCAAGCCACTCTCAATTCAAACCGTCCCAGACCCAACTCCTGCTGATGCTGGTGTTGTTATCCAAGTCAAAGCCACAGGGCTTTGTAGGAGTGATTGGCATGGATGGATGGGGCATGACCCTGATATTCGGTTACCTCACGTTCCTGGTCATGAAATAGCAGGTGTGGTAGAAGCCATTGGCAAGGATGTGACTCGCTGGAAGGTGGGTGATCGGGTAACTCTTCCATTTGTTTGTGGTTGTGGCATCTGTTCTCAATGTGCCTCGGGAAATCATCAGGTTTGTGATGAACAGTCCCAGCCTGGGTTTACGCACTGGGGTTCATTTGCTGAATTTGTGGCGATTGATTATGCGGATGTGAATTTGGTGCATTTACCAGAGGAGATTGACTGTATCTCAGCTGCGAGTTTGGGTTGTCGTTTTGTAACTTCATTTCGAGCCATAGTTGATCAAGGTAAGGTTGCTGCAGGTCAGTGGGTTGCAGTGCACGGCTGTGGTGGTGTTGGCTTATCTGCCATCATGATTGCCAACAGTTTAGGTGCTCATGTCATCGCAATTGACATAAACCAGGAAAAACTCGATTTTGCTCAATCAATTGGTGCGGTGGCAACTTTGAATGCAAATAAAACAGAGCATTTAGTTGAGAAGATAATACACCTGACTCAAGGAGGTGTCCATGTTTCGGTCGATGCATTGGGGAGCTCTGATACATGTTTTAATTCAGTCTCAAACTTGAGAAAGCGGGGTAAGCACATTCAGGTTGGATTGATGGCTGGAGATCATAAACATCCAGTTATACCCATGGAGAAGGTTATTGCGAATGAGCTTGAGATTATTGGCAGCCATGGCATGCAGGCACACAAGTATTCAGCATTATTGGCAATGATTCAGTCTGGTAAACTTGCTCCAAAAAAACTGATTGGAAAAACCATCAGCCTTGAAGAGTCTTTAACTGCATTGACCCAGATGGATAGTTTCAGTGGGACTGGTATTACAATTATTGACACCTTTTAGACAATGAACTGGAAGTCAAAGGGGAATATCCAAGGTTTAAAGGTGCTGGAAATTTTTAAAACCGATGATTGAAGATACATTCGTTAAGTCAATTTTGGCTTATGAAACGCTTACTTAAATTTAAATGGGTGTCTGACCTGTTAATTTACTGGTCTTTGTCTATTGCAGTAGCCATATTTGTTTCACTCTGTTGCAAAAGCTGCGCAGATGAAATGTAGTTGTGCAATACAAGGACGGTGAGCCTATAAAATTTCCGGTCATTTTGGTTTTATGGCCATTACTTTAAAGACAAAACGACCAAAAATACTGTTTGGTCGTTTTTTACAACAAGATAAACATTGAATCAATCAAAATTCTCTGTGGTTTTTAATTTTTTATACATTCAAATAGATGTATGAGACCTAAGGGAGAATTATTGTATGCCTTCTTGTTGAGTTGCACATACACCACTGTAGTAACCAAACCAGTACTCGCTGGTCGTATTAATCTCCCAACCTGTGCCATCACTAAACATACATACTACTGTGTAATTTGTTCTGGCATTAGCTGACAGAGATACTAAAAGAGTTAATAAAAATATTGAAAGTAGTTTAAGTTTTTTCATGAGATTTTCCGTGGTTAAAAAATGTATATAATAATACCGTTTATCTAGTACTAAGGCAATAGTAAAATATTCAAATATGTAAAATAAAATAGTTGATAAAAAATAATAGAGGTTGTGTATTAGAGAATTGAATGCCTGATGATCGAAGCTTAAGTATTCGCTTGTGTTTGTCTTTGTAAGTTTAATCAAGCCAGATAAATTGGGTATTTATCACTATCAGTTGGGTTGTATAGATGTCTATTTTTAACGAAATATAAACGACTTTACTGCTGATTTATTTTTATTTGATTTTTTGAGTAATGCGTCACATTCGCAAAAATACTTCAGCATATAATATATAGCACAAATATATATTGTATAGTTGTACAAGGTGTTTAAGAATCATAGTTGTCATATGTACAAATATGTAAATTTAAATATTTAGAATAATAAAAATAAACTAATTAATGAGGAGAGTAAAACATGAATAAATTTAAAATCTTATCCAGTGCCGCTATATTGGGCACCTTTATTTCAACATCTCAAGCAGAAGATTTCGAGTTCAGTCCAGAACTTGTCGAAGCAATGAAGCGTGATGTGGGAATTTCAAAAGACGAGTTATCAAACTATGTTCAAGCTGAAAAATTCGCATTAGACATCGAGTCAAATGCTAAATCCAGCCTTGGTGATGATTTTGCAGGTAGTTGGATGGAGCGTATAGGTGAAAACCAATACAAGCACGTGGTAGCAACCACCAATGAAACTTTCAAATCAATGGATGGCACTGAATTAAAGCATGTGAACTATTCGTTGAAAGAACTTGAAGACACCATGACTACTTTGAACGATACCATGCTTAAAGTTTATGAGTCAGCAGCTCTTGCAGATGAAATCACCAAAAGCATGCCCAGCAGTATTCAATCGATGTATGTTGACGTCATGACCAACAGTATTGTGATCAAGGCCACTCCTGATGGCATGGATTCGGCTATAAACTTTGCTGCATTAAGTAAAGCCGATGTGAATAAAATTCGCATCGAGACAGCTGAAGGTACAGCTATGCCTCTAGCAAATATTTATGGTGGTCGTGAGTACCAATCAGGTGGTGGTTTGTGTTCAATTGGTTTTCCTGTCAGAGTACGTAACTCTTCGACAAGAGGTTTTGTTACGGCTGGACACTGTGGACCACAAGGTACTACTGTAAGGGTAGATGGTGCCACTGTAGGCTCAGTTCAACGTGCTAACTTTCCAACAGATGATATGGCTTGGGCGAACAATCGCAGCAGTGATAGCCAGTTTCCTTTTGTAAATTTCTATAACGGTGGTAGTGTCTTAGACTATCGTATACGTGGTAGTCAAGTTGCAGCCATTGGTGCCGTTGTTTGTCGTTCTGGTCGTACTACTGGACTGCGTTGTGGCAATATTCAAAGTAGAAATGCGAGTGCTAATTATGGAACAGGCCCTGTGTTTGGTCTAACCCAATCTACAGCATGCGCTGGTCAAGGTGACTCTGGTGGATCTTGGGTTGCGGCAGGAGGTCAAGCTCAAGGTGTAACATCTGGTGGTATCTTACCTGGTGGTAACAATAACTGTAACCAGTCTGTACCTGTCACTTGGTTCCAACCTGTTAATGAAATTCTGAACAGATATGGATTGCAATTGACATTATAATTTTTCAAAGCTAACGAAAAACGGCCACACAATTATGTGTGGTCGTTTTTTTTTATATTTAAATCATCAGTATCACCTTAGAAATACCCATTAAAAGGGATATGTAAGTATATGGGTTGATACTTTTAAAAACATATTGGCAGGCATTTAACTTTATTTAGTACCTTTATAACGAATGACCTGTATTGTGAAAATTAATATTCTATTACAATAATCTGGATATTAAGTTCAGTTTACAAACACACTTCGACAAGCTCAGTGAACTATATTTTAATTAGCGCAAAATTCGAAAGTATTAAGCCGACTGAGCCTGTCGAAATCTCTCAAAGCTGGACAGTAAATTAAGTTCACAAACACACTACGATATTCTCATTGTCCTGAATTCAGTCGAAATTATGCATCAAATCATTAAAATGTTAAAAAAAAGTTAATTAAATCTTGACACTGACTTCATCAGGCGTAGAATGCGCATCCATTACAAATTTGGGCATAGGTCCATAACAATAAAAACAAACATTATGAATTTATATTTTATCAACATATCGAAACAAATGATGCACCCGAGTAGTGGCTCGCGTGCCCTATATTCGTTGATTTAATGCCCTTCAAATATCTTGAAAGGCATTGGATGGCCTTTCAGGAATCTTTTACGTAAAGCCTGATTGGTTCTCTATATCAGGCTTTTTTTTTGCGCCTGAAAAATTTGTGGTAAAGGTTTTTGTTCTTTATCACTACCTCATTCAAACACCTTTGGACTTGTCTCTGTATGGCAAGCCGGTGCAGCCAATTTTGTTGGTGTGTATGCCAGGTGGTTGGATACATTAGATAGCTCAGTTGGTAGAGCAACCAAGTGTGATTTGGTTTGTCGAAGGTTCAATTCCTTCTCTAAGATTTTGATAGCTCAGATCGGTTAGAGCAACAAACTCATAATTTGTAGGTCGCAGGTTCGACTCCTGCTCAAAAAACCAGCCGTAAGGCACTATGGCGAGAGCCAATTCTAAAGAAAGACGTGTGACGTCTTTAAACATCACAGGTCAGTCTCAGTTTATTGGGCGAGAAGCCCATTGTTACCAACATGTAACAGCGACAAGGCAGTCGATAAACAGCGAACACACAGGAGACATCAATTGTATTTGGTGTTTACATGCCAATGATGCATTGGTCTGCTTTTCGAATTTATATATTCGAATTGAGAAGCCATTGATTAAAGCCACGATACAGCTCTTAAGGATGTATCAAAAACACAGGGCGTGTGTGGCGTTTATGATTGGGTGGAACCAGAACAACCCATCATTGACCACTGGGTGGTTGTGAGACTGACTTTTATTTTAAAAATTTAGATGGCTGACTTTGTCGAAGCTTATAAATACTGGAAATTTGTGCCAGAAATTTAAGGTACTTCGACAAGCTCAGTGATCTAAACAGCCAGCGCAGGATGGCTTGCGTTGGTGCGGTAGGTGAGGTGGAGTTAGAGGCTCATATCAGGAAGGCCTGATGTGAGTAGTTGGTAGGTTATGAGAGCGTATATTATGTCGTTTCAGAGATGAGGTCTTTGGGATTTATTTAATAATTAACAACGAGGTTTAAATGACTGAGTTTACATAGCAGTGCGAGTTGGCTGGCTTAGGTTGGTGATGAATCGCACAGGATAAAAGAAAATGATTTTTAGAAAAAGAGTAGTGATTGCTGACAATGAACGTGCTTTGTTGTTTCGTGATCGTCAATTAGCTGAGGTTTTGACCGCTGGGGTCTACCAGTTTTGGGATTTTAATGACCGCATCAAGGTGCGAGTGTTTGATATAACCGCAACTGAAATCACCCAAAAAGACGTCAAAGTTTTGTTGAGAAACAAAGCAAGCTTGTGCGATGAGTTCTACACAGTCATCAACACCGATGAAAATGAGGTGGCGTTGATTTATGTAGATGGTCAGTTTACTGATTTGATCAAACCTCAAACTGAAAAGTGGTTCTGGAATACTGCCGCTCAAGTTGAAATCAGGCGCATTAACGTGACAGAACAAGTGGAAGTGGCAGCCAAAGACATGAAAGTGTTGGCCAAAGCCGCCAAAACCTCTGTTTTGTCAGGTGGGATGGTGATAAAAGAAGTGGTTAACCAACAAGTGGGTTTGTTATTCATCGATGGCAAATTGGTGCGGACTTTAAAAGCCGGTAAATACGGTTTTTGGAACTACAACCAATCGGTAGTCGTTGAGGTGGTTGAAACTCGGGCCCAAAGCTTAGAGGTGGCGGGCCAGGAAATTTTAACCAAAGACAAGGTCAGCTTGCGGGTTAACTTGTCTGCCACTTTTAAAGTTGTTGACGCTGTGAAAGCAGTTACTGAGTTAGCTAACTACAAAGAATTCTTATACAACGAGTTGCAATTGGCTTTGCGAAAAGCCATCGGTACCAAAGTATTGGATGTCTTGTTGGCTGATAAAGAAGCAATTGACACATTTGTGCGTACAATTGTGGCAAAAAAAGTGGCAGATTTTGGTTTGACCTTGTTAGAAGTGGGTGTCAAAGACATCATCTTACCTGGTGAGATGAAAACCATTTTGAACCAAGTGGTTGAAGCGGAAAAAGCTGCCAAAGCCAACATCATCAAACGCCGCGAAGAAACTGCCGCGACCCGTTCTTTGTTGAATACCGCAAAGTTAATGGATCAAAGCGCCACTTTGAGACGTTTGAAAGAGTTGGAAACTTTGGAAAAAGTCGCTGATAAAGTCAACAACATCACCGTATTCGGTGGTTTAGAAGGCTTGACTACTGATAACATTAAATTAAATGTTTGATGTTTGTTTAATATAAACCTGCAACCCTGTTAGGGGTTGTGGGTTTTTTTAGGGGCGCAATATTTGTATTTGCGATTATCATTGATACCAGTTGAAGGCTTAAACTTAAAAGAAAGTGGGCATTATTAGCAGGTACTTTGAATGATCTGAATTGTTTATTGGAACTAATTCAATTCTGTTTCCTCTATAAGTTAAATAAAAAGTTATGATGTGTGATGTTAAAGTTATTAATTTTGTTGTTAGTTTCACCAATTGCCATTTGCTCTTATGCTCCCCAGACATTAAAAGAACATATTGAAACTGCTGATTTGGTGCTGCATATTCAAGTGGTTACGGGAAAAGCGCATCAATATGATGAAGAGTTAACTGATTATAAAACTAAAAAAGTCCATCTAATGCATCAAACATGTGGTTATAGTTATGAGGCTCGGGTTTTGGAAACATTTAAAGGATCAGTTAAAGCACTGAGTTATATAGAGTTTACCGCGATTGAGTCCTTCAGCCTAGGTGCTGAAAAATTGGTATTTCTTTCAAACAGTACAGCGGCATTAGCAACTGATACGCCTACATCATACCCACCTGAGCATAAGAGTCATCTATGTAAAAGAGATTTGCCTCAACTTTATAGCCAACATTTATCAACATCAGATTTTATGGATTACAACAGTTGGTTAAGCGTAAATCAATTTTATCAGTTATCAAGTGAGGTATTTCAATCCCCTAATTTAGTGCTAAAACCATACGATAATGAAGAAGTCAAATGGAATACTGCTCCCAGCCAAGACAGAGCATATGGGCATTTTGCGAGATGGAATGAGTTTCGATTACACCTGTTATCAATCATTGAAAAGTATGATTTGGATTCTGCTCAGTGAAAAATAAATCCCGTCAAACATACCTTGTTTAAAAATCATTCTAACTTTAAAGTAGCCAATTCTTTCTGAATTTAATTGGTCATAAGCATTCGACCTTCAGAGCCTTTTTAATAAAAGAGACGACTGCTTTTAAAATTATGCCACAAATCTTATGGTCACAATGGCAGTAGTTTTAAGGCCAGCGCCACCTGTTCAGCCACAATGCGTTGTCCGTCAGAACCAGGTTTATAAATATTTTTCGATTTGTTCAATGCTGCTGTCATTAAAGACTTGGATAATTCGTTACTTTTACATTTTGCTGCCATTTGTCCAAGCCATAACTCTGCTTGCATCCGTCGCCAATTGGTGACCGACTCTTTTTCAAGTTTGAGTTGTAAATCTTCGATTTGTTTCATGCTATGTTGGCAGTTTTCGATGTTGCTATCACCCATGTTAATGGCGACTTGGGTGACTTCGTTGTATATATTTGATCTTTTGTTTGCAGTATAAATGGCCATGCCTTCTTGCTGTAAAGTAGCGGCTTCACTGAATTGGTTTTTTTTAGCCAGTAAGCGAGCCAAGTTGACAGCAGTGGATGCAACTCGCATGGGTTCTGATGCAAAATATTTTCTTCTTTTTTGCAATGACTCTCGGTATAAAAGCTCAGCCTGCTCAAAATTTCTCATATCTTCATAAAGGTAGGCCAAATTGTTAAGCTGTAATAGGTAGTGTAGTGAGTGGTCACTGCCAGATGATTTGTATATTGACATGGCTTTTTTATACAGGGATTCAGCTTCTTTATACTGCCCTAAGTCATGATGTATGTAGGCTTCTTCACGAACAGCAGTGGCGTAATGTATGTGATTGTCAGAGTAAAGTTTCACAATACCTTGTTTAGCTTCAGCCATGACTGCTAAGGCATCAATGGGCTGTTTTATTCTGTTCAATTTAACAGCCAGGCTGACTTGTCTGAGGTATGAAAATGGGTTGTTTTTATTGACTAATTTGCCATATTTAATGGCCGTTCTCATATGCTCTATTGCCAATTTATTATCAACGAAGTTATAAGAAATTGAAAGTTCGTTATACAACCTGCCCAAGGTGTCGTAATCGATGATATTATGTGTTTTTAAAATTTCTAAGGCTTGATTAATTACTTCACGTGCTTGTTCATTCTCTCCCTCATAATTAAGCATGGTTGCCTGTCTGCTTAAGTTCATGGCTTGAAAACTTGAATTCAATTCTTGGCTTGATTTAAACAATGCATTGGATTGTGCCATGATTTTCTTTGATTCAGTTAACTGGCTGTCTTCATACAGCACGAACCCTAATTGGCTGAGGGCATTTATTTTTCCTTGTACATCGTTTGTTTGGCTATATAAGTCATAAGCTTGTTTATAGTATTCAATACTCTTATCGAATTGTTGTAAGTTACTATGAATGTCTCCCAAAAGAACCAGCAATGGTGCTTTAATAATGGGTTGGTCATCTAAACCTTCAGCTATTTGTATTTCCCCTAATTTCAAGACATCTTTCAGTAGAATCTCGCCATCATTGGCGCCCAAAGGTGAGGCTGCTCTGAGCAGGCCAGTTAAAAAATCATTACTTCTTTGAGCTATGGTGGCTTGTTTTTGCGCTTCGTCCCTTTGCTCCTGAACTTGCTTCTGGAAATACAACAGAATGACTGGTAGAGCAATCATTAAACCCAATGCAACAAATGTGAGTGTCGCGCCAACTGGGTTGCGTTTAATCAATTTCTTGGTCTTATAAACCCAATTATCACCTGTGGCTAAAAGTGGTAGGCCTTTGAGGTAATTTCTGACATCATTGGCTAATGCTTGGGTTGAGTCATAACGACGACTGGGTTCTTTGCTGATCGCTTTCATGATCAGGTTATCCAAATCACCATTGAGGTGACCTGGCTGATAATCAACTGATTTTAGTGCAGCTTGATCAGTTTGACTGGGTAGGGTGGGGGGTTGGGTAGTAATCTCTTTGATTACTTTGGCTGGAATCTCGCTGTTGTGTCCTTGGGCCCTGATGCCAGTTAATAGTTCATATAAAAACAAGCCCAGCGCATAAACATCGGTCGCGGTGCTGACTGCTTCACCAGTGACCTGTTCTGGGCTGGAATAGGCAAGGGTCATGCTGATGGCAGTTTCAGTCTGATCGATACCTTGGTTTTTAATAAAAGTTTTGGCGATACCAAAATCCAGTAATTTAACCACATTGTCCTGAGTGATCAGGACATTAGAAGGTTTGATGTCACGGTGAATCACTCGATTCATGTGTGCATGGCTGATGGCATCGCAGACCTGTAAGAAATAATCTAAACGGGTTTTTAAGGATGATTTTTGTTGTTGACAATGTTCGATTAAAGGTTGTCCATCTACCCAATCCATAACCATATAAGGTCGTTTTTCATATTCGCCACCACCGATCAAATGAGCGATGTTGGTATGTTTTAGAGCTGCTAAAAATTCTCTTTCATTATGAAACCGTGATAATTCTTTATCGGTGTAAATAGGTTTAAGGAATTTAATGGCCACTTCTTGGTTAAATTGACCATCTGTGCGATGTGCTTTCCACACTTCACCCTGACCACCTTGGCCTAAGGGTTCGGACAGTGTGAATTCAAAAACTTGGGTTTGTGGTTGTAAGGGTTGTATGACTTGATTGGTTTTGGTTTCTTGGATAATGGCTTGGGTTAATTCTAGTTGGTCATTTGCACTGTGGTTTAACAGGCTTTTTACCCGTTCAATGACCTCAAAACTTGCCTCGCTGGATGTAAGGATGTGGTTGATTTTTTCTGTGGGCTGGTCGATGCATTGATCGAACAGCACTTTTACTTGTCGACCAAATTCTGGCTTATTGGAGTCATTCATAGGTTTTGAAAATCAATGTGCTTGATTGGCATTGTGGATAAATTCACTGATAAAAGCCCGACCAAATTTCAAATCACGTTCTAAGGTGGCGATCGAAACATTCAGTGTTTGTGCGGCTTGTTGTTGAGTCAGGGCTGCGAAGTAACACAGCTCAATCGCTTCCATGCTGCGCTTATCCATTTCTTTTAATGCATCCACAGCTGCGCTGATGAGCTGGAAGTCAACGCTGTGGTTAGCAAGCCCGAGCGCATCGGTATAAAGGATGGCGCTTTGTTTACCGCCTCTCTTTTGGGTGGATTTATGGCGTGCATAGTCGACCAGAAACCAGCGCATCTGTTTAGCTACTGCACAGAAAAAGTGTTTGCTGTCATTGTATTGGGTGGTTTTATCAGCCAGTTGTGCATACACTTCGTGTACCAGTTCGGTCGGTGATAAGGTGTGGTTATTACGTTCTTTCAGCATGAGTCTATAGGCCACTTTTTTCAGTTCATGATAGACCTGTTGGTTCAATATGCCAGAGGCATTGAGCGCATCTTCGGCAGCGAGGTCTATCGCTTGTTTTAATGGATTCATGGGTTCATGTTCAGACATAAACCCATGATACCACAAGGCCCAAATCACGTCATTGTCGGTGATTTGGGCTGTAGATTATATAGTTAACGCACCCTGACATTGCCCAATGGGTAGTCATCACTAAAGGCATCATTCGGACTGACTTCAATCAGATTATTATCTGGGTCAACACTACCACTGGGTCTGATGATAAAGCGATTACCTAAACCATCATCGGTATCGGGGCGCCAGACACCAAAATCATCAATACCATCTCCGTCATAGTCACCGGTGATAGGTGTGTCAGAAGAATCATTGCCAAAATTTATCTGTTGCAAAATTGGAAAGTCCGAAGCACTGTCATCAAAAGTAATAAAATTGAAAGGCCCAAAATCGTTTGTAGAAAAGGTACCGATTCCGGCTGTGCCATTATTGTCGAAATAGCCAGGTAAAAGCCTGATCTCGCTCGTAAAAATCCCACTAATCCCATTGTTAGAATTTAAAATTAAGGAGCCATCAGTTCCATCAAAAACTTTAACTATTTGATTTCCAAAACCTAATCCATCATCCTTAAAAAGAACAATATCATTAATACTATCACCCGTATGATCAAAACCAGCTGCAGTGCGGAAATCTTCTCGCATACCATTTTCCAAGGAATGTAATCTTGTTACAAAATTCGTTGATTGAACAATTAGAATGCGAACATCTCCGATTCCGTTTACTGGTGATAGAAACCAAGCTAAATCATCCAAACCGTCACCATCATAATCGCCTATTTGTGCATCATCTAGTACTGTACTGGAAGTGATTTCAAGCCACAGGTCATTGGGCCTGCTGGAACGTCTTACAAGAAAAGAGTTTCCCTGCACCTCATCGTTATCAATACGAAGCAAGATATCAGTGATACCATCACCATCAAAATCACCACCACTGGTTATCACCGGGTTTAAAGTTGTTGGTGCCAAGATAAAATCACTGTCTGTGCCTGTTGTGCCATTACCCGTGTTGGTGACAGTTTGAATGTGAAAATTACCATTACTAGTCCAGGTTGTAGTGTAATCACTTAAACCATTACCGGTGAAATCGAACTGCGCTTTTTTACAGTCGCCCAACACATCAGATGCGGGCAAGAGTTGAAATGGAGCATATTCAACTTCAAAACTTGATTTAAAAATAGTATCTATGTTTTTGCTACCTTGATCCGCCAGCAGTCCAACTGAAAGCACTTGGCCTGTTATGCTGGCATCGTTATCAGATATGTTCAAAGTCCAGATGCCATTAGCTTGTGCTGGGGTCAGGCCTTTAAAGGCTCCATTTAAGCGAGTGGTACAGCCTCCAAAGCGACTGAGGTCGGTACCTGCAGTGCTGGTTCTATATAAACCATTCGGGATATCATTTCCATTATTTATATCTGCTGCAACCCAGAAATCTGTTGTGGCCTGGTCATTAAAAGTATACGTGCCATTGAGGTCAGAGCCGTAACCATTGATATCATTAGGATCTCTACCTATTCTTGAAAACAGCACCAGCTGTGCGATACCATTCGGTGCGGTTAAAGTAGCGCTGATGTCGCCTACAAAATCATGCTCTATTTCTAATTCAACAGTCAATGATTCTATGTTACCGGTGAAAAACCCGGTGGCATCTATCTCAATGTCGACTCCATCAGGATCATTATCTGGAATGTCTACTGGAAATATAGTCCCTGCTCTAGCTTTCGTAACAACTTGTCGAGTTGCGGGTTTTTCTGTTGATTTATAGCTTGATTGTTTCATATCGTAACCATCTACCATAAACTCTGGTCGGATATCCTGTGCGGACAAAGTCAAGCTCGTTAACAAGCTTGTTGTCATGGCGGCCATCATGCCACCGCGTGTTATCTTATTCATACATTATTCTCACTGTTCAGTTAATTTCTAATCACAAGCGTTTAAACCAGGGACCTTCCCCACAGAAAATCTTGCTTCTTTTTCCATTAGTAGCTATAAGCGAAATGTAAATAACAAACCCCTCAAATTATTTTTTATTTTTTTAAATTAGTTTTTATGCGCTTAAAATAGTTAAGAGAAGTTGTCTAAACAGCTGCTGAGTAAGTTCTATAAAACAAGCTATTCTGTTCTGATACCATGCCTTCCCGCTCAATATACGTCATTCACGTTCAATAAACGTCAACCCACTCAATATGCGTCAATCCTACTCAA
>CAZVZJ010000020.1:17176-59329 GCA_964631055.1 uncultured Marinicella sp.
TACAGGTTATTCCCACTCAATACAGGTTATTCCCACTCAATACAGGTTATTCCCACTCAATACAGGTTATTCCCATTCAGTACGCGTCATTCCCGCGCAGGCGGGAATCTTGCTAACTAATGGCATGGTAATTTTTTTATTAAATGTCCTATTATTTTTTTATGGCTCGTTGAAGACCTTGTGTTTTTTTGATAGATTCCCGCCTGCGCGAGAATGACTGTGGGTTGCTTGGGAATGACTGTGGGTTGCTTGGGAATGACTGTGGGTTGCTTGGGAGTGAAGGTGAATTTAGGTTCGCTACATGTGGGTTTGACGGACCCTAATGATTAGGATACAGGTAGTTAGCATTAAAATGGTTTGGATCTACCTGGTAATATATTCATTAATTCATCAGGTTTTGTTTTCTTAAAAGTGTAGTTTTTTCTTATGTATGTATAGGAAAGCTTCCTTTATACATTAAGAATAGGTTCGTGGTATTACCCAATATAGAAGATGGTCTTACTTTGCTATAAACTCGAAGGAACTTAACACCGTGTCTAAATCAGCTAGATTGTCTAATTCCTCATCATCTAATTGAATAATGATGTAAGCGATTTTATCATCAGAAGAAAAAGAAAAGTACTGCCGTGTCATAGGAACATCTTCATCAAATATATTTAAATTCAATTTTTCTTCTATGCCTGGAAGTTTGTTTTTACTGGTGATCTCACTGAAACTTTCAGACCTGAATATTCCCAATAAGATTTGGCTGTTGGCAGTTTTGGAATATTCGGTAGCAAATGTTTCGAGTGATTTGTTGTGCTCTTTGGGTACAAGCAAAACCATGATCAACCCACTGTCCTCGGTTTCTAAAAACACATAAGGACTGCTGAACCAGCCGCTTTCCTCTTCAACATGCCAATTATGATCATATGAAAAACGAAAGTTATGTTTTTCATAAACGCAATCATTGGATTCAATGCCTTCGCAAGCAGATACTACAACGCTTGTTAAGGTCAATAATAAGACCAGAAATGTTTTCATTAAAGATTAAATGTGGAAGGTGGCCATATCTTACATCACCTGCCTGGCCACACCAAGTTTGTGGTTTGAACCAGTGATACAAATCAGATTGTTCCTCATCACTCTGTTACAATCATTGGCTCAATTTACACCCAATTTAAGCTATGCAAACAGTGACAGATGAAGGCAGAGATTTAACCAAAGGTTCTGTCTATAAACACATGGTTCGCATAGGAATCCCGGCAGCCTTAGGTATGGTTTTTAATACCTTGTATAACCTCACTGATAATTGGTTTGCTGGACAAATATCAGATGTGGCATTATCTGGATTATCAATCGCCAGCATCGTTTTTGCCTTGTTCTTGGCATTGGGGATGGGCTTACAAAGCGGCACTTCGGCCATGGTGGCCGCTGATTTGGGTAGTAAGAATAAAAAACAAGTCATTGCATGGTTGAATTGTTCACATGGCATTACCTGGTTTTTATCGGCCGTCATTTTGGTGTTAGGTTTAATATTTACCAAGGATTTACTTGATTTTCTCAGCGATGACATTGAAATTAAAGCAGTGGCTTGGGACTACACCTCAGTGATTTTGTGGGGCAATGTGTTCTTTAATTTATGCAGTTGTTTTGCAGGTGCCTTAATCGCACATGGTAACACCACCAGTTACCGCAATGTGTTGATCGTTGGCTTTTTTGTTAATTGGTTACTGAATTCATTGTTTATCTTTGTTTTTGATTTGGGTGCGGCAGGTTTGGCCTGGTCGACCTTACTGATCAAACTGGGTTCAGCGATGTATTTATGGCGGGTATTGATGGCTGAGGCGAGGGTTTGGTCTAAACCTGCTTTTAATTCAGATCATTGGAAACAGTTACTGGCCCAGATCATGCCCGCCAGCATGAACATGTTAACCATCATTATCGGTGGTTTTATCACCATCTACTTCATCTCACAATTCGGCGATGACCCAGTGGCTGGTTATTCAGTGGGCATTCGATTAGAACAGTTGTTACTGATGCCCGCATTGGGCCTGAATGCCTCTGTGATGGCCTTGGTGGGACAAAGTTATGGCGCAGGGAAGGTAGATCGAGTTAAAGAAATCTATGCCAAATCGTTGAAAATAGCCTTCTTAATTTCAGTGGTATTCATCCCCACCATGATCTTTCTCTCGCCCTTGATGATGACTCAGTTCAGTGACAACCAAAACATCGTTGATGTCGGCGTCTACTACCTCAGAGCTGACGCTTTTGCATTCTTTGGATACATGCTACTGTTCTGCTCAAATGCATTACTACAAGCCATCAAACAACCCTTATTCCCCCTGGTCATCGGCATCCTGCGACAAATGATCCTTCCCATCATCGCTTTCTATATCCTGATAAAAGTGATGAACTACGGCTTATATGCGATCTTCTGGGCCATCGTAACCATCGTCCTTTCCAGCTCAGTGATTGCCTTGCTTTATACGCGAAGCAGACTCAATAACCTTGAGCCCAAAAACACGCTCACTGAGCACTTAGATTAGCTCAGCATGAACGGAGCCGAAGTACAAAAAAATAAAGTACAAAAATTAATGACACAGCTCCAGGCCAACAAATCCAAACCACTATCATCCCAGCCGAACTTTAGATTAATCGTCATTCCAGCCGATCCGATCCAAACCACTCCAAACCACCGTCATTAAAGACGAGCCGACCTTAATCACCGTCATCCTAGCCGAGCTTTAGCGAGAGAAGGGATCTAAGGACGTAATTTCTCAGTACCTCAATGAACTAAAAAAATCAATAGCTCTGACCCCACTGATTTTGATTACTCGTCTTCCCAGACAATCAGAACCGGTCCAATCCACCATCACCACAACCGAGTCTGAATCAATGGGGTCAGTGAATCAATGGGGTCAGAGTTGTTGAAACTGTTGTTTTGAACATGAAGTCTTAAGTTCTCGGATATTTTGGATAAAACAGGGTAGATTACCGTCTATCTGGGAATGACTGTTTTTATGGCAGCTGGTATGGTTGTTTTAGGATGGAAGGAATTATTTTTCTTAAGGCTAGGTCAATGAGATTTTAATTAAGTGGGTGTTTGCACTATGCGGGTTGGCGATAAAGTTTGGCGCCAACCCATGTATGTAACTTTAATCTTCAAAACCATTTTCAAAAATGAGATCACCAGCTAAATCTGAAGCGGTTCCACCATTGTTGCTGTTATCCGTGTTATCAGAGAATACTGGATCGGTAAAGTCTGAAGTTGCTTTGGCGGCCACATCAAAATCACCTGTATCAGTGATCTTCATTTTAAAGATGATGTCTTCACTTTCGAAAAACTCTAAGAAAGGTATGGAGCAATTCAATTCATTACACCTTTGGCCTGAAGCCCATAACAATTCTAAGTTTTCAATGCCCGATAAACTGATGAATACATTCTCAGCATGGTTGGCACCTACATTAATTACCTGCAAGCTGTAGTCAATTTCTTGTCCTACATGGTATGGAGGGGCGGTGACTAAGCTTAAAGTTGTTTGTAAATCTGCAGCTGGTCTGAGGTTGGTTGTGATTGAACTAATGTTATTAGATAAGTTGGGGTCAGCTTGGCCCGCGCTTAAGATGACCTCGTGAGTGATGGTGTCATTAAAACCCGGGGTCATGATCGGGGCAAACATACTGAAAGTGAGAATGATTTGGCTGTTGGCACCTATGGCAGGAAACTCACAAGGCAGAAAATCGCAACCTTCAATTCCCAGGTATATCCCACCTGGATAGCTGCTTTCAAGCACCAAATCAATTGCAGGATCATCACCAGATTTAATCACCACTTCATATTGAACAAATTGATCACTGTGATGAGGACCGTTGGTTAGCAACTCCATTTGTACGCTCAAATCTGCAGAGGTGATGGCACCGCCATTGAATTGTTCATCCACATTATTAACCAGGTTAGGGTCATGTTCATCTGCACTGACTGTAGCCGTATTATCAAATATGGCGTCATTGATGGTGGCATTCACAGTTATGTTGGCTGGGTTGTTGGTACTGACTGAATTAATGGTACAGATATCTCCTGAGACTAAGTTACACCCTGTTATGCCTGTGATGGTTAAATTTTCAGGTATTTCTGTGACTTGAACATTGCTTGCATTCAAGCCACCTACTTGATTAACTTGAATGTCATAAACGATGCTTTGGCCAATGAAAAATGGCGGGCTGGTAACAAGTGTTTTGATGATCTCTAGGTCTGAGGATGCCACAACAATGCCTGATAAGTTGTCCGAATTATTATCCTGAACTGGATCGCTGTGTAGGGATTGATTGGTTGATGTTGCTTCGATGTTGATGGCATAGTTGTTGTTGGCCAATGTTGATACGGTGGCATGAATGGGGATCACTATTTGGTTACCAGAAGAGAGGAAGGGATAGACACAGGGAAATTCCGGACAGATGGAAGAACTTGTGTTAATGTTAAATAGACCACTTGCTATGATATCTAAGTTAAATAAGGTGGCCAGCCCAGGACCGTTGTTGGTTATGATTAAATTCATTTGAACTTGTTGTCCTGTCCCAAACGGTAATGAAGTGACCGTTTGTAAATCTATTTCAATATCCGCTATGTCTGTGACTTCATAGGCTCCTACATCACAAAATTCCCCACGAGCTTCGCCGCGTTGATCTATGGCTAAGCAGTGGGCTTCATCTCCAGAATTAATGGCCACACTTTGAAACCCAAGGGCGTTGGTAAAAGTGGGGCCACCGTTATCTGCCAAACTTTGTAAGTGGATTTGTGTGTTTCCCTCTCCATTACATGTGTTCTGAAAGTTGAATCTCAGGTTGCCATCATTTCTGAGCCATGTACTGCCATTGTCATTACATTCTCCCAGAATAGAGTTGGTGATATCTAAAGTAGAATCTATGGCCCAAAACCCCTGACTGCTGTCCAGGGTCACATGATTCATTCTTAACTGGGTGTTATTTCTGACATGAAGTAGCTCACTATTAAAAGCAGTTTGGTTGATGGATGATCTGGAAAATGTGCTGTTTTCAATGGTCACATCGGCATCGTCTGCTAATACACCATCTTGCTCTTCATCAATCAAAGTGCGTTGCATATTTAAAGATCCACGTTCGATATACATGCTGCTTCCACCTGGTATATTAATACTGTATAGATTTCTGAAAAACCAACTGTCATTAATGTAGACTTCAGAATCTATGGCATAAAGACCGGCCCCATGTGTTTCGAATGGCGATTCGCCAAAGTCTAAAATATTGGCAAAGAATCGACTGTTGTTGATTTCTAAATAACCATCGTCAATATAAATGCCGGCTCCGTTAACAGCGATACCGAAGTTATCACTGATTTCACAATCATTTAAGGTAACAGATGCGTCAGTAATCCTGATGGCTCCGCCACCGTTTGAGATGGCAGATGGCCGATTGCCTCTGAATAGTTTAACCCTTGTTAGCGTGACTTCAGTGTTGTTGCCACTGATGCGCATAATCCGATGCTTATCATCTCCGCTGATTTGAAGCAGACCTGATGGTGTTATGGTTCTGATATTAATATCGGTATCAATCGTCGGTAAGGTGGAATCTATGGTCACAAACCAATTGTCAGGAGTAATGATGGTATCGGCACCACTTCCTGCCGTACAATCACCTCTGGGAGCGTCTGCGTTGGCGCTTCTGATGGCATCTGCAAGACTGCAACCCCCAGATTCTACAAGGATAATGGCTGCATTGATCTGGTTGGGCACCAGTAGAAATATCAGAAAAATAAGGCTCAGTATTTTATTCATCATAGTTTCCTAGTTACTTTCACATAATTAAATTCTAGAAAAAGAATCTGATTGAATCTTGAAAAAGAACTGAAAATGTTCTGAATTTATTCTGAAAGGGTTTTGTTCTGAGACACTGAAAACTGGAGCGAGGCCGAGCATGACGTTATATTAATCATTATATGTAGCAAGATATGTTGGGCTGAGAAGAGCGAAGCTCAACCCAACATATAAATAGAGTTGTTTATAAAAACAAATGTTTTATTAACTTGGGTTTAATTCAATTGGTTCAGACTTGGTCATCAGTTTTACTTTGTTTACTTCACTCAAAAGGGTCATCGAAAATTACATTGTTGGCATTCATGTCATCAAACTCAAATGCACCCATGTCATAATCACCAAGTATTGGAGACACAAAGCCATATCCTCGGACAGTTCCAATGATGTCATGGAACCTGGGTTCGTAAAGATCGGTATCACAATAATCTGCATAGGGAGAATATCGTGTGGTTGAATAATCATTGTTGTCGGGTTCAGTGAATAAAGGGTCTTGAGTACGAACTGTATTACCGAAGCCTGCGGGTAAATTATTGATGTCATGCATGTTAAAACAATTGCCTGAATAAGTGTGACTACCTATCGGTGAAATAAGTGTTGCTGGGGCATTCCAGATGATTGAACCATTGATATTTAATTCTTGTAGAGTTGCTGGTTGACTTGATCTCATTGAAAAAATAACGGAAGCATTGTTATCAGTTAAGGTGTTGAATGAGAAATCTAAGCGGGCTTTTCTGCTCACAGTAATCATACTGGTAGGTTGATTATTAAGCCTTGAGTTAGCAAAAATGAGGTTGCCTTCCAAGGTAGAGTGACATTGATCTTCGAAGTTACCGTTTGCTGCCAGGACTATTGCGGAATCTGCCTGGTTGTTACTGATTTGGCTTTGATAAATATCTGCGGTCCCACAGTTTTGTAAATTAATGGCAGCGGCAATTAAAGCTGTGTTTTCACTGATTAAGGAACATATTTGATTACCAAAACAAACGCCACTTGACCTGCGTATTTGAATTTTTGCGCTTTGATCAACAGTGATACCAGCTCCTATGATAGCACTGTTCTTACTGACACGGGCATTGATAAATCTGGCATAGCTGTCTTCGCCACTGATAAAGATACCACCGCCTAGAGAACTATTGAGTGTGGCCTCATTACCAGTGAGGTTGGCGTAATGATTGGCGTTACCAATTAAGTCGAAACGCCCACCATTGTTGACAAAAACGCCTCCGCCAAAGTTAGCAGCTGAATTATTAAAAATGCCATAATCAATGGCATTGAGAGGTTGTGTATCACCACTGAAACTTACGGCTTTACACCCTCCTGTAATTGCTAATCCTCCGCCAAAAGATGCTTGGTTGGCATTGATTGCAGATAGTCCTTTAATCGTTAAATTAGCTTGGGCCAGGCAGAGGATTCCCCCGCCTAAGTCGGACGCTGTGTTTTGGGTGACCTGTGTATCATTGATGGTTAATTCAGCAGTATTGCTAATCAGGTTAATTCCTCCTCCTCTGATAGCTTGATTAAGTTCAATTAATGAATTATCAATGGTTGCTTTCGAATTTTCACCTATATATACCCCACCTCCTTCAATATCTGCAACGTTATTGCGTATAACTGAATTTTGTATGACTAATTGGGCAGTAGTTTCAGTGTTTCCCGAAATGTAAATACCTCCGCCTATGCCTGGGGCATGGTTGTTTTCTATGGTTGAATTAATTATTTGTACTGTTTCACTACCCAATATATCGATACCTCCACCCTCAGCATTAATGATGTTTACGTTTTCAAGAATAACAGTTCTTGGCAGGTTCCCCGCTGCGGCAGTGGTCTGTATGTTTATGGTAGTTGATGAGTTATTTCCAGAGATAGTGCTTTTAGTATCACTTATTAAGCCATTATCGGCATCAGTACAATTGTTGAATCCACCAATGATGTGCGCATCTACATTTATTAGATTGAGCGCATCATAGCTAACTTGGTTAGTTATTCGTGTTTCATCATTTTGAGTTGCTGCAAAAAACAATGATGCCGGGCTGAAGTCACATGCTGCATCAGTTCCCACAGTCACCACTGTCCCCGCATGGCTTTTAATGGTTAAACAAAAGAGTGACAACAGCAGTAAGTATTTATTCATTTGATTCTCTAAATTAATTAAAATAATATGCATAATTAGAGCAAATCAAAGTCTGAAAAGCCTGAAAAGAGTCTGAAAAAGCCATTTAGATTAAATAAATGGCTTTTTTTCTGAACTTAGACTTAATTTAAGTCAACGTGACAAAATTAAGCAGTTAGAACGTGCCTGATGGGAACAAAGTACGAATGTGCACAGTTATTATTCTTTGCAAGTTGCATTACCAGGGTTATTAGTTATGATACGCACTGGGCGGTATTCGCCCATGAGTGAATGGGCAAGGAAAGCATCGTAAATAGAAGGTGTTCCATCTGGTGTATAGGCTTTTACAAACAGGGTGTGTTCGCCGTTACATAATTGGGTGGTATCCCAAACTCTGTTTTGGTGTAAAAAAGCTGGGCTGGGCCTGTTTTCATTCACAGGCACCGTGAGGATTGGCATGCCATCTTGCCAAACTTGGTAATGTGTCATGCCAGTGATTTTACCAAATGCGATCATCTGTGCTTTGCTGTTTGCTCGAACAGAATAACCAACAAGCCCAGATACTGGCGTGTTCATTCTGAACGACCTATCAGCCAATTCATCAAATTGATAGGCGCCTACACCATCTATTTCATCTAAAATTATGCCCGATCCAATCAAGCCTGGATTGGGCATGATTTTGGGCAAGTAAACTTCTGGAGTGAAAATTTCAATAGCTTGACTGAATGCCGGTGCTGTATCAATTGGATATGTTAATTCTAAGTGAATGTTGAACACAGCGATGTCATTCAAGACGAAATCAATGGCATTGTTCCCACTGATTAAATCGTTGGGATTAATAGAAAGAAGTGCAGAGTAGGGTACGATTGAGCCAATGAGTTCAGCGGCATTTAAACCTTGAGCAAAGGCTTCTGGTTGTGGCATGTTATAACGAATGTCATTTACTAAGATATGGTCATTACTGTCCCACACGTATGAGCCTTGTAAGGTAAACATCAGTTCTGCCAAAGTGGCTGGGTTGCCTAGGGTGTCTGTGATGGGGTTGGGTATCGGTATGGTGGTATTGAGTGGTGCGTATTGTTGTGCTCTGGGTGCGCAACAATTGTTACTTGTAAAATCTTTGGCGCCAATATCTCCATCGGTGTAATTATGTATGACATGTGTCGGCTCTGGTGAATTTTGTGGGGCATCAAAACCAAAGTTATCCCAATGTAATAAAGCTCGAACAATGTTTTCTTTGGTGGTGTTATAGGAAAAATATGTCCATGCCATTTGCATTTTCCCCCAAGGTAAGCCGTCAACCCAGTTGAGTTGCTTCAAACTGGCATCCAAAACCAAAATATCTTCAATCATGATTTTGACATTGTGTTGTGACAGTTCTATTTGCCATTGGTGTCTGACATTGGTTTGAGGAGATAAGTTATAAGCACCATCTTCGTTGGTACAAAATCTCAGGTCATTGCCACAAGCACCGTTTCGGTAGACGTTATCTAAGGTGAATAAATTACCCGCATCATCGCTGAGTTGAACTGTGACATTGTTGCCTGATTGCACCACTCTCAATAAACCTGGCGGTTCTGCTGCTTGGTCACCAGATGAGCCGAGGTTTACATACCCAGTGATGTCTCTTTTTCTTCCCCAAGGGCTTTCAACTGGAACCAAATCTAAATACCAAAATTGGCGATCGCCTTTGGCCCCATCCAAATCAAACTCAATCAAACCTGTTCGATCAGTTATATCAAAAATTTCCCTTGGTCTCGAAATGGCTACGCCCCTGTCACAGCCGCCTGTGGCCAGTAAATTGTGGCCATGAAATTGACTGTTGATGTGTTGACCTGCTGTGCCCTCGGCGACACAACCTGAATAAGCTTGAGACCATTTGAGTTCATCAAAAGGACCAGCTTCGGTATTGAAGTCATCAAAAAATCCATTGAGTCTGGCCCTCATACTTTCGACCCTGCTGGCATCATGTGAAGTGGTTATGGTGTTTGAAGGTAACGATAACTCACCGGTCGCACTGATGGCGTAAACTCTGGCTTGATAAGTGATGCCTGGAATCAGCGGCTGTATTTGGTAACTGCGATGAATGGTCAATGCCTGGTCCGTAAAACCGTTTTCGACTGTGCCCCACTGAACTAAATAGCCATAAATACCTAATTGTTTTTCTGGGTCAAAGTCAGGGTCGGGGTGATTGGTCCAGCCATAAGAGTTCCAAGCCATGATGGCATTTCTGTCATCACCAATAATATGTTCATTTTCATTGGCATTTAAAATGATTGGTTGTGGTACGCTGGGTAATTGAAAACCATTTTTAAAGACTGGTGTTTCAAGGATTGTTATTTCATCAATTGCTATTGCTGTTATAGGTGCAAATATAAGGTAGATAATGAAACATATGGCCGAAGTTTTAAAGGTCGGCACTTGTCTGCTATTTCTGTTATTAGAAATTAAAACGTTGTTTGATTGCATCATTGTTCACCGGAAACGATTTAAATCTTAGAAACTATATCATGAGTTCAACGATGAAAACTGTGAATTGCGTAGTGATACTTCGCAACTTTAAAGTTGTTAATTTTTCTCAATAATATCGAATGTAGCCACCACAGGTAAATGATCACTGGCAAGTTTGGCGATGCGCATTTTAGTTCTGGTGGTGCGTATACATTTCATGGTGCCTCGATAGTAAATACGGTCTAAACCACCACGTGGCGAAAATGAGGGATAGGTTTTTATGGCTACTTCATTGCCTCTGATCGAGGTGCGATCAGTGGCGCATAAGAAGTCTTTGCCGATGATGAATAGTGCGCGCAACATAGAACGCCAATCATTGAAATCACCAGCCACTATGCATGGTTGATTGATATCAATGTGACTGAATTGCTTTGATTTGAAGAGTTTTCCAGCTTGTTTTTGTCGTTCTTTGGCTGATAAACCCAGATGAAGATTGAACACTTCTAAAAATTGTGTGTCTGTTTTGGAATTACTTATTTTCAGTGTGGTGTGCTGACAACCTCGTTTCTTTTTGTTATCGATGGTGAGGTCAATGTTGCTTTGTTTATGGATAGGAAAACGACTTAAGGTGGCATTGCCGTATTGGCCTTTTTTTAAGGTGACATTGTGGCTCAAGGCATAATATGGATAGCCACAAGCTGCTGCCAAAACTTCAGCCAAGTTGACTTCATTCGAGCGTGGTACACCTTCGTCAACTTCTTGTAATAAAACCACATCGCCATCAAGGCTTTTGAGAATGTCAACAATCCTCTCAGGTGCAAACTTGCGATCTATACCAATGGCTCTGTGGATGTTGTAAGTGACAACTTTAATTGAATTCAAAAGAGCTGAAATTCCTTAAGAAGAAGATCAATCATTTTAACTCAACCACATGATCAAAAGTCAAGATATCAAGCATAATGCAATTAACAAGTTTCGACCACGATGATCGATCCATTGATTATCATGTATATGGCTTCTGAATATTGATTGACTGAAGTTTTCAAAACCATAACGGTTGAACTTTACAATTGATTTTTTCAGTTGAAATCTTTCCTATGTTTGCTTTCATTTCATTTATAATCATCAGGTATTCATAGATTATCCAGAAACCTAAATACATATGTATAAAACATCAGTCAGTCCAAACTTTGAACCTGTAAATAAAACCTTTTGTTATCAATTATCAGCGCCTATTAAATCAATGTTGTTATTGATTTGTTTTTCATGCTTTTATACAGGATCAGCCATGGCACAAGACAGCCTGAAAGTAGATGTTGTTTATCCTGATCAACAGCAGAAAAACAGCGTGATTATGTTACCAGGCACTGTCGAGTCGAATCAACACGCACAATTAGCAACTCTAGAAGCTGGTAGGGTGGACGCACTACATGCGGAAGTCGGCGATGTGGTACTGAAAGGGCAATTATTATTAACACTTGAGAGTCAACTAGCCCAGCTTGAAGTGTATGGCGCACAGGCAGAAGTCAAAGCAGCCGAGTTAAATTACCAAGAAGCAGACCGTTTATATCAAGAAGTGCAAAGATTATCTGCACAAAAATTAGTGGCTAAAACATTGATAGCTGAACGTGCCGCACTATTGGCAAACGCTGAGGTTCAATTGGCACGGGTCAAGGCCAGTTTAAAATTGCAGCAAGAGCGCTTGAATCGACACACGTTAAAAGCCCCGTTTGATGGTGTCATCGCTGATCGCCAAGTTGATGTCGGTGAATGGACCACTCCACAGGCCGCGGTGATGACCTTGGTGGATCAAAATGATTTGCGTTTGGCCATACAGGTTCCACAACAGTATTACAGTCAGTTGTATTCACCTGTTAAAAGTGATGTGGCGGTAAAAGTCATTCCAGATGTGCCAGGTATTCAGCCTTTCAGCACATCAATTAGTCGATTGGTGCCAGTTTCAGATATCGAAACGCGTACTTTTTCGGCACATATTGACATCCCTGTGAATGATGATGCGACCGCAATTGAATTGGTGACTGGTATGTCAGCAATGACTGAAATCATTGTGCCTGGCAGTGAGCATGATGCGGTCATTCTACCGCGTTCGGCGATTAAACAACATCCTGATGGTAACAGCAGTATTTTCATCGTTCAAAATAACACCGCTAAACGTGTGGTGACTGATTATATGCTTATGTCTAATGGCCAAGTTGCTATTCATAACCAGCCACCGAATCAAGGTTATATCATCACGGCTGTTGAACTGTTAAAAGATGGCAGTCCAATTACCGTTAATTTGGTTCAGAGCCCTGGCCAATGATCGAATCAACTGTAAAACGTGGCATTTTAGTCACAGTATTGGTTTTAATTACCTGTATTTTGGGTGTTGTGGCATCTGTGAAAATTCCGGTACAAATGATACCGGATTTAGAGGTTCGAACAATCACTGTACAAACTGGTTGGCCTGGAGCCACACCACAAGATGTAGAGAAAGAAATACTGATTGAGCAGGAGCGTTATCTACGCAGCTTGCCTAATTTAAAACGCATGGTTTCATCAGCAGACTTGGGCTCTGCCAGTATTGAATTGGAGTTTCCATTTGGGGTAGACGTCAATGAAGCGTTAATCAGGGTCAGTAACGCCCTCAGTCAGGTACCTGCATACCCTGAAAATGTTGATCAACCGCGATTGTTTTCCAGTTCGTTTTCCAGTAATGCGTTCATGCATTTTCGATTAGTTCCCTTAGCAGGTAATCCGATGCAATTAGACATTGATATGTTGCGGGATTTTGCTGATGATTTCATTCGCCCCAGGATGGAAAGCGTGTCTGGTATTTCGCAAGTGGATGTTCGTGGTGGGTCTGCCAGACAAATCCAAGTCAAAGTTGACACGGCAAAGCTGGCGCAAAGAGGTGTCAGTCTCAATCAAGTTCGAGATGCGATCCGATCCCGTAACTCAGATTCATCAGCAGGTGATTTGGAGAGTGGGGAAAGTCGTTATTTACTGCGAGTGGTCGGACGATTTGAACAGATTTCAGAGTTAGAGAACCTCATTATTGATCGCACTGAAAACAGTAACCTACTATTAAAAGACATTGCACAAGTGAGCTTGGATCATTTTGAAACCCGCAGTATTTCATTCGCTGATGGTCAACGCAGCTTATCCCTGTCTGTAAGGCGGGAAAGTGGCTCTAATGTTATTGCCATTAAATCTGCGTTGCTGCCTTTGGTGGCCGAATTAAATGAAACTTTGTTAAGCCAAAATGGATTACAGTTAACTTTATCGAGTGATGATGTACAGTACGTGTCAAACTCATTGGAAAATGTTTGGTTTAATTTAGCCCTAGGTGCGATTCTGGCAACATTGGTGATGTATTTTTTCCTGCGTTCTGGACGATCTACTTTGGTGGGTGTGATGGGCATTCCCATTTGTACCATTGCTGCATTTTTGGCTTTGCTCGCCTTTGGTCGTACCATCAATGTGATTTCTTTGGCAGGCGTGGCTTTTGCTATTGGCATGACAGTGGATAATACCATTGTGGTGCTGGAATCAATCATGCAATTTCGAAAAAAAGGTCACAGCAGGTACCGTGCTGCGGTAGATGGGGTTAAAGAGGTCTGGCCAGCGGTGTTGGCATCAACCACCACTACCGTGTTGGTGTTTGCGCCCATATTGTTTATCCAACAAGAGGCTGGGCAATTGTATTCTGATATTGCCATTGCTATCTCTGGAGCCATTATTGCCTCTATGTTAGTGGCGATATTTGTTATACCAGTGGCTATGGCCAACTTAGGAAAGGAACAGTTCGTACCTGGAAAGTCTTTACAGCTGGGTGGTCGTTGGATGCGGCTGGTGGCCATTTTCACTGCCAGTAAAGAACGCGCTAGGTTTTTGGTCATCAGTTTTTTGTTGACTGTTTTAGGCGGTGCTTATTTTTTGATGCCAGCGGCTGAGTACTTGCCAGAAGGTGAAGAACCTAAAGCATTTTCTAGAATGTTTGCACCTCCTAGTTATAACTTTTCGGAAATGGCAACGATTGGTGATGATTTACGCGAGTATTTTAAAGGCTATTTAAATGCTGATCCAGAAGCATTTGAGAATGGCGAAACCAATATGCCTCCTTTGGCCTATTACAGCATGTCCATATCGATTGGTCGCATTTGGTTTTTGAGTGCGCCAGTTGAGTCTCAATACATTCACCAAATGATGGATGCCATCACTGAAAAATTCAGAAGTTACGAGCATATGCGAGCTTTTTCATCGCGTGGTTCAATCATTTCAAGTAACGATGGTGGAACCCGCGCGGTTGCTGTGGATTTGGCTGGCAGTGATATAACCGATTTATACCGGGCAGCTGAGGCTGTTTATGCTGAAGCTGAAAATGTATTTGAACAACCGCAGTTAAATTCGGACCCCAGTTCCTTGTCTCTTGATCAACCATTGATTGAAATCAGACCTCGCTGGCAGCGTATGGCCGAATTGGGCATCAGTAATCGTGATTTTGGTTATGTGGTTTCAGCCATCAGCGACGGTGCTTATGTGGATGAATTTATCTTGAATGATGACAAAATAGATATTTTTATGTTCAGTGATGCTGGCAATGAACAGACCATAGAATCTTTGGCAGCGGCTCCCTTGGCGCTGCCCCAAGGTGGCATGATTCCATTGAATGCAGTGGCTGATTTAGTTGAAAGTAAAAACAGTGACTCGGTTCGTCGAGTAGATGGTAAACGCACAGTTACGGTATACATCATTCCGCCGCGTGATGTGGCCTTGGAAACGGCTGAGGCTTTGGTGAGAAATGAGCTGCTGCCTACTTTGTGGCAGCAAGGCAGCATTGCTCAAGGCGTCAGTGTCAGTATCAGTGGTGCAGCTGATCAATTAGAAGCAACTAAAGCCGCCTTATCCAGTAATTTTCTGGTGGCCATTATCTTGTGTTATTTGTTATTGGTGGCTATCTTCACGCATTGGCGTTACCCCTTGTTTATTTTAGCGACTGTGCCTTTGGGCATGGCTGGTGGCTTACTGGGTTTGATTGCCATCAATGGTGTCAATTTTGCTTTGAGTAGTTTCGGCTTGGGAGGTACGCACCAACCATTTGATATGATCACTATGTTGGGGTTTTTAATTTTACTGGGAACTGTGGTCAATAACCCGATTTTGATAGTTGATCAAACCAGACGATTTTTAGATCTGGGTGAAGGGGTTCAAAATGCAGTGCGTAAAGCCGTACAAAAACGCCTCAAACCTATTTTGATGTCAACTGCTACCACCATTTTCGGCTTGGCGCCATTGGTGTTGATACCGGGTGAAGGAACTGAACTTTATCGGGGCGTGGGTGTGATAGTGATGTGCGGCATCTTTGTTTCAACATTTTTAAGTTTAACTTTTCTGCCTGCTTTGTTGATGAGCATGTTGAAAAAGCAAGACACAACGCTTGGAATAAATGATTCATTGAAACCTGTTTCATGAATAGATCGATTCTTGAGAAATTACTTTGCCTTAGCTATACGTCTTATTTAATTGATTTTCAAAAACTCTGAGCTAATACAGCTGCGACTACCAAGGCCGAATTGGGTTTCTGGCTAAATCATGTGCTGGTTTAATCTAGACTTGAAATTTGCGCAGAGGTGATTAAAGCCCTTGTTGTGAGTAGTGTGTATTACCTCGTTACCACGCAGGAGCAAACGAGAAGAAGAATATGACACATCAATTCAATCCTGAAGTTAAGAAAGTTGATTAATTACATTCACCACAACCCAGTTAAGAATCATTTATTTTATCTTGATGAGGCCATCATCTTAAAATCGAATGACCATAAAGGCAAAGCCTGTGATTGGTATTGGAATTTGATTTGAAATAACTCTTTTGAGTGGATTTGATGCTACATGTCGTTTGTATGGGTAGAAAATTAATCATTCACGTTAGGAGATAAAAGATGAAACCTTTAAAACAAGTCATAATGCTTATGGTGTGGTCATTGAATATAAGTTCAGCCAATGCGCTGTATGAAAAAGAGTCGGCGGGTGGTTTTGTCGTGGTTGGGCCTTTGGTTTCAGGTTCTGTATGTGACTTTGGGCGCATACAAGATGCCATTGCATCAGGTGCCAGTGAGATTCGAATCACTTCGGGTGTTTATGCAACTGGTAATGAAATAGTTCTTGATGATACCAGTATTAAACTATGGGGTGGTTATGCGACCTGTGAAGATGCACAAAATCCAGGGTTTCAAGCAGATGAAGTCGCCACCATTGTGGGAGGTGGTTTAGGGCCTGTCATCACCATATTGGGTAATTCGCAAAGAAACTCTGTAGAGTTAAGAAATTTAATCATCACCAATGGCACAGGTACTCCATTGACGACAGCAGGGGGTATTGCTGCTTTCAATACCGACTTAAGTTTAAGGTTAACCAATATTGAATTGATTGATAATGAAGGCATTCTCGGTGGTGGTATGTCAATTGTAGGCGGTGATACCCAGGTGATCGCAAGAAATTTATTAATCAGAGATAACGTGGCGCCTGATGGTGGTGGCTTATATTGTGCTGGGAACAGTGTCTTTATTCAAATTTCTGATGGATCGAACCCAAGTATGAAGTCTGGAATTCTGGATAATTTTGCAAGCAATGGAGATGGTGGAGGTATATATATGGAAACAGGTTGCACAATTGATCTTTATTCTGGTACTTCGAACAGCAGTGCCAGTATTGATCGTCGTGGTATATATCGCAACAAGGCACAAGGCTCACCGGCCAGAGGTGGTGGTGTATACATGCAATCTGGAAGCCATTTAATTCTCAATGGTGAGGAAGTGTGTGAAGAATCCTGTTTAGGTAATAACGAACAACCTCTTAATGTCAATGATAATGATGCCCTAGTCGGTGGTGGTATCTTCGCCACAGGAAGTACAACGGTGGTTGATGCATTTTCTGTTTTACTGGAAAGAAATGATGCAGAAAATGGGGGCGCAGGTATAAATATGACCAATGGGGCAACTTTCAATGTCGATTCATTGATCCCTTCTTGTTGGAGTCCAGGGTCATGTAACCAAATCATCAGTAACAGAGCCGATGACGGGCCAGGTGGCGCGATCAATGTAAATCTGGGTGGTGAGGTTAATATCAATAGGGCATTGATTGCCTTTAATCAAGCCAATGAAGGAACAGTGGCCAACATATTTGCCAACACTTTTGCTGGTCCTCGAGGGAGTATTTCCATTGATAACAGTGTGATTGTTAAAAATGGTGGTCAAGTGTTAGGTTTTCTTGATTTATCTGCTTTTAAGACAAATGGCTCAAGCATCAGGCTCAATTTTTCAACCATTGCAGATAATGGTGTGACAGAGCAGGTGTTTTTAAGCATTGGAAACAGTATAGATAACTCTTCTAACATAAACTTAACTGGTAATATCATCAGAGAAAATGCTGTGATTTACGAGGAACAAGGTTCATTTGCCTCGCTCACAGGTGATTGTGTTTTGGCTAACAATGACAATACCTTGTTAGGAGAAATTTTAACCAATGTTTTCGAAGGCAATCCTGTGTTTTTAGATCCAGTAAATAATGATTACCACATTGATGCCAGTTTATCAGAAGCATTGGATTTATGTGAGTCTGATGGTTCTGTGGCTAAAGACCTTGATGGTGAAATTCGAGGTTTCGACGACCCAAACACAGTCAATGTATTAGGTCCCTATGATGCAGGCGCTGATGAAACATATGAAAATGATGTGATTTTTGTAGATGGGTTTGAAGGGTAAGATTAAAACTCTGGATAATGTTGGAATGTGTGGTTGTGCAGAGTTTATTTAAATTACTTAATAGATTTCCAAAAGAACAAAGCGGTTACAGCTCCTGTAATTAAGGCTGAGTTAGGGCTCCAGCTGATCCAAGTGTTGGTTTGATCAAGGCTGTAAAGTAGGGCAGTGGTGATTAAACCGCCTACTGTGAGTAGTGTATATCGATTCTTTTTCTTTTCTTCAAGCAGTGCTTTTTGTTCTGCTTGTTGCGCCAGTTTTAAGTGCCTGGGCAAGGGTTTGACTTGGTGGCTGAGCAGTTGGTGAATTAACATCGGTGTTTCTGCGGCTTGTTCAATCCATTTAGGTATGCTTTCTTTGAGTTTCTCAATTGATTGTTGTGGCCCATAGTGATGTTTCATGATATCGCGCAGGATGGGTTCTGACAGTTGCCAAATGTCTAATTGCGGATATAACTGCCTGCCTAAACCCTCTATATTTAACAAGGTTTTTTGTAGCAGTATCAGTTCTGGTTGTACGATTAATTTAAAACGCTTGGCCATTTGAAAGGTTTTAAGCATCACCTCACCAAAAGAAATTTCTTCTATGGGCTTAGCCATATAGGGTTCACAAATGGTTCGAGTGGCTGATTCTAAATCCTCAAGGTTGGTATCTGGAGGTACCCAACCCGCTTCAATATGAAGTTCGGCCACACGGCGGTAATCCTGTTTAAAAAAAGCCATGAAGTTATTGGCTAAATCGACCCGATGTCCTTTGGGTAGTGAACCGCAGATGCCAAAATCCAGTAATATGATTTGTGGGTCTTCTGGACTATCTGGATTGATGAAGATGTTTCCAGGGTGCATATCGGCGTGAAAGAAATTGTCTCGAAAAACTTGAGTGTAAAATATTTTTATGCCTTTTTCGGCCAATTTTTCCAAGTTGATACTGGCTTTTTTTAAGCCATCGAAATCTTTAATGGATATGCCATGAATACGTTCTTGCACCATGACTTTTTCTTTACATAAATCCCAATAAACTTGTGGGATATATATGTCATTTGAGTTGGGGAAATTCTTTTTTAAAACCGATGCATTTGCCGCTTCACGTTGTAAGTCCAGTTCGTCATAAATGGTTTTTTCAAACTCAGCGACTATTTCAGTGGGGTCCACCTGTACACCTGGGTTGAGGTGTTTCTTTGCGAAACTCGCCATCGCTTGCATCAACTCAATGTCCTTTTGGATCCGCTTGCCAATTCCAGGGCGCAGAACCTTGATGACCACGTCTTCGCCAGTTACTAATTTTGCAGCATGTACTTGAGCTATTGAGGCGGAGGCCAGGGCAGTTTCATCCACATGGGCAAAATGATCTAACAGGTCTCTGGATAATTGGGACTGGACAACTTGTTTGGCTTGTTCCCAAGTTATGGGCTCAACATCGTCTTGTAGTTTTTCTAATGTCTGGGCAATTTCTACAGGAATAAGATCAGGACGAGTTGACAGCGTTTGACCTAATTTAATAAAAATAGGACCTAACGATTCCAATGCACCACGAACCCGCTGTCCATCACTCATGTCTTTCAAACCAGTGGCGCCAAATGGAGAAAGCAGATTGATTAATTTCGCTAAGTTTATGCCTTTACCTGGCATGAGGTTAGTTATTCTATATGCGGCAAAAGTATGAGCGATTTTTAATAATCGAAAGATTTTCATGGTTTCTCGTGACTAACTCTTTTTTGTTGAATTGTTTTGCAATTGGGTAAGTTTTTGTTCCAGTCTGACTAAATCAGATTGGAGGTCATCCACTTGGTCAAGGAATAGTTCCATTTCATGTGGTGAGACCAGTTCTCGGTTTTCTTCCAATAAATATTCTTGACTGCTTTGACGCACAGAATTAAACAAGCTGGCTCCCGCTTTTTTAACACTTTTAAGGAATTCCGACACTTGGTAGCCAGGGCCTTCGCCAAGTAAGTCACACCAGGCATCCTCCCAATCTGGATTGAGTTGTTTCAAAAAGTCGGCAATAAATTGTCCAGTGGTGGCATCACCGTGAATACTAACCCCATCCAAGCCAGGGATATGTTGGTTGGTGCTCATTGCAAACAGGGAGGATGGTTTGCCACTGATGGTGGTATCGATACCGGAAATGTTATCGGTGCTTACTTCAATGGTGTCGGCATGTATTAATAGTACCAAAGATTGATCTATTGGTTGAATGTTTAATTGAACCTTCTTGCCTGCCAATGGTTTGAGCTTTTTGACAGACTGTGGATCGTATTGAATCATTTTTTTTATGGCAGCTGTCATGATCCGTGCCACAGGAGAAGGTCTGTTTACAGTGTCTTTGGCTAACGTTGATTCATTCATTTAGATTTTATGCCCTTTGTGAATCGCAACTATCCCTCCGGATAAGTTCTCATAGGAACACAGCTCCATACCAGCCGTTTCAAACATGTTTTGTAGAGTGGTTTGATCTGGATGTTGTTCAATTGATTCTACCAAATATTGATATGAGTCACGATCATTGGCAACAAAGTGACCAATTTCAGGTAGAACTTTAAATGAATAAAAGTTGTAGAGGGTTTTCAGTAAACTGTTGTTTACTTTTGAGAACTCTAAAACCAAGGCTTTTCCACCGGGTTTTAATACTCTTTGCATTTCATTTAAAGCTTGCTGTTTATTGGTCACATTGCGTAAACCAAATGCCATGGTGATGGCATCAATTGAACTGTCTGTAAATGGCAGGTTTTCAGCATTCATTTGCGTGCACTCAAAACGGCCATAAAAGCCGGCATCAATCATGCGGTCATGACCCACATCTAACATCGCTTGATTGATGTCACCAATGATAACTTTGCCTGTTGGTCCTAATAATGGCATCAACAACTTTGCAATGTCTCCTGTACCTCCAGCTAAGTCTAATACTAAATTGCCTTTGTGTATGCCACTGGTGGCTACAAAATGTCTTTTCCAAAGGCGGTGTATGCCTCCAGACATCATGTCATTCATTAAGTCGTATTTACTGGCTACAGAAGTGAAAACTTGACCGACCAAACCTTCTTTTTCGCTTTTGGCCACTTCTTTGAAACCAAAATGGGTGGTTTTTTCATTCATCTTTTGGGTTCTCAGTGTTTTTAAACAGTTGTCTTTTTAAGCGAATTAAAGCAGATATGTCTTCTTCGCCATGAGCCATGTCCATTAATTTCGCATAGTCATTAATACTGTCATCAATTAAAGGCAATTTAACGCCCATCTCTGCCGCAGTTGATTGACATATATTTAAATCCTTATGCAATAGACTCAGTTTGAAGCCAGTTTTGAATTCATTTTTTACCATGGTTCGACCACGGTTATCTAAAAACCAATTGCCAGCCGCACCAGCACTGAGGACTTCTATGGTTTTTTTCATGTCTAAATTGCATTTCTCAGCCATGGCTAACGCTGAACAAACGGCTTGGGCAACGCCTGCTACCATGACCTGATTCACAGCTTTTGTGGCTTGTCCTTGTCCAACTCTACCCATGTGAGTGATTTGACTGCCTATGGCGGAAAACACTTCAGATGCTCTTTTATAGTGTTCTCTTTCAGCACCCACCATGATAGATAAGGATCCTTTATTCGCACCTTCAACGCCGCCAGAAACCGGTGCATCCATAAAACCGATGCCTTTTGAGGCCAAATCATCGGCTAAGGTTCTTGCGGTATTCGGACTGACAGTAGAGCAATCAATGACCACTGACCCTGGTTGTAAATAGTCGATAAAATCATTAACCACAGCCTTGAGGTCATTGTCTGCCGCTACGCATGTCAGAACGCAATCCGCCTGAGAAAACATGTCTTCATCGTCTTCAAATTCATGCAAATCAAGTTCGTTACTGATGGCAAGTGCCTTTCCTTCAGTTCGGTTTTTTACGCCTATTAACAGATCATGATCTTTAAGGTTTCGTGCCATGGGCCTACCCATGGCTCCCAGTCCATAAACAACGACTTTACTGAGTTTAATTTCGCTCATACAGAAATGGTGGTTATGTTGTTTGAAAAGTGGCTATTATAACCGATTGTTGCCGAAGCCTTATCAATATTCAATTTGACTGTTGTGTAACTTTTAGAGTTTTGCTACGTTTATGGGTGAGGTTTAACATATATATGTATTCTATGTGGGTGACATGATTGATAAATGATCAAAACAACCCATGTAATGGTGCAATTTAATGATATTTTAATCAAGGGTAATAATCTATGAAAATAATGCTTTCGATGTTTTCTTTGCTGACAGTGGTTGCTTGTACCTCTTCACAGCAAATCAAAAAAACTACCACAAATAAACAAACCAAGTCCGATTCAAGGGTATTTACCCAAGCTTATGACATGCGTGAGCTGGACAATGGCTTAAAAGTCATTGTTGTGAAGACTGACTACCCAGGCGTGGTTACATTACAAATGCCTATCCAAACTGGCTCAAGAAATGAAGTGGAGCCAGGAAAGTCAGGTTTTGCGCATTTCTTTGAACACATGATGTTTCGTGGTACTGAAAACTTTTCACAAGAAGAATATGGAGCCATGTTGAAAGAAGTAGGCGCTGATCAAAATGCTTACACCACTGATGATTACACCAACTATCATGTGACATTTATCAATGAAGATCTAGAGCGTATGTTGATGTTAGAGTCTGATCGATTTAAAAACCTTAAATATTCTGAGGCGCAATTTAAAACAGAAGCTTTGGCTGTTAAAGGTGAATACTTGAAGAACAGCGCCAGTCCTTTCAGTAAGTTATTCGAGACAGTCAGAAAAAATGCATTCAAGGTACATACATACCGTCATACCACCATGGGCTTTTTGGAAGACATTGAAGACATGCCTAACCAGCTTGAATATTCTTATGAGTTTTTTGATCGTTGGTATCGACCTGAAAAAGCGGCTGTGATTATAGTAGGTGATATTGATGTGGAGCAGACTCATACTTTGGTTGAAAAGTATTTTGGTGACTGGGAACGTGGTAACTATAGCGTTGATATCCCAGTTGAGCCTGCTGCAAAGGGAACCCAAACTCATCACATTGAATGGGAATCAGACACTTTGCCGATGTTGGGCTTGGTGTTCCGAGGTGCTGCTGTTGATCCTGCGGTTAAGGACAAGTCAGCCATAGACATGTTAGGACAAATTTATTTTGGACAAAACTCTGATGTTTATCAGGATTTAGTGGTTACAAGACAATTGGCTGATGCTGTGTTTTTCTATACACCAGACAGTAAAGATCCTGGGTTAATCTATATTTTAGCGCGTTTGACTGATCAAGCAAATTATGCCGAAGTTCATAAGGCGTTAGTAGATACCATTGTTAAAGCGCGATCAAGTACAACTGATGAAAATAAATTGGATGACATTAAATCAGCTGCACGCTATGGTTTTGCAAATTCTTTAGATAACTCAGAAGCCATTGGCGACATGTTGGCATCAGTTGTGCAATACAATCGTGATCCTGAGTTCATTAATCAACAGTATGCTCAACTAGATGCGATTACAGCTGAGGATGTGAAATGGGCTGCCAATAAATATTTAGTAGATGATGGTCGTATCATGGTGACA
This sequence comes from uncultured Marinicella sp., assembly GCA_964631055.1. GTDB lineage: Bacteria > Pseudomonadota > Gammaproteobacteria > Xanthomonadales > Marinicellaceae > Marinicella. Next base: position 40,895 of record CAZVZJ010000020.1, read on the forward strand.
TTGGCTGAAGCTGAGTCGATAGATGTTATTCATAATGATTTCAGTTTAGCTGATCAGGTGGCGGCTGCCACCCAACCTAAAATAGCTCAGTATCAAATCACTGATAGAAGTAATTCAAGTGATATTGTTGATGTTAATTTCCTCTTCAATACCGGTGCTGCACAAGACCCTGTGGGTAAGAAAGGCCTGGCTGCATTAACTGCATCCATGCTAACCAATGGTGGTTCGGCCAGTAAGTCCATTAAGGACATACAAAAAGCCATGCTACCAATGGCTGCTTACTTTGCTTCTAGTGTTGATAAAGAGATGATTTCAATGTCAGGACGAGTGCACCGTGAAAAGACTGATCAATGGTTAGATTTAGTTTTAGAAAGTCTACTTAATCCTGGATTCAGAGAAGATGATTTTAAGCGCTTAAAAACCCAGCAAATCAATAGCATTCAAACTGACTTGAAGCAAAACAATGATGAAGAATTGGGTAAAGAAGTGTTGTACCAAAAACTTTATCCTGGACATGCATATGAGTCATTGAACTTAGGTCATGTAACTGATTTAGAAAGCATTACATTAGATGATGTTAAGGCTTTTTATCGTGAGCAATTAACCCAAGCTAATTTGAATGTAGGCATCACGGGAAATTTAATACCTGAACAAAAACAAATGATGTTAGATCGAATCACCAGTGAATTAAATGAAACTGGTGTGCAGAAAGTGGCTATTGGTCCTGCCCCTGATCTTTCTGGCCGTCATGTAACCATTGTAGAAAAGCAGACCATGCCAACGGCTGTTTCATTTGGTTTTCCGATAGAAGTTAATCGTTCGCACCCTGATTGGGTGGCTCTGTGGTTGGTACGTTCTTTTTTGGGTGAGCACAGAAATTCAAATTCATTTCTTTACCAGCGTATTCGTGAAGCACGTGGAATGAATTACGGTGATTATGCTTACATAGAATATTTTCCTGCAGGTATGTTCAGGACTCAACCAAGAGCTAACTTAGGTCGATCAGAACAAATTTTTCAAGTTTGGCTTCGTCCTTTGCGTACCAATGTCGATGCCCACTTTGCCACCAGAACGGCTATGTATGAATTGGAAAAATTAATAGCAAATGGTTTAACCGATGAGCAGTTTACTGCGACCAAAGCCTTTTTGAGTAAATATGCAGGGTTATTGTTAAAAGGCCAAGACCGTGTTTTAGGTTATCAGATGGACAGTGATTTTTATGGAACAGGTGATTTTGTTGATTTGGTTAAAAACGGTTTGAACAACTTAACTGTAGAAAAAGTTAATGCCGTGATCAAAAAACACCTACAAACAGATGACATACATTTTGTTTTCATCACCAACGATGGTAAGGACATGAAAGATAGGCTGGTGAATGAAACCACTTCAGCCATGACATATAATTCTGAGAAACCAGAAAGTCTGTTGGCCGAGGATAAGGTGATTCAAGATTACAGGTTGAATTTGAAAGCAACTGATGTTGATGTGATAGATATTTCGGAAGTTTTTAAGTAATTAAAACGTTGTGAGGTCTATGCATAGACCTAACAGTATAAAAGAACCAACATAATGATATTTGTGTTGGTTCTTTGAAATAAACCAGATGAGCCTGAGGTTTTTACTGGCTCCGAATATGAAAGCCAGGATCAAGATAGCCCAGTGGAAACTCAACGGCAACAAGACTGGAATGGCCAAAGTCCAATCGTTCAATATTGTTAACCTTAACAATTGGATAAGGTTCAAAATTTGGATTTTTTTTGTCGAAATTCATTGATACAAATTCTGCATCTATAGCTACATATTTATTTTTTAATGATTTGTTTAGTAATGATTTAGCTGAACATGCCATAACATCGCCACCCTCTTGATGGCGCCAGGGAATGACTCTGCCATGTTGATCTAATTTACTTGCTTGAATGAATAAACAGCTGATGTTTTCATGTGTGATTGCCTGTATTACTTTACCTTTAACATGTACTTTGTCAGGGTTGATTGATGGTGCATATATTTCATATGAGCTGGCATGGATTGAAAATATAATGCCAGAAATAGCTGCTGCGAATTTATATGATCTCACTCTTTACTCCTGCTATAATCGAACGTAAAACAATGTTAAATCAACTATTCTGAACAAAATATGAACAAGGAAACTATCACCTGATGCTCAGTTACAGACACGCTTTTCATGCCGGAAATTTTGCAGATGTGATTAAACACATTGTATTGGTTGAAATCATTACTCATTTACTTAAAAAAGATAAGCCATTTGATTATATTGATACCCATGCAGGAGCGGGTATGTATGATTTAAACTCCTATGAGGCGCGTAAATTATCAGAATATAAACAAGGAATAGGTTTGCTAAATTCATTGGAATATCCTGAATTAGCGAAATATTTTGATGTGATTGAATCAGTTAATCAGAGTACAGATCAATTGCAAAAATATCCGGGCTCCCCATATTTTGCATTGTCTATGATGAGAACAAGGGATAAGGCTCATTTGCATGAAATGCATAATAAAGACTTTAATCTACTAGAAAAATTGATTGCATCGAATGCTTCATTTGAAAGCCAATTTAATTTATATGAAAAAGATGGATACGCGGGTTTGCTGCGCATATTACCACCTCTTTCAAGACGGGCTTTGATATTTATTGACCCATCTTATGAAGTCAAGTCAGAATATCAAACCATGATTGACACAGTTAAAGCAGCGCATAAGAGATTTGCTACTGGTATATTTGCTATTTGGTACCCAGTGGTTGATAGGGCACGAATCAAACAAATCGACAACATTTTATATAAAAGTGGGATCCGTGACATTCAGCGTTTTGAACTGAGTTTGAGCGAAGATTATGACAATAAAGGTATGACTGCGTCGGGCATGTGGGTCATCAATCCACCATGGGGCTTGTTTGAAAAGATGCAATCTGTGCTGCCTAAGCTGTTAAAAGACTTGTCTTTAGATAACTCATCAGACTTAAAGGCATCATATCGTTGTGAAGTGCTGGTGAATGAATAAGTAAGTAACCCAATCAATTGACAATTGATTGGGTCATTATAAGTGAAGTCAATAAAAATGCGATGAGATAGGAGTCATACATAGCTTAATGCGACGACTTAGCAGCTTCCAGTTCAATATCATTATCTGCTATTGGAAGTTAATTGTATATTACATCTGCTTAGAACTGATTCTTGCTCTTGGGCTTAATTTTAATAACTTTCGTATTTGATAAATCAGGATGCCTTGGGTATATGTGAGGTAGAAATATTTTTGAAACATGTCTTCATCTTCACTCAAAACTGAATTAAAGTCATTTTGATGTTTGTCTCTGCTGACTCCAGTCCACTCAGTAGCATCAATTCTTGCATTGGGGTCATTAAAGGTGATTGTTTTGATCAAATCTTGATCAATTTCAAAATCAAGTGTTAAAGGGTATCGTAAAGCATATTCGCCTGTATCGGTTAACAGAACTTGTAGTTGGCAATATGGATTAAATCCATGGTATTCACCTTCGTTCATTGATTTCTTTAAGAACACCAAAAATCGTTCACCTTCACCAACTCGATCCGGATAATAACAGGTATGAGATTCAAAACCTTTGCTACTGACTATCAATAATTCATTTCTCTTGACGCCTTTGTAGGGCACATGAACATTCAAAAAGGCTTGTCCTTTGGCATTGATTTCGCGAGTTTGTTCATAGTCAACATTAATGACTTGTGCAACAGCAACGACATCTGCCCATTCGGCAGCAGCGGCGAATGATTCAAATTTAACTGGTTGAAGTTTTTTGTAATCAAATTCAAAATCACGGTTTGCTTCAGGAAGAAACCTGTCATTATTAAGTTGTGCATTACTTGTAGGCGCCCACAGCAAGTTATGGGCAAGTAAAATAGCCAATGTAAAAATTTTATTCATGCTGCTATTGACCTTCTGTTTCATTGAAAATTCCTTTTAATGTGCCGATTTTTTCCCCTAATTTAAGTTCAGAGCCAGCTTTTAAATTTTGCTTAAAGCTAACAGCATCTTTGGGAAATAACATGATAACGGTTGAACCCATATTAAAGCGGCCCATTTCTTCACCTTTTTTATATTGGCTTTGGCCCTGAACCAGTACATCAGTAATGTCATTGGCATAGGGTGGGGTTATCACGCCATTACATACAGTTTCGATACTTGATACTAAGATTGCACCCACATAAATATAAGCCACAGGACCAATTGGTGTTTGTAAATGATTAACCAGGCGTTCGTTTCTGGCAAATAATCGAGGAATTTTCTGGGTGGTCCAATCTGCCACACTGAACAACCTTCCCGGTATGTGCCGCATTGACTTGATTTCACAATCTAAAGGTGCATGTAATCGATGATAATCTTTGGGTGATAGATAAATGGTCATAAACAGGCCGTCTTTGTATTTATCTGTTAAATCATCTGCCAACAAGTCAGCCACAGTGTAATGGTGTCCTTTGGCTTGTAAAATCAAATCGTCTTCGATAGCTCCCATTTGTGAAACCACTCCATCTACTGGTGATACCAAACTTTCTTTTGCTGAATCGATAGGTCTGGCCTCAGGCTTCAATGCGCGCGTGAAGAATGCATTAAAATGAGGGTAGTCATCATAGTCCTTTGAAATTGCTTCATCTAAATTGATGTTAAAGGTTTTTATCATGCGATTAAAAGTGAAGTTTTTAAGCGGCTTGAAACGGATGCGCATCAAATAGAACATCAGTCGTGATAATAAGCGATGAGGTAAGATGTATTGAAAAATTAAAGCGATTCCCTTCATGTTGACTCCATTAATATGCTCAAGTCTTGAGTGATTGATTCAAAGTCATGAGGCGCCGTAAAAAGACCTATTCTCTCGCCTTCAGGGTTGATAATGAATAATGCCGATGCATGATCAACATCATAAACTAAATCACCAGGCTGGTGGTCAGCTACTTTGTAAGCTACGCCAAGTTGCGATGCCAAGGATAAAATATTTGGAGCATCACCAGTTAATGCATAGAATTCAGGATTGAAAAAATTAATATACTCATCCAAAACCTCAGGTGTGTCTCTATCTGGGTCAACTGAAATGAAAATAAACCTTGGACTGTTTTTGCCCATTTGTTTTAATTTTTTATCAATTTTTTGCATGTCTAATAGTGTGGTTGGGCAGATGTCAGGACAGTTAGCAAAACCAAAAAACACCACTGAATATGAACCTTTGAAATTATTCATATCCCAGGCTTTATTCTTGTTGCTGGTTAGTTGAAAGCCTGAAAATGATTTACCTTGAGGAAATAATTTAAGGCTTTTGTAGTCTTTTTGCTGAGCTGTGTTAGTACCTTTGTTTTCGCATGCCATTAAAAGTAGGCTGCAATACAAGATCATATAAATAGGACGCACTGAGATTTTGAACATAAAGCTGTTTTAACCGTTGACCTGATTGATAAAAACAGGCATTGTATAACTTTTTGACTTCTGGCGAAATAAGTGACGACTTTGTTACATGATATATTCGAAAAATCAGTGAATTTTTTGGCCCAACATGATGTTTTTTATGGGCATGGCGTCCAGTTGGCTGAAGATGAAGTGGTTTTACTTTTTATGCATGTATTACAAGTTGATTTTGATGAGTTGAATGCGATGTACAGTCAACCCATCAATGCCAAATCAGTTGATCAGATTAACCAATTATTAAATCGCAGGGTAAAACAAAAAATACCGATGGTCTACTTAGTGGGTTTTGCGGTTTTTGCTGGGTTGAAGTTTAAAATAGATGAGCGGGTATTGATTCCACGGTCACCTTTTGTTGAATTGATCGATACAGGTTTTGAGCCATGGATTGACCATTCGTCTTCTATCCGTGTGATGGATTTATGTACAGGTTCCGGATGCATTGGTTTAGCCATTGCGCATTATTTCGAGCATGCTACTGTGGATTTGATTGATTTGAGTCATGAGGCACTACAGCTGGCCCAGGTTAATGCTGATGCTTTGAAATTGTCACAAAGGGTGCAATGTATAGCGTCGGATTTGTTTAATGAGATAGAACAAAATCCCGATAACCTTTATGATTTAATTGTGGCGAATCCTCCTTACGTTGGAGAGGACGAATATCAGAACTTACCTGCAGAATATGGTTACGAGCCCAAAATGGCATTAGTCAGTAAGCTTCAAGGTATGGAATTACCTGTCAAAATTTTATTACAAGCACCAGAGTACATGAATGAAGAAGGGTATTTGTTCTTAGAGGTGGGTTACAACGATGATGTATTAAGTGGCTGTTTTCCCAATGTTGCTTTTGAATGGTTGGATTTTGAGTTGGGCGGACAAGGTATTTGTTTTTTTAGTCGCGCTGATTTGTTAAAGTATCGAGCTGAATTTAAGGAGTTTTTAGAGTCGCATGTCGCATAATACGTTTGGCAAAAATTTACGGTTCACATCTTTTGGTGAATCTCATGGCAGCACCATTGGATGTGTTTTGGATGGCTTTCCTCCTGGCATGAGGATTACGCCTGAAGAAATTAAACTACAATTGATTCGACGTGCCACAGGTCAGTCTCGACACACCTCTCAACGTAAGGAAAAAGATGACGTGCAAATAGTATCTGGGGTTTTCGAAGGTGTGACCACAGGTCACCCCATTGCTTTGATCATTGAAAACACAGATGCAAGAAGCAGGGACTATACCAGCATTGCCAAGCAAATCAGACCAGGGCATGCAGATTACTCGTATTGGAAAAAATACACTGTCCGCGATTATCGAGGTGGAGGCCGTTCATCAGCACGAGAGACGACCATGCGTGTTGCTGCAGGCGCATTGGCTCGTAAATGGTTGTTCGAAAACTATGACATTACCATCACTGCTTGGTTGGCACAACTGGGTAATATTCATCTCAATGCGGGTGATTTGTCTCAAATCGATGAGAGCCCATTTTTTACAGGTGAGATAGATAAAGTGCCCGAATTAGATCAGTATATGGATGCTTTACGAAAATCAGGAGATTCTGTTGGCGCTCGCATCAACGCAAAAGCAGTGAATGTCCCGGCAGGTCTGGGTGAACCAGTGTATGGAAAGTTGGATGCTGAACTGGCTTTAGCTATGATGAGTATCAATGCCACCAAGGGCGTGGAAATTGGTGCTGGTTTTGGATCTGTTGCGCAGCATGGTTCAGAGCACAGAGATGAAATTATTAATAATGACTTTGACAGTAATCATGCCGGTGGCATTCTTGCTGGAGTTTCAACCGGTCAGGATGTAACAGTCAGTGTGGCATTTAAACCCACTTCGTCACTTAGACTACCTGCGCAAAGCATTGATGTCGATGGCAAAGCAATAGAAGTGATCACCAAAGGCAGGCATGATCCATGTGTCGGCATTCGCGCCACACCAATCGTTGAAGCGATGATGGCATTGGTTATCATGGATCACATTATGCGCCATAAAGCCCAAACTCAATCCAATCAATTAGATTAAACAACTTCAATTTATCGAAATACAGTTATGAAAAAATACAATGTAGCCGTAGTTGGTGCCACGGGTGCCGTAGGCAAAACCATCTTAGAAATTCTTGAGCAAAGAGCGTTTCCAGTTGACAAAATTTTTCCATTGGCCAGTGAGCGCAGTGCCGGTGAAAAAATAGATTTCAATAAGAAATCAGTAACAATAGGCAATTTGGCGACCTTTGATTTCGCTCAAGCTGACATCGCTTTGTTTTCAGCTGGAGGATCTGTTTCGGCAGAATTTGCGCCACAAGCTGCCGATAATAAATGTGTGGTGATTGATAATACATCCCATTTTAGAAATGAAGAAGATGTCCCTTTGGTGGTAACTGAAGTGAACCCCCAGGCTGTAGCTAACTACAAACAAACATATATCATAGCTAACCCTAATTGTTCAACGATGCAAATGTTGGTTGCTTTGGCACCAATACACCAAAAAGTGGGTATCGAACGCATCAATGTAGCAACATATCAATCGGTTTCAGGAGCAGGCAACAAGGGTATTGATGAATTATCTGAACAAACCAGGTCGATTTTAAATTTTAAACCTTTGAAAATAAATGCTTTTTCTCAACAAATTGCCTTCAATGTCATTCCACATATTGACCAATTTCAAGACAATGGATACACACGCGAAGAAATGAAGATGGTTTGGGAAACTCAGAAGATATTGGATGATCGCAGTATTTTAGTCAATCCGACTTGTGTAAGAGTGCCGGTTTTCTATGGTCATGCTGAGGCCGTACATATTGAAACCAGAGAGAAGATAACCGCAATTGAAGTTAAACAATTAATGCAAGAAGCCCCAGGTATCGAACTGATGGATGAACCAAAGTCGTTAACTTACCCTTCTCCTGCGGTTCATTGTGCTGGTAATGATCCTGTTTATGTGGGTAGAATTCGTGAAGACATTTCCTACGACAAAGGCATGAATATGTGGATTGTGTCAGATAATATCCGTAAAGGAGCGGCATTGAACAGTGTGCAAATTGCAGAAGAACTTATAAAAATACTGGATAAAGAGTAGCTTAGCTGACTTTTTTTAGACAAATTCTTGGCTTTTTAATGTAGAATTAGTTACCATCGTTAACATTAAATTAATTTCACTATAGTGAATAACAGAAAGCATTGGGTAAATTTATGAAGCAAAAATTGATTTTATTGGCCTTGGTTATGGGCTTGACCATCGTTTCACAGTCATCCTTGTCATTAGGAATGGGGAAAATTCAAGTCTATTCGGCTTTGAACGAACCACTACAGTCAAGTATAGATTTGTTGGCCAATGCCGATGAAGAACTGTTGAATTTAGAAGTTAAACTTGCCAGTAGTGAAGATTATCAAAGGGTTGGTTTAGACAGGTCATTTGTTCCAGCAAACATCATAGTGGCATTCGATGAAGACAATCCAACTAAAATCAATGTCACATCTAATGGGCCGATTTCAGAACCCATAGTCAGCTTATTACTTGATGTAAATTGGAATAATGGACGAATCTTAAGAGAATTTACCATTTTACTTGATCCACCAGTTTACGAATCAGCTAATACCAGTGCAACTGTTAGTAATGTGACTGTTGAATCAGTGCAAAGCAATGTGGTTACTGCGCCAGTTAGCGAAACCCAACCACAGATTCAAAGTCAAGAAACCAGAACATATACCAATCAAGATGTCATCTCGTACCAAGAAAGTAATACCGAAAGTACAGTTGCAAGCAGGCCTGTTTATAATTCAAGCTCAGCCAACGAAGTTTATGTGGAAGCAGGCGATACGTTATGGCGGATTGCCAATAACAATAAAGTGGGTGGGTTGTCAGCACAACAAATGATGATGGCCATTTACAACAAGAACCCAAGTGCATTTATTGACAATAATATCAATCAACTGATCAAGGGCAGTCGTTTAGATATGCCTACAAGCGATGAAGCTGATGACATTGGTTTTTCTGAAGCCTTGGCTCAAGTGAAATCACATCATCAATCTTGGTCACCTGCACAGCAAGACTACAATACGTACCAAACTGAAGATGCAACCGATACTGAATATCAAGAACCCACATCTACATTAGATTATGGTGTACAACTTTCTGGTGGTGATAACCAGGGTTCAGATGATGGTCAATCTAATGGCGATGATGGCACTGATGTTAATGTGCAAGCCATAGAGGAAGATTTATATAACAAGGATGCAGAAAACTCAGAATTAAAAGAAAGAATCTCCCAATTAGAAGATATTGTTGAACAACAACAAGATGTTATTGAAATCAGTGATGACGGCCTGGCTAATTTAGAAAATCAACTTGAAAATAAAGTGGATGAGACGCTAGATGAAGCCAGTCAAGTTATTAATGATTCGGTTGATGATGTTTGGGATAGCACCACAGAAACTGTTGAAAATGTAACCGAAGATGCAGTTGATGGGTTATCTCTTAATGTCGATGATGTCAATACCAGTGCTGATACAGAGAGTTCATTGGTTGATGATGTGAGTGAAACTACTGAAGTGAATGATGAAGGCACCACTGAACAATCAGTTGAAGCAGAAACTGTACCTGTTAAGACACCTACAGTTACTCGACCAGCCAAAGAATCATTTGTTGATACTGCAATTAATTGGGTTATGGATAACTTGATGTGGGTATTGGGTGGTTTGGCAGGATTAATTGCATTGTTGTTTTTGCCAAGGGTTTTCCGAGGTGGGGATGATGATGAAGATGAAACCAGTTTCCTGGATGACATAAAAAATAGGAAAAAGGAAACTGAAGAGAATGAAATCAATGAAGTAGATACCAAGATGAATCAACCATTGGCCGATATTGATGAAGAGCCACTGGATGAAGCGGGTGATGACGTATTAGCAGAATTAGATCGCAGTATTGATTTTGATGAACCAGAGCTTCAAGAAGATACGGTAGAAAACTTATTTACAGATACTGTTGAAGAGTTGGAAGAAAATACTGATTTTGATCATGACGAAGAAGATGGTTTTGATCTTGATGGGTTCTTAAATGATGAAAGCACTGATGACAGTACCATTACGAAAGATCATTCTTCCACATTGGAAGGTGCGTCATTCGATGATGTAACAGAAGATCTGGCTGAAACAAAAATTGATACTGATTTAGATACCGATTTGGATGCTGGTTTAGATGCTGATTTAGATGCCGATTTAAATACTGATTTAGATACTGATTTAGGTACTGATTTAGGTACTGATTTAGGTACTGATTTAGATACCAGTTTAGATATCAATTTAGATGATACCGATGACATGTCTTTTGATGACTTAGATTTAGGTGATGATCTAGAAGATTTATCTGCTGATGTAGAAAAAGCTGTTGAAGATGTTAACTTAGATGCAATTGAAAATGATGTGCTTGATGATATCGAAGAAACAGTAGATGAGGTTAAAGATGAAGTTGACGAATTCAGCTTTGATGATGATGAGGATTTTGATTTTGATTTAAATGAAGAATTGGATGATTTAGAACAAGTTGAAGATGAAGTTGAGGACAGTGATGAATTTAATGATATGTTGGATATTTCAGATTCTGAAACAGAAACATTTGATACCGTTGATGATGGAGTAGCAGATATGGATGAAGAAATTGACTTAGGCTTAGAGGATCTGATGGAAGATACCGATGCCATAGATACAAAACTAGACTTAGCTAAAGCTTATATTGATATGGGGGATGCTGAAGGTGCTAAAAACTTGCTGGATGAAATTTTTTCAGAAGGCACAGAAGAGCAAATCAGTGAAGCCAAAAAACTACTTGATGACATGTAAAAAATCTTTTGCTTTAAACTATAATAAGCCGAATTAATCATTCGGCTTTTTTTATGCGTATTGCTTGTGGTATCGAATATGATGGCCAACCCTTTTATGGCTTTCAAGTACAAATTCAAGAGCCAACAGTGCAATCATGTCTTGAAAAAGCGATCAGCCAAGTGGCTAACCATCCTGTGAAAATTAATTGTGCTGGCCGGACTGATACAGGAGTCAGTGCAACCCATCAGGTCATTCATTTTGAAACCAAGTCTATCAGAACGCCGCATCAGTGGACATTGGGAATCAATACTGCCTTGCATAATGGCATTGTGGTTTTGTGGGTTAAAGAGGTGAGAGAAGACTTTCATGCAAGATTTACTGCCACTGGGCGAAGCTATACTTATCGAATTATAAATCGAAAAGTGAGGCCAGCCATTAATCGTCATCATGCTACTTGGATTCTACAGCCGTTGGATGATAAAGCCATGCATGAAGCTGCTCAATACTTATTGGGTACATTCGATTTCAGTGCATTTCGATCCAGTCGATGTCAAGCTAATCACCCCAGGCGCACCATGATAAAAGCTGCGGTTATTAGGTTGGATGATGAGGTCATATGTAAATTCCAGGCCAATGCCTTTTTACATCACATGATCAGGAATATTATGGGTACATTAATCAAAGTAGGCAAAGGAGAAAAGCCTGTCAATTGGGTGAAAGAAGTACTAGATAGTAAAGACAGAACTCAGGCAGGAATGACAGCTGCGCCAAATGGGTTAACATTTACAGGGGTTACATACCCTGATGAGTTTGACATACCAAAATATGAATAAGATAAAAGTTAAATACTGTGGGTTGAAATGCCTGGCAGATGTACATGTTGCCATCGAGGCACAAGTTGATGCCATTGGTTTGGTTTTTGTGAAGAAAAGCCCAAGGTTTGTTTGTGTTGAAAAGGCGGTCGAACTAGCTAAGTCTGCTAAAGATGCAGGTGTTTCAGTGGTGGCTTTATTTGCTAACCAACCTGTTTCTGAAGTTAAAAGTGTTATTCAAAATATTGGCCCTGATGTTTTACAATTTCATGGTGCAGAGTCCGTAGAATATTGTGAACAGTTTGGTAAACCTTATTGGAAAGCAATTCCCATGCTTGAAACTGAAGATTATGAAGCATATATGGAACAGTATAAAACTGCAGAAGCTTTCATACTGGATGCTTTTGGAGGTCAACAAACAGGGGGGTCTGGTGAGGTATTCACCTGGTTTAAGTTTCCTCCAAAATATATGACAAAGCTTATCTTGGCTGGTGGTATCCATATTGGCAATGTGGTCAATGCAATAACAGCAACTGGAACACAATTTATCGATACCAGCAGTGGAATTGAATCTGAGACTGGCGTAAAATCAAAAACAAAAATGTTGGACTTAATGGCGAAAATCAACGCATTTTCACAATCACCAATTAAGCAATCAAAACAATAAGCTATTCCCATACAAAATATGACCATTAAATACTCTAATTACCCTGATAACAAAGGCCATTTTGGCCAATTCGGTGGCGTGTTTGCCAGTGAAACATTAATGCACTGCCTTGACGAGCTGAATTCGGCATACCGAAAGCTAAAAACAGATCCAGAATTTTCAACTCAATTTAATGAAGACCTGGCAGATTATGTCGGACGCCCCTCACCTTTGTATTTAGCACAACGTTTAACTGAAGAATGTGGTGGTGCAAAATTATGGTTGAAACGGGAAGATTTAAATCACACTGGTGCTCATAAAATTAATAACACAGTGGGCCAGATATTATTGGCCAAAGCAATGGGGAAAAAACGAATCATTGCAGAAACTGGCGCAGGACAACATGGTGTAGCCACAGCTACTGTTTGTGCACGCATGGGATTAGAGTGCGTGGTTTACATGGGTGAAGTGGATATTCAAAGACAAGCGATTAATGTTTATCGCATGAAATTGATGGGCGCTGAAGTACGCAGTGTGGATTCAGGTTCAAAAACACTTAAAGATGCCTTGAATGAAGCCATGCGTGATTGGGTGACCCATGTAGATGATACTTTTTATATCATAGGTACTGTTGCTGGGCCAGACCCTTATCCACAAATGGTGAGAGATTTCAATTCAGTCATTGGCAAAGAAGCAAAAAAACAATTTGCTGATAAGGTTGGAGGTTTACCAGATGCACTGGTTGCTTGTGTTGGAGGTGGTTCAAATGCGATGGGTTTGTTTCATCCATTTTTAGATGATTCTTCGGTTCAGTTGTATGGCGTAGAAGCTGGTGGACATGGTGTGGAAAGTGGTCAACATGCGGCATCAATCACTGGTGGAAAAGTCGGGGTTTTACACGGTAACAGGACTTATGTGATGTCAGACCAGCAAGGCCAAATCATAGAAACACACTCGATTTCAGCTGGCTTAGACTATCCAGGTGTTGGCCCTGAACATGCCTTTTTGAATGAATCAGGACGTGCTCATTATGTCACCATTAATGACGATGAGGCTTTGGCTGCATTTCATAGTTTGACACGGGTAGAAGGTATTCTACCGGCCTTAGAGACATCTCACGCAGTTGCTTATGGGATGAAGCTTGCCAAAGAGTTATCCTCTGAACAAAATATCATCATTAACTTATCAGGCAGAGGAGATAAAGATGTGCATACGATTGCTGCCATTGAAGGAGTATCTGTATGAGTTTATTAAAAACAACTTTTGCCCAACTTGGTGATAAGAAGGCGCTAATTCCTTTTGTGACTGCAGGTTATCCTACCCCACAGTGGACGGTTGATATCATGCATGAACTGGTCAATAACGGCGCTGATATCATAGAATTAGGGATGCCATTTTCAGACCCAATGGCTGATGGACCCGTTATTCAACAAGCTTCAGAACATGCAATTACTCAAGGTGTTGGCATTGAAAGTACCATTGCCATGGTAAAAACATTTCGTTTAAAAAATCAAACGACCCCTGTGGTCTTAATGGGTTACTTAAATCCAGTTGAATGCATGGGATATGATGATTTTGTGGCACAAGCTAAAGAAGCGGGCGTTGATGCTTTGTTATTGGTGGACAGTCCTCCAGAAGAATCTTCTGAACTTTTAAAAAAACTTGAATCGCAAGGTTTGGAGCAGATATTTTTGATTGCCCCAACTACCACCGAAAACCGCGCCCGGATGATTTGTGAACATGCTGCTGGCTTTGTATACTATGTAGCACTTAAAGGCGTCACTGGCTCAGCAGATTTAGACAGTACGTCTGTAAATAAAGATGTTTTAAAAATTAAAGAGTATACCGATTTGCCTGTTGCTGTTGGTTTTGGTGTTAAAGATGCTACATCTGCTGTTGCAGTAGCTGCACATGCCAATGCGGTTGTGATTGGTAGTGCTTTGGTCAGTTTGGTGGGTGATTGTGATAGTTTAGAATCAGCCCAAAAAGTGATTGGTGAATTTATCAAGCCTATCCGTCAGGCTTTAGATTCGTTATAATTATTTATTGTTAAGTATTTTGAGAATATAAATGAGTTGGTTCCAAAAACTAATGTCGCCTCGAATTCGTACCGAAGGTGGTAATAAAAAGAAAAATATTCCAGAAGGACTGTGGGGCAAGTGCAAGCAATGTGAAGCCGTTTTGTATCAACCTGAAAGTTTGAAACAAGGTAAAGTATGTCCAAAGTGCGGTCATCATGAATCTTTGTCTGGTAGAGAGCGCATTGAGTTTTTTCTGGACGATGCACCGATGGTAGAAATAGGCATTGATGTTAAGCCTCAAGATCCACTGAAATTCAAGGATTCAAAAAAATACAAAGATCGGCTCGTATCAACCCAAAAAGCCAGCGGTGAAAATGATGCGCTGATCGCTGTGAAAGGTCTGTTAAAAGGGCGTGAAGTTGTGGTGACAGCTTTTGACTTTAAGTTTATGGCCGGTTCTATGGGCTCGGTAGTGGGTGAGAAGTTTGTTCGTGCAGTTCATTTGGCTCTGGAGCATCAATTGCCATTGATTAATTTTTCTGCATCTGGTGGTGCCAGAATGCAAGAGTCTTTATTTTCATTGATGCAAATGTCAAAAACAGCAGCAGCACTGAAGCGCATGAAAATTGCGGGTTTGCCTTATATTTCTGTTTTAACTAATCCAACAACGGGTGGCGTTTCGGCTTCCTTAGCCATGCTTGGTGACATTAATATCGCCGAACCCAATGCATTGATTTGTTTTGCAGGCCCTAGAGTGATTGAACAAACCGTTCGTGAGACTTTGCCTGAAGGGTTCCAACGCAGTGAGTTTTTGTTGGAAAAAGGTGCGATAGACATGATAGTCACACGTCATGATTTAAGTGATCGTATTTATCAATTGTTGGAATTATTGAAGCCTTTACCGATTGAAAGTCAAGCTGACGCAGTTATGGAAGAAATAGCTGATGCAGAAAGTCATAACGACGATACTGACACCGCCATTGTGCCTGATGAAGTGATTGTGGCAGATGAGAAAGCTGAAGACTAAACCATCAACCCAGCTTGAACAAAGGTTAGAAAGCCTTAACCAATATAAAATTGATTTGGGATTAGATCGGCTTGAATCAGTTGCTGAACGACTGAAGTTAAAAGAGAACTTGCCACAAATCATCACAGTGGGGGGGACCAATGGTAAAGGTTCCACCCTTGCTGCATTAAGTTCATTAATTAAAACCCAATCAAAATCATTTGGCGCATTTACTTCACCTCATATTTTCAAATTCAATGAACGATTCAACATCAATGATAAACTGGCCAATGATGATGAAATATTGGCTGTTTTTAAAACCATTGATGCTGCCAAAGGCGATATAAATTTATCGTACTTTGAATATGCATTCTTGGCTGCTGTATTGTTATTTAAACAGGCAGAAGTCGATGTGATGTTATTGGAAGTGGGTTTGGGTGGTCGGTTAGATGCCGTGAATGTTTTGGACCCAGATGCGTGCATTATCACCACAGTGGATTTAGATCACACAGCTTGGTTAGGGGAAACAGTTGAAGAAATTGCTGCTGAAAAAGCGGGTATTATGCGTTTAAATACGCCCATAGTTTTTGGTGATGATTCGATGCCAAACGCCATCAAAATTCATGCAGATCAAATAGGTGCTAAGCTGATTCAATTGAATAAAGGCTATCAACTCAAAGTCAATGATAGCAGCTTTAATTATCAAGGAGAGGTGCAAACATTTAATCAATTAAACCGCCCAAAACTGAAGGGTGATTGGCAAATTAAAAATTTCAGTAGTGCTTTAACAATATTGTTGGAAATGGGTTACGAATTTGACAGTGACGATGTACAACAGGCTATAGATGATTGGCATATTGATGGACGATTACAAACCATACAAAAAGAACCCTTGGTTTTAGCAGATGTGGCACACAATAGGCAATCAGTCGAACAGTTGGTAAGGTATTTAAAAGCCAACCCAGTGACAGGTGAAACCCGTGCGGTATTTTCTGTATTGGCTGAAAAAAATTTGGATACGTGGTTGGGTGATCTGGATTCAGTGATAGATCATTGGTTTATATTTGAATTGCCAGGTGAAAGAGCGCTTGATATTTGGCTTTTAAAACAAGCACTTGTAGAGCAAGTAACTGTTGTTTCTCAGTTTGATTCAGGCGAAATGGCTTATCATATGGCCTTACAATGTTCGAAACCTGAAGACAGGATCATTGTGTTTGGCTCATTTCATGTTTTGGATGAGGTATTTGATGAAACTTAATTTAATCTTTATATGGACTCTTTTTTATTGCCATATCAGTTTTTCAGAAGTGCCAACCAACATAGATTTTATTCAAGTAGCTGAGGCTGATTCTCCTGTTGCAATTGTTAGTTCGGGTGATGGAAGTGGGCGAATGTTTATTGTTGAAAAATCAGGAATCATCAAAATATTGGATGATGGTATTGTTTTGAAAGAGCCCTTTTTAGATATTTCTAGTCAGGTATCAACCCAAAATGAACAAGGGTTACTTGGGTTGGCATTTTCTCCAGATTATTCAGTTAATGGCTATTTTTATATTTACTTCAGTTTCACTGATGATGTTTCTCCTTTTTTTCAAGCGCCAATGAGGTTAGCTAGATTTACAGTATCTGATGACCCTGATGTAGCAAATATTAACTCTCTTTCAATCATAACAGATATAAGTCAAAACTCGTCAGATCATAATGGAGGGAATATTGCTTTTGGGCCAGATGAACATCTTTATATTGGTACGGGTGATGATAACTCTTTAAATACTTCACAAAATAACGCTGATGTAAATGGAAAAATACTGCGAATAGATGTGTCCGAAAATTTAATTTTTAAAAATGAATTTGGTAATGATTTAGCTTGTGGTAGCCCACAAAATTATTTAATTCCTGATGATAATCCATTTTTTAATGACGTGGATGCTTGTCAATCTGTTTTTCTTCTGGGTCTGAGAAACCCCTGGCGTTGGAGTTTTGATCGTTTATCTGGAAATTTATTTATTGGAGATGTTGGCGGTTTTGATCAGGAAGAAGTCAGTGAAATACAAATACCCAGTGATGCTGGTGGAAATTTGGGTTGGCCTTGTATTGAAGGTGAAATCATACTTAGACCTGATTGTGTTAATAGTATTAACCATTTAATCCAACCTTTTTTTACTTACGAAAGAGTTTCTGGGCAAAGTCAATCTGTTGTTGGAGGGTATGTTTATCGTGGATCACAAATATCAGGTCTTTACGGGATCTATCTGTTTAATGATATTTACAGAGAAGAGTTTTATTTTTCTGAACTAATAAACAATCAATGGCAAACTGAACTTGGGTCTCAGCAAGCTGGTTCGATTGTTTCATATGGCGAAGATGAAGAGGGTGAGCTCTATTTAGTAAGCTTCAGTGGCCCTATTTACAAAATGGTAACAGATTGAAAGGTTTATTTGTTGATGGGTTATGATGTAAACAAGCTGATTCCTAGTTATCAGCTTGTTTAAAACCATAAATAATATTAATCAATGTCTTCAAAACCATTGGCAAAGATTAAATCTGAATTAATACCACATGTATTAAATGTGTTTACATTACTATAATTAATTTGATCTATGTAAAACCCTTCTTGCTCAAAGCCTGGATCCGTTGAAAAGCTCCAACGAATATGCACAGTTTCGCCAAGATAAGACGATA
>CAZVZJ010000021.1:0-23903 GCA_964631055.1 uncultured Marinicella sp.
TTGGCTTTGTGATGCGACTAACAAGCCGGCCAATAAAGTTATTTTTCTCAAAGTATACATATAAATCTATCAAATATTACTATTGGTTGGCATTCTATATACGGAATGTGACATTTATATGACAACTTTGTAACAAAAGTTACGAACTTGTTTCATCAGAAGGGTTCAGCTTTAACAATCAGTACAAAAAAAGACGCTTTTATCCTTCAATAACCGTTCGGTGCCTTGGGAAAATCACTTTGAATGTTGTTCCTGTTCCTTGCTCACTGACCACTTCAAACCGTGCATTGTGCTTTAAACAAATGTGCTTAACTATAGCCAGACCCAAACCTGTGCTTTGGTGGTTTCGTGCTTTAGAATTATCTACTCGGTAGAAACGTTCAGTTAAGTGCGGAATATGCCTGGCTTCAATACCCGGTCCATTGTCAACAACCCAAAAATTGGCTTCTCCATTTTGTTCAAACCACTTGATATTAATGGCTGAACCTTGTGGTGTATGAATCAGTGCATTGTGCATCAAGTTCAAACATATACTGGTTATTTCAGAAACATCTCCCTTTATCATGAGTACAGAACTAATTTCAGCACGCATGCTGTGGTGTTCAGATCTGGCACCATTTTTAAGGTCATTAAACAAAGTATTGATCAATTGTGGCATGGCCACTTCCTGATCCTCTGATGGCAAGACCCTGTCGTGTTCAATTTTAGAGAGTTTTAACATGTCATCAATAATTTTTGCCATACGATTGGCTTGTTCTTTAGATTGATCAATGGCTTCAGACCAATCATCATTTATATGGACAGAAGACTGTAACATCTCCAAATAACCTGAAATCACGGTTAATGGCGTTCTTAACTCATGGGAGGCATTGGCCACAAAGGCTTTGCGTGATTTTTGTAAGGCTTCTTGTGCACTGATATCCCGCGCTACCATTAAATATCGATCGGTATTAATTTTTATCAGTCTTATTTGAATGCTTTTTTCACTGTCTTTACTGTAAGACAGTTTAATCTCCTGATCTTTTTTGCCAGTAGAAAGCATAGCAACAAACTCTGGCTCTCTGATGATGTTGTCTATTTTGGTGTTAACATCTGAATCATTGATACCTAAAATCTCTTGAGCAATGTGATTACACCATTGTATTTCAAACCGTTGATTTAACAATAAAGTAGCAAAAGGTAATGCCTGCGCCGTGGTGACAAATTGTTTCAATAAATATTTGTTTCGCTTTCTGGCTTCTTTGGTTTGGTTTTTATTGTTGATCACTTGGCAGGTAATGGCCTCAAAAACTCCATGATTAATGGGGACATCACTGCTGGAGGCTCCTTTCATATACCAATCATAAAAAGTTTTGAACTCAAAGGTTTTCCACACTTGATACAACAACAACCAAGCCAAAAAACTCCAAGCCCAATAACCCGAAATCAAACCGGTAACCAGTGCCAAAATAACAAAAGCTGAAACCGCCGCTCTCTCTTGCTTCCACCCCGAAATTTTCATGCCTTCATCAGTGTTCAATAACAGTCACAATTTTAGCTTAACATCGAAGTAAAAATTAATAAAATTACAACTTCACGCCCACCTGTCATGAAAACGTTACCTAAATGTAACATTTGTCATGTAATTGTCATATTTGTCATATAAACTTCACATTTTTTTAAATTCAAACGTGGGTAGTGTCATGAATAGAAAAGTTTTGGTCACATCTTTGATGTTGTCTTTAGGTACAGCAAGCTTTGCCAATTCAACCAATGATGAAATCGCATTATTAAAAGAACAGTTAAAAATGTTGTCGCAAAAAATAGAGCAGCTTGAAACTAAAGCGGAAAACAATGAAGCACAAGTTAAAGAAGTTCAAAAGGCTGCTGAAGTAAAAACAGCAAAGAGCGGTAATTGGGCAGATCGTATCAAACTGTCCGGTGACATGAGATACCGAGCTGAATATATTGATGAAAGAGAGCGAGAAGTACGTAACAGACATCGATTACGTTTGAGATTAAAAGCGACAACTGAGATTAACGATAGGTTAAATGTTGGCTTTCGTTTGGTTTCAGGTGGTGACAACCCAACCTCAGCCAACCAAACATTAGACGGCGCTTTCACAACCAAAGACTTTTTATTGGATCAAGCTTTTTTTGACTACAAACTAACAGATCAATTGAATTTACTTGGTGGTAAGTTTTCACACCCCATTTATAAACCAGGTAAAACTCAAATACTTTGGGACAATGACGCCATCCCTGAAGGTATGGCTCTTAAATTTGCTCATGATGGCTGGAAAGGTAATTTATTTGGTTATGCTGTTGAAGAAAATAGTTCAGCAGATGATGTCTTGTTATTTGGTGGTCAATTGAATAAAACTTTTGCTTTGAGTGATTCTAACGCCTTAATTGCTGGTGTAAGCTATTATGACTATCAGGACCTACAAGGCTCCGCACCTTTGTTTGATGGCAACGCAAGAGGCAATACTTTAGACTCGAATGGCTTGATAGCTAACGATTTTAATATTTTTGAAGCTTCACTTGAATACAAAACCAAATTTATTAACCAGCCACTTTCTGTCTTTGGAACATATGTAGAAAACACAGAAGCAGATGATTTGAACTCAGGTTATGCAGTTGGCTTTGATTTAGGAAAAGTGACTGATCCAGGTACATGGCACTTGAACTATTCTTACATGGACATTGATGCAGATGCTGTATACGCATTGTTTAATGACTCTAATTTTGGTAACGGCAATACAGACACCAAAGGACATGTTTTAAGAGGGGGTTATGGTTTATTTAAGAACACTTCTTTGATCTTTGCTTACTTCAGTAATGAAGCCAGAAAAGACCAGCCAAATAATGTAGATTACGATCGATTTCAACTAGATTTCATGCTGAAATTTAAATAAGGTTACAACGCTTCAAATCAAAAGACCCCGGTAAAGCCGGGGTTTTTTTTCAAAAATATAAATGGCATTGTGATCAGGGTTAACTATACTATTCGTTGATGAACCGCAGAAAATTACTCAAAAAATCATTGTTAATAGGTGCGGCTGGAGCTATTGGTGGATCAAGTATCTGGTTGATGAATGGTTATGACACCAACAAATTAACCATCGAACAGGCCATCATTGATTTACAGTCAATCTATTTATTACCCGTAAAAGTCACAGGTGGCTGGAACTTAAGCCAAATTTTTAATCACTTGGCACAAAGCATTGAATATTCAATGACAGGTTACCCTCAGCATAAATCTGACACCTTTAAAAGCACTGTCGGTCAAAGTGCGTTTTCAGTATTTGCTATTCGTGGCAAGATGAACCACGATCTGATTGAACCTATTCCAGGCGCACCTATTTTAGGCGCGGGTAATAAGCTGCTGGCTTTCAGCCGATTATTAACTGCATTGAATGATTTTAAGAACTATCTGGGACCACTTCAGCCACATTTTGCATATGGTGAATTAACCCATCAAGAATACACTCATGCACATGTGATGCACATCAATAATCATTTAGAAGTACTGGCTTGATGGGTATCCGATAAAAAGTGCCTGAGTTTATTGCCAACAGTATTCAAAAGGCACGTTTGGACTGAGGGCTAAATCAAAAGGCTGGCCAAAATATGTGTTGCCCGAAGCCTCGCCATATACATTTCGAAAGCGAAATGCCCAGCAAGAATTAATGGTGCTATCAACCTGATTATCAATCAATGTCAAATTGGTAAAATCTCGAAATGCCAGATACCCATCAGTCAAAACATTCCTTCGAATGTCTAAATCAGCACTTTGATACATATAAAACCCACACCCATCACAAAAGTTGTCATGTATATAAGTGGTGGCCGGATTAGTTTTGGGGTTTGAGTTTGAATATTGAATGATACCAACCTTAAGGTTAACAGTCAGTTCGCGCACTTTTATGTAATTGTAACGAATGGTCTGATCTGCATTTTTCCAATAAACAATTGACCCATCAGTACCTCTCCCGATTCCCCTTTGCTCCATCGTGTTGTATTCAATTAAGACATCTGTCCCATCGGTATTCACAATATGTCCGCCACCATAGTTGATTGCAGTATCAGTAGTGCCGTTGGCATAAAATAAATTTCTTCTGATCTTGATTTCTTTACTGGTAAAGTGCAAACTTTCGATGTCTATCCCAAACTGTGGTGGAGTCCCATGGGTATCATGAATTTCATTACCTTCAATTAATAATCGCCTGGCCCCAACTACAGATATACCTTGGCGACGATTGTTATCAAATTCATTGTTGCGGATGGTGGTGTGCTTGGTTGATGACGTGCCACTTCCCACCAATAAGATTCCATCACCATTGGCATTTGATAAATGCATATCCTCTACCAAAACATATATACTGCCTTTGATACAAATTAAATGCCCTTCATCATGCACTGTAGAACCATCGCTTGGTCGAGGCGTATATATGTGGTTGTCACGATCTCCACGGATGGCACCACCACGAATAGTAACCATTTCACGGCCATCCACATTGATGACACAATAATTCCACTTATCATTTTGAGCCATTTGAATAACTGCATTATCATCAAGCTCAAACACCATGTTGTCTCGCAAGACAATACCTGCTTGATATATTTCGTTTCCATACTTACCGACCAAATATTCCCCTGCCGGCAGCCTAATAGTCCCATAACCCTCGTTCACCGCCCAATCTATTGCAGCTTGAATGTGATCGGTATTTAATGCAGCATCACCTGTGCCTTCATTGTTAATGCCCCAACGACCTAACTCAATGGTATATTCTTCACCAGTAATGCGAGGTGTTCGAGGGTCAGCGCCACCTGGAGAAACCTCCATCCCATCTACAAAAATAAAATCCAAACCTTCAGCCTGACTGATGTTTAAAATCACACCCAATATGAGCACTGCTCCAATCATTAACTTGTTAAACACCTACTGTTATCTCCGTGGTCACAAATTAGCAGTATATCAAGATTTAATACTGCAAATCTGTGACTGAGCCTCAGTTATTGATTAAAACGCCCTTACTTTTTTCTTAATTCGTACCACAAACTGATTGTGACATTTCTGCCAAGGCTGATTCAACCGAATTCATTCCCAGGGCTTTTCGTAATTTATTGACCTCAGATCTGTTTTCGATGGGCTGTAATTCAAGCTGACCATTTTTACATTCCCAGATGGGTTGAGTTCCATATCGCTGTTTCTTGCCTGTATTTACGGCCACACGATCCCACAAATAAGCATAATTAGCTGGCTTGACACCGCCGTTCTTAAAATATGGCTCCATCCTTTTTAAAACTTCTTTTTGTAAATCCACATGGTCATCAGCATGTTGAATCAGAATCCATGCATGAGCTGAAACTGGTTTACCAAATCGTTTTTGATCTATCCAGTCATATTTATCAAGCAAGCTTCTGAGATATTTTGTGGCCTCAGAATCAGTTCGAATGGTGTGGGCAGTGGCCAGTCGATTGGCCCAATACCCGGCTTTCTTAGGGTCGGTTTCAGGTAGTCCAACCAATGAACCTCGGGCACTTTGATCTTCACGCCAAAAATCTGTAATCTGCTTTTGCACTTCAAATACTTGAAGGTCTTTCGCTGGCTTAAAACTTTTTTTATCAGCAAAATTATTTCGGATTTGTTGGATCCTATCATTAAACATAGCCGTTCCCTGCTGAAATATTCGATCACATTCTTCAGTAGATTCTGCTTTCGATACTATTTCATAGGTGGCTTTTTTTAACATCAAAGCAATGGTGGTTTCATCACTGGCACGATGCTCGTCTTCAAGCACTTGTTGCTCACTCTTTGTCAGTGGCTGCACTGCTTTGTTCTTTTCAGTAAGACAAAAATCATTGGTTTCCACTTTTGTTAAAGGTTTATAACTGGTTACATAGCCTCCAGAACATGCCTGTAAAATTAAAATCACAATGAGTAAAGATATTGATTTTACTGCGACATGTAAATGTCCATAAACCAATGGATATTTTTTATTGAATTTTTTCATAGTATTTCTCCGGTTAAAAGTTTTCCGTGAACCTAGTGAGCAAGTTTTTATTTTTCAAAGCATCAATTGCACTTTGAAGTTTAGCTGGCAAGTCACATTCTATTTCTCGGTAAATTTGTTCATAAATTACGGCCATATCTTCCATACATTGCAGTAAAATTTCGGCTTGTTGCTTGCCCAGTTTTGACAACTCTAGTACAGAGCGACGACCATCATTTTTATCTGGTCGTTTTTTAAGCAAACCTAATTGCATTAACTTTGACACCCTTTGTGCAGCTAATTGGTGAGGTATCTCTAAAGCTGCTCCAATGTTAGATAATGCAGAATTATCATGCTGGTTCAAGTAAGACAGCGTGGAAGAAGCTTCAACAGGAATGAGCAAACCTCGTTCTGCATAAACAGCCAACACTTGTTCAGATGAAAGGTGCACCAGGTCTAAAGCCAATTTCCCTAAATAAGCTTTTCTGTTCAGACCAGCGGGGTTGTTTTTTGTATCCATGTAATTTTATGCAATTGATTGCGTATATAATTGCGCAATCAATTGCATATGTCAACAATTTATTTAAATTTATTCGATATTTGTTGGATTTAAAGTGGTTTGTAAAAGAAATAGAGGCTACCAATTAGTCCACGTCAATGACCTCATGCGGTACCGAAATTGACAATCATTGCATGACCAAAAACCGTTAATAGATCAGTCGTTTTAGATATTCATACATATAAAGACCCGTGTTTGATTCATGAATCAAGCAAAGGTCTCTCTTATAACAAATATAAAATGCTGTGTCTGATGCGACGTGATAAGATGTTCTTAGCCCCTTCATACATAGGTGCCAGATTCTCTGAGTGTATTAATTTCCCAGCAGCATCTGTTTTGATGATTTTTTCTCTTTTCAATACTGAAATGAACTGTCTGAATAAGTTTTTATCGAAAAAATCTGGTGAATTGAATTCATACAATAAGGACAATTGACTGGCGACTTGGTGACATAAGGTCTCTAATTCACTGCTGCTTAAATTGCCAGAACCACGCTTTTTAAGCAATGCAATCACAATGAAAAAGCGTTCATAAGTTTGCATCAAAGCATTGGCCAACACCCGAAACTGAGCTGCCTGTAATGATCCGCCTTTATGACGTTCTAAATTACGTCCAACAGATACCAAAAGATCCGCTTCTTTAAGCACCCCTAATGTTTTTCGTCCATAATCAACAAACTCTTCTCGCGTCCACTTTAAGAACAACTCATTTTTAATAAACGGATAAACAATCGCCATCATTCGCAACACTTCACGACGAGGTTGCTTTAGGTTATTCACAAAGAACATGGCTATGAAAGAACTGGCAGCAAACAAGTGTAAAACATTATTGCGGTAATAGGTCATTAACACACCCATATCTTCCTTGACTTGAATCACATCTCCCAAAGTATGTTCAACTCTTTGAATAAAGCCCAAAAAGACACCTTTTTCAATAATTTCTTCGACCGTTAAAGTGGTAACTGTGGTGCGTTGAGAATAAGGTAAGCTTTGGATGATATTTTTATATAGCTCTATTTGTGCCTTCAGGTTTTTTTCGGAAGCAGCCCGGTTGGGTGTTGATAATAAAGTCACAGCCAGTAAATTGATTGGATTTACATGTGAAGCTTCATTGATGTGTGTCAGTATTTGCGTCCCTGCTTGTGAAACCACAGCTTTAAACCACGACGGCTTTTCTTTGACTCCTAACTTTACCTCACGCCAATCTGGCTTATGTTGATCTAGGATGAGATCCAGTTCAATCGGTTCAGCAAAATTAACCGTCAGTCGGCCATAATCCTCTTTCAATAATTTAATCGTTTTGAACAAGCCACCAATGGACTCCTTTTTCTTACCTTTGCCTCCCAATTCGTTTTTATATGATGCACCTTCCATCAGTTTTTCATAGTTCAAAGAAGATGGCACAAATACCAATGGTTTACTGCGTTCATTTAAATAGCTGCGTACAGTCATGGCTAACATACCAGCTTTAGGGTGTAATAAACGACCTGTTCTAGATCGCGTACCTTCGATAAAGTATTCGATTGATACTCCATGGGTAATCAATGAACTCAAATACTCTGAGAATATCGTTGAATACAGCACGGAATTAAACGAGCGGCGCAAAAAGAATGCCCCTGAACCTCGAAGTATTCGACCAACAACAGGTAAGTTGAGATTGATTCCTGCAGCAATATGCGGCGGCACAATGCCTCGGTCGTATAAAGAATAAGACAGAATTAAGTAATCAATATGACTGCGGTGACAAGGTGTATATATGATTTCTTTTTCGGTAGTTAAATTTCTGAATTCATCGAAAAAGTTAAGCTTCACGCCATCATAAACCTTGGTCCAAAACCACCTGAAAATTCCACTCATAAACTTGATTGAAGAGTAGGAGTAGTCAGCCGCAATTTCTTTGATAATTTTTTGCGCTTCTTTTTCTGCTTTTTCAACTGCTATCTTACGACGTGCAGCATAAGCGCTAATTTCTTGTTGAACTATAGGTCGCTTAATGATGTTTTTTGCTATGGTTCTGCGATGCGATAAATCACGACCAACCACAGAAGTTTTAACTCGGTTGTTATGTAAGCGCAGCACCCGAGACAATTTATGCGCCATTTTTTCAGGCTCATCCTGAGTATCCAATGATTGATTGACAACTATGGGTTGACTGAGCCTAACCAAGGTGTGTTTGCCATGAATTAAAAATGAAATAAATTTTCTGAATCGACCTGTAATACCCCATTTTTCAGAAAATATGACTTTGAAAAGTCCATGATCTCGATCAGGTGCCCGGCCTAAAAATACGGAAATGGGTATGAGCTGGAGTTGTTTTTCGGAATCGGATCGAATTTGTTTTATCACCTCAGCAAGTTGCAGTTCAAAATCTTTATATTCTATTTTTTGATTCCAAAAACCCACGGTCTTTTCTGAAGCAAGGATACTTTTATTTAAGTTGAACTGGGCTTCTAGTTTAAATGGCTTGGGTAAATTACCACGTTTAATTTCTTCCCATAAAATACTGCGCGAAACGGTTGACTCACTGGAAAGTACATAAACAAAGGGCATATCTGGGTCTATCCCCAAACTTTTCAGTTTAGTGGGGCTGTATTCAACCTTAACCCGCAGGTACAATAGTTTACTCAACATTGACATCGGATAATTTTATACCATTGGCCGTATAAATGCTGAAGCAAAAAAAGGGCCGTTAACCGACCCTTCAAGGTATTCACTGGATTTGTAATTATTGTTCACTAACCCATTTACCATCTTTATTAACCATTTTCACAACTTGTGAAATGGTTTCACCGAATGCTTCAAAACTCACATTCATAGTGGCTTTGTCACCGTCAACTTTGACGTCACTCACTTTTGAAGAATCCATCATGTCATCCAATGACAAGCCATAAGCATTGAATACATTTTTCACACCACCTAATGCCACAGAACCTTTTTCTAATGCTTGATCAAAGCTCATGTTTTGTACATCATCCAGAGATGTCATGTTCAAAGATTTAGCTGTGCTTACCACAGCAGCAATGGCCGCTTTGGTTTTGTCTTCACTCAAGATGTCATTTTCACCCACCCAGTCCATTGCAGCGCCTACAATTGCTGCCGCTGAATCACGTTGGTCTTCAGGTAACATTGGGTTACTCTTGATGCCTTGTAAAACCTGATCTTTACCCATCATCAACATCATAGGCAGCATGGCGCGAGCTTGTTCTAGCTGCGGCTCTGCCATAGCGAACAAAGTGTCCTCTGCACCATCTGCAGTCAACATACCCATAGCTTGGGCAAACTGCGCTTTATCAGCTTCAGAAAAGTTGGTGGCTTTATTATTTTCGAACTCTGTTACCAACTCATTGTATTGTTCATTGCTCAATGAATTTTTAATCAGTGACGCCAAGTCATTTGATTTCAATGCGGCCATATTTGCCATAAATACACCGTCAGGTGTAGACGTATCCATCTTAGCGATTTCTTTGGCTGCTGAACCAGCTCCATCATCACCACCACAGGCGACTAATCCGAACATTGCAATCAGCAACATTGATAAAACTTTACTGTATTTACTCATGTGTTCCTCTACTCAATTGTATATAAAACCGTGCATTATCCCTTTTATCGGAAGATATCTCAACCAAACTCTACAAAATGTAACGGCTTAAGTCTTCGTCTTCGGACAGCTCACCGACAGATTTATTCACGTGTTCTGCGTCAATGATGTACTCCTGACCAGATTTATCTGAAGCGTCAAAAGCCACTTCATCGAGAATTTTTTCTAGTACTGTGTGTAACCTTCGAGCACCAATATTTTCAGTCTTTTCATTCACTGACCATGATATTTCAGCAATGCGTTTGATACCTTCTGCAGTAAACTTCAAATCCACTTCTTCGGTACCAATCAAAGCACGGTATTGTTCTGTTAAAGAATGTTCAGGCTCAGTTAAAATACGTTCAAAATCACCACTGGTCAACGCCCGTAACTCAACCCTAATGGGTAATCGCCCTTGTAATTCTGGTATCAAGTCTGAGGGTTTGCTCAGATGAAAAGCCCCTGATGCAATAAACAAAATGTAATCAGTTTTGATGGGACCATACTTGGTATTGACCACCGAACCCTCTATCATGGGCAGTAAGTCACGCTGAACACCTTCACGTGAGACCTGGCCTGAACCACCCATACCACCACTTTTGGCCACCTTATCAATTTCGTCGATAAAAACAATGCCATTTTCTTCGGCTTGACTGAGCGCTTGGTGTCGAATTTCTTCTTCGTTGACCAGCTTTTGTGCTTCTTGTTCAGTCAATATAGGTAACGCCGCTTTGATGGTGAGTTTCTTGGTTTGTTTTTTCTTTTTTCCTAAATTCTCAAACATTCCTTGCAACTGATCGGTCATTTCTTCCATACCAGGAGGGCCCATAATGTCCACACCTAGATTCATATTTACTTTGATTTCTATTTCCTTGTCATCCAGTTTTCCTTCACGTAGCCGAGTTAAAAATTTTGCCCGAGTATTTGAGTCGTCCACAGCTTCACCAGGTATAGGAGACTCTCTTTTTGGCAGTAAATAATCCAACACCCTTTGTTCGGCGGCATCTTCTGCTTTCTTGGTCACTTGTTTCATGGCCGATTCGCGGGTACGTTTCATCGATGATTCAACCAGGTCTCTAATGATTGACTCTACATCTTTACCTACATAACCGACTTCGGTAAATTTAGTGGCCTCGACTTTAATGAATGGCGCGTCCGCTAAAATGGCCAATCGTCGTGCAATTTCAGTTTTACCGACACCTGTAGGGCCTATCATCAGAATATTTTTAGGGGTGATTTCTTTGGCCATGGCATCATCTAGCTGCATGCGGCGCCAACGATTTCGCAATGCGATGGCTACAGACCTTTTGGCGTTATGTTGTCCAATGATGTGTTTATCCAGTTCTTGGACGATTTCTCTGGGAGTCATGTTCGACATAAAATTCCTTTCTCAATATATTTTATTTTAAATCTAGCGTTTCAATGGTGTGATTACGATTGGTATAAATACAAATGTCAGCCGCTATATTCAAAGATTCTTTGACTAGTTTTTCAGCAGGTAGTTTTGAATTTTTAATCATCGCCAATGCCGCAGCCTGAGCAAATGGACCACCTGAACCAATGGCAATTAAACCGTGTTCAGGTTCAATCACATCGCCATTACCTGAGATAATTAATGAAGTGGTTTGATCTGCAACCGCCAATAATGCTTCCAAACGACCCAAGCGTCGATCAGTTCGCCATTCTTTGGCCATTTCTACTGCTGAACGCACCAAATGCCCAGAATGTTTTTCTAATTTAGCCTCAAACACTTCAAAAAGCGTAAATGCATCGGCAGTGGCACCAGCAAAACCTGCCAATACCTGATCTCGATACAGCCTGCGAACTTTTCGGGCATTTGATTTCATGACCGTGTTGCCTAAAGTTACTTGGCCGTCACCACCGATCACCACTTGTTTTTTATCACGGTAACTAACAATGGTGGTACCGCGGTAGTTGTGCATGGACTCTTTCATATTCAACCGGATTAATAATTAGATAAGTTGCTTAAGATGGGGTTGTCACTTTGAAATTTCAATTGCTGCCTTTAGAATCTTTCCACAACAAAATTCAATGACAAAAAAACACCTCATCAATCGTGAGGTGTTTTATTCAACTTTGCAATGTACAAACAGCCTGGTATTTACCAACCTCTGTTGCGTTTTGATTTTCTGAAGCGA
Source organism: uncultured Marinicella sp. (assembly GCA_964631055.1). Taxonomy (GTDB): domain Bacteria; phylum Pseudomonadota; class Gammaproteobacteria; order Xanthomonadales; family Marinicellaceae; genus Marinicella. Next base: position 12,273 of record CAZVZJ010000021.1, read on the forward strand.
CGGTTTCTTGAACGACTGACAGCCTCTTGGTCTTTGATTTGTGACCAATCCTCTAGACTGAATGGTCCGTTTTTAGCGTATACCAACCTGGCACGACAAAAATCTTTGTACTCAGTCATTTCTTCAAATACTGCATCTACAGTCCCATCGATCACAATACAATCATCAACATACCCGATACCAGGTATGTGATCTGGAATCACGTCATTGTCATCTATAAAATATTTGATGGTCGCGTTAATCTTTTCTTTGTTACTGTCTTTGATCACCCACGTTTTATCTTCTACCATACTGAGCATCATTTGTAAGCGGCCCACTTGGTCAAGTACATAACCATCAGAGACGGTATTTCTGACTTCATTCACTTTTTCCAAAGCTTCTTTGACGTCATTTGAATCTATATTGGTGCCATGTTCCTGGATGAATTTATTAAAATGCGCTTTGACTTGATCATCAATATCTATTGAAATGGTAGCCATCAGTAGTCCTCTGTCAAAATAAGTTATTATAAACAGCCCAGATGATAAATCAAATGGCTGTATCGAAGCATTTATATTATCATTGCTGAGGATTAATGCGAGCAATAAATATCAAAATTTTTAACCACTCACCAATTAACTATATTTTATCAGTCATTTTGTTACTGAGTTTTCCCAGCCTAGCAACAACACAAACATACGACAACCACTCCAGACTGATAATAGATGCCCAGCGACAACAACAAAAACTCATAGAATCACATGGCCACAGCCAACAAGTTAAATGGGTAGAAAAATGCCACCACATGATTAAATCAATGCAGCTCATTCAATTTAAGGACTGTTTTGTGATAAAAGCAACTTTTGCCAATGCCTATTCCTTGGCGCATGGAACTGTGATATTGACCGAAGGTTTATTAAAAAACATCAACAACGATGATCAGTTGGCACATATTTTGGCGCATGAGCATGCGCATTTAGTGCTTAACCATCACCAACAAGCTCAAAACTTGGTTAACAATCCGCCTAAGTTTTTCACCAAATCACGGATAAAAAAGTTTTATCGAAACATAGAGCAACAAGCTGACCAAGCTGCTGATCAATGGCTAATTGATTTAAACCTCGACCACTTACAGGTCAATCACTATTTAATGCGCATTGAAAAAACCAGCAAAGAACACAGCAACGATCATCAAAAATTAAAACAACGTATTCAGCGCAGCGACCTTCCTGAGGAGATGGTTGAATCATTTTGGACCAACCATTAAATTCTGTGACCGTCAATCCGTATCATATGCATGTAAAAACCATTTACAGATTGGTGACTTGTCACCCAAGCGATTTAGTTATTAATTAGCTATAATCAAACCATGAAACTAAACAGCAAATCGTTGCTTTTTGTGATTCTTTCTGTTCTTGGCTTATTTGCGCTGGTAATGGTTTTGATTTTGGCAGAAAAGCTACTGGCCATTTGGCAATACCTGAAAGATGCGCCTCTGTGGGTTGCTGTTTTATACGGTGTCGTTATTTTCCTGGTTGCGACTTTACCTATCTGGCTGTTCTTCAAACTGACAAAACCCAAAGTCAAAGCCAAATCACAGGTTCAAGTGATTGATGAACACAGCCTTGAGCACGCCATCGACCAAGAACAACAACGTGGTGTAGATACCCATGCTGCCAATGCAGAAATGCAAGTCCTGCATGAACGCAGAAACTCTGGCAAATTCCATATCAGTTTATTAGGGGGTGCATCCACCGGTAAATCCTCACTCATTCAAGCCCTGATTCCTGATGCTCAAGTTGAAACTGATGTGATCAAAGGAACCACCATAACAGCTCATCACCACTCTTACGGCCAATTAGAAATCACGGATTTACCCGGTTTTGATGCAGTTGATCAAGATGACTTAACCCAACTGGCAATTGAAGAAAGCAAGCGGGCCCATGTGGTGGTGTTTTTACTGAACACAGATTTAGCACGCAGTGAAATGGCGCTATTTGAATCACTCAACCAATGGCATAAACCCATGGTCATTGCTTTGAATAAAATGGACAGCTACAACAATAACCAGCTTAAAGAAATCATCCATGCCATTGAAAGTAAAATCAAACAAAAATACCCTGTGGTTATGATCAACACCGGTGGTTTCAGGGATGTCATCATTGAGCAAGCAGATGGCACGCGTACGCAACAAACTGAAGCCCTGGCACCCCATATTCAACCCTTGTTGGACGCCATTGAAAAAGTGGTCAGTAACAACCCAGAAGCTCTACACCGGTTCAGAGATGCCGGCATATTGATGCTGGCTGAACAAAAGCTCAATACCGCAAGCAGCGAATACAATTTACAAGTGGCTGAACAAACCATTGATCGACACACCAAACGGGCCATCGTCGGCGCCCTGGCATCAGTGGCACCTGGTTCAGATCTGGTCATCCAAGGAACCATTGGTACCCAATTAGTCCGTGAATTGTGCCAGCTTTATAATGTGCCAGTTAACCAATTACAAATTGATCAGGTGTTAAAATCAGCTGGCGGTAAGCTTCGCACATCCACTTCATTGGTTTTGGCTGTTTCTGGTAACGCCCTCAAAGCATTTCCGGGAATTGGTACCGCAGCCGGCGGTATCATGCATGCCGTGGCTTATGGCATGATATTCAACTCATTAGGTAAAGCAGTGATGGCCAGCGTCAGCACCGAAGGTCAGCTCAATACCGAACTCACTAAACAAACATTTGAGGAAAACTTACTTGGATCATCCAAAGAACTGGCTAAAGACTTGGCAAAAATGGCGCTCAAGCTCAGCCAAAAATAAAGTTAACAGCCAATCTGAAGATGCTGAGATACTTGAGGTCAATAAACATGAATCACAGGTATCTGACGATCAAACGCTAACCGCCAATGAACAGGCGTTGAGTAGTTTGCGCCATTTGTTGGCTGATCCCAAAATACCCACCACTGTAAGGAGTCAGTTAAAAACAGAATATCTAAATATTCAAAGACTGATTGAAAAATTGGAGAATGAGCAAATACACATCGTTACTTTCGGTAAAGTCAGTACCGGTAAATCTTCATTATTAAATGCAATCGCCAACCAACCTCATTTTAAAGTCAGTCCCTTACACGGTGAAACCAAACAAACCAATCATTTAGACTGGCCAAGTTATCAACAACAATCAGTGGTTTTAATCGACACCCCTGGTACTGATGAATTTGACGGTGAGGCACGTGAATTAATGGCTCAACAGGCAGCTAAACAAGCTGACATTATTTTATTCGTCTTAGATGGCGACATCAGCGAGTCGCAGAAACAACAACTGGAAACCATTGCCCAACCCAACAAACCCATCATCATGGTGCTCAACAAAGCCGATCTGTATACGTACGATGAAATTCAACGCATCAAAGCATCCATAACCGATAAAACTCGGCACATCAAAAGTCAAATTGTCGCGGTTTCTGCCGACCCAAGGCCAAGAACATTGATCGTTGAATTGGCAGATGGCTCTCGACAAGAAAAAACTGAAACTCCAGCTGCGAACATTGGCGAGTTAAAATTAATGATTTTAGAGCTATTAGACCAGGAAGGTAAAACCATCACCGCACTGAATGCCAGTTTGTTTGCCGGCGAAGTGTCTGATAATGTGGCCAGAAAAATCATCGAAGTGCGCCAAGAAGCTGGCCAGAAAATCATCCGCACTTACTGTATGGCCAAGGGTATTGGCGTTGCCTTTAATCCCATACCTGTAGCAGATTTGTTATTTGCAGCCGGATTGGATGTGGCCATGATCAGACAGCTCTCCAAACTGTATGGTTTATCCTTAGGTAAGGTAGAAGCCACCAAACTAACCACGACTATTATGGCCCAACTGGCTTTGTTAATGGGCGCAGTGTGGGGTGTTAATCTCATTTCCTCTGCCATGAAAACCATCAGTGTTGGCTTATCAACAACGCTGACAGCCACAGCACAAGGGTCACTGGCTTACTATGCCACTTATCTGGTCGGACAAATTGCTGAGTACTATTTTATTCAAGGTAACTCATGGGGCAAAGACGGCCCTAAAACTGTCGCCAAAAACATCGTCAAAAATTTAGATCGCAATTCAATTTTATTAGAAGCACGTGAACAAATTATGCGACGTATCAACAAATCAGATATTGAAAAATAATTGGCTTAATTAATGCGCTGGACACCTCTTGGAGTATATAAACAATAACTTTTGTGATTCCGCCTTTATATGCAGTATAGGGGTTGATGAGAGTTTATGTATAAAAAAGCAAATCACTTTCAACATCGACTCCACTCAGTCTGCAATATGCTGACAGAGTGGAGTCGAAATATTTGATGAACTTAATTGTTAAATCAAAGCAGAAACCGAATAACCTGTATTGAGCTGCTGCACTTGGGCAATGGCTTGATTCAGCACTTGATCTGCTTTAACCGGGCCTAAAATCTCGCAAAAACAGATATAAATCTGATGGAAAATGGCTTTCATTTCTTTCACTGTCATCGTTTCAGTGTTTAATCGCTGACCTGAGTCATTTTCTAGCCAAGTGGTCAACTGACTGCCTGGGCGTTTTGCTAGCTTCATCGATTTAAGAACTTTGCTGTCTTGAAAATGTTCGATGACATCGGCCTTGGTATCAGAGTCCATCCTGTGTGCATGATCGATCAGCGCTTCAATAAATAATTGAAATGTTTTCTCTTCCGGCTTTAGGGTTTCAACCTTTTCAACTTCTGGCAAATCTTGTGAGCCACCTGTTGTTTGCCCGGCTTTACCAGTGAGCACTTCTGGCACACTAAGCAAATCACTTTCACTGCGGGTGCTGATGGCATAAAAAGCTATGCGAAAATTTCTTTTTTCGTTGGCATCGAAACCCACCTTGTTTTCAAAGTAAGCAACCAGATCATCGGCATCGAAATTTACTTGGTCTTTATCAGCCCACCAGCTTTTAAAAGCGCTACCGATAAACTGCCGATCATTGGAAATTTTCCTCAGAACAGTGAAAATCACCTTTTCATTTTTAGTTGACATGTATGTTCCCGTTACTCTCTGTTGCCTTGATGCATTTCGACTTTCATGAATTCTGCATAACCCAACTCATTGTGCTCAGTATAATCTAATCCACGTTGCTCATGGAACGTAGAAGCCCTGATTCCTAAAGTTAGATCTAAGGTTTTGAAAACCAAATAAGCAGCGCCAAAGCCCCAAACGAATGAACTGATCACACCTATCATCTGTGCCACCAACAAATCAATGTTTAATAAATCACCAGTTGTAAACAAACCTACCGCCAAGGTTCCCCAAACACCACAAAAAGCATGTACCGGTACAGCACCCACCACATCATCTATACGAAAACGATGCAAGAAAGTATCACCAAAGACTACGATTGCACCAGAAGTTAGGCCAATGACAATCGCAAACTGCGGGGCCACCACATTACAAGCAGCAGTAATGGCTACCAAGCCACCCAAGCCACCATTAATAAAGCGTGTCATGATGATCGGCATGCCGCGAAGTTTCATTACCACAATGGCACTGAAACAAGCCGACGCAGCGCTCAAATGCGTGTTTAACAAAATTAAACCTAAATCTGATAGATCACTCTTGGCAGCACCACCGTTAAATCCAAACCAGCCAACCCATAGGAAAAAGGCACCTGTCGCAAACATCGGTAAGTTATGCCCGGGAACATCTCGGACTTGACCGTCTTTTTTACCAAATCGGCCCAGCCTTGGGCCCAACACAATGGCTCCTGCTAATGCACACCAACCACCAATGGCATGTACCGCAGTACCACCAGCAGCATCATGAAAACCCAATCCCCTGAGCCAACCCAACTGGTCACCATCACCACCCCAAACCCAGCTAGCGAAAACGGGGTAGATAATAGTCGTAATGAATACTGCTCCAATTAAGTATGGAACAAAACTGACTCTTTCAGCCAATGAACCACTCACAATGGTGGCGGCAGTGGCAGCGAATAACATCTGAAATATCACATCAAGTGGCTCAGCACCCACGTCTTGGCCAAAAAACCCGCTGGTTCCAATAAACCCAGTTGCATTTTCACCGAAAATTAAACCAAAACCAATGGCCCAGAAAAATAAGGCACCCACTGAAACGTCGGCAAAGTTTTTCATCACCACGTTGATGGTATTTTTAGCGCGCACCAAGCCACCTTCTAGTAAGGCAAAACCTGGTTGCATTATAAAAATTAGTGCACAACAAATACCCACCCAAACGGTGTGTACCAATTCAGTTAAATCTGAGTCACTGGCCTGTGCAAAAGCCAAGTTCGGTAACATCACCAGTACGGCAATGTATAAAAAGTTTTTCATGATTGATTTCCTATTCGGTCAGGCTATCTATAATTCAGTCAATTGGTAAAATCGTCAAGCAATAAATTGTTACCAATTGTTAAGGCTGTGTAAATGGGTGATAAACCATGCCAATACCAAGCTTTTATTGAATAAACACTCAACAACAGTGACATTTTTTGTCAACTTCTCTATAATTTATTAAAAAATATCAGCTAATTAGCACCAATTGTTAAAGAAAACTCATTACAACAATGGTTTTATCCATTTGTTAACATTTTGTAACCATTTCTTTCGCTGCTATGTTGAAAGGCTGTGCTACCATGAAAATGTGTAATCAATTTAGAACATGTTGATTGGGTGTGTAAGTAAGATCATTTTATCTGGATGTGTTCCAGTTAACCTATTTATTAATGGGTATTAAAGTCATTAATGAATATGTGAGGTGTGGTTTTCACCTACTTAATACCTAATCGTCTTAAATTTTTTTATTAAATATTATGAGGAAAAGCTGTGAACAAGAGAGTTAATAAAACATCATTAGCAAAATCAATTGGATTAGGACTGATGATTATGGGGTCTGCGCAAGCTTCTGCAGAAGTCAGTGCAAACGTTTCTTTGGTTTCTGATTACGTATTCAGAGGCATCTCACAAACACAAAGCGATATGACAATCCAAGGTGGTTTTGACTGGTCACATGAGTCTGGATTTTATGTTGGCACATGGGCATCAGGCGTAGATTTTGTCGACCAAGGCCCAGATGATGGTGCAGATTTAGAACTTGATTTATACGTCGGATACGGTGGTAGCATTAATGACGACTTTAGCTATGACGTCAGTTATGTCCAGTTCTACTATCCTGGGACCGTCAGAGGCGCTAATTACAATTATGGAGAGTTTTTAGGCTCTTTAGGCTACCGAGATTTTTTGAATTTCACCTTGGGCTATTCTAACGATGTATTTAATTCAGATGAAACCGGTCTGTATTATGAAGTGTCAGCTGGTGCTGATTTTACTGATGATGGCTGGTCATGGAATGCAGCAGTTGGTCATTATGATTTGGATGACATCGATGCATCATACACACACTATTCATTGGGTGTGGCCAAAGCATTTGAAAAAGCCACTTTAGCGCTGACTTATCATGATTCAAATGGTGAAGAAGAGTTTGGTCGTGGCATTGCTGAAGACCGAATTGTATTCAGTATTTCAACAGAATTCTGAACCATTAAAAAATTTATTAACAACACCCAACTTCACGCCAAACCTTTGCTTGGCGTGAAGTTGATAATTAAAAGGAGGTCCGCATGATTAATCTAGGTGCAAGTAAATATAAAGGGTTACTTATCACCATTTCTTTTTTCTTGGTTTTCTTTATCTTGGTAGCTTTGTTCAACATTTACCTTGGAAAATCACTGAATCAAGAAAACGAGCGACTCAATAAGATCATTGATGTGCACAGTCAAATCGCTGCTGCTGAATCTGGGGCCCCTAATAGTTTTTGGCAAGTCCGCTCGAACGAGCTTAAAACTTTGTTTGATGGTGGTGATATTGCCGGCATTTCCTATTCTCCAGTCAATAAACAGATTGATCGATCTACTTATTCATCGATACAAAGTGGACTGAGCAGCATCAATAATTCAAGCGATTTTTTCAACGACAAAAACCGACTCAACGGACAGTTTTCCTCACTTGAAGAGCAGTGGGCATCCGTCATAGCAAGCAAAGAAAAACGCTTCCAAATTCTACAATATGCGTCCATAGTTCTGGCCATACTCTATTTCTTAGGCATAGTTTTCCAAATGGTTCGAAATTTCGATAACATTGACTCGGAAATTGAGGTCGTAAAAAACGAAACTGAGAATATTCTATCCACTGTAAACGAAGGTTTGTTCCTGATTACTCCAGATCACGAAATTGGAGCCCAACAATCACAAGCACTCAAAGGCATCTTTGGTATGAAAGAAGACATAGAAGGTAACTTCTTTGACTTCTTGAATAAATACGTGTCTGAAAATTCATTAGAAATTGCCAAAGACTTTCTGGGCCTGTTGTTCGGAAAACGGGTGAAAGAAAAACTTATTGATGATTTAAATCCGCTCAAAAGGGTCCAGGTTAACTTAGAACGCAGAGACGGCTCGTTCGAAACCCATTACATCAGCTTTGACTTTAAACGTGTGTTAGAAGATAAAGACGTTCAATACATCTTAGGCTCAGCAACAGACGTGACTCAAGAGGTGTTACTGGAATTGGAGCTAGAAGAAACCAGGACACAATCAGAAGCTCAAATTGACTTGTTCTTGAGTGTATTACATGTACCACCTGCGCAACTGAAGCTATTCGTTAATGACACCAATGTGGGTTTAAACCACATTAACTCGATCCTTAAAGACAATGACAACAAAGATTATAAAGATAAAATCAGTCAGATCGGTCGCGTTATTCACAAAATCAAAGGTGACGCTGCCCTGCTGAACCTGCATTCTTTCGAAGTCAAGGCGCATGAATTCGAAGAAGTGATGGCAGAGATTAATAAGAACCCTAATTTGAAAGGTGAAGACTTGTTACCTTTGGCCATACAACTTAAAAATATGATTGGTCATAAAGACTCTTTCTTGGCCATTTTTGATAAATTTGATTCCAGTAAAGCTGAGCTTGATAAAGCTGGTCTTAAAGTGTCAGCAGGTGACTCATCTGACGATTCAGAAACAGCAAGCCCAACAGGCAGTGCCATTCAACAGATGGTAAAAAGAATCGCTGATGAATACGGTAAACATGCTGGCGTCATTGAGTTCAACAGTGCCCTCTCTGAATACTCAGCTGAAGACTTAAAACCCATTGAAGACAGTAAAATACAATTGATTCGAAATGCAGTGGCTCACGGAATAGAAAGCCCAGAAGAACGGATCAAGTCTGGCAAAAATGCCATGGGTACCATTTACATCAGTACCACAGAAACAACAGATTCAATAGAACTGATGGTCAAAGATGACGGTGCTGGTATTGATGTCGAAGCCATCAAACAAAAAGCCCTTGACTCGCATATTATTTCTGAAGCACAAGCATCAAGCTTGGATGACAAACAAATTGCAGGGTTAATCTTTAATTCAAACTTTTCAACCAAAGACGACGCCGACCTCAATGCAGGTAGGGGTGTTGGCTTGAACTTGGTCAAGGAAATTGCCAAAGCACACGATGCCAAAATAGGCTTGGTTTGGAAACCAGATAGTTACACTGCATTTAAGTTGGTTTTCCCCAAAGAAAACTTGATAGAAGCTAATAATAACGAGGACGATATATCATGAAATTAATGATCGTTGATGATTCAAAAATTGTTCAGAACATGATCCAAAGATTTCTGACTGAAAAAAATATTGAGTTTGCTGGCAAAGCCAATAACGGCAAGGAAGCCTTAGAAATTTTTTCCATAGTCAGACCAGAAATAGTCACTATGGATATTACCATGCCAGAAATGGATGGTATTGAAGCTGTAAAGAGAATAGTTGAGATAGATGATAATGTTAGGATATTGGTGGTTTCTGCCCTTGCAGATAAAGCAACGGCAATTGAGGCCTTAAAGAATGGAGCTCATGGCTTCTTATGCAAACCATTTGATGAGCGTGATTTAAATGACGCCTTATATGAATTAATAGAGGATTTGGTTGATGAATGAACAAGAGTTACAAGTTTTTATTGATGGTACTGTAAACTACTTTAATAAAAATTCGAAAGACAAGGCCGAGGTTGGCTCTCCTTATTTGGTAAAAGAGTTCAAATCAAATCGAACCCTATTTTCAGCCTCAATCGGCATTTCTGGGAAATTTCAGGGAATGGTGTATTTATTTGCTCCAAAAACCATGCTGGCATCCTTATTGAAAGACATTGGAGAAACAGAGTACACCAATGAATATGCCGCTGATTTAGCTGGTGAAGCTGCCAATACCATTGCTGGTAATGCCAGAAAATACTTTGGCAAAGACTTTATGATTTCGGTACCAGCTGTGCACATTGGTGATGAGCATGAAATTTTGTTAAATGAAGGATTAAAAACCTATGCTGTTCCCATTATGTGGAAAGATCATAAATCAATCTTATTGATCAGTATCTAGATCAAGGTCTTTGGTATAAAAAAGCAAGCAAGTATCACTATATACTTGCTTGTTTGACTTGACACAATTCACTTCGACCAACATCCTAAAATGGTATTAAAAATAGGCACACGAAGCTGAGTTGAAACCACTTGAATAAAATCGATTTGATTGTAATTTAGGTTTGATTGCCTAGGTAACCTGCACTCTTACTTGCATTACTGGCGAAATTTCGTTGTTATTCAAGCACAAGGAGGAGGCTATAAAAGCCCATTAATGAAAAGTAAATAAATCAACTTATCTTTCTTCTTCCATTTTAAGGAAAGCATTTATGGCACTTTTCAGCCTGAATTTTGATTTAAGGTTAACGCAAGATATCCTGAAGCCAGCTTCAACATTTTCACTGTTCTCAAGTTTATTTAACCAAACAATCTCAGGAATAATTTCTATATATTGCGGGTCACCTTGTCGATTCTTGATGACTAAGCTTAACTGAAGGTTTTGATCATCTAAAATACTTTCGTCCATGAGTAATTTCATTCCCGTTTCACTGATGTTAACCAGCTTTCCGACAATAGCTTTTGTATGCGTATCAACCACCCTAATAATCTTACTAGGCGAAGTTCTTTTCGCACGATGCTGATACTGATTTTTTTCGACTTCTTTCATTAAGCTTTGTTGCTGAAACATTGTATTAACACAATTCATTAAAATGATGATTTTACTTGTTTTTACTCCTCTTAAATCATCAGTTGTGTAAACAATTGTAGCAAGGAAAATTAACAATTATCTGACTAATTTACTTATTGTTGTTAAATTCACACTTTAAATAGCCCAAATGAAACAATAATAATGGGAATAAAAAGAATAGATTAGGGTTGTATTTTATTTTTTATGGCTTGGATCAGCTTTGTTTCTTCAAAGTCTTTGGGGCTATTTGCTTGAATGCGCTGTGATTTAGCTATATCTTTCAGGCTGGTATTAATTTGCTTAACTTGATGCAGAATTTTATAAAAAAAAACTGCCATCAAAATAAACAAAGACATCACCACAAATAACAAGGCCAACACATCAGGTTGATTCATATATTACCTCTTGTTTTCATCATTAAAAGTATAAGTCACTGATTGCATTTAAACAACTGTTCAAAACTTGGACTAAATTACTGAATTAGAGGCTTCGGCTCCGCTCAGCCAGCGGAAACTTTAAATCACACAGTTTGTACTAAGCAAGGTCGAA
>CAZVZJ010000021.1:24003-57017 GCA_964631055.1 uncultured Marinicella sp.
TCCGCTCAGCCAGCGGAAACTTTAAATCACACAGTTTGTACTAAGCAAGGTCGAAAAGCAACTAAACCCAACACCGCACGCACTGAGCGGAGTCGAAGTGCAACTAAACCTAACCCCTCACGCACTGAGCGGAGTCGAAGTGCAACTAAACCTAACCCCTCGCGCACTGAGCGGAGTCGAAGTGTCATTACAATAAAATCTCAATTATTTTATATGAATTGATTCCATACCATTGATTTTAAATGGCCTCTCAGCCAGAATGACGCGCTATGATTCAATTGACCAACCTTTCACTGCGACGTGGGCACAAAGTCCTGTTTGAAGATGCAAACTTAAGCATCCACCCTGGCCAAAAAGCTGGTTTAACTGGCGCCAATGGCACAGGCAAGTCGAGCTTGTTCGCTTTGTTCATGCAACAGTTACAAGCTGATACCGGTGATTGTAATGTGCCTAAACATTGGCAAATTGCACATGTCAAACAAGAAACACCTGCTTTAAAACAGTCTGCATTGGACTACGTATTAGATGGTGATGTGGTGTTTCGTGATATTGAGTTACAAATAGCCCAAGCCACCGAACAAGAACAACACGAACGGCTAGGAGAGCTTTATGCTGAAATGGAGCGCATTGGAGGTTATGCAGCTCATGCCAAAGCAGGACGCCTATTACATGGCTTAGGGTTTGGCGCCGGTGAGGAACTTAATTCAGTGAAGTCTTTTTCTGGCGGTTGGCGCATGCGCTTGAATTTGGCACAAGCACTGATGTGTCCTTCCGATCTGTTGTTACTTGATGAACCAACCAACCACTTAGACCTGGAAGCTGTGGTGTGGCTCCAAGACTGGTTAAAAAGATATGAAGGAACACTGTTGTTGATTTCGCATGATCGAGATTTTTTAGATGCAGTGATCAAATTCATCTTGCACATTGAACATGAAAAACTGACACTTTATACAGGCAACTACTCTGATTTTGAGAAAACCAGAATGGAGCAAATGGCCTTGCAACAGGCAATGTTTGAGAAACAACAAAAACAAATCGCTCACATGCAATCTTATGTGGACCGTTTCAGATACAAAGCCAGCAAAGCCAAACAAGCACAAAGTCGATTGAAAGCCCTAGAGCGTATGGATGTGATTGCAGCAACTCAAGCAGAAAATCCTTTTCAGTTTGAGTTTTATCCATGTAAAAATTTAAAACATCAAATTGTAGAGCTTGAACATGCCAACATCGGCTATGGTGAGCATAATGTGTTTCAAGACTTAAACTTCTCAGTCACTGCTGGCGCTCGCATTGGCTTATTAGGTCGCAATGGTGCAGGAAAATCAACCTTAATTAAAGCCATGTCAGGCGAAAAAGCATTACAAAAAGGCGAATTAAAAACAGCCAAAGATTTACACATCGGCTATTTCGCTCAGCATCAACTAGAACAACTGCAGTCAGACAGCAGCTGTATTGAGCATATTTTACAACTGGACCCAGATGCCACTGAACAAAGTGTAAAGAACTTTCTGGGAGGTTTTGGCTTTCAAGGTGAAAAAGCCGACTCACCCATTAAACCGTTTTCAGGTGGAGAAAAAGCCCGTTTGGCGCTGGCTCTGATCGTCTATCAAAAACCCGATTTATTGTTACTGGATGAGCCAACCAATCATTTAGATTTGAACATGCGCGATGCCATCAGTTTTGCTTTACAAAGTTACCAAGGGGCCGTCATTTTGGTTTCACATGATAAACACATGCTGAATTCTGTGATAGATGAAATGGTTTACATAGATGGCGGAAAAATTCACCCCTTTGACGGTGATTTAGATGAATATCAAAACTTCATTAAGGCGCAAATTAAAAAAGCAGAAACCCAGGATGCTGCCAATAGTGAGGTCATTGCAATTGATAAAAAACAGCAACATAAAGCCAAAAAAGCTGCTAAAAACCGATTGCAAAAACTCGAGCGCATGATCGATGATATAACACAAAAACTGGCTGATGTGACTGCTCAGCTGAGTGATGAGTCTATTTACGAACCAGAAAATGCCACTGATTTAACATTGCTTTTAAATCAGTCCAATGAGCTGAAAATGAAACTGGATGACCATGAAGCTGAGTGGTTAACATTGAGCGAAGAACTGGAACGCTAAATACAGAAAGTTCATCACAGCTCCGATAGTTGTGCCTCTACCACTTCTTTGGTTTTGTCGTAACATGGCTTTAATAAGGGCACTAAATTTTTTACTGTTTGCATGTCATGCTTTTGTCCTGCCATTTCTATATCACAGGCCAAAGTACTTAGCTGCATACAACCTGCAGTAGCTGCTGAACCTACCAAGGTATGAGCGGTTTTTGCGACACTGTTGATATTTTGCTCAATCAAAGCGACCTCAATTTTATCGATATGACGGCCGATACTTTGTATAAACTTGGTAGCAATGGTTTTCAGTAACGTCTCATCACCTCCTAAGCGCTCATACAAAGCTGGATAATCAAATACCAAGGTGGCATTTAACAAAGTATTTTCTATGGCTTCAATTTTAGGCAGGTTGACCGCTCTGTCTGCTATTTTATTTTCTTTCGATAACCAATTTTCTAGCGCTTGTTCGACAATTTTAATTTCTATGGGCTTAGTGATGTAATCACTCATGCCAGCTGCAATGCAATTTTCTCTGTCTCCCTTCATGGCACTGGCCGTCATAGCAATGATTGGTATATCGTGGTTTTCCAGCTTTAATTTCTGACTTCTGATCGCTTTAGTGGCTGCATAGCCATCCATAATGGGCATTTGACAATCCATAAAAACCAAGTCATATGCTTTAAATTCAAGTGCCTCAAGTGCGTGTCTGCCATTATCAGCCAAGTCTACTGCTAAACCAAACGATTCTAAAACACCCTTTGCTACAAATTGATTGGTTACGTTGTCGTCAACCACCAAAACTTGAGCCTTGTACTGTTTGATGTGCTGTTGTTTTGTAGGCAGCTTGTTATATCCACTGGCTTTGGTTGAAGATTTTTGCACTTTTACCGTGAACCAAAAATGACTGCCTTTATTAAGTTCACTGCTGACCCCAATGGCACCGCCCATTAAAATGGCCAGCTGTTGGCTTATATTTAATCCCAACCCTGTTCCACCATATTTTCTGGTGATGGTTTCATCACCTTGAGTGAATCGGTTGAATAAATTTTGTTGTTGTTTTTCATCCAAGCCTATACCAGTGTCTTTAACGCTAAACTTCAACAATGCTTCCATTTCACTTTCTTCTGCGATTTCAAGATCAAGTGTTATACTGCCTTTATCAGTAAATTTAATCGCATTACCAACCAGGTTATTTAATATCTGAATAATTCGACCTGGATCGCCTTTATACCAATGGTTTTTAGTGTTTTTAATGTCGTTATTAAAGTCTATGTTTTTTGCTTTCACAGCACTATAAACTGATGAAGAAAACTCCTGGACTAAGTCAACAATACCAAACTCCCTCATCTCCAAATCAAGTTTACCGGCTTCAATCTTTGAAATATCAAGGATGTTGTTTATGATAGACAACAAGTAAGTTGCACTTTTTTTAATGGTTTCTGCACGGAATACTTGCTCTTCATTCAACGGATTTTGTAGCAATAAATCTGTGGTGCCTATTATGCCATTCATCGGCGTTCTGATCTCATGACTCATATTGGCTAAGAACATCGATTTGGCTTGATTCGCACTGTCTGCTTTTTGTTGTGCAACGATCAGCTGATTTTCTACTTTTTTACTGGCTGTAATGTCTCTAAGTATACAAAAAACAGCCTTCTTTCCTTCATATGGAATAGACGTTAAAGTAACGTCAGATGGGTGTACTGCACCACTTCTTTTTTTATAGAGCCATTCAAAACGACAGTACCCCCTCTTATAGACAATGGCTTTTATGCGCTTTACATGTTCGATTGAAAACTCACCATCAGATTGGCGCTCTGTGGTAAACAAAAAAGGACTTGCGGTTAAAATTTCTTGCTCGTTTTCATAGCCAAACAATTCAACTGTTGCTTGATTAACCATCACAATGTCGTCACCAGCAATGATTAACATAGCATCTTCAGACTTTTCGTACAGCAACCTATACTTTTCTTCACTTTCTAATAGCTTCTGCTCCCTTTGAATGGCTTCGAAACGCAGTCTTTGGTTTTCATTAAAACTCCTGTTTGACCTGAGTCCACTGACCAAAGAAACCAAAAGATACAGCGTCGCTAAGCCAACCATTGGCAGTGCAATCTGGCTTTTTGTCAGACCTATGTTAATAGCTAAGGGAATAATTACAGTTGGCAAAAAAACCCATAAAGCCCGTTTCATTGGCGACAGAATTCTCAAAGCAACAATGCATATAACGACAATCGTCAACTCCAATAAAACTTGGTGGTTCAAAGAGTTTTTTGCAAACAGTAATATACCAGCCGAACCCCATACTACCGCGGACAGAAAAACACCAAATAAATACCTGTTTTCCCATTTGCATATATCTTCAGCAATTAATTCAACTTGAGAGTCAAATTTGTTTTTCAACAACAAACGATAAACGACAGAAATTAATAACACAGCAAACCAAGTTATTAAAGCTGAATCTGCTATCAGATCCAGTAAAGTAAAAACCAAAATAATTCCGGCCAGTAAAACCATTATTTGACTGCTAACCAGAGATTCATAAAGCAGGTATAAACGCCCTTTTTTTGAAAAGATTGTTTTTTCAATTTCAACAGTCATAGCTACTCATTAAGTTTATGGTTTTGGTAAACTCAGGAAAAAAACGTCACACAACACTAACAAGAGGATATATCATTTTGCTATCGGATGTACAAATAAAGGCCAACAAGTGTTGTTCTGGGAGTGAAAAAGAGTCATTGATTTGTATTTAACTTGCGAGTTAATGAAAAAAGCAATTATGTGTCACCTTTTACAAAAGCATTAAGGTGCAACTGCATGTTTAATAGTTTTCTGACCCTCGTGGTGTTTCAGCTGTTGATCAAGACTTCAACTTTTAATAACTCATTTCATAAACTCAACATTTTTTTCAGGTGGCTTGAATACCTCCTTGACACATCAATTTCCTGACCATCACTCATGGTTAACAGTAATCCACTGGTACCATAGGGCTCTATATTAGATATAAATTCAACATTGACAATATGGCTGCGATTGACTCGAAAAAATTGCTTATCCGGTAAACGCTCATGAATCAAGCTGAGAGATTTATAAACCAATGGTTTGTGTTGATCAAAATGAATTTGGGTGTAATTACCATGACTGACAAAATACCTGATCTGGTTGATGTCAACCAACCAACAATGGTCATTCTCTTTAACAAAGATCTTGTGGTTTATTGTCTCAGACGACTCTTCACTGATACTTGTTGCCAATACTTTTTCCAAGGCTTGCTTGAAACGTTTTTCACTGATTGGCTTCATCAAATAATCTAAAGCGTTCATTTCAAATGCCTTGATTGCATATTCATCATAAGCGGTGGTAAAGACAACCGCCGGACAGTTTTTGATTTGATCCAACACATCAAAACCGCTGCCATCTGGTAAATTGATATCAAGGAATAACAACTCTGGTTGTTCTCTATTTATGGCAACAATAGCCTCTGTGACTGTTTTAACTTTAGCCACCACTTGAATGCTGCTGAATGGTTTCAATAACTCCAGCAATTCATTTTGTGCCAGCCTAGAATCTTCTACTATGACTACCTTAATCATCATGGCCTAACCCTTGACTTGCCGGCAAAGAAATTTTGACTTCTACTTGCCCATTTACTTCATTAATTTTCATGCTGGCCTGATCAGCAAATAGTAATCTTAACCTTTTTCGGATATTAGCGACCCCCAAACCAGTTGGGGTATGACCAATGTTTTGACGTTTTTCAGCTTTAATGCTGCCTGGATTTCGCACCGTAATTGTTAACATTCCAGCCTGTTCTTTAATCCCCAGGTAAAGAGTTCCAAGGCCAACATGATGTTCAAAACCATGTTTCAAGGCATTTTCTACCAACAATTGAATCATCATTGGAGGAACTTCAAAAGACAACAAAGCGTCATTGATCTCTTCTTGATACAGCAGACGATCTTCATATTGGATCTGCGCCAATGTGATATAAGCTTTAACTACTTCGACCTCTTTTCTTAAGCTGGTTAAGCTGCCTTTAGGTTGGTTCAGTGAATAACGCAACAAATCAGATAACTCTGTCAACATATGTCTTGCTCGCCCCACATCTTCCAGCATTAACCCACGAATGTTATTCAAGCCATTGAACAAAAAATGCGGATTCAATTGGCCAATTAAGTTATTCAACTCGGCTTCTTTAAGCTGTAACTTGGTTTGTTGTTGTTCAGATTGTAACTGGCTAATGGCGTTCACATGACTGATCACCACATAAACTACACTCCAAATACCTATCACCAATGTCATCACCAGCCAGTTTTGATAAACCGTTAACATAAAAAATATAAACGATTTACTGTATGAAAAAACCAGGTAGTAAAATCCCATTGCTAAAGTGATTAAAAGCGCTGAAACACAACCAAAAACAATCACCAAAATGCCCAGCTTTAACCACATATGTGCTGTGTTTAAAGCGACCAAACGGAAGCGGTGTATTAGTTCTCTTAATGCCAAGCAAAGCAAAGTGTTAACCACCAATACTATAAACAGTGAAACCAAACCCTGTTCAACAGACTCAACCCGTGTGAATTGACGAGTGAGAAAATTAATCAGAATAAATACACCCAAACCTGAAAAATGGAACAGCCAGAAGTATTTATTGGTTTTGGGCGCTTTAAGCCATGCCATATTTATCCTTTGATTACCAACTTAAAATCTTTGGCCCAACCAATCACTGATTTCTTTCAGGGCTAAAGGTGAAAATGTTTCTGTCAGCTTACCGTATTCTGAGGTTGAACCTGTATCACTGGTTTGAAATAAATGATTCAATTTAGGCAAGGTTTTGATGATGAAATCTGTGTGATCAACCTGGTTAAGCGTTTGTTCTATACCATTTAGATTCGAAACGGCAGCCACTTGCAGATCATTTTCACCATTCAAGGCCAAGATGGGGATTTTAACTTGAGATAAGTAGTCTGCAGGTTTATGTGCGATGAAAAACTTGAACCATGGCGTATTATAAAATTTTAAACTATTTTCAACAGTGTGCTTTAATTGTTTCTCACCAACCTTTTCGTTTTTCATTGAATCAGTTAAATAGTTTGTCACTTCTCTTTCAAAGTCATTTGTCCCAGACCAAACTACCATTTTTTCATGAAATGCTAAATCTTTCTTTCTTTGCTGCTCTAACTGCTTCACATCTTGCCCCATGGCTTTGGCTATAAGGAACTTTTGCTCTGCGTACAATTCTGTGATGGGCACTCCTGGTGCAGCCAGCAAAACCAAAAAACTTAAATCACTTCTTTGCGCCGCTAACATCGGAGCAATCATGCCACCTTCACTGTGTCCGATCAAACCAATTTTGTCAGCAGGAACGTCTTTTCTTTGCTGTAAAAAGTCAACTGCAGCACTGATATCAGAAACAAAATCTTCACTGGTAGCTTGGCTAAAATCACCAGTTGAGCCACCAACGCCACGGTCATCTATACGTAAAACGGCAAACCCTTGTTGTGTAAGATAATCAGCAATAACCCAAAAAGGCTTGTGTTTAAAGATGGTCTCATCGCGATCTTGAGGGCCAGACCCTGTGATCATGACAGCTGCCGCTTTAACACTGCTTGAATCTTTAGGTCTGGTTAAGGTACCGGCCAGTACTATGTTGGCATGGATGTTTTTGAAAGTAACCTCCTCTACATGGTAATTGAACGGTGGTTTGGGCTCCTGAGGACGATCATAAGTTTGTTGTGGAGCGCTGCCTTGAGTGAACTGTAGTTTGAACACCATACCTCGCTGGATAAAATCACCCTTGATGGTTTTTTTGTCCTCACTCAAAAAACCCTTAAATTCGGCGTCAAGAGCTTCCATAATAAAAATTACTTCACCCGCCTTAATTGTAATACTATCTACAACTAAACCTGTCGCATCCTGATCGGGGCTGTCAGCAGTTGTAACCAGGTTTTCACCATTCATTTTGACGTGTAATATAAAGCTCAACGGGTTGCCTGGAATTTCAATGGTACCACCCCATTGGCCCAACAGGTCGTTGATATCACTGCTATTGGTTCTACTCAAAACTTCTGGTTTAACTGGTGTAAATGACAGTTCGAACACACCTCCTTGAATGAAATTACCTGCTATTGAGCCGCTCGATTCATCTAAGGTACCCTCATAATGAATACCAATTTCAGCAATTTCGAACATCAAATTGTTATCACTGAACTCTAAAGCGGTCATTGGAATACCCGTAGCGCCTTGTGCTGGCGAGTCCAAAGTGCCTTTTTGTTGACCATTTTCTTGCATCAAATGAATGATAAGAGGTATTTTTGCGCCATTGACATCAAGCACACCTTGCCAATCACCACTTAAGTCTGCCCAAAGACAACTAGAAAAAATAAGACAAACTGACATTAATTTAATTTTAAAAAATTTCATGACCTACCTTTATAGATAAAAGAATTATCTTAGATTAATATCAACCAGCACAGATATTTTTAGGATAAGTGGTCAATTTATTATTTAAGCACCCATTTTTTAACCACCAAGTCTTTACCTTCAAATAGATAACAGCTGTTTTTTCAATGCTTTGAAGTCTGAGATGATGGCTTGTTGTTCATCCAACAAGGGTTGATTGAGCTTTTGTTCTAAGGACAGTGGTAATTGTTTCAGGCTCAAGCTGGGCAGCTTAGCCTCTATGTGTTGGTTTGATTGCAATGAATCTATTGAGCTCATATTCCAAACCATGACTGTTAAACCAATCACAGCAGCCAAGCCATACCACCAAGGTTTTACGCCTGATTTTTTTTCACCCGCTTGATCAATTGCAATCGATGCCATCAATGATTGATTTAAATCCCAACCAGACAAGCGTGATTGAGCCTGCTCTTTTATAGAGTTGCCATCTTGGGTGAGTTGTTGTTCTAGTTTTTCAATCATGGTTTATTCCTTAATCATACTATTCATTGACTAACATGTCTTCCAGTGCTGTGTTATTACTTAGTTTCATTTTACTGCGGTGTAGGTTCGTTTTCACCCATGATTGTGATTGATTCATGATATGAGCTATTTCTTTGATGCTTAATTGTTCTATGTAGAAAAACCACAACACATCATAACTTGCAGGCTTTATGTCTTGCTTGATCAAAGCCCAAATATTGTTTTTATCAATAACAAAAGGATCTGCTTTGATAATAGGCTCTTTGCCTGTAACAGCCTCTAAGGCGCAGTGATATGTGATTTTAAGTTGACTCAAGATGCGCCTGGCAATGGTGAATAACCAAGTGCTGAACTGCCATTGCGCATTGTAGCTTTTAAGGTATTTAAATGCACTGATGAAAGTTTCTTGTAGCACATCATCGGCATCAAAGCTGTTCTGGCATCTTGCCAACAAATAACTATAAAGGCGTGCCTGGTAAGAAGCCACTAACTGTGTAAAACAGTCGGTGGCTCCTTGTTGCGCCTGGGCTATGAGTTGTTGCTCACTCATCCGCTGATCATTAATTAATATTTATTTGTTTAACTTCAAAACCATCCTTTTGAGCCGCCATTTTCATTTGTGTTATTAAACTCAAAGCAAACTCTGTTCTGATCAATAAATCATTACCTTGATTACTGATTTCTAAAGCCTCCAGTAGCGCCGTAACCAATTGACTTCTGTGCTTGTTGGTAGACAAGGCATTCATCGCAACTAAACCATTAATGACTTGTTCTAACTGTTTGGCTGTTGCTTCATCTGCAGCACTTAAGGCTGCTTCTATATTCAATTTATCTCCAGCGTCAATTATGCTGGCTGAAAACTGATTAATCTTTTGGAAAACTGCAGAATTAAATGAACGGTTGTTGCTTTTTAAATCAGCACCCATATGTGCCATGGCTGACTCAATATTGACTAAAACAGAAACTAACCCAGAGTTTTTAAACTCATTGGCATCGTACTTGTTGTCAATCCAATGTTTAACTTCGTTTTCATCCAAGCTTATTACCAACAAGGCATCATTGACTTTTGAACTGAAGAAAGACTTGGACTCATCCCGTCCAGCAACCCTGTATTCTTCAATGAGACGACTGTTGTGAGTAGAGCTATCAAATAAAACCACGTCAACCTCATCTTCATCTTCGACCAAATACAGCAAGCTGTTGATGTATTCGTTGAGCTCAAAAGAACTGAATTCTCCGCTAGCTACCAGCGATAAATCACTGTCCTTGTCACTGTGGCCGTAAAAACTGATTTGCTCCAAACCTTGAGGTAAATGCTCAGAAATTTTAAACTCCACAGCCTCATATTTATTTGGCGGTAAAACAGGTAAGAGGGTATTCCTGACTTGATTAACATCTACAGTAATATACCAGTTAGCTTCGTCATATGAGGTTGCTCGGGTTTCAATTGGCAAAACAAAAAACAGCAACAAACAGATTACAGCAAAGGTCTTTTTCATTTCGTACTCCTGAATAAATTAGTATGTAATGTCTTATAGAGCCCTATTAAGAAAAAGGTTACAAAACCAGTTAAATAATTTTATCTGCTTTGAAACTGAGACCACAGTGGGGTAAGTCATGATTTAATGGAACCTTCATTTCAATGAGGGTGTCACAAATATAAACAACACGGAGAAGCAAACCATGAAAAACATTATCAGAAGATATGCCAAGGAAGAGGGTGAAATAAATATCACGCCCATGATGGATGTGGTCTTTATTATGCTGATCTTTTTTATCCTCAGTACTTCTTTTGTTAAGGAGTCGGGCATAGGAATCACCCGCGCAAACACCAGTAAACAACCCAGTAAGGATGCAAAAATTGCAACCATTAAACTTGATATGGCCGGTCATTCAATCAATGGGGAAAATGTATTGATTGATGGTATGGAAGCCAGACTATCACAACTCAAAGCGACCAACCCCACCCTTAAAGCACAGTTGTTTTCAGCCAAAGAGGTAGATATTGCAACCTTGGTCCGTGCATTGGAACAGGTAAAAGAAGTTGATATTAAGAGTTTATCAGTCAGCACATTCTGACTGATGAATGATTATAAAAGGGCTTGATGTACCGCCATTTTGATGTGTTCTTCTGTGGCATCTATCAGCGTGACATCTGTGTCATCTTGTTGCACCAATAACCCAATCTCTGTACAGGCCAATACGATCGCTTGAGCTCCTTGTTGCGCCATGTCATTAATAACTTTTAAGTATTGCTGTTTTGAACTGGTATTGAACTGCCCTTTACACAGTTCATCAAAAATGATTTGATTCACCATTAAACGTTGACCATCGTCTGGAATCAAAGTGTCCAAACCATATTTAGTGTTCAGCCTTGTAGTATAAAACTCCGCTTCCATGGTAAAGGCTGTGCCTAATAAACCCACTGTTTTCAGAGGCTTAATCACTTTAGATTGACCTACAGCATCGGCTATGTGTAACAATGGAACCTGGATAGCTGCTTCAATGGCTGGTGCGAGTTTATGCATGGTGTTGGTGGCTATCACGATGAAATCTGCACCTGCACCTTGAAGCTGTAAACAATGTTTGATCAAAATGTTACTGACAGCAACCCAATCACCTGCAAGCATCAACTGTTCAATGGGCGCAAAATCTACATTGATCATAACCATTTGAGCTGAATGCAAACCGCCCAACGCTTGATTGATTCGTTGATTCAACTCACGGTAATAGACTTGGCTGCTTTCCCAACTCATACCACCCAGTAAGCCAATGGTTTTCATATTTTTGTTAACTCAATTTGATCTTTGATTTCAAAGTTTATTTCATCCAAGTATAAATACGCATCGGTGGAATATTCTTGAACTCAACTTTCTTAAATGCATACTCACCAAATAAAGGCTCTGCGAGCTTGCTGACATGATCACGCAATTGATAGGCCAAAAATATGCCGCCTGGTTTTAAGGCATCATGTATAGATTGCATAATGGCTTTGTCCATGCCTTTGGGCAGTGTAGAAAAAGGGATGCCTGATACAATGACATCTGCTGATTCCCAATCTTGCTCATCCATAATTTCAACCAGGTTTTGTGCACCTTTATCACTGATTATAAGGCGTTCATCAGGAATGGTTTTTCTCATGTGTTCAATGAATTTTTGATTGATTTCTACACTGATTAATTGAGCCTCGTCCCTCATGTACTTGAGAATCCCTTTGGTCGTTCCCCCAGTTCCAGGCCCTAACTCCATAATATGATTGGCGTTATCTAAATGCGCACATTTGGCTATCTGATCTATCAGCCAGGGCGAAGAGGGCATAAAGTATGCTACCTGCATGGGACTTTTTATGGCATGTTTTAAAAACAAGGCCGAGTCCTTCAAAGAATTCTTTACTTTTTTACTCATGCCTTTATTTTTTCGACCAAGATGGATTCGATTGTATCACGACTTATTTTTAAAGACTCCATATCAGTGCGGTTGCGGTATTCAACTTGGTTTTCATCCAATGATCTGTCACCTATGATCACCTGATGTGGAATCCCTAACAACTCGAAATCTGACATCATGAATCCAGGCCTCACCTTACGGTCATCTAATATCACTTCAACGCCTTGTGCTTTGAGGTTTTCGTATAATTCATCTGCCGCCCTTTTTACGCGCTCTGATTTGAGGTAATTCATAGGCAATATGGCCACCTGGAACGGTGCAATGTTGGCAGGCCAAATGATGCCTTTATCATCATGATTTTGTTCAATGGCAGCTGCCACCATGCGTGTTACACCCATACCATAACAACCCATTTCCATCGCTTGTGATTTGCCTTGTTCGTTCAAAACAACTGCATTCATGGCTGTGGAATATTTATTGCCGAGTTGAAATATGTGCCCCACCTCAATACCTCGAGCTTCAAGCAAAACGCCAACCCCATCAGGGCTGGGGTCTCCCACCATGGCATCACGCAAATCTTCGACCGAATCAAAATTTGCATCACGACCCCAATTAACGCCAGTCAGGTGGAAATCATTTTCATTGGCACCACAAATAAAGTCGCTCATATTCGCTACCGTACGATCAACAATAACCGTGGCATTTAATCCCATGACTCCGATTGAACCCGCATCACAACCCGTTAATGCTTTGATTTCTTCATCATTGAGCATCCGCAATGGTGATGCCACTGCATTTAAATTTACGGCCTTAATTTCATTCAAACTGTGATCACCTCGAACCACCAAAGCCACCGGTTTTTCTGTACCTTCAACCAACAATGTTTTGATTGTTTGGTTACTGGCCACGCGTAAAAAATCACTCAACTCATCGATTGTTTTTTGTCCAGGTGTTGAAACTTTGTTGAGTTCTTCAGTCGCCTCTTTCCGCTCGTCTATCAAACTAACCGCCTCACACTTTTCCAAGTTTGCTGCATACTCTCCGGTGTCTGAATACATGATGGCATCTTCACCCGAATCTGCAATGACATGAAACTCCTGTGAACCTGAACCACCAATAGCGCCTGAATCTGCCAACACACACCTGAAATCCAAGCCAATCCGATCAATGATTTGGGTGTAGGCTTGTTTCATGCTTTGGTAGGTTTGTTCTAAAGACTCTTGGGTTAAATGAAATGAATAGGCATCTTTCATGATGAATTCACGTGATCGCATCACGCCAAATCTAGGCCTGATTTCATCTCGGAATTTGGTTTGAATTTGATAAAAATTAATTGGCAACTGTTTGTATGAATTAATTTCATTGCGAACAAAATCTGTGATCACTTCTTCATGCGTTGGCCCAAAAAAATAATCTCGTTCAGCACGGTCATGAATGGCTAATAATTGACCACCAAAATCATCTATACGACCAGTTTCTTGCCACAACTTTTTAGGCTGCACTGCTGGCATTAACATTTCTAGGCCACCAACAGCATTCATTTCTTCACGAATGATCTGTTCAACTTTTTGTAAAACACGCATACCAAGTGGAGCCCAAGTATAAAGTCCTGCTCCTAGCTTTCGAATCATACCTGTTCTGATCATCAATTGATGGGATATTATTTCTGCGTCTTGAGGCGTTTCTTTGCGTGTAACTAAGTGAAATACGGTGGTTTTCATGAAAAACTTATAACAATTAAAACAGCGCTTATCTTAACTGATTCAACAGTTTTCTGCTGCTATTAATCAGTTTGTTTAACCAAGGTTTTGTATTGAATATTTAACAAAAACAGTATAAAAATTAAGACCGCAAACAGCCACCACCCACTTTGCTCAAATACAAGCCACCAAACCGTTAAGGCCAATGAAAACAACCAATGTTGCCAGCAGCTGCGCTTGATCAAAGCAGAAACTAAATAAGCCGTGATAAACAAGATCAATAATGCGGTCGACGTTGTATCAGAGATATAAGCGCTGAGCACATGAATAAACAGCAATAGATTCAAAGCCAACAAATCCCCAAAAAGTAGCTTGGGTTGATTTAATAAAACCACAGATGTAATAAAGCTTAAAATAGAGATCGCATGAGTGATGGTATGAAAGTCACTGGTTACACTCAGAGTCAAAGAAACAAGCAACATAAGTACCGTTGAGCTGATGACCCAAGACTTTAGACGAAACATTTGCAGCATCGACATGGCAATCAACATGCCCAGTATCAAAGTGCTCATATTTCGGTATTCAACCTCTTTCAGCAGGTCGGACGTAGTTGGTTCGATTCCGCCTGCTTCTTACTTTACCGAATTTTGGTGCATGAAAAAGGTCACAGTCTGAGTTTCATTGATAACTTTCTGGTTAAACCTGTTAACCAACAATGCCTTGACCTTATGCTCGCCTCGATAAATATCTCCGAAAACTTGGGTGCTTCCATCTGCCGCCTTATTTTTTTTACCATCAATGATAAATTGTATTTGATACTTTTCTTGCTGAGCCGGGGTGAGTGCCGTCACTTGCGCTGTTAACTTTCCACCTGTACCCCATAAATTCTGTTCATTAACTGGCTGAACAAGTTTGAACTCCTGAACCACCGTTGGATCAACATCTTCATCACTTGCACCGGCCTTCGAAATGGTTGGGGCTTTTATCGGCGCTGAAGGTATGATTGAAAGTGGTGGCAGATCCGCTTCTTCATAATCGTCATTGGGCTTAGTTTCGGTGTAATGGGTCACCCCATTCTCATCGGTCCACTTATAAATTTTTTTCTCCTCAGCTTGTGCTGCAAAAAATGCAGCCAACAAACCCAAGGTTAATAGCGTTTGGTTATGTTTCATGATCAATCCGCAAATAACATACTTTCCTTGTTATACAGCCTCACAGCCATCCATGCAAGTAACAAACCAAAGAATAAAGTACTGAATACAGTAACCAATATAGCAGCAGCGCCGGGATCTTCCCCTCTGATGATTTGATTGATGATTAAATTTTGACTCAAAATAGGCACAGCCATCATCCACAGTTTTTCTTTAACTGACAAAAGCATCAAAATCATACTGGGAATCATTGGAATAATGATTAACATACTTACATAGGTCTGGGCTTCCTTAAAGCTTTTACTGAAAGAAGCGATAATGGTTTGAATGGCACTGGCTAAAACTGCCAATGGCATCAGGGCCACAAATATCACCAACATTTTATACATGCTCAAATCTAAATTAACGCCCAATTTTTTCATTGGGTAAAAAGGCAGTGTTAATTTAAAAACTATGACAGTAACCACCAAAGTAATCAATCCAAATGAAATGGTTGCAGCCAATTTACCGGATAAGATATCAGTACGACTAACGGGATTTAAAAACAACGGCTCTAAAGATTTTCGTTCTTTTTCTCCTGCTGTCGTATCAATCGCTAAATACATACTACCGGAAAATAAAACTATAATCAGAACATAGGGTAGAAACGACATCATTTGAGCGCCTTTAGACTCTGAAGATGCTTGATCATGATTTTCAATAGAGATCACATTCATAATGCCTGGTGATACACCACGTAATTGTAAGCGGATTGTGCCGATGCTCGAAGAATAAGCATTGATCATACTACGTGCCTTGTTCACCGAAATATTGCTGTTACCTTTAGCTGAACCATCATAATAAAGCATTACTTTAGCAACTTGGCCAGAACTAATGTCCTCAGAATACCCTTCATCAATTTCAAGAATGACATCATGGTCCTTATCCTTAATGGCTTGTTCTGGAGATTTGTTATCAAGCTCTATAATCTTTACCCCTTGACTTAATAAGTGCTTTTCTAAGTTTTGTGCACCTTCCATGTTGATCACTGGCAGCTCTAACTGTTCTTCCGCCTTACCTTTGGTTACATTTGTGATGACATGAAACAACCCCAGCATTAACAGTGGTCCCAGTACGGCTCCCATTACCAAAGAAGACATCACCGTTCTTTTATCACGAAGGTTTTCCATCACTTCTTTTTTAAAGACTGTTTTGAATGCTTTACTGATCATATGTTTGCTCCTGTCACCACTTCTTTTGTCACCAAAGACACAAAAGCATCTTCTAAATTTTCTTCGCCAGTTAATGCCAGCAGTTCAGGCTCTGTTCCTTTAGCCCGTATTATGCCTGCATCCACAACTGTAATTACATCACAAACCGCTGACACTTCTTGCATCACATGTGAAGAAAATAAAAGGCATTTACCACGGGCTTTTTCTTCCCGCAAAAAAGCTCGTATGGCTCGTGTACTCATCACATCCAAACCATTGGTTGGTTCATCTAACAGTATATTTTGGGGATCATGGATTATGGCCCGTGCAATAGCCACTTTTACCCGCTGCCCCTGGGAAAAACCATCGGTTTGACGATCAGCGAATTTTTCCATTCCCAGTCGTTCAATCAATTCATCCGAGCGGCTGGTAATATCAGCTTCTTTCATACCTTGGAGCCGACCAAAATAAGCCATATTTTCTCGTGCAGTTAAACGCTTGTATAGACCACGTGCATCAGGCAACACGCCCATTCTTGCTCTGGCTTCTACTGGGTTTTCTGTTGAGTTAATACCATCAACTGTAACCACACCCGTTTCTGGTGTAATCAATGCATATATCATCCGCATTGATGTTGTTTTACCGGCACCATTGGCTCCCAACAAAGCTGTGATTTTGCCATCTTCGGCCACTAAACTGACGTCTTTGACCGCTTTAACATCGCCAAAGGATTTGCTGATATTTTGTACTGTAATCATTCTTGTGGCCCATTCATGTTGATAAAGAAAGAAAAATCGTCAAAGTTATTCATGCATTCTGTCTCCAATTCAGTTTCTGGATCATGAATAAATGCTGAAACGATTTGTGGCATACAGCCTCGTGTGCTAACTATGTGGCCTTGTCCTTTGGCCACCAAATGTTGGGCGTTACTTAAAGTTTGCATGGCTTTATCAGCAAATTCAGGCGGTGTGACAGGGTCATATTCGCCTGATAATAACAAGGTAGGGATATCTGAAATAACAGGCTCTTTGAATGATGCATCTGCGATAACTGAGTCCCATAGTTCACACCTGGCTCGCATCAACTCAAACAAGTCATCACCAAATAATGAGTTGGTCACATTGGTTGAAGTGGGCATATAAGGTACATCTTCGGCACAAGACACTGAAATTTCAAGCGCGTTATTGATGCCTTGATTTAAACTATTCATCATCATCTGCGCTTGATAAGCCATGGTTTCAGGTTGGCCATGATTGGCCTGGGACACCATCAATGGAATCAAGCCCATGGTTTCGGGCGAATAGGAAAACATGCGCAAAGCTATGATCGCATACTCACGAGTCATGGTCACATCCTCAAAAACACCCGTGCTGGAGTTTTGCAATCGAAGTTTAATTGGTTGCTCTTTCAATTGATCAAGAAACTTCCACATCTGTTGTTCAGCATCACCAAAGCGTTCTGAACACGCTTCTTCTTGTTCACAAAGTTCGAAGATTCGACCCAAGGTACTGCGTAAGTTGGCTTCATGCGAAGTGCCCAAAGCCTCATCTTGGGAAACCACACCATCCAATATAACGGAACGGATTGACTGTGGATACATCTTCATATAAGTCAGTGCTTTACGGGTGCCATATGAACCGCCATAAAGATTCCATTGCTCAATGTCCAATGCATTTCTGACTGCCTCTAAATCTTCAATAGCAATGGTGGTGGTATACATCCTGGTATCAGCATTCAAGCTTTTGTGACAAGCCCTGGTCCAGTCTTTCCATGCATCTGAACTCATATCACTCAACACCTCGTATTCGTCAGGATCAACCTCACAACGCAACGGATTTGATTCACCGGTACCTCGCTGGT
This sequence comes from uncultured Marinicella sp., assembly GCA_964631055.1. GTDB lineage: Bacteria > Pseudomonadota > Gammaproteobacteria > Xanthomonadales > Marinicellaceae > Marinicella. Next base: position 42,341 of record CAZVZJ010000021.1, read on the forward strand.
CTACCAACACGACATCTCTGTTGGGTAATAAAGCTTTATAAATTTTCACCAGGCCTGCAAAGGTATCAACAGCACCTTGTCCCGGGCCACCTGCCAATAACAAGAGCGGGTCATTAAGCTTTTCATTGGAACTGGTTTTTATCACTGCGATGTTCAGGTCGATGGTTTTATTTGGCTGGTCCCTGTTTTCAGGAACTGTGAGACGACCACAGTGTGCCGGCGTATTAATTCCTGAATTGTCGGCACCAATGAAACATTGATTGAGTTCTAATGCCTGTCCATCAGAAAACATTAACCCAGCCATCAAGGCGATTAAGATTTTTTTCATAAATATTTTTGCTGTTTAACCTTTATTATTCTACAAGCATTGATGCCAACAAATCATGTACCAATGGTCATACAATGGGTCATAACTCATTTCAATGCCACGATTTTACTTTTTCTTTGCTGGCGGACTGATGTACTTTTCTCTTTTTATTTGTGGTACGGGCATACCTTTTTCTTTAAGTAAAGTAAAAGCATCATCAACCATATTGGGGTTGCCACATAAGTAAGCAATGTCATTATCTGGATTGAACTCATGTTGTGCCAAATAATCTTGCACATAACCACTCTGATCATTGTTTTCTTTTTGTGGACGTTGTTTCCTGGATAAACATGGTATGTAATGAAAGCCATCATAGGCTTGTTCTAAAGCCACAAAATCCGCCTCATATAACAACCCACTTTCATCTTGAGCACCCATCACCACATAAAATTCACTGCCTTGTTTGAGCCGCAACTCAATTTCTTTGAGCATCGCTCGATACGGGGTCACACCTGTACCAGTTGCAATCAAAAAATATCGCTGATGTAAATCTGGCAACAAACAAAACCGGCCATACGGCCCTGTTGCTTCAATACTTTCACCAATCTGCATATGAGATAACTTTTCAGTGGCCAACCCTCCTGCAACCCATGAAACCGCTATATCCACCTCATCCATGGTGGTTTTTTCCTCACTAAAAATACTGGCAATTGAATAAGATCGAAAGGTCTCAAAACCATCATTTTGCGTGAAGTGCAGTCTGAGAAACTGTCCAGCGACGACTTCAAATGTCTCTTCAGAGTCAACTTTAAAATTGATATTTACCGTGTTATCGTTCAAGGAACTGATCCTTTGCATGGTTAGTTTTAATGGTGTCATTAAGTTGGTTTTTAAATCAAAGCGCCATTATCGCAATAAACCAAGCAAATTCATACGTTCTTTGAGTTGTTTAATTGATTAAAAAAAAGTTGAACAATACCTCTATTTTGACTATACTTCGCATCCTCGTTTCGACGAGCATCAAATGATAGTGCCGACATAGCTCAGTTGGTAGAGCAACTGACTTGTAATCAGTAGGTCCCGAGTTCGACTCTTGGTGTCGGCACCATTTCAATAACATTATATTTTCAACCAAGCCTTTCCATAAAATACCCAGCTTTCTGTTGCTTAAATGTTATGATTCAAAGCATGCACAAAACCACCCAACCACAGGTGGTGCGAGTGGCTTTAAAAGTGCCTTTTGCGCCTCACTTGGATTACAGTCTGCCTAACAAATTAATAGCACCTCCTATCGGTGGCAGGGTGGTGGTGCCATTGGGTAAAAGTAAAAAGTTGGTAGGGGTGGTCATTGAACTGGCCACAGAAAGCCCATTCAAAAACCTCAAACCATTGCTTGAAATTTTGGACACTGAGCCATTATTGAATACAAGCACGTTAGAGTTACTGAAACAAGCGGCCAAATATTATCAGGTTAACTTGGGTGAAATGATATTCACAGCTATACCGGCCTGGTTTCGTAAAACTGAAAACAGACCCATTCCGATCCATTATTGGTGGCAAGTTGCAACAGATTCAGCACACGCAAAAACCCTCCTCAAAGCCGCGCCCAAACAATTTCAGGTTTTTGAGTACTTGAGGCTTCATGGTCCACTGCAAAGCAAAGCCATGAGCCACATCAGCCCAACAGCTGCACAAATCTGTCGCCAGCTGCAAGACAAAGGTTTAATCAATTCTTCTGAGGTTTGCTTCGTTGAGGCTGATCAAGCCAAAGACCCTGGTTTTAAACTGACCAATGATCAAGACCATGCCCTAAAAAAGATTGAAGCGACCAAGAATCAGTTCCTGGTTCATCTACTTGACGGCATCACTGGCTCAGGAAAAACTGAAATTTACATACGACTGATTAACCAGTTATTAGCCAGTAAACAACAAGCATTGGTTTTAGTTCCTGAAATTGGTTTGACCCCCCAATTGTTTCAGGAAATCAGCCAACGAATCAATGGACAAATGGCCATTTTACACTCAGGTTTATCAGATGGTGCCAGAGCAAGGGTATGGCATCACGCCAGCAAAGGCTTGGTAGACGTGGTGGTTTCCACCCGTTCGGGAATCTTTACACCCTTTAAAAACTTAGGCACCATCTTGGTTGATGAAGAACACGACCTGAGTTACAAACAACAAGAAGGGACCCGTTATTCAGCCCGCGACCTGGCTGTTCTTCGCGGTAAAATTGAACACATACCAGTGATCCTCGGTTCGGCCACACCCTCTTTTGAAACCCTGAATCAAGCCATTAATAATCGTTATCAATGGTTGAAGCTTCGCAGCCGCACAAATCATAATCCAATGCCAAGCTTGACCTTACAAAACACCCAGTCCAAACAACTGAACAAAGGTCTATCAATGCAAACACTCGATGTCATCGGCAATCATCTCAACGATGGCAACCAGGTTTTGGTGTTTTTGAACCGCCGTGGTTGGTCCAATAAACTGATGTGTTATGACTGTAGCTGGGTGGCCGAATGTGATGACTGTGATGCTTACTTGACCTATCACAAACATTTGGAACTGTTAAAATGCCATCATTGTGAAAGGCGCTATAGTTTACCTGAGTTCTGCCCATCTTGCGGTTCTCAAGCGATCGAAAATATGGGTGTTGGCACAGAAAAAGTGGCCACTGGATTGGCCGAACATTTTGCAGGCACTCATGTGGTTAGATTTGATCGCGACTCGGTAAAAACGCCTGCACAATGGCAAAAGAATCTGGAGACGGTCCGCTCTGGAAATCCATGTGTGATAGTTGGCACCCAAATGCTCTCAAAAGGCCATGACTTTCCTTTGCTTTCATTGGTGGTGGTGGTTAATGTGGATAACAGCTTTTTCTCAGCTGACTTTCGCGCCACTGAATACTTGGCGCAATTATTGGTGCAAGTTTCTGGACGAGCTGGGCGCGCCAAAACCAAAGGAGAGGTCATCATCCAAACCCAGTTTCCTGAACATGAGTTTTTTCAATCTTTATTCAAAGAAAACTACCAATCATTTGCGCAGCAACAATTGGCAGAGCGACAAGAAATGAGGTTTCCACCATACACCCATATGGCCATTATCCGCGGACAACATCGCGACGAAAGACTGCTTGACCAATTTTTACAAAACATGACAGAAGGCCTTGCTCACAATGAAGACATCAGCGTTTTAGGCCCATTACCTGCACCCATGCAAAAACGCCAAAAACTATATCGCATGCAACTGATTCTCAACAGCAATGGTCGCAAGAGCCTTCACCAAACCATTCATCAACTTAAATCACAAAACCAAGCTGATAACCCACACAATATTGCTTGGTTTGTTGATATAGATCCAGTGAGTTTTGATTAAAACCAATCCGTTCAATCTCTTTCAGGCACAAAAAAGCCCCATATCGGGGCTTTTAATTCTGAATTAATATTGTTTAGAATTTATTCAGCTTTTGGCTCAGCACCTTTGATTTCAATCAACTCAACATCAAAGATCAGAGTACTGTTAGGACCAATCGGTCCACCAGGTCTGGCATCAGCACCATAAGCTAACTCAGGTGGGATATAAAACCTATATTTAGAACCAGTATTCATCAACTGAACACCTTCAGTCCATCCTTTAATCACTTGGTTCAGCCCAAAAGTCGCTGGTTGTCCACGGTCAACTGAGCTGTCAAATTTAGTTCCATCGATCAAAGTACCTGTGTAATGTACAACCACTGTGGCAGTTTCTGATGCTGGCTTTGGTCCACTACCTTGCTTTAACACTTCATACAACATGCCTGACTCAGTGCTCTGGATGCCTTTAGCCATCGCTTTTTCTTTCATAAAAGCAGCACCTTTTTCTGCATTTTCGACTTTTTGAACTTCGAGCTCAGCCATCATTTTTTCTCTTTTGGCCTTTTGTACTTCTTGTTGTTTTTGTTGGATGACGCCACGAATTTTAGTTAGTTCCTCAGCCGTTAAACGCAAATCGCGCCCAGCTAAACCGTCTTCCAAACCAGTCATAAACGAGTCTTTATCAAAATCCAGTTCAGAGTCATTCAAGTATTTTCCAACATCAGAACCAATTTTGTAATTAATCTGACCATTTTCGGAATCCATATCTGCCCAGGCAGTTGCATTTAATAACGTTCCTGCAACACCTAAAGCCATGGCTAATTTTTTCATTCATTATCTCCAATTTCTTAGCAATTTACGTAACTTGAAAAACCGTCAGGTTTTGTCAAAACACGCAATTATAACAAAAATATGAAACCAATATTCATTAACTGGGTCTCAGTTTATAACCCTGGGACTTGTATTGATGACGATTGACCTATATCATTAATTTAAAGCCTCTGGCAGTATAATGAAATAAAAGTTCAACTTGTATGTTTGAACAATTTCCAAAAAATAATAAAACAGGACTTAATAATAATGAATCGAACAACTACCCTAACCATTTTATCTACATTGCTCAGTGGTTTGCTGACTTGTTCATTGGCAACAGCAAAAGCTGATTTAAAGCCACTACAACCCAATGCAAAACATGAAAAAGAAAGTCAGATGGTTGTCCAACTGGTAGAGCGACTCCACTACAAAGACACCACTTTAAATGACAGCTTTTCGGGCAAAATACTGAACAAATATATCTCGGTATTAGATCCCAGCAAAATGTATTTCCTTGGTGAGGACGTGGTTGCCTTTGATCGCTGGAAAACCAAACTTGATGAAGGCCTTAAAACTGGAACACTTGATCCTGCTTATGACATATTTGCTGTGTTCAAAAAAAGAGTCATCAAACAAAAAGACTTTGCTTTGAAGGTACTTGATTCAGAGTTAGATTTTGCCAAAGATGAAGCCTATCAATGGGACCGTGAAAAAGCAGCTTATGCCATCAACCAAGAAGAACTCGATGATATATGGCGCAAAAGAGTTAAGAATGATTATTTAAGCTTAAAATTATTGGATAAAGAGCCTGAAAAAATTAAAGAGACTTTGACTAAACGTTACAACTTTATGGCTAAACGCATCAATGACATGAAAAGTGATGATGTTTTTCAATATTTCATCAATTCTTACTTATCTTTAGTTGAACCTCATACTGGCTATATGGAACCAATCACTTCAGAAAACTTTGAAATTAATATGAGGTTATCACTCGAAGGTATTGGTGCCGTGCTGGGTAACGATGGAGAATACACCTCAATCCAAACCATTGTTAAAGGCGGGCCGGCTGATATGGAAGGCACCTTAAAAAGTGGCGACAAAGTGCTGGCAGTAGGGCAAGACAACCAGGGCAGTTTTGAAGATGTGGTAGGCTGGGGCATTGAAGATGTGGTACAGCTGATACGTGGAGAAAAAGGTTCAACGGTCAGACTACAGGTCATTGCTGAAGATGACGGACCTGATACAATCCCTCATGTGGTGCACATTGTCAGAGACAAAGTTAAATTAGAACAACAAGCTGCTCAACACAAAATCATGAAAGTTAAGGAAGGTAAACATGAACGCAAAATAGGCATCATTGATTTACCCACTTTTTACTTGGACTTTGCTGGGCTACAAAACGGTGACCCAGACTACCGCAGCACAACCAAAGACGTTAAGGACATTTTGCAGAAATTCGAACAAGAAGGGGTGCAAGGCATCATAGTGGACTTGCGAAACAATGGCGGTGGCTCTTTATATGAAGCCATTCAGTTGTCAGGCCTGTTCATTGACAAAGGTCCTGTGGTACAAACGAAACTAAGCCATGGTAAAGTTGATGTAAAAAGAGATGTTGACCCCAAAATGGCCTGGAAAGGACCAATGGTGGTGATGGTCAATAAGCTGTCGGCATCCGCATCAGAAATCTTTGCCGCAGCGATGCAAGACTACGGCAGGGCTTTGATTGTGGGAGGCCAAACCTATGGTAAAGGCACCGTACAAAACGTCATGCCTCTGAATGATTACGTTAATGACCCTGAACTTAAATTGGGACAACTGAAAATGACCATGGGTCAGTTTTTCAGAATCAATGGTGGCAGCACGCAGAACCGAGGAGTCATTCCTGACATTAGTTTTCCAGCTTCGCCAGGCTTGGAAAATTACGGCGAATCCTCCTATGAAAATGCCTTACCTTGGAACAGCATCAGTAGCAGCGACTACACCGTATTTGATGATCTATCAGATGAGATTTCTTTGTTAAAAAAACGCTATGCTCAACGGTCTGCAGTGAATTTTGAATTTGATTTTTTAAATAAAGAAATCGAGCTTTATGAACAAGAAAAAGATGTGGTCACGGTTTCACTTTCACTGACCGAACGTCAACGCAAAGTCAAAGAACGTGAAGACCGCAAGAAAGCACGCAAAGCCAAACGTGAAGAAATGCTCGCCGCAGCACAACCCAACCCTTTATTGGGCGAAATTTCACTGTTATTTGACTCTGCAGAAGCACTGAAATCTGAAGACACTTTATTGGCAGAGCAACAAGCCAAAGAAGAAGCTGCTGAAGAGGGTGAAGATGAAGAAGAGTTTGTAGACTTCCGCTTACACGAAACAGCGCGTATCTTGGCGGATTTGATCAGTCTAAAAATGGAAACTTTGATTGCTAAAGCAGATTCTGCCAAAAATTAATTACAAAACCATAATTAAGCCAGCCCTCTTTTCAAATACATAGGGCTGGCTTTTTTTATGGACTCATATTTTTTTGTAAAAATTGAGTTGTTTGGTTCAAAAGATCCAAACTTACTTTTGATGGATGACCACATTCTATGTGGGGTTTTGGGTCATATTCAATCATCAGCTGGACTGTTTCAGCATAAGTTCTGCCACAAATTTCATCAACAACCAATAAAGCCAAATCAATACCAGCCGACACACCTGCACTGGTCATTACTTTTCCTGCTTTAACAATTCTGTCATTTGGTCTAGGGTCTACACCATATACTTTTAAGTGATGCTGCGATGCCCAGTGTGTGGTTGCAGGCTTACCTGTTAAAACGCCTGCTGCTGCCAAAATAATAGAGCCGGTACAAACTGACAAGGTCTTGAGGGTTGTGGTATGGACCTCTCTTAACCATTTAAGCAAACTAACATCTTTGCTTGCATTCAAAGTATCTGTGCCCGAACCTGGCACCAATACAATATCTGGGTTTACAGTCTCATCAAATGTATGGGTGGCTTGGATATGAAGAACAGCACTGTCTGCTGTTATTAAATCCTTATGGTGGTAGACAAACCTAACTTCTGACTCAGGCAATGAACGCAAAACCTCATAGGCTCCAATGACATCTAATCCAGTAAAACCTGGGTATAAAACCACAGCAACTTGCATATTTTTCTCCGTTTATTGATTATTAACCGTACCAGTATCTCGTATGAACATTTGACATTTTTGACTTATTTAGACTAAATTGTGCCAAATGATAAAAAAAAGAATAATCTTCCTTATATATGATGGTTTTGAGTTACTCGACTTAGCTGGCCCTTCAAGTGTATTCAATGCTGTCAGTTCAATACCCTGCGAAACAATTTATCAGTCTGTTGTTGTGTCAGAGTTAGGTGGTTACATTGAAGCAAGTTGCGGCGTCGAACTTAACAGCGTTTCGCTTAAAGAATTAACAATCAATCACAGTGACACTGTTTTAACTACCGGTGCAAATCAAGCATCACTGCTTAAAGTTCTAAAAAACACCTCGATAAAAAAATGGTTAAATCAAGCCAATATGCAATCTGAAAGGATAGGGTCGATATGTAGTGGTTCTTTTTTGTTGGCAGAAACCGGCCTACTCAATAACAAACAAGCCACCACCCACTGGTTACTTATTGACCAATTTCAATCAGATTTTCCAAAGATTAAAGTTAATACAAAAGCCATGTATGTAAATGACGGCAAGTTTTGGTCTTCGGCTGGTGTCAGCACAGGGATCGATATGGCCTTAGAACTGGTTCGACAGGACTGTGGTTCACATGTAATGGGAATGGTGGCCAAAGGTCTGGTTGTATATAAACATCGTCCAGGCCATCAATCACAATTCAGTCAATTACTTAACTTTCAAATAAAAGCAAATAATGACTTTTACGACTTAATTTCATGGGTCAGTAACAACCTCCAGCATGTGATTAAAGTTGAACACATGAGCGACATAGCTCACATGTCCAAGAGAACTTTTCATCGAAAATTCACTCAATCATTTGGTCTAACCCCAGCAAAATTTGTAGAACAAGCCCGTTTATCCAGAGCCAAAGAGTTGCTTGATGAAAATTTAAGTATTAAACAAGTGTTACTCATGAGTGGTTTTCGATCTGAAGCGGGCTTTCGAAAACTGTTTAATGCTTATTTTGGTATCAACCCTGGCATGTATAAAAAAATTCATGGTCAGAGTACCTCTCATATTTAATCTCTTTTTAATTGAGCAATCAACGGCTCAAATTAATTGAGTCATTGTTTTTGACCACTACATTATCTTCGATTCGAATGCCCCCATACGGCAGGTACTCATCTACTTGCTGCCAGTTGATATCCTTGTGTCCTGAAATTTCTTTCAATAACATCGGGATAAAGTAAATGCCAGGCTCAATGGTTACCACTGCATTTTCACGCAATGTGTCAGTTAATCGCAAAAATGGATATTCACTGGGAGGGCTCTTAACAGTACCCATGTGATCAACCACATGGCCACTCACATCATGGACCTGTAAACCCAAATAATGCCCTAACCCATGAGGGAAAAAAGTTTGGCTCAAACCTGATTCAACTGCCGTCTCGGCAGTACAGTTAAATACTCCAAACTCACTCAATACCTCAGATATATTTAAGTGTGCCTGGCGGTGCAACGCCACGTAATCTTGACCAACCACAGCTTTTTCGCACAGCTTTTGCTGCTTTTCATCTAAGCTGTTAATCATCGCTTGATAGGCATTGTCCTGAAAAGCATAAGTTCGAGTGATATCAGCTGCATAACCTCGATAATTGGCACCTGCATCAATCAAAAAAGATTTAAGCTGATCTTTGGGAATGATTTCTCTGCTCTGGTATTGGTAATGTAATACCGATGGATTTTCATTCAAAGCCACAATGTTGCCATATGGCATGTGATGCTCATTGTGATCACAAGCCTGTAGGTACGCCATATGGATTTGATATTCAGATTGACCTGCATAAAAAGCCTTTTTGGCCGCGTCATGACCTTTCAGCGCCTTTTGATTGGCTTGGGTCAGGCAATGAATTTCATATTCGGTTTTTTGTATGCGGCTAAAGTGTAAGAAGTTAATGAGCTGGGTGGGGTTGGTGTCTGCTTCATCCAATGGATGTAGCTCAGAAGATCCAATCCAAGCGTGGTTTTTCTCTCCCTTAAAATTCGGTAATTCCGAATAGTGACCAACCACTCTGACATCAAAATATTTCGCCCACTTACCTTCACTGTTATCAATGATTTTGTGCCAAAAATCGGCGGGTTGGTTTAAATACACCACCGGTTTATGCCCAGGTTTAAAATGCAAAACACTGCTCACCACATCAGCCAATGGCACCCACCATTTAAAATGCGGATTGATGCTGTGTTTTGGTGCCATGTCATCCAAAAAATTATTGGTTGGATGACCAGAATAAATCCAAACGCCATCATAACCAGCATGCGCTAATGCTGCTGTTGTAACCTGGACTAAATGTTCAATGTGATTCTTAAATAGGCTCATAATAATTTTAACAGTTGATGTTAATTAGATTATAAGTGTTGAAACAAGCTTGCCAAGCACTGATTTCATATTTCACCACAGCTGCCAACTATTAAAGCTTGCCGGCTCTGATTAAGGTGGCCAAATAGTTCAGAGAGTCAATATTGTGAGTCTCGTAGTTGTTGGTACTGATGGGCAATAAAAATGTAGTTGGAGCTGGTTGACCTTGCCGCAATTGGCCTGAGCTGGTGACGGTACGCGAATAAGGAATGGTCAAAGCAAAAATCACCTTACCATTAATATCAGGGAGACTGCCGTCAGGATGAATCTTGTGTTTTATGTTGTTGTCATTATCTAGATAAAAAGTTGTAGATATTCGACTGTAGGTGGCATCGGCGGCTTGAGGCAACCCATAAACTTGAGCCTCACTGTATTCGTTCAGTCGCCACACCAAATCATCGCACGAACTGACACAACTCTCATTAGTGAGCAAGTAAACGCCCTTAAACTTTCGCTTTGAGTTTGGTTCAATCCATTTGATCTTACAAGTCGAATCACTACGACAAAAATCAGCTCGCGGTGGCAGCCATTCATTACTGGCGTCTAATTCTGTTTGGGTTAACTGATCAAACCAATTCTCAGCTCGACTTGAGCCGTAAAACAAGCCTGCACGCAAAGACTCATCTTGTAAAACTAACGTATTTTTATAGCTCACCATCAAATCTTTAAAAGGCGCTTGTGACAACTCAGCCATGAAAGCGGTATTTTCTTGGCCACCACCATTGTTTTGCACATCAATGATTAAACTTAAATCACTGACATCTGATTGATTAAAGGTGCTTCTTATCAGTTGTATATCGGCACACATGCTTTGTTCTTCAACTGGCTCTGAACAGCGAAAATCTGAACCAGCGCCTTGTTTGTATTTGAAACTTTTAATCTTCAATAACAGCAATCCAGGCTGTTTAAAAATGGCCACCTGCTGACCTTTAGCTAACAGCTCCCAACCTGCGTATTGATCGACTTTTATGGCTGCATAACGATCCGACTTGAGGCCTGATGACGGCTGTTGATATTTAACATCAACCAATTGATTGGCTTGTCTGAATGTAGTTAAAGGTTGTTGGTCAACTGATAATTGGCCTCGATTAAATTTGCTAACAAAGCTGCGCAAACAACCTATCTGGCTATTGAAAGAACAATTGTATTGCTCAAACTCATTAAATACCTCTTCACTCGGTAGTTCATTAAAGGCAGTGATGAGATCTCCATTGTCTTGGTTAAAGAATTTCACCTCGGGATAAGTAAACCCCAATTTAACATCGTTAAGCTTCAGCTCATCTGCTATGTTTTTGTTGAACTGAAACCTGGAGTGTAAATTAACGAATCCTGCTGTCAGTCCATAAAATGCCGCTTTAAGCTGTTGCCAATTTGTACTGTTAATAAATGCCGTTTTTTTAGATTGCTTGTAAGTCTGCCAGTCCACACTTTTAGTCAGTTCACGTGTTGCGATACCTTCAGCGTCATAATCTTCAATAAACTGAATCAGCTCATGATACAAAACTATTAAATCTGATGGCTGTAAAAAAGGTTGATTCTTCAGCTCAACAGTTTGCCCAACTGGAAGACTTGTTGCCTTGCTCTCTGGCACATTAGACTTAAGCGCCAGTGCATCACCAGCCATAAAAACAAAAAGGCAACAGACATAAAACAGCTTCATAAAGTTTGAATTCAAGTTCATGGTATATTTCATTGATGAGTCATAGATAGACGTTTGCATTCCACAAAAGGTCGCAGCGAACTCAAAAAATCATAATCTATAAATTGAAAAACCCTTTGCTGTTTTCAGTCGTTATGGCTACCAGCTCATCAACACTCAAATTGATTTGTTGGGCAATAAAGTCAGCAATATGCGGCAAATACTTGGGTTCATTGCGACGCGTTTTGGGCTTCGGCTTGAGGTTCCTCGGAATCAAGTAGGGTGAATCCGTTTCAATCAAAAGGCGGTTCAATGGGATGTTTTTGACCAAGTCCAATAAATGACGGCCTCTCCGTTCATCACAAATCCAACCGGTGATACCAATAAAACAATCTAAATCCAAATAATCAAACAGCGCTTTTTCGTTATCAGTGAAGCAATGCACCACCACATGATTCAATCGACCACGGTGTTCCTTGAGGATGGGCTGAAAATCAACATGTGATTCACGTTGATGAAGAAACATGGGCATCTCATTGTCAACAGCCAATTGAATGTGTTGCTCAAACGAAAATATTTGTGCTTCACGCGGTGAAAAATCTCTGAAATAATCCAAACCAGTTTCGCCGACAGCCACCACCTTATTGTCATTAAGTAGGGTTTGTATTTCCGCCTCAGCTTCACCGTTAAATTCACTGGCATGATGAGGGTGTATACCTGCCGTAGCGTAACAAGCTTCATATTGATGTGCTAAATCCTTCGCCTTTTGAGAACATTTTACGTCCGACCCAGTAATGATGAATGTTTCAACACCGACTTTTTTTGCCGCACTGATGACTTCATCTCGGTCTTTGTCAAAACTTTCATGTGTTAAATTTGCGCCAATATCAATCATAATAGAACTCTCTTGGGTTTTGCAGAAAGCAACATCTTATTACTCAGCTTTTTGAGACCAAAAATTTCTGGGTATTTAGTGCCATTCATATTCCATTTATGAAATGTTCATTTCATATTCATTCAAAACAGGTAATATAACAATCATTACACACGCTGCGGAGAAATTTATGCGAAAAATAATTACTTTATGTGCTTTGATGCTAACCAGCCTGACCAGTTGGGGATTCACACCAGAGTCAGGGTTGTACTGGAATGCCGATGAACCTGGCAGTGGCTATACCTTTGAAATTCAAGACAATTTCTTTTTTGGCGTCTTTTACGTCTATGACGATGCGGGCATACCTTTCTGGTATACAACCTCTGGTATTATGGATGGCAATGCTTTTGTTGAAGGCGACATTTTTATCAGCGAAGACGGTCCTTGTCTGGCATGCGCTTACACGCCAAACAATACTTTCACCAGCAATTTAGGTAAAGCACGAATCAACTTTTTGACTGAAACCACCGCAACCATTACCATGCTAGGCCAAACCCTGTTTGTTGAACGTTTTAACTTCTTTCTGGGTGACCAATTACAAAAAATGCGTGGCGAATGGCAAGTTGTTTATGATGTATCTGAATACAGTAACGACTTCCCTTTCTTTGCTGATGTGTTAATTTTTGAACAAACAGAAACTTTCGATGATGACTATTTGGCAACCGGTTGTCGTTCAGAAAGCACCTTTTATAATCGTTGTACTAACTTTGCTTTGAACAACAATGACCTGGCTGCGGCTTATGATACTGTTAACGAAGAACTCATAGCTGTGGTGCGAGATGATGCAGATTATTTCTTGGCTTATTATTTAAAAACGGGAACCAACCAGTTCGATGGAGAAGCTTTCTCATATGAGGTTGGAAACTCACCTGACTTGAGCCTTGCTGGATTCTCTGTTCGGGGCTTCAGGTCAGCCAGTAAAACTTTTGTTGATAGCGGCACAGGCCCATCAAAATCGAGTGCAAATAACTCAAATAAAACAGCAAGTGGTCTCAATAAGCTATTAAATACCTCCAAGCTTAAATCAGCTCCGACATCAGAGTTAGACCTCGCTGCTCAACAACGCATCATGACAACAATCAAAAGGTTAGAGCAACAATTAACTCAATAATTAGCAGTTTTTTTCATTATCAGCCAATGCCATGTGTGGTGTTGGCTTTTTTTGACTTAAACAAAGCTCATATTGATTAGCGTATTGTTATTCATCATAGTATTCTTCAAGGTCATCATCCAAACGCCAATCTTTGAGTACCGGTCGATCAATGTCTTTGGTGTTGTAAGCCAAAAACACCCCTGTTAAGAGGCCGAACATATGTGACTCCCATGAAATCCCTGCCCGGCCTGGAAAGATACCCCAAATCATGTAGCCATACATGAACGCAATGGCCACTGAAATACCAATCGACTGTATATCCTTTTTCAAAAACCCACTGACAAATAAATAGGTGAGTAAAGCATAAAATAAGCCACTAGAGCCAATGTGGTTGACTTCTCGACCAAACAGCCAAACCAAAGTACCTGTGAGTAAAACGCTGAATACCACTGTTTTCGTTGCTACTTTTGGGTAGTTTCCAAATAATGCCACCATGGCTAAGAACATGGGTAAACTGTTATCTATCAGGTGTGGCCAACCACTGTGAATAAAAGGCATGGTCACGATACCCAACAGACCTTCAAGGGTTCGAGGCTTGGTACCAAATTGAGTCAAAGGCAGCACTTGTGCCAATAAAAACAACGCCCAAATCACCAGCAAAAATAATACGCTGATACGAAAGGCCTGTGGCCATTGTCGCATTCGAGTTCGAGCGTAGTCTGGGTCTAAATGTGGTATTTTCATGTAAATTTATTCCATTTCATGCACACATCATGGGGGTGGTCAGTGGAATATAAAGTGTTTATGGTTTTGGTATTAACCAAATACAAGACTAAACCGTCGTCCCAGCCGAGCCTACGCGAGCGCAGGGGTGACGGGTTAGTGGGTTTAGACTGAGATGACGAGTTAGAGGTTTTGTTTTTTGGTGGTAGTTGAAATTGTAAAATCAATAAAACCTATCTTCACCCTCTGGTCTGGTTTTGAA
>CAZVZJ010000022.1:0-39619 GCA_964631055.1 uncultured Marinicella sp.
TGTTGGTTTCACAATAACTGTCAATGGCCATGCCATCGATGTATTCCATCACGTAATAGGGTTGACCAACTTCCGTACCCGCATCAATCAAACGGGCAATGTTGGGATGTTCTAGTTCGGCGAGGATCCTGCGTTCGGTATCAAAGCGGGCTTGAGCTTGGGCATCTAGGTTTTTATGGCTGAGCACTTTGATGGCCACTTGTTGGGTGACCTCATCATTTCTTTGCGCCAGATACACTTGTCCCATGCCGCCTGTACCAATTAATTTATGGATGGTGTACTTAGCAAATTGATCCTTGGGTTGTAGTTGCTGAGTTGCTGACAAAACAGCCTGTGCAGATTGTTTAGGGGTGATGGTCATATCGCCTGAGTGATGTACATCCAGCATATCAAGCACAGCTTGGGTCATCTGCTCATCTTGCGTCAATTCAGCCAGTTGCTCTTTGACTTGATCTTCAGGTACATCAATCAGATCATTGAACCATTGTTTGATTTGTTGCCATTGGGCAGGTGATATGGTGTTATTATTTTTCATTGGTTACTTTTAAATAACAAAGGGATATACATTTATATTCGGAAAACTAGCCCAAATCTTGTCACGAATATGAAAAAGATTTGTTGGGTACTTGAGATCTGTTATTTCAATTGTACCAACATCCAAGATTTTGCAAACTGCCAATTCCTCGAAATGGTTGACTCTGAAACACCTAAAGTTTCAGCCATTTCTGAAATGGTCATACCCCCAAAAATCTTGTATTCAACCACTTGTGCAGCTTCTGGGTCTATGTTGTTCAACTCAGACAGTAACTGGTCTAACTCTAACCAGTTCATGTCTTGGGTGGTGGGTTCTTCTATAAATTCTTTGACGCGTTCTAGAGTCAAATGCTGTTCATGACCACCTCTTTTCTGGCTGTATTCAGCCCGGTAATGATCGATGATCACCGCCCTGATGACTTTTGCTGTGATTGCTAAAAAGTGAATTTTATTTTCCCACTTCACTGACTTTTGATCATTGAGTTTAATGAATGCTTCACTGACAATTTCAGTTGTTTGCAAGGCACTGGCATTGTCAGCTTTGAGTTGAAAGTGCGCCATTTTATGAATATGCGGATACAATGCTTGAATCAATTTATTTTCAACTGACTGATCACCATTTGACCACTGGTTCAATAACTGTTCAACCTCACTATCTGGGGTGTTGGACAGGTTTAATGGTCTCGTTTTGTCGTTGGTAGTTGTGTTTTTCATTTGAGTATTATTGAACTACTTTCAAGCAAATACTGATTTTATTCATGAGTTGGTATAAAAATATTCATTATAAATATAAACTATAACATGAGTGATTAACAGATTAATGTCAACTGATGTTTAATGTCAAAAAGTTTAAAATAAAAACACTTATAAATATACTTGGCTTCATTCAGAAAAGCTATTTTTACTGAGTTCAATTCAAATTTATGTTCATCAATTACTTCAAATCTAAACTAAAACAACTACAACCTCAATTTACACCTCCTATCAAAGACATTAAAAGTTGGTATGCATCAAGTGTTGAAGAACGAACAGCGGCCAATAACATGGTTTTGAATAATAAAATCATTCGATGGGGTGGGTTGGTTAATCGAGCTAAACGCATACAAAACGATAATAAAGGTAATTTCCATGTGTTGTTTCCTCATATCCCAAAGACCGGAGGTACCACATTGGATTATATAATATCCAAAAATTATAAAATTGATTTCGTGTATCGAGCAAATGCCATTTCAATTGAAAAAAACTTAGCCGGTTTGTACAAAATGCATAACGTCTTCAGAATCCATCGGGTGATGATGGGGCACATTGAACTCAGTGATTTCTTGTATCAACTTTTAGACCGAAAACGATTGGTGCAGCTTGTCCTGTTACGAGATCCATTGTCACGACTGGTATCCTATTATGACTACACCAGAACCTCACCCAATCACCCAAAAAATCATCTGATTAAAAAAATGAGTCTCAATGAGTTCACTAAAAGTACTCAAATAGATGACGTTCGTAACGGTCAAACTTACCGCATTCTTGGCTGGCTCAAAGACAATTACTGGCGACATCACAAATACTCAGACCAAGAGGTTTTGGATATGGCCAAACAACAAATACTTAAACGTTACTCCATCGTAGGTCTTACCGAACAATACGACAAATTTCTTTTAATGACACGTCATTTGTTGGGTTGGAATGATATATATTATCAGCGTAAAAATAAGTCACTACAAAAAACCGACAAAAATACGATTGATGACGCCACTTTAGAGTTAATCAAACAGAATAATAATATCGATTTTGCACTGTATGATTTTGTAAAAAAGAAATTAGCCAAGCGATATCAACAATTAGGCATAAACGATGATCAGGTAGAAAAATTCAGGACAAATAATAGTGTGTACTCTGATTTACTTTCGCAGTAATCCCATCATTCTGCTGATACTCAAACACCTATAATTTATTACAATAATTGATAAACAATCACATCAATGCCATTGGGATCTTTTAAATTTAAGTAACTGGCACCCCATGGTCTTTTAACCGGTCTTTTTGACAAATACTGATGGGGTAACTGCAACATAAAATTAGGCAGCGATGGCACTTTGAACTGTAGACTGAAACCAGCATATTGAGTCGCTTGATCGGTTTTGTAAATTTCTAATAGTGCTGCATCTTTTAATGATGGGAAATTTAGAATGGTTCCTGTACCATCAGCACCCTCCCATGAATCCACCAGTTGTGCTGAAAATAATGTCTGATAAAAAGCGATGCTCTCATCATACAAAGGTGTTCTGATTTGAAATTTAAATGATTTCAATGACATCTGGATGCTCCTTTATTCAACGGTTACAGATTTAGCTAAGTTTCTTGGTTGGTCCACATCGGTGCCGCGAAGCACAGCAACATGGTATGAAAGCAGTTGGAGCGGCACATTAAATACTATGGGTGAAGTGAATGAACCACTGGCCTCCATTTCGATTAAATGATTAACTCTGTCATGTAAACCATGTCTACTTTTATGGTCTACAAAAGCATACAATTCTCCGCCACGGGCTCGAACCTCTTCAATATTGGATTCCAGTTTTTCCAGTAATTCGTCATTGGGGCACACAGCTATCACTGGCATTTTTTCATCCACCAAGGCCAAAGGGCCATGCTTCAATTCACCTGCTGGATAACCTTCAGCATGAATGTATGAGATTTCCTTGAGTTTCAGGGCGCCCTCTAAAGCAATGGGATAATGTACCCCTCTGCCTAAAAACAAGGCATTATCACGGCGTACAATTTGTTCGGCAATGACCTTTATTTGATCATTCAGTAACAATGATTGATTGATGATACCAGGCAAGGTTCTTAATTGTTTGGCCAAATTCTGACGAATTTTTTCATCCACATCCTTAATTTCAGCGAGCTTCAAAGTCAGTAAAGCCAATACCGCCAACTGTGTGGTTAACGCTTTGGTTGAGGCAACACCAATCTCAGGGCCTGCATGGGTTAAAAAACAAACATCAGTCTCTCGATCTAAGCTCGATTCAGCCACATTACATACCGCAAAGGTAGACAAATATCCAGCCGTTTTAGCAAAACGCAAAGCTGCCAAAGAGTCTGCAGTTTCACCTGATTGTGATATGGTCAAAAATAATGTGTTTTTCGGTACCACCGGTTGACGATAACGGTATTCACTGGCAATTTCCACCTGGGTTGGAATTTCAGTGATGGCTTCTAGCCAATACCTGGCAACCATGCCTGCATGATAGGAAGTACCACATGCAATGATGTGTATATTTTCTACTTTTTTTAATATGTCTGCTGTGGATTCATCAATGAAATACTTAGAAATTTTATCATGATACAAACGGTCGGCAATGGTGTTAGCCACTGCGGTAGGCTGTTCATGAATTTCTTTCAGCATGTAATGCGCATAACCATCTTTGGTTAAAGCCTCAGAGGATAAAGTCACAGTCTTTAACTCACGCTCAACCAATTGCTGTTGTTGATCATAAATTTCACAGCTGCTTTGAGTGATTTCAACCACATCGCCTTCTTCAAGGTAATAAAATTGATCAGTTTCATTGATCAAAGCTTGGACATCTGAAGCCACAAAATTCTCACCATTGCCGATGCCAACCACCAATGGACTGCCTTTGCGAGCTGCAATGATTCGATTTGGATCTGACATACAAGTAATCGCCACTGCATATGCACCTTCCAGTTCACCGATCGCCTGGTGACTGGCAGCAGAAAAATCCTTGCCTTGCGCTTGATAATAATGAATCAAATGCACCAATGTTTCGGTATCAGTTTCTGATTTAAATTCATAACCAGCTGCAAGTAGTTTTTCACGCAAAGGCTTATAGTTTTCAATGATGCCATTGTGCACCACCGCAATGGCATTATTAGAGTCATGCGGATGCGCATTAGCTGATGTAGGCTCCCCATGGGTTGCCCAACGGGTATGACCTATGCCAACATGACCACTCACTGGATGATCCTGAAGTTCTTGTTTGAGGTTAGTGAGTTTTCCAGCTTGTTTTCGTATTTCGATCTTGCCACCAGCTAAAATAGCAATACCTGCAGAGTCATAACCCCGATACTCTAAAGTTTGTAGGCCATGAACGATGATATCTACCACATTTCGTTTGGCACTGACTGCTACAATTCCACACATATTATTTTTTACTCGACTTGGGTTGAGGTTTTTGCCAGTCTTCAACTGACCGCTGTCTGGCTCTGGATAAGGTTAATTGTTCATCTGGGGTGTCTTTGGTTATGGTTGATCCAGCACCAATGGTGGCATTTTCACCAACTGTAACCGGCGCTACCAACTGACTGTCTGAACCTATAAAAGCACCATCTTTTATGGTGGTGGTGAATTTATTCATACCATCATAGTTACAAGTGATCGTACCGGCACCTATATTAACACTTTGACCAATCACTGCATCACCTAAATAACTTAAGTGGCTTGCCTTGCTGTTTTGACCCAGAACGGCCTTTTTGGTTTCAACAAAATTGCCTATTTTACAACCTGAAGATAATTCAGTACCAGGTCTTAAACGAGCAAATGGGCCGACTGAACAGGCCCCTTTTGTAACCACTCCATCTAAAATCGAATGTGGTTCAACCACTGTACCAGAGGCCAGTTGGCAATTTCGTAAAATCACATAAGCGCCAACTGAAACATCATCACCCAAGTTGTTTTCACCTTCTATCACAACACCTTTATCAATCACTACATCCTGCCCACAGGACAAATGGCCCCGAACGTCGACCGAATTGGGTTTGATTAATCGGACGCCTGCTTGCATCAACTCCAGACGTTTGCGGTGTTGAAACAAATCTTCAAGCTCTGCTAACTGAACCATGTCATTGGCCCCTTTCACAGCATTGGCATCGTTGAGTTTAATCGCTTTAAATGCCATGTCATCTGCTGCTGCTAAACCAATGACATCTGTTAAATAGTACTCTTGTTGTTTGTTATCATTTGATAATCTGTTGAGCCAACTTTTCAAATTCAGTGCGGGTGCTTGGATAATACCCGAGTTAATTTCTTTGATTTGAAGCTCCGCTGGGTTGGCATCTTTCTGTTCTACAATGGCAACAACATCATCACCAGCGCTAACGATTCGACCATAACCCGTAGGGTTGTCCACTTCTGCTGTTAGGACAAATTGTTGTGTTTTAAGCGCAGTTAAATCTTCGGTTTGTACCAAAGGCGCATCTCCATATAAAACCAAAATATCTTCCTCATCTTTGAAGAAAGGAACGGCTTGTTGCACCGCATGGCCTGTACCCAGCTGTTGTTTTTGTTCAGCCCAGTTTACTGATTTATCATGTAAATGAGTAATTAACTGCTCACCTTGGAAACCAAACACCACAGTAATTTGTGCAGGATCCAATGATTGTGCTAATTCCAACACATGATCTACCATGGGTTTACCAGCCACTTCATGAAGCACTTTTAATTTTTTAGATTTCATACGAGTTCCAGCACCTGCTGCCAGAATAACCACATGTAATGAGTTGTTCATGACTTTCTCCTTAAGCAATCTGACTCCGGGTTTTTGTTATGCTCTTGATTCAATGTATCTGACTCAGTTGATGAAAGTAATCATTATAATTCAACTCGCTAAGAAGCCAAAACTTAACATAACTAAGCAGGTGGATTTCTCCAATAAATTTTTAATACCTTAATCAAGGATGACTGCTTAGCTTTACTTCTGCGTTATTTTGTCAACCATAAATCAGCTAATAAGCCCCTCTATTGAGCCTAACCTGACAAAATGTTTAAAAAAATATCTTGATTTTTAATTATCTGTGACTATACTGTGCATATACATTATATACAGCAAATAATTCAATGAACCCCTATTTAGTCTTATCTCAGAAAGATGGCAGGCCCATGTATTTACAAATCATGGACCAAATAAAGCGCTTGGTTGCTCAAGGAGAATGGCAACCTGGTGAAAAAGTGCCTTCAATCAGAGAATTGGCAATCGCTTCAAAAGTCAGTGTGATTACCATTAAACGCGCTTACCAAGAATTGGAACGAGATGGGGTACTACAAACGCAACCTGGAGTAGGTTCTTTTGTGGCCAAGAACAACGAATTAGGAGATCAAATCATGAAACAAGAAATCGATAAACACTTAAATAACGCATTAACCCATGCCAAAAACTTTGGTTTGTCATTAAAAGAACTAATGGCGCGATTAGAACAATTGGCTCTTAAAAATAATGAGACAAAAGATGAGTGATACAGCATTTCTATTACAAGGCGTATGTAAAAGATACCCTCATTTTTCCCTCAATAACCTCAACTTAACCTTACCTATGGGTGGCATCATGGGTTTAATTGGCCCCAATGGTGCAGGAAAATCAACCATTATTAGATTATTAATGGGCTTGATTGGCGCTGAAGCAGGAAACATTGAAGTGCTCGGGAAAAAGATTCCCGATCAACAAACAGAAGCAAAGGCTCAAATAGGATATGTGTCAGAAGACATGCGACTGTATAAAAACACCTCCCTTGGTTGGCACATGAATTTGATGCAACAAATCTTTCCTGACCACTGGGACCAGGTTTATGCCAATGAACTGTTAGTAAAATTTGATCTCATCAGTGAACAAAAAATCAAAGGCATGTCACATGGACAGCGAGTCAAATCCAGCTTACTCTTGATGTTTGCGCGTAAACCCAAGCTTTTGATTTTTGATGAGCCAACCACTGGATTAGATCCAGTGGCCAGGAAAGAAGTGCTGAATGAAATGATGGCAGTACTGAATGACGAAAATCGCAGTATTTTATTTTCATCGCATAATACTCAAGATGTTGAACAACTGTCTGATCAAATCACCTTTATTGATCGAGGCAGTATTGTTAACAGCAATGACAAAGAATCTTTCATAGAAGACTGGCGCCGCATTCGCCTGCGAACACCAAATGACCACTCCATTAAAGTCAACCAACACGTCAAAGAAGTCATTAAACAAGGAGGAAACACCACGTTAACTGTTCACAAATTTGATCAATCGATGCTGGATGAATGGACTCAAAATGGGGCCTCTATCCAACAGGTTGAATACATGAGCCTAGAAGAAATATTCGTTGCTGAAGTTGAAGCAAAACGTGCAGGAGAATCTTCATGAATCACATCATCAAATCATTGATCTTAAAAGACATTCAACTGAACTATAGAGCCTTGTGTATATATTTGATCATTTCATTCATCAGTTTGTGGATGCTAACCTCTACAAAACTGGGGATGTTTAATGCAGGTGCTGTCATTATATTGTCGATGGTTATTATTACTGGCATACACATGATCACCACCACCATCTCCAACGAACGAAATGATCAAGTGCTGCCCTTTATCATGAGTTTGCCCATTACATTTTTACAATACACCCATGCAAAAATCTGTGCCAACTTAGGTTTATTCTTGCTTTATTGGCTATTGATCGTAAGTGGCATTATGTGGGTCATTTTTTCTCAACCGCATGTACCCGATGGGATGGCCATTTTCGCCCTGATTTTGTTGCTAGAAATGTTGGTGGTGTTTACTTTGTTATTGGCGGTTAGTTTAATCTCAGAATCGCAAGTTTGGACCGTCGTCGTCATGTCAATCACCAATATTGGGCTGTCTCTTTTTATGTTCTGGCTGTCTGGTTTTAAAGCAATCAATTCTTATATGCAAACAGAAGAAGTCGTCTGGAACAAGACTGCTGTAACATTTGTGTCTGTTGAATTATTTCTCATTATGACATTCTTAATTTTGATTTATTGGGTTCAAGCTCAAAAGAAAGACTTTCTGTAACATAAGGAGTAAAAATAATGAACACATCTTTTAATTCAGAGCGCCTGCATTATATGGACAATTTAAGGGCCTTGGCCATGTTAGCAGGTGTGGTTTTTCATGCTTGTTTAGCCTACAGTCCCATGCTACATTTTTTTTGGTTAACTGCCGACCACCAATCTTCTAAAAGTATAGATGTCATTGCTTGGTTCAGCCATTTATTCAGGATGCCGTTGTTTTTTTTAATTGCTGGATTTTTTGCTATGATGTTGATAGAAAAAAGAGGCCTTATGTCAATGCTCAGCAACCGAGCGATAAGGGTTTTCTTGCCTTTAATCATTTTCTTGCCAGTGGTTTTACAAGCCTTTGAGCTAAGTATTAATTGGGCCGGCCATCAAATTGAGAAGCAGTCTCCTGCCCTATCTTATGTATATCAATTGATGCAATCGGAGCCTGGAGTTGACCAACCAATAAACCTGGCTCATTTATGGTTCTTATACTATCTGTGCTTTTTCTGCTTGGCCTTAGCGCTGATGTATCAAATGAATTTATTCAAGTACCAGTGGCATAAGCATGTTACTAAACCATGGTTTTTAACACTTGTTTTTCCATTGATTTTAGCACCTGTTTTTTACCTATTACCAGCACCGCATCCAGCCCCAGAAGAGTTGAAGCCCTTATTATGGCCGTTTGGGTTTTATGGATTATTTTTCTTAGTCGGCGCACTGCTATTTAAACATCAACAAATCATTGACCAACTCAGTAAATATTTTTATCTGCTGTTAATTGGCGGCTTAGCGAGTTATGTTTATTTCGCGTTTCGAATGCCAGCTGCTGAAGGTAACATGGTGATGGCAATTTCTGAAAGCATCACTGCTGTATCAATGACATGGGTGTGTTTGATTGCCGGCAAACGATGGTTGAATCAACCCAACAAATCGATTCGCTATATTGCTGATTCTTCATATTGGATATACATCATACATTTACCTGTTTTATTCATCATTCAATTTGTTTTGCTCGACTACCAGTGGAACTTATGGGTTGAGTTATCGCTGTCAGTAGTATTGACTATGGCTATCGGTTTATTGACTTATGCACTCATTGTCAGGTGGTCTCCTATAGGTTGGCTATTGAATGGGAAACGCTGATATAAAAAACAAGAATCCATAAATAAGAAGAAATTGTTCAAATCATTATAGATTGATAACAATTTTATTAAACAAAACTGCGTTTAAATTGCTTATTCAACAACGCCAATGAAATTAATAACTGTAAGTAAACCGTCGCCACGGAAACCAGCCACAATTGCTCAATGTAAAATCCCGTTTGACGAGAAAGCCAAATGGCTGGTATGGCAAAGGTAAATAACCGCGATGCTGTGCTCCACATGGCAGGCCAGGTGTTACCTAAAGCTTGAAACATGCCTGAACAGGTAAAAATAATACCCGAGGCGATAAAATTAAATGAAATCATTTGTAAAAACGTGGCAGCGACTAATAAAGTATCCATATCATTAGAAAAATGAACAACCAATATATCAGGTTTAAAATAAGCCACTAAAGTCAATACAGTCATTACCACCAAACCCATCACAACGGCCCAATGGTAAGTTGATTTTACTCGATCAAATAATTTTGCGCCAAAATTCTGTCCAGCCACTGCAGGAGCAGCAAATGCAATTGCCATGGCAGGCAAGAACATCGACTGCATAACCCGAGAACCCAAGCCAAAACCTGCTTGCGCTGATGGTCCCAATCCACTGATGGCATAATATATAACTGCCATGTACAAAAACATCAAAATAAATTCTCCGCCTGCAGGGAAGCCAATACCAAGCATTCTTTGCCAAGATTTAATCTGTGGCTTGATCATGTCACGATGATAGCTGACATATTTTTCCTTATTGACGAAATACCACCACAACATAATCACAGCAGCAGCAACCGATATGCTCGAGGCCAAGCCCGCACCTGCAACTCCCATGGCGTGACCTGTGCCCCAACCGGTAATAAGTATCGGCGATAAAATCATGTTCAATACAATGCTAACGATTTGAATAATCATGGTTGGCATGACGATACCTGTACCACGCAAGGCTGATCCCATGGCCACCAATGCAAATTGGGCTGCCATACCTGGAATGTACCAATACAAGTATTTGGTGCCTTCTGCTATGCTACCTGTGTCTTCAGAAATGGCCTGAAGGTAAATTTGACCCAATCCATAACCAACTAGCAAAGTAATCACACCCAGTAAAAATGAGAGCACTATGGATTGGTTAAAAATTAAATTGGCATCTGTTTGATCTTTTCTACCCACAGCAAGGGCAATTAAAGCTTGTGTGCCAACACCCAGTATTTGTGTCAGCGCCAGAATCAAAAAAGAAATGTTCCCTGCAGCACTGACCCCAGCCAAAGCCTCTTTGCCTAATCTTCCCACAAAATAAAGATCGACCAAATAATAAAGCGTTTGAATCAACATGCTGATTCCAATAGGAATCGCCATCACTATGATGTGTTTTGGGATAGAGCCCTGGGTTAAGTCTTTCATGGATAAAAGTTAAGAAAAAGTCATTATAACAGCTGATTATGTGGTGAAAATTGACCAGTATTGCCAATTAAATTGATCAGGAATATTTAAACAAAGTAAAAAAAAGGTTAAGAGAACAAAGATTTCAGTTTTAAAATCTATTGAATTAAACCTGATCCTTGTTAATTAAATATTTCAATACAAATGCCACCATCAAACAGAAAATACCAACCACATCGACAACTGCAATCTTTATCAGTTCATCATTCACATCACCAACAATCCACCACAGCAATAGAAACCCAATCATTGAAACTCCAGTCATAACCAAGGCAGGTACTCTTAAAGTTGGTTTGAATAAAGAATAAAAAACAAAACCACCCAAGATACCAAACAACAAAGCACGATGACGCATCAGGACTTCTAATTCATTACTGCTCAATTCAATACCGTAAGCTTGTGAGAGCTGAGCTGCAGATAACAGGCCAAAAACAGGTAAAAAATTAATGAGACCAACGATAAAAATCATCAGTAAATATATTTTCTGTTTCATAGTTCCTGATCCACTTATTATAAAATTTAAACCTGAGCTACTTGTAAGCTGACTTGCTTACTTTTGTTATCTAACCATTGAGTCGCCACTTCTTTAAAACCATGTCTTTGATGGAATATTTTGGAAGTTGTGTTCAAAGGCTTAATATTGTATTCACAGGTAATGTTCTTAACGCCCAATTTTCGAGTCACTGAAAATAAATCATGATACAAAGCAGTACCAATCTTCATTCCAATATAATGCTCATCAACCACTATTCGATCTACATACAGGAATGAATCATACTGATCATTGAACCATTGATAGTTTTGGCTTGGGTAAGACTTCCCCGGAGGAATGACCAGCAAAAATGCCACCACTTGATTTTTGTATGTAGCTACTTTGTGATATTCTGACCAATGATGTAGATTCTTTAAATGAGCCAAATCCATCTCGGCCGTTGCTTTTATTGCTGCTAGATTGAGATTAACAATGGTAGGAAAGTCTTTGACATTTGCAGGGCGAATTTCGATCTCATTCATGGTTTGATTTTAGCTCGGTTTTTGGATAAATCAAAGCCATAAAAAAAGCCGGCTTATAGCCGGCTTTTTCATTCTTGTACTGTGGTGAGCTCTTATTGAGGCACTACATTGTTTGCACAAGGACCTTTTTGGCCTTGGCCAACTTCGAATTCAACGGCTTGACCGTCATTCAATGTAGCGAAACCGCCGCCACTTTGGATTTCTGAATGATGAACAAATAAATCTTTGCCGCCATCTTCTGGAGTGATAAAACCGAAACCTTTGTCTGCATTAAACCACTTTACTGTACCTTTACTCATAATATAAATCTTCTATATTTTTGGTGAATAATAAATTTTAATCCTGCAATCGAATTCACCGTTTCGATGCAAGAATTTCTTAAATCAGGAACATTAAAAATTACGAAAAAAACTAATAACAATGTTGTTTTGAACAGATGAAGCCACTGACTTCATGTTTAACTTGAATGTCTTGGAGCATATATTCTCAACCCGCTTCAACCATAAATAAATATTTGTATCTGCGCCTGATGTCGATGCATTATAGGTTATCAACATGACAATTACCTGAATAAAACACAAAAATAAGCTAAATTTACCCTCAAAATGCACTTATTTAACTAAAATTTTCTATATTTTGGATATATGACAAGTTAAAACAGTCAGCTATCAGTAATCATTCATGCCAGCGAATAACTTATTAAAACTGGAATTAACCATAAAAAACCAGTATTCAAATCTCATATCAAGAATACTTTAAATGTCTCTTATGGTTTTGAGAAATAACATTTTAAAACCATCAAAATACTTGCAAAACAAAAAATGCTGAACGCAATAGCCTGAACATTTAAACAACTCTTTGTTGTGCAATATGCTCATTGCAATTCAGCAATCAAATTAATTTTTTTAACCTAGCTTAAAGTTCAAAACCATTAACAAAGATCAAGTCTGCATCAACAAGTGGAGACTCTGTCAGCTCAATATTTAACGGGTCACCCATAAAATCATCACTAAAGAGTACCATTCTATCTATGGCATGATCTCTAGACCGGCCAGATATTTGAATGACATATAAGCCCGGATTATTGAATTGTGCATATATCCTGTGCCCATCACTGTCACTGGTATTGGTTGACCACACCCAGTCACCTGGGCCGCTGCGATAAATTTTAAACCACCCATCGCTTCCTGAACCCGCTGGTGTCACGTTGCCATCATCATCCATTTCGACCGGACATGCATTTAATTCAGGGTCGTACCCTCGAGGGCAAACTATGCTGTTGCTACCTTGTAGGCCATAATATGCGTCAGCCCTAATTTTAAGCCATGAATCATTGGCATCAGTGGTGCTGGTGCCCTCAGCAATTAAACTTCTCCATTGAAACTTATAACGACCAGGGTTTTGTATAAATACCGAATATTCGATCAAGTCTACCCCAGGATTGTTGAATTGGTTATTGGCTGCATACCTAAAATAAGATGACCCGGTGAACCCTTCAAACTCTGTCTCCTCAGACCATCCTGTAGGCACGGCTGCTATTGATTCAATTTCTATCACCACCAAGCCTTCTTCTTCCAAAAAAGCAGGTGTTTGAGCTGCTATTAAACCGCTATAAAAGTATATAAAAGTAAAAATTACAATCCTCAATAAATTCATACAATCACCCAAAGTAAATTTAAAATCTGTTTCATTGTATTGTTGTTAATTAATCTTAAATGAGGTCGGACTCACAAAATTAATAACAAACTACTTTGAAATATTTTTTTACCAACAACTGAAAGCAAGTTACCTGCCACACGATGGTTCAAATAATAAAACCTTATAGTAAAACAAAAAGCACTTACAGTTCAGCTCATATCAATTTGTTATACACATTTCTTGAACACACATTTTTTTCTCGGTCTAATTTATAATTATTACTTAATCATGCACGCTTAAACAATAAAAAATAAACCCTTGCCAGTTACATTCTGTTACAAATTAGCATTCTTTTTTACATCAATATATACTTTGTGAATTGGAGATTTGGTAACCTATGAAAAAAAACAAATGGTATATAAAACATATATTCATATTTTGTTTTATGAATACATTGTATGCCCAAGATAATGGTCTAATTGAACGTGCTTGGGACTTTGGCATTGGCATTGGATACGGAGAACAAAGCAACCCGTTTATTGGTGCAGATAATGTCCCCACTTACCTCACTTTTAATGTTGCAATCTACGGTAAAAGATTGTTTTTCGACAATGGTGACTTTGGATTCACATTGGTTGATCGTGAATCTTATGGCCTGAATTTAATTGCCACCTACAGCAGTGAACGAATCTATTATTCCTTTTTCAATACTTTGGGCCTCGTTTCTCCCGATGTCGGTGGCGTTTCACCTCGACCACCTGACCTACCAGTAGACGTCGTTCCGATAGATATACCCATAGACCCTGGGTTAATTCTTTTTGACTTGGACTTGCCTGACCGTGATTTTGCCGTTAACTTTGGTTTTGAGTTATTATGGAATAAACCTTTTGGAAACATACAAATCCAAGCTTTAACTGATGTCAGTAACAAACACAACGGTCAAGAAATCTCTATAGATTACAGCAAGCCTTGGGGTCGCGGGCGCTGGCTATTTCAACCCAATTTAGGGGTCAGTTGGAAGTCCAGCGGATTAGTCGATTACTACTATGGCTTAGACCCCAGTAGTTCGGAATTAAACTTTTCCTATCAAGGTGAAAATGTTACAAACTTCTCAGCTGGCTTGCTGAGCAGCTATCGAATCAATAGTCGAGTCAGTTTAGTTGCCAGTATTAAATATACTCGATTTGGCTCGTCCATAAGTAGCAGCCCCTTGGTGGCTGAAAACTTTACCAGATCTATATTTACAGGTATTTTTTATCGCTTTTAGGTGACCAATGAAAACAATCGTTATAATCAGCTTTTACTTAATTTTTCTATTGGGTGATCTATGCTCTGCGCAAGAAGTGATTCCTGAATTAACTTCATCTGAAGTTACACTGGTCATCAAGCCTAACATTTGTGTGGCATCGCGCGGTGAAAAAAACTGCATAAGTAGTTTTGATATCAGTTGGTACAGCAATCGAGTAGGAGACTATTGTCTGCGAACAGCCAACGAAAAACAAAGCTTAAAATGTTGGCAATCTGAAGACTCAGGGTTTTTCAAGCACAAAATTAGTATTCAGCAAGACTTAAGCTATTGGATTTCTTCAATGATTACAAACAACCACTTGGCCAAATCAACCGTTAAATTTGCAGCCCTCAAACCACACCGAAAACACAATCGACGCAGTCGATTACCATGGACTATTCAATCGTTGTGACCAACAGTAATAGCTTATTGATCGTTGAAGATGATGAACGTTTGGCCCATCTAATCAGCACCTATTTTATAAAAACAGGCTTTGATGTTTCTGTTGTTGCCAATGGTCATGCTGCCATAGAAACGTGTAAAGTAAATCCAACTGATTTAATCATTCTTGATTTGATGTTGCCTGATATGGATGGTATTTCTGTTTGTCGTGAATTGCGCTCATTCTATTCAGGTAAAATTCTGATTTTAACTGCTTCAAGCAGCGATATTGATCAAGTGGTTGGTTTTGAAACGGGTGCCGATGATTATGTGATCAAACCGGTAGAACCCAGAGTGCTTTTAGCTCGGGTAAATTCCCAGTTGAAAAGGCGGGCATTTGATCGCCAAAACAATACCAACTTATTGAATTTTGGAACCTTAAAACTGAACAATCAATCCAAGTCCGTTGAATATAAAAATACATCAATCAAATTAACCTCGCATGAATTTGATTTATTGTTCTTACTGGCAAAAAATGCCGGAAAAGTGCTCACACGAGATGTTATTTATTCAAGTTTAAGGGGGTTTGGATATGACGGAACTGACCGAGCAGTTGATATTAAAATATCCCGCTTAAGAAAAAAATTAGGGGATGATTCCAATGAACCTCAACGAATTAAAACCATTTGGGGTAAAGGCTATTTATTTGTCCCGACTGCTTGGTTTGATTAATGAATTTAGATACTAAAGCAAGTAAATTCTCAGGTCGATTATTCACTCGTTTATATTTCACATTGGTGGTTGCCATTATAGTAATTGGCTCGAGTATAGAGTATTTTTTAGACCGCTCTGATGAATCCAGTCATCTCAACTATGTAAAAGACCTGCATCAAACATCATTTGTCTTATGGGTTGAACTTTTACTTAATAGCCCGACTGACCAATGGCAAGTTATTTTGAGCCAACTGAAACATGACAAAAATCTATCGACAGGCATATTTACGTTGAATGATTTTGCAGGAGATGAAGTCACTTTAGAACAACTTTCAAATGGTGAGTTATTGGCATTGTTCGATTCTCAAGATGCATTATCTCTTTACCAAAGAATTGGTTTGACCGATTCAGTTTTGTCTATAGAAGTTTCTTATGAAGGCCCACTTAATGAAGCTACTGGCTGGATCTCTACTTTATTTTATTCTTTAATAGCGTTGGTGGTTTTTCTTTTAATCAAACCCTTTGCCAACCAATTATTGCAACTCAAATCTGCTGCTTCTCAATTTGGGCGTGGTGACTTTTCTAGTCGACTTGAGTTACCACCCAATACGACTTTAGCCCCCATAACAGAAGCATTCAATAGCATGGCAGAAAAAATAGAGCACTTGCTATTGACTCAACGAGACCTGGTTAATGCGGTTTCACATGAACTCAGAACACCTTTAGCACGATTAAAATTTGGTTTTGAAGTGGTCGAATCACAAACCAATGAAAAATTGACCATAGACGGCATCACGGATATGAAAAATGATGTGAATGAGTTAGAATTATTGATAGACGAAATGCTTTGCTATGCTGAGGTTAACCAGATCAAAGAATTTTCACCGTCACCTGTCCTGGTTAAAAACTTGATTGAAGATTTGGTGAGTCATGTTCATTCTGCAAGCATCCGGATTAACATCAATTTTGACGATTCAATAAACGAAAATGAAATTATTTTATGCCATGAGAAAAGCCTTAATCGCGCACTGGCCAATGTGCTCAGGAATGCCATAAGTTTTGCAGACTCTCAATGTCTAATCATGGTATCAAAATTCGACCAACAGTTGATCATCGCAATCAACGATGATGGGCCAGGTTTGGATGGGCTAGACATCAATCGGATTTTCGAACCTTTTTACAAACAAAACAACATTAAACGCTCAAGTGGTTACGGTCTTGGTTTGGCAATAGCACAAACGATCACAAGAAAACAAAATGGCTGTCTCGATATCATCCAAGGTGCATTGAAAGGAGCATGCTTCAGGTTTAATCTGCCATTAATCAAATAAGCTTTTAGCTACAAGTTAGATACAACTTGTATCAAAGCCAAAACAAGATAATCAATTCAACATCCAACCTAAATACCAAATATTGTCACAACCAATCCATTTGCACACCCTATTTGTTTCTTTTTGTTAAATATCAAGCCAAAACATTTGCTCAAGCTCATCCAAATTGACTTTACTTTAAGAATACATAAACTGGCAACACTTGATATTTAAGATACCTTAAAACCATTAAAATATGAAATACCTGATCATTACCTTTCTGCTAATCTCATTTAACGTGGATGCTCAAGAGGACAAAGCTTCTATCTCGGATGATACTGCAAAAAACAAAAAAAGACCCAGTTGGTCTCAAGGTTTACCAGAACGTCAAAGCTCAATTAACACCATAACTTCAATGAATTCGCTTAAAACCAATACAGACACTGAAGAAAATTTGAAGGATGACATAAAATTCAATAAAACTGAAATGCCCAATATTGAAATTGACGTCGCTTCTACCAAACCAGTCATGGAGCTTAAAATTGAACCAGTTAATCACAACATCTTAACCAGAAAGCAAGTTTTTGAGCAATATTACAGTAGCGACAAAAAAACTGAAAAAGAAAATACCACCAACTCAGATGACTCCTTATCTTCAGCATATAAATGGACACCCATCAAAACCTCACCTGTTAACATATCAGAAAGTTTTGACACCAATGAAGCTTTAAAGCTTAATATTCAAATAAATCCCAAGGGTGATGTCACCCGCGTAACAAGTGCCGATAACTCAATTCCAAGAAAGGTTTTTAAACATGTAGAAAAAAGTATTCTTAACTGGAAATTTCAAGCACCTGAAAAAGTGGGCATCACGGAAAAAATCAGCAAAACATTTACTATTGATATCACCACAGAAGCTTAAAACTAACTGAGAATAAGAACAAAGCAGCCTATGTGCTGCTTTTTCTGGAATGTGAAACAATCATTCTTCACAAGATAAGCCTGCATTGAACGCTAGACGTGTCATCATTAAATTACCTGCTGTAAAGTTAACGCCTTCTTTTGGCATCCATTTAAATTCAGCTTGATTACAGCCTTCAAACTCGATTTCAAAGTTACCCCACTGAGTGGTTTCTACATCATCAGCATTGAAATTAGGTGGAAACAGGCCATTTTTGGTTGAAACAACTGACAAGGTAGCCAAACCATTTTCGAAAGTTCCTGAGCCCAACAACCATATTTGATTACCCTCATTGTCATAGGTATACCAATAAATGATCATACGATTACCTTCTAGTATCAACACATTCAGCCCATGGCCATCTTGCTCTGGATTAAACCAAAGTCCTGAATGATGGTTCTTGATTTCTGTAGTTGCTTGCAGTTTAGGTTTGACTATAAACACCCCTCGATTGATATCAGAAATCATCACCATTCCATTATCAAAAAAGGGATAAACATTCCAAGCTCCACCAAAATTTGAACTTGAATCAGGTTCAGGAAAAGTATCGAAATAAGCCACTTCTGTCATTTCTGCTTGACCTAAATCACCCAATTTTAAAATTCTCAAACCACGGGTATAATTGGCCTGATAAGTATGCCCATCTACAATATACTGATTGTGGTCAATCGCTGCCCCGGTGGCGTTATGATGACCAGCTATTACAGGATTGTTTAAATCAGACATATCCATCACATATGTACGGGTAAAATCAGGTGTACCAGCCCCGCGGTCCAATTCATCCAATTCATCATCAATGATAAAGTACTTTTGATCAGCTGTAAGCCAACCTTGATGGGTATATTGTTGTCCGGCATACCCAGTTCTATTGATCATGACCGGATTTGATTTGTCAGTTACATCAACTGTGGTGACCGTGTCCTCATTACTGGCAAAACAGATTTCTCGACCTTGGTAATCCGCATCTGGACCTGAATATACAACGCATTGAGCATCATGTGTATAACCATCGGCATTGAAACAACCTGCTAAACTGGGACTGGTAGGGTTTTGGATATTGACTATATGCAAACCACCATTACAGGTATTACTGCCAACCACATAAGCATAACCTGTTGCTTCATTGATACTAATATTGTGTGCGTTAAGCAACCCTCCTTCCCTATAAACTGTATCAGGATTGAATGTGACTGGTGGATTGGTGACAGTTAAAAGTTGAGTTAGATTAAACACTTGCATGCCGTGTGGCAAATCATCAGCCACAATAAATGCATGCTCTTGATATGTTTTTACATCCCGCCAAGCACTGGAAAGACCACCAGTACTGGGTAAGTTACCAAGATAAACAGGGTTAGCAGGGTCAGTAATTTCTACAAAAGATGTACCATTTGATCGCCCAACCAAGGCAAAGTATCGACCGCTTGCTTCATGTTTCCAGCCCCAGCTGTCAGAACCTTGGCCACCACCTATTTGGCTCAAGTCAAGATGACCCAGTAAATCAACATTACTGCATTGAAAAATATCAGCAGTGCCATTCACACAATTTTGCTGGCCCTTGTATTTATAACCTTTATAAGGCTGGCTATGTGCTTTGTGCATCATCTCAACAAAATCCCAATCTGGATATTGCTTATTGAGCTTGGCTGATTGAGTCGGTGTGTGACAAGCCCAAGCTGTCAAGTGTATGGATATCGCTATCAGGACTGCTAAAAGTGTATTTTTCATAAAAATATAACCAAATTATTCAAAATTTACACTTTGATTGTAACCCTAAATGTGACAAAAAAACAGAAACTATTAAAACTTTCGTGGAAAGACTTGCAGAACCTTACATTTGAGCAGCCAAGGAAAACAGTTGACCCAATCACTGATCTGGCCCTTTCAAATAACCTCAAAGTAAGTCAATACTAGTCGATCGAATTGTAATGCGATTCTATGTATAGTTTTTATCCACAGCAGTTGTGGATAACTTTGTGAATAAGTTGATTTTACAACTATAAATAGATACCTATGAGTTGAAAAATATCGTTTTGGTTAAAAATTAACCAATCTGATTTATTCTTTTTATTTCAGTGACTTACAAGGATTTCAAAAAGCTTAAAATCAACTAATCAAAGTAAATTCTTGTTTTGTTAATTTTTGATGACCATTTGTGTATAAAAACCAAAAATCAAGGTTTTTATCATTTATTTTAAAGAGCTATAAAATTTAATTACTCGCTGTATGCTTCTGCTGTAGCATCATGTGGATGCAAAGATTCGTGGTGAGTTACCCGTAAATGATACTGCTTAACAATGGTTTCTTTATTCAGCGCCTGTTTGATTCGTCTGGCTGCATCTTCACAAAACATCAAGTTCTGTCCATTCCGTAAGGCAAAAGCTTGTTCATCTGACCTTTTAACTGCAGCTTGTACGGCAGTTTGTAGAGAATGTTCAACCAAATCAATCATTTTTAACAGCGGCACTTCAACTTTATCATTGCTCAGTTTAACTTTAATGACCGCAGAGCTGCGCTGACTGTGGGGGGTGGCATTGATCCCTTTTTCTGAACCAATCCAATCAATCACTGACTGAAAATCAATATTTTCTGAGTCAAAATTTTGCTTGAAATTTTGTTGAATCAATTGTCTGGCCAAAGCCGCCGAACAGGGGCAGGTACTCGAATAAGTGACCTGAAAACTTAAATATTGACTTAAACCGGTTTTTTTACATTGAACCACAGACAGTTTAATTGGATAAGAGCGCCATCCAGAGTGATCACTGACCAAAGCCGGCCTTCTCAACAATGCTTCAGCTTCAACTTCTATCAATGCATTTTGGCTTAATTCTTTGTGTGAAGTTAAAAATTGATCCGTTAAGCCTTGTAGGCGACTGTAATCAATAACATCCTTGCTGAATAATTCATCACAAGCCAAATACAAACGTGACATGTGAATACCTTTTGAGACCTCATCATCCAAAGACACTTCAGCACGAACTCGAGCCACAGCAGCTGGAAGCTCAACGTCAGCGGCTAATTGTAAAGGCATTTCTATATCACTCATACCAACCCACTGCAATTGACCACCAATTTTGGCTTTTTCTTCTGCAGCAATGTCGGGTAAAGTACAAGATTGGTTGGTTGAATCTAACACTGAAATAACTGAATTTGGGTAAATATAAACATGCGGTCTATCTTATCAAATTCAAGTATGAGGGAGGTGCATTATTATCCTAATGCATAGATCTCCTTATGATTAATATTCACTCAAAGATCTTGTAAGCGGTTATTTTTGAATGCTGACAGATCAACATGTAAATTTTTACTCGCTGCAATGGCCTTAAATTTATCACCCATTTCATCCGGCATGACCAGTTTTTTCATCTCTGTAACCAGTTCAAAATAACGCTGATAATTTCCTTCAGGTTCCAACCATTGTTCAATTTTACTTGCCAATAAAAATTCAGCCTGTGTGGTGAACCCAATCACATCAAAACCTACTTCATCTAACGCTTCTGCCACTGCTGTAAAATCTACAAAGGCAGTGATGTCTTGTAATCCTACATCTTGATAAGGGTTGAAGTTGGCTTGATGACGTTGATGACAGACTAAAGTGCCAGATGACCTTTGTGGATGATAATAAGCATCGCGCCCATAGCCATAATCCACCATCAACACCAACCCTTTGGTCAATTGACCCACAATGGATTCTATCCATGCTGACAAATGTGGGATAAATTCAGATCGATAACCAGGTTCCAACTCTAGCTTGAGTTGTTTGAGCTGTTTTGAGAGTATCGGCTCAAATGTATGCCACTGCTCTGTTAAATGGCCAGCTTGTTCACTGAGCATCAAACGTTGAAACTCACCTTGATTATACTGAAAAACCTCTACGGGTAAGGCATCAATCACTTCATTCGCAAATACAATACCTTCAAAAGGCTCTACCGGTGCTGTTTCAAGCCAAACGACTCGATTACGCAATTCAATGGGTAAATCAGCAATTTTCTTTTTTTGCACAGCTTTTAAATCAGCACTCACTTCCAGTATCGCATATTGAGCTGGCAAACAAGAAAGATCTGCCAAAGCAAGCAAAACATCAACACAAAACTGACCTGTACCTGCACCTAATTCGAGCATTACTGGCTTAGATAATTGGGGTAAAACTTCGGTAAAACAAGTCGCATGACACCGGGCAAACAAATAACCCATTTCTGGTGCAGTGATGAAATCGCCCTGCTGACCTAATTTCGCCAAACCGGCACTGTAGTAACCCAACCCTGGCTCATACAAGGCCATTTGCATGAACTGAGCAAAACTTATCACACCTTTTTGTTTGATTTGTGAGGTGATTTTATGTTGCAATGAGCGATTATTATTTAACGGTATATTGGACATAACTAAAGTGAGTTTGGAACTTAAAATTTGGTTGCATAACAACCCTTATGATCTAAAGTCTGAGGCCAAACCCCATTCCGATGCCATTTTACAACAGTTGTTACAAAACAAACTGAATACTTCTTCACAACTTAAAATTTTTAAAAACACCAACGGAAAACCCTATATCCGAGAACCTGTTTACTTTTCACACAGCAACAGTCGCAACCTCTATGCATATATTCTATCCACTCAAACAGAGGTTGCCATTGATATAGAGTGGATCAGACCTCAGCATGATTTCATGAAACTGGCCAATCGATACTTTCATGGAAGTGAAACAGCACTGCTGAGTCAATTATCGGGAAAAATTCAGCAGTTGAAGTTTTATCAAATGTGGACGCAAAAAGAAGCTTGGTGTAAATTAGACGGTGGTAACCTTTGGTCATACTTAAACCGTCCAATTTCAGATCATCAAATAGACCTAACCAATAAAGATAAAGTTCATTTGATTGACATCATTGACATTGATGGTTTTACTGGTACGGTTGCAAGTCGGACTCAAATTAATAACATTTGGATAAATAACATCGCTTACCCATGCACAAATTAATTTACCCCATTACGATTACTATATTGTGGTTATTGACTGGCTGTGCGGTCAATAAAGCAACCATTCAACAGGTTGAACAGGTTATTGAATTCAAAAAAGATGACACCCTTACCTGTCCACTTAATGACAGCAATCGATGTGCCATTAAAACACCTTTTGCTGCACAATTTGAATTAACCAAACAACATGATAAAAACCGCATGTTGCTGTTGGATCACGGCGAAGATTCCTTGATGCTGCGCTTACACCTGATTCGCTCTGCTAAAAAAACCATAGAAATTCAAAGTTTCATTTGGGTTAACGATGAAGCCGGACACTTGGTCATTCGCGAACTTTTAGCTGCTGCCAAGCGTGGTGTAAAAGTAAAAGTCATCATTGACCAATTGTTTTCAATGGGTAATTCATGGCTGGTAACCGACTTGGCCACTTTACACCAAAATTTAGAGTTCAAGTTATACAATCCAGTGTTTCACGATGCGCACACTTCGGCATTTGAGTTTTTCAGTGCCATGGCATGTTGTATGGCTCGTTTGAATAAACGCATGCATAACAAAACATTTATTGTGGACAATAAGTATGGCATTGTAGGAGGGCGTAATTACCAGAGCAGATATTATGATTGGGATGAGTCATTTAACTACAAGGACCGTGACGTATTAGCGATTGGTAAAGTGGTTAACGTGATCAGCATTTCATTTTCCAGTTATTGGCGCAGCCCACATGTGGTTCCAGTAGAGCACTTACGAGATGTCAGCGCCCGCATCTTAAATGATGAAAAGTCGAATATTGATTGGCAGCACCCACTGCCTTTAAAAGCCACCAAGTTGTTAGACAAAGCAACCAACTCCAAACACTTGATTGATACTTTTTTTTCTGACATCATCGCTGTAGACCATGTTGAATATTTCAGCGACACCCATGACAAACCATTCAATAAAACGGCCAGGAAAGAAAATAAACAACTGACCCAAAAAATTCACCAATATTTTGCCGAAGCCAATAATAAAATAGTCATCCAAACACCTTATTTGATTTTCAGTCGTCAAGCCCGCAAAACTTTAAAAAAATTACGTAAAAAAAACCCTGGCCTTGAACTGTCTGTATCAACCAACTCACTGGCATCAACAGATGCTTACTATGTTTATGCGATTTCATACAAATATAAACGCTTTTATTTGAAAAAACTGGGTATGCAAATCTATGAATACAAAGACCGACCTGGCATGATAAAAGATCAATTTTCAGCCACTGTAGTCGACGAGAATACTAAATTTGGGATTCATGGCAAATCCTTCATCATTGATGATTATATTTCAATGATTGGTTCACATAATTTTGATCCACGTTCAGATGTACTGAACACTGAATCAGGTTTTGTGATTAAAAGTAAGGAGTTCGCTCAAGTATTAAACGAAAACATCCAAACGGATATGCTGGATCAAAACAGCTGGTTAGTTGCAGCAAAAAAACAGATTCCTTTTTTTAGTCGCATCAGTGGGGTGATAGCAACCATATCCAGAAAACTACCGGTTTTTGATATATGGCCGTTTCGCTACTCAACCAGTTATCGCCTTAAACCAGGACACGAACAAGTACCCACCCATCATCCTGATTTTCATATAAACTATGAGTCTTTAGGGAATTTCCCCAATGTGGATTTGTCTTCTAAACAAATACAGACGATAATAATATCTGCATTTGCTGGTTTCGCTGAACCAGTCATGTAGTCAATAATTAACGAGAAGGTGTAATGAGCAACAGAAGTAAATTAGTTATATTAATCATTTTAGCCCTACTGGTGGCGTTACCGTATTGGCGAATTAAACACAACAGTCAATTTTTTGCGGACGGCATTTTATCTCACTTGAGTGAATTGGGCGAATGGTCAAATCAAAGTTCAGATGCAGCCTTAAGTGGACAAGTCACACTCAAACAGCTCACCTTCAGACCCACTGGTTACCGTCAAACCATAGCAGTTGACGCCATTGAAGTGCATACCGACATGAAGAAACTGTTATTTTCAGGCAGC
The DNA here is from genome assembly GCA_964631055.1 of uncultured Marinicella sp. Taxonomy (GTDB): domain Bacteria; phylum Pseudomonadota; class Gammaproteobacteria; order Xanthomonadales; family Marinicellaceae; genus Marinicella. The sequence goes on from CAZVZJ010000022.1 coordinate 25,217, forward strand.
CAGAAATTAATCACGCATATTCCAAAAACCATGACGCTTTCTTTTCGCAATGTCCGCCTGGTTAATTCGCAATCCAATGATTTACAGAGTGCAATTAATAGAGCTGGGTACTGGCCTGTAGCGACCAGTTATCTGGGCGCTTTTGGCTGTGGTGAAGGATCTGGACCTAGTTTCAGTGATGTTCAATGGCAAGAGATCTTTAACAGCACGCCTGCATTTAATATGGAGTTAAGTTATTCGTTGGTTGATGACTACCATATTGATTTCAATATCAATATTGAAAGCCCAGATAATTGGTTTATCGCCTGGTCAGGCACTTTGACACGCCCCAGTGACATAGATCGCATTTCGTTCAATGAAACCATTGTAGATACCCTATACTACTATCACAGTGATTTGGGATTCAATAAAAAACGTAACCTAGTTTGTGCTAAGGCCAACCGCGATTCATACTCAGCTTATCGATTGAACAGCGCCGATGAAATTCAAAAATACCTACGTGTTTATGCTGGCCAAGAGATGCCTGATGTATTAAGTAACCAATACCAACGCTCTCTGGAAGAAAATGTTGAGCTGAATGCCATATTTAAACTCGAAGAACCCAGGTATCTATTCGAAGTAGCAGGAATGAACCAAACTGAATTTTATGCTCAAGTCAATATTGAAGCGGCACTTGGGGAAAATGAATATGAAAAAGTTCAACTGGCAGACATTGATTTTTTAGACTTGGATGTTGATACTTTGCGGTCAGAAATGGAAGCCAAAGAACGCAGAGCGGCTCGCCTCGAAGCAGAAGCGAACAAACCCAAAGAGCTGCTAAAGACCATCACCACATCAATTGGCAAAAGCGCCAATGAAGTCAGAATAAACGATTGGTCGCAGGCCGTTGGCAGGAGCATCAAAGTAAGGACTAAACGCGGCAGACCTATTTTTGGGCGCTTAAAAGCCATCAACAGCAAAGAGTTGACCATTGTTTCTAAATACATCAGTGGTGATGCCACCATAACTGTACCACGCAAGGATGTGGTATCGATGAGTGTCAGTCGCTGATTATACATATGTCTGTAAAAATCCAGTAAAGACACTTTGAATAACGCTATCAATCATTTGTTCTGCCACTGGTGGGTTTGGTGCTTATTATTGTTGCTGCTAATAGTCTTGGCATTATCTTTAGGCTCTGTTCATGTTCCTCTTAACAGTTTTTTTGACAGTAAATCTCCTTATTTTGAAATAGTTTGGGAACTTCGCTTTCCACGTATCATCAACGCCATAATGGTTGGCGCCTGCCTGGCTTTGGCTGGCCTCTTGATTCAAAATTTGGTAAAAAACCCATTAGCAGACCCTTATTTATTAGGTGTTTCAGGTGGTGCTGCTGTGGTGCAGTTACTGGTTATTGTCACAGGATTGAGTGTTTCACAGCACCTGTTATTTGTTTTTGGTTTTAGTGGCAGTTTATTGGCTACCTTACTGTTACTCAAACTGAGCTTTCATGGCCGTCTACGACCAGACAAAATCACCTTAAATGGAGTGGTTTTAGCCTTTGGATTTGCAGCTTTCATCAGTTTCATTTTAGCCACTGCCTCAGGACAGCAAATTAAGTCAATGATGTTTTGGTTGATGGGAGACATGAGCTTTGCTCAACCCAATGCCTTAATGCCCCTTTTATTATTAATCAGTTTCGTTTTACTTATCAGGCAAAACCGCGCACTAGACTTATTGGCTCGTGGCGATTTATTTGCACTCAAATCTGGGGTCAACACCAACCGAATTAATTTAATGATTTTTATCATCACCGCATTATTAACTTCCATGGCTGTTGCCCAAGCTGGGACTATTGGTTTTGTCGGCTTGATCATTCCCCATTTAGTGCGCATGATAGCCGGTTATCAACACCGCCAACTGATACCCATGTGTGTGTTGGTGGGTGCATGTTTTTTGTTAGCTGCTGACACTTTAGCTCGAACCGTTATGAGCCCAATACAACTGCCTGTAGGGATATTTACGGCCCTCATTGGGGTCCCTGTATTTTTATGGTTAAACCAGAAAGTCTGATGCTTGAGTTAAAACAGTTGAATTTAAAACAAAGTGGCCAATCTGTATTCAGTTCGCTTAATCTGACATTAAATACCGGTCAATTTTGGGGTGTGATCGGTCAAAATGGCATTGGCAAATCAACTTTACTAACCACCATGGCTGGGCTCAGTAACGATTATGAGGGGCAAATTTATATTGATCATAACAACATTCAAAAAATGAACCCGGTACAACGAGCCCAGAAAATAGGTTTTTTGTTACAAGACCAAGAGCCTTGTTTGGCCTTTTCTGTCAAAGAAGCAGTTGGCATGGGTCGATTTCCTTGGCAAACACCCAAAGATCAAGATAACAGCATCACAGAAAAAGTCTTAGAAACTTGCCAAATTAAACACTTAAAGCATCGCTCTATCCTAAAACTATCAGGTGGTGAACGTCGCAAAGTAGAAATTGCTACTTGCTTGGCACAACAAACAGATTTTTTGTTATTGGACGAACCTTTGAATCATTTAGATTTGGTTTATCGACAACACATACTGCAGGTGTTCAAAAATTTAAGCTTAACAAAAGGAGTAATGATGGTTTGTCATGATTTAGATGCCGTACGCCAACATTGTACCCATGTCCTGATGCTGTTGGCTAATAACTGTTATCTGTCGGGGACATCAGCTACAATATTAAATAACGAAAACACCCAACGATTATTTGATGACCACAGCAAACACCATTAAAAACAACTTCATGGCATCCTTGGCTAAGCAATGGCTGGCTGCCAAAATAATATCGCAAGAGCAGTTTACAAAATTGATTGAAAAATCAACCGTCTCATCTGCTTCTGTACATCCTTATATTTCGATAGTAGATAATAAATTAACTAATCTCAAAACGGGTAAACCCATCACCATGGAATTTCTAACCCAATGGATTGCTAAAATCCATAAGTTAGACTATTTGAAAATTGATCCAACAAAAATTAATGTCAATCAAGTTACCCAAGTGATTTCACAAGCCTATGCTCGACAGCATCAAATTTTACCGGTACAGGTAGATACTGACGAAATTGTGATCGCAGTTGCAGATCCCAAGAACACCGCATGGTTGAACGACATTCAAAAAATCCATCGCCAAAATATCAGGCGTGTACATGCAAACCCAATTGATATTCAACGTTTGTTGTTTGAGTTTTATGGCGTGAACCGTCAAGTTCAAAGCGCTAAAAAATTACACAAAGGCAAAACCAGTGACCCCATCCTCAACCTAGAACAATTGGTTAAATTGGGTGGCAAAGACATCAATGCCGATGACCAACATGTCATCGGCCTGGTAGATTGGCTCTTGCAATACGCCTTTGATCAACGCGCCAGTGACATTCATCTTGAGCCTAAACGGGAGAATTGTCTGATCAGGTTTCGTATCGATGGTAAGTTACTTAAAGTATACGACCTACCTCCGGCGGTGATGGCTGCAGTCACCAGTCGCATTAAAATCCTGTCACGTATTGATGTGGCAGAAAAGCGTCGCCCACAAGATGGGCGAATCAAAACGCTATCAAATGGCAACCGAGAAATAGAGTTACGGGTTTCTACCATGCCCACAACATTTGGTGAAAAATGTGTGATGAGAATTTTCGATCCTGATGCTGTTGTGGTTGATTATCAAGATTTGGGCTTCTCTGCTGATGAGGCAGAGAATTGGAAACAACTGATCAACCGACCTCATGGCATCGTATTGGTCACTGGACCTACTGGTTCTGGTAAGACCACCACCTTGTATTCGACTTTGAAAAAATTGGCCACACCAGAGGTTAATGTTTCAACAGTGGAAGATCCGATTGAAATGGTCGACCCTATTTTAAATCAAATGCAAGTCAATCCAAAAATCGGATTACACTTTGCCGATGGTGTCAGAACTTTGATGCGTCAAGATCCTGACATCATTATGATTGGTGAAATTCGAGACTTAGAAACGGCACAAATGGCTGTGCAGGCCTCATTAACAGGACATTTAGTATTATCTACCTTACACACCAATGATGCACCTTCAAGTATCAATCGACTGTTAGACCTTGGCGTTGCTGATTATTTACTTCGCAGTACCTTAGCGGGTGTGTTGGCACAAAGGTTGATACGTTTATTATGTCCTCATTGCAAAGTACCCGCTAAAGTAGATGCAGAAAAATGGGTTTCCATGGTTCACCCGTTTGATATCCAACCACCTAAAGAATTGTTTGAAGCCAAAGGTTGCGATGAGTGTCGAAATACCGGATATCATGGCAGATCTGGTGTGTTTGAAATGATGCCCATTCATTCAGAAGTGCGTAAATTAATACGTGATGATGTACCTTCTGAAAAAATATCAGCAGCAGCCTACCAACAGGGTATGATGCCGTTAAGAATAGCCATATCACATTTACTCAAAGCTGGAAAAACATCATTAGAAGAGGCCATTCGACTTGCCCCACCAGACGCAGGTTAAGTTAAAATAAACCAATGTTATTAATCATACAAACAGGGGACCCAGTTCCTGCTGCCATAAAACAATACGGCCGTTTTTCTGATTGGTTTAAGCAAGGCATGGAACTTGCTAACGCCAATCAAGAAGTCTCAGTTGTTGATGTCCACCTGGGACACGATTTACCCTGTTTTGAAAAAACTGCAGAAGACTTAACTGGAATTATCATCACTGGTTCACCAGCAATGATAACTGATCAGGATACTTGGTTAATCAAAACACAACAATGGCTGAATCAAATCATGGTATACAAAATCCCTACCTTAGGGGTTTGTTTTGGTCATCAATTATTGGCTGATTTACTGGGCGGCCAAGTTGCCTACAACCCCAAAGGCCGCAACTTGGGCATGAGTGAATTTAAGCTGTCCAAACATGCCACATCCGACCCCCTATTACAGAGTCTTAAACCCGATACATCCATCCCAACTTTTGCCTCTCACTTACAACATGTCAAAGCCCTGCCTCAAACAGCCACCTTATTGGGCTCATGCTCGATAGATAAAAACCATGCTTTCAGAGCTGAAGAAGCCATCTGGGGCCTACAATTTCATCCAGAGTGGAGTATTGAGATCACTCAAACATACATTGCAGCACGTAGTGATGCCTTGATTAATGAAGGGGTAGACCCGATCGAAAGAGCGAATCAATTAAGACCATGCAAACAAGCTTATGGACTGCTATCTCAATTTACAAAACTCACAAGAATACATGCAGTGAAATAAAAAACACTTCAAACTTCTGCATTGTGAAACACATTTTGTACATCGTCTAACTCCTCCAACATTTCGAGGAATTTTTCAAAGTTAGGTACATCATCCGCAGAAATTGCTGTGGTATTTTGTGGTACAAATTGAATTTCATCCACTTCAAAGTCAATTTCAGCATTGTCATCTTGTAATGCTTGTTTGGCTTTAAAATACTCTGTATGTGGTGCAAAAACTGTGATCTTTCCGCCTTCTGACTCAATATCAGTCACATCCACATCTGCATCCATCAATAACTCCAATACAGCATCTTCGTCATCTCCAGCAAACACCAAAATAGCTGCATGATCAAACATGTGCATCACAGTTCCTTGGGTGCCAATTTTACTGTCTGTTTTGGTGAATGCCAATCGCACATCACCAAATGTTCGATTGGGGTTGTCTGTCAAACAATCCACAATAACCATACACCCACCAGGGCCATAACCTTCATAGCGCGCCACAGCAAAGTCTTCACCACCTGAGCTGGTTGATTTATCTAGAGCATTTTTAATCACATGGGCTGGAACTTGCGCCTTTTTAGCACGATCCAATAGACTGCGTAATGCCAAATTACCATCAGGGTCAGGACCGCCTGATTTAGCACAGACATAAATTTCTCGGCTGAATTTGCTGTAAACTCGGGCATTGGCATCCGAAGTTTTAGCCATTGACTCTTTGCGGTTTTGGTAGGCTCTTCCCATGATGTATCCTTAATATAAAACAGTTCGACTATTTTAACTCTTACTCTAGCGAATGCAAACTCGTTTTGGCAAGGATATTTCCGTTAGATTTTTAATTTTTTATATGTAAGCCCTTGGTCACCTGAGTTAAATCTAGCTCCATCTGATGAGGCACAGTTTGGTGCGTATAACTGATAATTAATTTTTGTGGTAGAGGAACCGCTGGAAATAATAGGTCGATGTATTTGGGGTCCGAATTTACTTTGGTTGGCAATGCTGTTTGGCGCTCTTGAATCCGCTTGCTAACACGGGCATTATAGACCAATTTTGTTACACCTGATATGACCAACGCAGGAACAGCTACTGCTGCACCCACGCCCACAGAAGTCAGCGTTCCAATACTACCAGTTGCCGTCACAGCTCCAGCAGCTACTCCTGATCCAATTGCCACTGATACACCGGCAACAGAAGCATGTGTCGATCCAGCTCCTATCTTAATCTTATACCCTGCCTTTTTATACTTTTTCTTAATTGCTCGGGTACTTTGATTCAGTTCTTTACGCGTGGTTTCATTGGCATGCCTCACACCCATCAAATCCTCGATATATATGCCCACGATGGTTATATCATTTGGGAACTCCCTACTTTTGACAGAAAGAATGTATTCATCCCAGTTTGCATCTTTAGCCCAAGATCCAGGGCTGTTTCTATAAAGGATATGATTTAAAGAAATTTCAATGTGGGGGTCTGCAAGAACAGTCATCGCACCATGATCACTTAATTCCTGTGGCTTAGTATTAATTCTCGGACCACCACAACCCAACAGAACGATAAACCAAAACACCAGTAAAACTACTTTATGTCTATATATATTCATGAATACACCATCCTTGTCACTGAAAGATATCATTGTATCAAAATACACCAACGTAAGAGTAGTTTTAACTATTTAGTCTTTTAGAGAATGCAGCTTTGATTCCTATTCAATGTCAAATTATTTAACCGGCTTAACTATACAGTTCAGGTAGTCCCTCAGGCATCTTCAGAACTTCTTTTTTCGGCTTGAACAACCCTTGTTTAATCAATTGTTGCCAATCTACATTGAGTTCGCCGTTTTCTTTAAGGTATAGACTTTGTTCAAGATGTGTAAGGGCTTGGTGCACCTGTCCAGTATCTATTTGTTTGCGAATTTGTCCTAAATGAGTGCAGTTTTGCTGGTATTCTTGATTCCACCACGCTATCAGTCTATTTTGAGTCTCGGTTGGTGATGCTTGGTTAATATTTTTTAACGTGACTGGATTGTTGACTTCTCTGACATCTTTTTTCTCAAGTGGGCTTATTGCTTTAGAGCGCAATAAAATATACAACAAAGTTAACAACCACAAACCGCCAAATAAAAAAGCTGACAGTTTCCACCATTGATCTTGCCCACTGGATTCTGAATGAATTAAACTGTCACTTTTAATCTGAGTAGGTTGAATGCCGGGGGAGTTAAAGTCAATTGCTGCAGGTGCAGTTACTGTATTATTTTCAGCGACAGCTACCGCTAATGTCGTGGCCGGAATCCGAGCCATTTGGGCAGTCTGACTACTGGTATCAAACCATTCCAATGTAAACTCAGGAATTTCTAAACTGCCTGCTTCGGTCGGAATTACAGCATATTTAATCACTTTTGATGAGATCAATTGTTGGCCATCAGTACGCGTCAGTGTATCGGTTTTATCTTGATAAATTTTTGCCCCATCAATGTCATCGATACTCAGATCTGGTAATTGCGTTTCCGATAGCCCTGTTGCTGTTAGGTTGATGGTGCGGGTAATTGGATCCCCCACTCGATAAGGTTTATTCTGTGACCAACTTTGTTGCAAGGTGACTTGTTTAGCTGGGATCCAAGCTTGGCTAACAAAATTTTGCGGTATTTGTTTTATTTCTAACTCAAGCATTTTTGATACTTTACGAATCGGCCGGCCCCGCTGAAACATACCAAAGGATTGACGACTGTTATCAGTAACCTCACCTTCAAATATCAATGGGTTTAACTCTAATTTACCACTGTTTTCGGCGAAGATTGCGTATTTTCTCTCCAAAACCTGATACGCCTTACCATCTCGTTGGGTGGTGTAATTGGCACCTTTATTGATTTGTTGCACAATCACACCATCAGCCGAAGGTTCCGACAATGCTCCATTTTTTAGATTGATGGCGTACAACAACCGCACTGTTAAAAGAATTTCTTCTTGTACAAACGCTGCGTTTTTATCCGCTTCGATTTCAATGAAAATATCACCTTTGGCTTCTGCATCTGGATCAGGTTTATTCACTTCAATTTTTATTGCCTGGCTACTTTCACCATCCACTTGAATAGGGGGAATGATGTGTGACCCTAATGATTTTGGCACCAATAACACCTGCCAAGTGGTTTGTGTTGATACATCACCATTGATAATCTGAGTCGAAGATGATTTGCCAGTTTGACCCACATGAAATACCGCATCTAATAGGGTAAAGTCAGGTTGGCTGTTGGTGCTTTTATCTGAAGCTATGGTTAGCGTTAATGATTCACCCAAATACATGACTTGGCGATCTACTGATGCTTTAATTTCAGCCTGCACCCAGGTGCTGACAAAGAACATCAATATAAACAAAAAATTACGAACAAATATAGACATGTCTTTACCAATCCTCGGTGGTTTGATTGTCATAGCTTTCACCATCTTGATTACGTTTGTGGTATTGATATAAAAATTTACGCCGCATTAAACCACCTGGGTCATCTTTGATGCGACGCAGCCATTGCTCCATGGCTTGTTTCTCCTCAGCATCCAGCGCTTTTTCTTCTGGCGTTAATTCAATTTCTTGCTGCGACTCTTCGCTTTGATCTTGTTCTTGTTGCTGAGCCTGTTGTTCTTCGCTTTGTTCTTCTTCACTTTGTTCTTGGTCAGCTTCTGCTTGCTGATCTTGTTCAGCCTGTTGCTGTTGTTCTTGCTTTTCTTGTTCTGAAGAACTTTCCTGTTCCGAGTTTTGTTGTTGATCTTGTTCGCTTTGTTCGGAATCTTGGTTTTCTTGATTTTCTTGGTTCTCTTGATTATCCTGATTCTGTTGTTGCTGTTGTTTTTGTTGTTCCAAAGCCTGCTCTACGATACTTTTATTGTACAAAGTGTCTTCATCCTCAGCATCAAAACCAAGGGCCTGTTCATAACTTTTTAACGCATTTTCTAAATCGCCAGCTTGGGCCAAAGCATTACCTCTATTGTAATAATCACTGAGTGTTTGACCTTTTTCAGGATACAAATTTTTGGCCGCTTTGAAGTCTTGTTTTTTATAAGCAGCTGCAGCTTTGATCTGTTCACTTTCTGCTTGGTTATATGCTTCACTGGGTGCTGTTTCAAGTTGTCTGTACGCCTGCTGATCTTTATTCAACCACAAATCATCCCAAGATAATGCATAACTGGTTTCGGTGTTTAACATAAAGCCAACACATAACACCATCAAAATTCCTCTGCGGTACAACAAAGCCAACAATGGAATAATTAATAATGCCAACAAAGGACCATCATCAATAAAATTTTCAGCGCTTTCTTCTCCAGAATTTAAGTCATCTTGAAATTGATTATTCTCATTATCAGCCCTAACTTCATATAACTGGTCAACACTGTCACTGTTAGACAATACACTGAACCGGCCCTGACCAATTCTTGCAGCTTCTTGTAGGCTGGCGTAATCAACCTGAGGAATAACGATTTGCCCTCGCAGGTCTTTTAAAAACCCTTGACTTGTTGGGATTGGTGCACCTTCTGCCGTTCCTACAGCTAATACGTGAACTGTGACATTGGCATCAGTCATTTCAAGTAAACGGTTTTTGGATTTAAACATATCAATACTGTCAGTAACCAACAAAATTTGCCCTTGATTGACACCTGCTTGTATTAACAATTCTTTTGACTTGTCCAGTGCAGCAACCGTATTGGTGCCACTGACAGGCATGATGTTAGGGTCAATGACATCTAACAATGAAACGATGGTATCGGTATCATCAGTCAATGGTGTCACAACAAAAGCATCCCCCGAATAGGCCACTAATGCAGTTTGGCCATCTTTTCGTTTTTCCAACAAATCTTGGATTTTAAACTTAGCCCGTTGTAAACGAGAAGGTTTTAAATCATCCGATAGCATACTTTTGGAGACGTCCAAAGCAATGATCAAAGCCGATTGATTTTTTACCACTGGAACCGGCATTTGTCTGACTGCAGGTCCAGCCAATGCCAAAATTGTTAACACGGTAACAGGCCAGTATAACCAAGACCAACGACTGGCTCTCGCTGCACTGTTGATTTGCATCGCTTGCAGTAAGTCTGGGTCACAACTTTGTTGCCAACCATCTTGGCGGCTGGAGTTGTTCAACCAAAAATACAATAACATACCTGCTGGGATTAACAACCACAAAATTTCAGGTCTGAGAAAGTGAAACGAACTCCAAACGATTTCAGCCATCATTGGATTCGCCTCAACCAAAGGGTTAAAAACAGTGCTACTAAAGCACCAAACAGAGGCCAAAAATAAAGCTCATCGGTGGGTCGATAAAACTGTTCCTCCTCAGCCAATGGTTCTAATTCATCAAGAAGCCCATAAATTTTTTCTAACTCGTTGGTGTCTCTTGCCCGAAAATACCGGCCTTCAGTGATGGCTGCTATACGTCGCAAAGAAGCTTCATCTAAGTCTGATGACGGATTGATCCGTCTTTGTCCGCCAAAGAAACTGTTAACAACCATCTCATCAGCACCTACGCCGATGGTGTAAACTTTCAAAGCTTCTGCTCGTGCCAATTCAGCTGCTTTCAAAGGTTCTATGGCACCAGCTGTGTTTTGCCCATCTGTTAAAACGATTAAAATTCGATTACTGTCTTCAGTTTCGCGGGCCTTTTTTACTGCCAACCCAATGGAATCACCAATTGCTGTAGACTTTCCTGCCAAACCAATGGCGGCTTCATACAACAAAGTCTTCACCGTTTTTCGATCAAAAGTCAGTGGTGCTTGTAGGTAAGCATTTTCACCAAATAGGATCAGGCCAATGCGATCTCCCGTTCTACGCTCTATAAACTCCCCAGCTACTTTTTTAACTGCAGTTAATCGATCAACAGCTTGACCATTAATTTGCATGTCTTTTTGTTCCATACTGCCAGAAATATCAATGGCCAACATCAAGTCCCTGCCCTCAACAGGCAAAGCAATAGGCTCACCTATCCACTGAGGTCGACTGGCAGCTAGCAATAACAACAACCAAGGCAGCCAATTCGCCCATGATGCACGCTGATGCTGCTGACCTTTATTCGCACCAAATAAATCATTCAAAAACGGTGCTTCAATGGTGGTGATACTGGCCTGTTTAACCCTGGGCAAAATTTTTACCAACAACGGCATTGGTAACAACACAAAAACCCAAGGCCAATACATGCTATACATGTGAGTGCTCCATTGAATTGGTTTTAACCTTAAGTGGGTTAATTGGTTTCATCACTTGTTGTTTTATAAATTCTCGGGTTACTTGGATCAAACCATCGGCATCGTATACACAATCAGCCTGATAGACGCCCGAGGTTAAAGCCGTTTCATAGGCAGCAAACGGTTCAGCTTGATGAAATTGGTTTAAATAACTGATCCAGCTATTACCCGATAAAGCAGTGGCTTGGCTTTCGTTCAGTTGATATTTTACGAACCGACGCAAAAATGCTGAAATACCGGTGAGCAAGTGCTGTTTGTCTTTATCTTGTTGGTACGTGAATTCGAGCTTGGCAAGCTGTTGATTGATTGCTTGCCAACGACGTTTTTTTACACTGTATTTATACCATTTAATGACCAACCAAATAACAAGAACCACCAACACCAATGTCAAAAACCACCAACCGGGTGCCAAAGGCCAAAACCCTGGCTCAGCAGGTAATCTGATATCACGCAAAGGCAAAACTTGAGTTTCCTGGCCAGCGGGCAAACCAGGCATATTGGTAGGAGGAATGGGGCCTTGAACTGTATTCATTGAACCATTTCCTTGGGATGCGCAACCTGCGATCCCAACCAATGATTAAAAGCCAAGGTTGGGTTACTCAGACCATTTTTTAATACAGAAATCCAAGCATCATTGGTTTGAATAGGAATCAAAGGCACGCCTGCTTTGATGATGTTATCTTTCAAAGATTGAATATGCAGCTGTTTTTTGGATTTCAGCTTGGCTTGCATGCGATTGTTTTTACTGTCCATGACCCGAGATTGCTGCTCAGTCTTCACCCCATATAAAGCTGGCAAAGGCATTTGATTTTCGAAGGGGTCACTGACTTTTATCGCCAACACATCGTTGTGTTTACGAAGCTGGAGTAATTGCTTTTTGGCATCATCGCCTAAGGCATAAAAATCACTGATCAAAATAACCAAACTGCCAGGTCTGATGACGGTCCGCAACTGTCTGAGCGCTTGATCTAAATTATGATGTTCAGGACCTTGTTCACTTTTGGTTTCAAAAGCTTTGATTAAATGTGATATGACTGCCATCATGCCTCTTTTTCCGGCAGTGGCTTTACCGATATGCAAGCCATTTATTCCATAAGTCATTACGCCAATGCGGTCACCTTGTTGCACTGATGACCAGCCCAGTAAAGCAGCCACTTTACTGGCCAAAACAGACTTGAATTGTTTCTTGGTACCAAAATGCAAACTGCTGTTGGTATTAACAATTAAATAAGTCGGTCGTTCTCGCTCTTCCTGGAATAGTTTGGTGTGGGCATCACCAGTTCGGGCTGTCACGCGCCAGTCCATGTTTCGAATATCATCTCCAGCTTGATAAACCCTGGATTCTTGATAATCCATACCACGACCGCGGAATCTAGAGTCATGCAAACCCGATATCGCTGATGAAGCTTTTTTAACCCCTGTTAAGTTAAACTGTCGCGCATGATGGCGTGTTTCCACCATCGTTTTAGCAGTCACTTGGGTATTGGCATTATTTGGCTTAGACATCAGTTGTTAGACTTTGTTGTCAATGCTTTATGGTAAAGGCACAGCGCCTAACAATTGATCAATGACTTGATCCACTGTTAAACCTTCAGCTTCTGCTTCAAAGGATAAAATAATGCGATGACGAAGTACATCATGAATCACGGCATGAATGTCCTCTGGTAGCAAGTGATCTCTGCCAGATAAGAAAGCATGCGCTCGGGCGCATCGATCTAAAGCTATGGTGGCACGGGGAGAACCACCAAACTCTATTTGATCTGCTAAATCCTGATTATATTTACCCGGATTTCTGGTAGCCAAAATCAATTCAACCATATATTTTTCTAAATTTTCTGCCACGAATAACTTGATAATGTGTTTTTGTGCGGCAAATATTTGTTCTTGGGTCAATAAATCTTGAGCCTCTTTTTGGGGACTAAATTCAGCCAGATCTTTCTTTTGTGCCAGTTTTAAAATATCTAACTCAGTCTCTGCCTCCGGATAACCAATGGTTACATGCATCAAGAAACGATCCAATTGTGCCTCAGGTAATGGGTATGTCCCTTCCTGTTCAATCGGGTTTTGGGTCGCCATCACCAGAAATAATTGAGGTAAATCATAAGTGGTTTTACCGACTGTGATTTGTTGTTCACCCATAGCCTCCAACAAAGCAGACTGGACCTTCGCAGGTGCTCGGTTGACTTCATCAGCCAAAACTAAATTATGAAACAATGGGCCTTTTTGGAACTCAAATGTTGCAGACTGGGCATGATAAACATCTGTACCAGTTAGATCCGCAGGTAATAAATCAGGTGTGAATTGAATGCGGTGGAAATCTCCTTCAATACATTCTGAAAGGACTTTAATGGCTGTGGTTTTTGCCAGCCCGGGAGCACCTTCTACCAACAAATGACCATGGGCCAATAACGACATCAATAAACGATCAACTAATTTTTGCTGACCTAAAATCTGTGTACCTATGGTTTCCCTGATATTTTGAAAGGCTTGTACCAATTCAGTTGTGTTTTGATCAATTGTATTTTGTTCCATATTTAACCTGTGTTTGTATGCAATTTTTTAATTGCCAATATCATCGTTGGATTTGAAGCACATGCGTTTCAAACCATATTCTTAAACCCATCAATTGAATGTGTTTTGGGGATCTAAATTTATGCAGTCACCATTGAGTATAAGGTACTGACCCAAAGAAGCACACAATCGACTCCACTATCTAATTCCTTAACTCAGATTTTCAAGGCTTAGACAGCTAAGATTTGCAGAATGATTGATTATACAAGATGCCAACCTAGTTGAATGTGTCAAAAGTCAGCTTCCACAAAAAACAATTGAGTATTCAACGCAAAATGCTGTTTTAGCCAACACACTATAAAGGAGCGCCTGCGCTTCAGACCAGACTCATTAAAATCCATCAATTGGATGCGGTTTTTAGGTTCA
>CAZVZJ010000022.1:39719-56224 GCA_964631055.1 uncultured Marinicella sp.
TCAATTATAATTTTCTATCCATTACCTGAGATTGCAACCTGAAAGAAGCGCCCAACTGATTCATTTACATGGCTGGGGTTGGAGCGCTCGCGCTTCAGACCAGACTCATTAAAATCCATCAATTGGATGCGGTTTTTAGGTTCAATTATAATTTTCTATCCATTACCTGAGATTGCAACCTGAAAGAAGCGCCCAATTGATTCTTTAGCATGCTAAAATCCGCAGTTACTAATAGAGACAGCCCAGACCACAAAAGGGTCGCAATAAAATCATGTACAGTTTGACCAGTGAACCATTCAAATTAGATCGAGATGTTGAAGCCATCGCAGTACCCACAGGCGAGACCATTGAATTACCCGCTGGGGTGGTTGGTTATATCACCCAAGCCTTGGGTGGCAGCTTCACCATTTTTGTCGATGGCAGCATGTTTATGATCTTAGGTCACAATGCCGATGCTTTAGGGAAAGAACCATTACCTGCCCCGGAATTACCAGAGAATGCGAGCCAAAAAGATGTAGAAGAAGCCGTTTGGGCTCAGTTAAAAACTGTTTATGACCCTGAAATCCCTGTCAGTATTGTGGAACTTGGTTTGGTTTATGAGTGTGAAGTTAAAGCCGCAGATCAAGGTTACCTCGTTTCTATTGATATGACCTTAACAGCACCTGGTTGTGGCATGGGTGATGTCCTGGTATCTGATGCCGCCACTAAAATCAAATTAATTCCAGAGGTCAATCATGTCGATTGTCAAATCGTATTCGACCCACCCTGGGATCAATCCATGATGTCAGAAGCAGCCAAGTTAGAAACTGGCATGCTTTGATTTAAAGAGATGATCCAAGTACCGATCTTAACCTACCATGCCAATGGCATCGACGGCATGGAATATCACAACAATGACCATATTGCACTGGCTGCTGATCTTAAACTAATCCATCAAATGGGGTTCAAAATTATCAACCTGGATCAGTTGATGGACTGGCGTTTAGGCAAAGCACCTGACTCAAGTGTTGAAAATTCTGTAGTTTTAACCTGTGATGATGGAACAGATTTTGATTTCTATGACATAAACCACCCCACTTGTGGCGTCCAAACCAGTTTTTTTAATATTCTAAAATCACATCAAGCAAACACAAGACAACAAGTTCACATGACTGACTTTGTCATCGTGTCGCCAGCAGCCCGAGTCATTTTAGACCAGGTTTGTTTAGTTGGCCAAGGCTGGTGGAACGACAACTGGTGGCAAGAAGCACAGGATTCGGGCTTGATGCACATTGCCAATCACAGCTGGGATCATAATCATGGGGTATTGGACAATGAAAATGTGAACGATGATTCTTTTCATCATATCAACAATTTACAGCAATGCGACAGACAACTTCGTCAGTCCCAAGAATTTATGATTAAGCACTTTTCTCACGGCTACAAGAATCAATATTTCGCTTACCCCTACGGCAATTACAGCAATTACCTGCGATATGAATATTTACCCACTTTTGGCAATGAAATAGGGCTTCATGCGGCGCTAACAACAGAACCCAAACATGTAAACCAATCAACTGATATTTGGTCTTTGCCTAGATACGTTTGCAATAATGATTGGGAAAACAGCGAACAACTGCAACAGATTTTGACTCATGGTTTTTGCTAGTAGGGGCAAGAATTAGTATTTAACTCAGTGACATCAAATATTTAAAATCAACTTGCAAGATTACCACATGATAATTTAAATTTCCTTTTTACCAATTCAGTAATTTTTTCCTTGGTCGGTCTACCATATTGATCAGCAATAGATTGAGAACTAACACAAAGAAAAATAAACATATATTTCATAACACTCCATAAAGCTTCTTATCAATTCTTACTCTAAAATAACATGAATTTCGGTTGCTAAGTGTTTTGGCATTCTAGTTAAGTTTCTTTGGCATAGATCAGTGAGCGAGCTTTTTCGCATTCTATGTTTTCCAGAACTCCAGTTAGAGAGTAACAAACTCTTCGGCCGATGTGGGATGAATGCCTATGGTGCTGTTAAGCTGGGTTTTGGTTAGGCCTTGTTTCAATGCCACACCAAAGCCTTGGATCATTTCACCGCCATCAGCACCACATACATGCATACCCAATACTTGGTCGGTATCGGTGTTAACCACGATTTTCATGAAGGTCTTTTCAGTGACTTCGCTCATGGCATATTTCATTGCTCGAAATGTGCTGGTGAAACATTCAATGTTGGGGAACTCAGCTCTGGCTTCTGCTTCAGTCAACCCACAAGTGCCTATTTCAGGCTGTGAAAAAACGGTGGTTGGAATGAAATCATATTCTGGATATTGATCGCCTCCGTTGAACAACCGATTCACTAAATAATGGCCTTCTCGAATAGCTACCGGAGTTAAGTTATCGGCATTACAGACATCACCAACTGCAAATACATGAGGCAGACTGGTTTGCTGCTCTTTGTTCACCACAACTTGTCCATTGGGTTTTGTTTGTACCCCGACTTGAGCTAGGTTCAGTGATTCAGTGTTGGCCTTTCTGCCGGTAGCAAAAAACACCACATCAGAACGAATGTCTCCTTGATTTGATTCGCATATGTAACCATCAACATCTTTTTTAATGGCGGTTATTTCGGTCATGGTCATCACATTGATACCTGCATCAATGAATGAATTTTGCGCGAACCCAGCCACTTCATCATCAAAACCACGAAGGATTTGTTCACCTCTGTAGACTAAATTCACCTCAACACCCAGGGCATTAAATATTCCTGCAAATTCAACAGCAATGTAACCACCACCGTTAATAGTTATCGACTTGGGTAATTCTGCTAAGTCCAGCGCTTCATTGGAGGTAATGACATGTTCACTGCCAGGTATATCAGGCACGGTAGGTATTCCACCTGTTGCTATCAAAATATTTTCAGCCGTGTAATGCTGCCCTCCGATCTCAACCACATGTTCATCAACAAATGAACCATGACCATTGATCAATTCTACACCGGCATTAGCAAGTAATTTCAGATAGATGCCATTGAGTCGATTGATCTCATCATCTTTATTTTTTAACAAGGTTGGCCAATTAAATTGGCTGTTGATATCCCAGCCGAAAGTTTTGGCTGCTTTGAACATTTTTTTATATTGTGATGCATACACAAATAACTTTTTAGGAACACATCCTCGAATAACACATGTCCCCCCAACTTTATCTGACTCGCAAATAGCTACCTTTTTGCCGTAACCTGCGGCGATTCTTGCGGCCCTAACACCACCTGAGCCGGCGCCAATCACCAATAAATCATAATCATATGCCATATAGTATTCCTCTGTTATTTGCGCAACAGACCCGTTAAACGCGAATTAATTACTGAAATTTATAATTAAAATGGCCCAAACTCATAGGCTGTTTGAATGATGCTCTGCCTTTGTGTTTCATTGAGCCCAGTTTTCCAGTATACAATTAAGTGTTGATGTTCTGTTTGTTCAAAACCAACCGCTAAATCTATCTTGTAAGCTCCTTTGTGCCCCACATACCCAAAAACTGCATCACAATTTCTGAGTTTTTTTACCGATTCAGATAACATATAAAAAGCCACCCCACCCTTTTCATTCAAATGTTCCCTCTGTTTTTGGGATAACAGGCGAATAGCTCTGCTGTTAACACACATACCACCACCCAAGTACATACTTTTGTGGTGGGTAAAATGTACATAGCCTAGGGTCAAAACTTGACCTTGGTCATCGGTTGCCACCAAAACGAAATGAGTTGGGAAGTCTGGGATTGGTTGGTTGAATGATCGATTGAAAAGATCACCAGCTAAGGGCTCGGCATCATCTACTTCAAGCAATTTGATTTCAACACTGTCTGATTGATTAGGCATGAATGGATTAAAAAAATTAAAAACAGTTTGAAGTATTATGCCGTTTTAGGTTTATAATAAAAAGGGAAAGGACGGTTAAAACAGATTTTATTGAGTTAGAAAATAATAAAGAGGAAGCTCAATTTCATAAAGAATCTGCGACTAACCCATGACATTGATAATATAAAAGTCACCAAAAAAGCTAGGTGTGCCTTGGTTCACAGGGCCACATCCCCGATAAAAAAAATCAGAAGGGTGGAGTTACAGAAATCAGAGAGTTAAAAGCGTTAGGGGAGGAAATTTCTGTAACTCCAAAGCTTGCATCGTTTAAAACAAAATCCTCGTTGATATATTTTCAGCTATATCTGTCTTGTATAAACGACTTAATTCAATAATTATACTACTAAGTCTAACGTACGTCAATTACTTAAATTAATTAATGCTGCATGTTTATTATATTAGCCAGCAACTATTTTTATTTAATGTGCCAAAAGTACCTTTGTTTTTCAGCGACTATAGACTAAGACCTTTACTTAACGAAATGATTACAAAAAAAGTAAAGTAATTTATAATTCAACCATGTTAAATGAAGACTTACATGAGCTAGGATCCATGATTTTTAATGCCATCTCGGAAAATTGCGTTATTGAAAAATCAGATTGGGCTATTGAAAAAATAAATAGAGTAATGTCTCAATTTAAATCCGCACATTTAATTGCTTCAGATTTTCAAATAGTTGTTCCTTGGCTTGATCAATTCAATGCATTTACAGCACCAGGTCAATATATTTTTATCTCTAGAAAATTATTTGAGTTATGCAGAACAGATGAAATTTTGGCCTTCCTGATTGCACACGAAATGGCACATCATGAACTAGGTCATTTTTCTGTTTTTCCTTCTTGGTTCAGAAACATATCATCGTTTAATTTACAATTACTATTAATGGCTCCATATAGAGCTTTTGAGTCCAGAATATTTGGACCTGAGAATGAATGTGATGCTGACCGCAGAGCAATTGATAATTGCATTAAAGCTGAATTTGAACCAACTCTTTGTTTGGAGTTATTCGATGTCCTTGAAAAGCATGCTTTAGATGTTGGAGATCTTGATATGGTGTACGGACCTTCTGAATCAGATGATGAATTACTCGAAAATGCCAATTGGGAAACTAAATTCAAAATATGGTTATTTCAAAGAAAAAGAGGATACTTACCTATTCGAGATCGAAAGAAAATGTTGACAATGTATATTCAAAACATCAATATTTAATACAAACATTTTTAGGTTCGGTAAAAAAACGCAAAGCTTCTAGCCCACCCTCACGACCAGAACCTGATGCTTTCATGCCACCAAAAGGGGTGCGCAAATCACGCAATAACCAACAGTTAATCCAAACAATTCCCGTATTCAACTTTTTGGCTAATCGATGACATCGACTGATATCCTGACTCCATATACTGGCTGCTAATCCATACCCTGAATCATTGGCCATTATCTGGGCATCTGTATCATCGTTGAAGGCTTGGACTGTGCACACCGGTCCAAAAATTTCTTCTTGATTGGTTCTGCAATTATTTGCTAAACCGGCAATGATGGTTGGTTCTACAAAATAACCACCTGAACAACGCCCATTTATGTGTATTTGATTCCCACCTGTGAGGATTTCACCACCTTCTTCTTGTGCCATTTCAATATAACTAAGTACTTTATGCATATGAGACTCAGAAACCAAGGCGCCAAATTGAGTGTCGTCTGTGAGCGGGTCACCGATTTTTAATTGCTCAACTTGTTTCACCAATGCTGCAGTGAACCGATCATAAATGGATTGTTCAATGTATATCCTTGACCCACACAAACATATTTGGCCTTGATTGGCAAAGGCTGAACGCGCCACTTCTTTAACCGTCCTATCAAAATCACAATCCGCAAATACCAAAGTCGGGTTTTTTCCACCCAGCTCCAGCGACAGCTTTTTATGTTGTGCAGCAGTCGCTTGCTTAATCGCTGTGCCTGTATTTGAACCACCAGTGAAACTAACTGCCTTGATTTTAGGATGCGTCGTTAAAGGCGCTCCTATAGACGGCCCTGATCCATGCAGTACATTGAGCACCCCAGCAGGTAATCCTGCTTCTAAGCACAATTGAGAAAATAGAAAAGCGGTCATTGGCGTGACTTCAGAAGGTTTGGCCACAACGGTGTTTCCGGTTGCCAATGCAGGCGCAATTTTCCAGGTAAATAAATACAGTGGTAAATTCCAAGGCGAAATACACGCGACCACACCTAAAGGATCTCTTAAAGTGTAATTAATAGCAACCTCTTCCATGGCATGTGACTCACTGCTGAACTGAGTACAAGCATTGGCGAAGAAACGTATATTGGCCGCAGCTCGATAAATATCAACATTTTTAGCTAAGGTGATTGGTTTGCCATTGTCAATAACTTCGGCACGCGCTAAATCGTCTCGGTTAGTTTCAATTAAATCAGCCAAACGGTGTAAAACTTCAGCTCTTTTTTCTGGCGATGTATTCTGCCAATCGGGAAAAGCTTTTTCAGCTGCTTCGACTGCGAGCTGAAGATCATGCTCATTTGAATCTGGGGTTTGGGCATAAACTTGACCAGTTGCAGGTTCATAATTAGCCAAATATTCCCCGTCCAAAGGATCAAGTAATTGTCCATTGATCAAATTCTGAATTTTGGGTAGCTCTTGTGGTGCTACAGGCATGCGGTGCGACCACCATCAACTGGTATATTTATACCGTTAATATAAGCACCCGCTGGCGAAGCCAAAAACCCAACCACATTAGCAAACTCTTGTGGGGTTCCAAAGCGCCGCATGGGTATGATGGCTTTTTCATGCTCTATGACTTGTTGGACGCTCATACCAGTTTTTTTCGCTTTGTTTTCAAAAATTGCCGATAATCGACCAGTTTCAGTCGCACCAGGCAGTACATTATTGACTGTGATGTTATAAGGTCCAAGCTCATTAGCCAATGTTTTTGCCCAACTAGCTACGGCACCACGAACGGTATTGGAAACACCTAGGTTTGGTAAAGGTTGCTTCACTGAAGTTGATATGACATTGATGATGCGTCCATAACCAGCAGTTTGCATAGCTGGGATAACAGCTTGGGCCATAACCTGATTGCAAATTAAATGTTGGTTAAAAGCTGCTTGGAATTCAGTTAGAGCGGCATCTTTAGCTAAGCCAGGAGCTGGCCCTCCGGTGTTATTCACCAAAATATGAACTTGCGGGTTTTGCTTCAAATGTTGGTCAATACCAGTTTTTAATTCCGCTGGGTTTGAGAAGTCTGCACTGACGATGCGGTGTGTTTGGCCTTGCTCTGTGGATAGGGTCCGTACCAATTGATTCAATCTATCCGCATTCCTTGCTACCATTACTACATGAGCACCTTGAATTGCTAATTGTTCAGCTGTAGCCAGGCCCATACCTTGGGTAGAACCACAAACTACGGCAGTTTTTCCAACCAAATCTAAATCCATCATTTCAAACCTCCTTGATTGATTTAACCAACAATTCCCGCGCTAAAACAGCATCAGCAAGTGTTGGGAATTTAAATTTCAACAAATCTCCAACCAGGCGAACGTTAAATTGTTTGCCTTCTTCATGATCTGCGGTAAATACAGCACTGACAAAGACCACTTTATCCAGCACCAAGGTGTACCCTTTCAATTCATATGTTTTCATGCATGTTCTAGACCTTAAGAATGAGAATATATTACAGGCATTCACATACAACCACCACTGCTTAAACTAATTTTATTAACCCTTATAGACCTCACATAATGTTTATACGTTAAATATCGAGTATCAGAACAGCACCCAAAAGTGTTCTTAATTGGACATACATGACAAAAAAACGCCAGGATAATTACCTGGCGTAAGTCATTTCAAAAAAAGAGGAGTTAATTAATGAAATTTTTAATTTATTGTACTGGCTCTCCATTTTCAGGTTTTTTTTCATCATCATAATGCCAAGCCTGGAATGGAAATGGTTTTTCATCATTTTGAAAACCAACAAAAGCAATGATGTCCGACAAGTATTCACCCAACTCACCATTGAATGCTTTTAAGTTTTTATTCAGGTTTCCTGTAATCAGCAAAAAGCCAAATTGAACCAAAACCACTACACCAAAAACCCACAAAGAAACCCAGCCGATCAAGGCGAATACCAATGCCAATAAAATCCTGACTAACAGGTCACTGTTGATATGAGAGCTACTTTGCGCTGCCTCTGAATCAGCATGTTGTTCTTTTTTAACATCTGCGGTTTCATCTTCTGAAGCTTTCGCTTCGACATTATCAGTTACAATGTTTGTATCTTTCTCAGCTTTGTCTGCAGCCTGTTTTTTTGGACTATTGTTATCTTTTTTAGCCATTAGTTTTGTACCTCATAGTTAGCGTTTAATAATTACTATACGCAACGCCACTCAATTTAAACAGTGCCACAGGTAACAAAAAATTGATTCAGTATTATTTTTTCATACTCGCCAACATAGAACCTAAAACAATACAAATCATGCCTATATAACCTGCAGCTTCTATTGTTTCAGCAGCCAATAAATCTGGAAACAAATAGGCAAATGCATTAATAAATAACAATGTAGTTACAGGAGTTAAGGCCAATACCATGCCAACTCTGGAAGCATTCCAATGGTTCAACGCTTCTGCAAAAGCGCCGTAAGCAATAACCGTATTGATACATGCATAAACAATCGCCCACCATTGCAATGATGTGATGTTTTCATAATTGTCCAAATCGCTCCAAAAGAATAGCCCCACTGTGGCAAAAACATAAATAAAACCCAAGATACTTTGAGAAGAAAGCACAGCTGCTAATTTTTTTTGAATCAAAGCGTAAATTGCCCAAGACAAGGCCGCCGCAAACATCACCCATATACCTGTGGTGTAATCGCTTTTAAAGATTTGTTTGATTTGGTCACTGAAAAACAAGCTCAAGCCAATGATGATTGCCACCACACCAAACATTTGAAAACGATTGAAAGACTCTTTAAAAATAAACACGCCACCCAAAGTCATTAAAAGAGGTGCCAGTTGAATAAATACTTGGGCATTGGCAGGTGTGGTCATTTCCATACCAACCAAAAATAATACATAATTTCCAATCAACATCACAGCAGCCAAACACAACCAAACCCATTGTGATGTACTCAAAGCTTTAAACTCTGCAATTTTATTCCTGATGATGATAATAACAGCAGTAAAAATGCCTGCGGTTAAAAACCTGAACCAAGTTAAGGTCATCGCATCTGTTGCACCCAGGCTTAGTTTCAGCGCCACTGGCAAAGTACTCCAGAAAAGGACTGTTATCAGTGACAATAGCAAACCTTTTCTCCAATTTTCTTCAATCATGAAATGACCCTTTAAACAAACTGAATTAAGGCGCTATTAGACAAGAATTTATGCAACAATGAAATAAATAATTACTTCGCAGGTCTAATGGTATACTTGAAGTAGGCATTGATTCATACTACATTCAGTTTCGTAGGGATATCATCTTATGACTAAAATTAATAATAAAATATAGGAGTCAGGAATGAAAAAATTAATGTTGATAGTTATTCTATCGCTCTCTAGCACTGTCTTTGCATCCAGTTTTGTTTCCCCAAACGACGCATCTGCTAGAATCATATTGAACCACCCTCAGTTAACAAAACAAATATCACCTGTTAGATTATTAACTGTTAATGGGAAAAATGTTAGCACTCAATCCGAAGCTGCTTGGCTTAAGCCAGGTGATTACAAACTAAAATTTGCAGCTACCGTTGATCAAAGATATACCAAACAATTCATTTCATCCAGACATACAAGATCTAAGAATGCTAAAAAAATGACTTTGAATTTGAAAGTTGAAGAAAACAAGACCTATTACGTCGGGTTTGATACATCAAGCAACAATACTGAAGACTGGAAAACCGTGGTTTATAAAGTTGAATAAATATTAAATTTATAATCATTGCAGGGGGCTGGTAAAGAACCAAGCCCCCCTGCAAAGAATTTAAATAACTGGGTTATTCATCACCATAAATCGCAACTTTGGATGATTCAGGCGTTTTATAGCCTCGGTACATACCTGGCGTATTAAAAACCATAACAGGTACACCTTTTGGGTCCATACCAATGATACCACCTGAACCACCAACTGCTTTCAATTCCTGCATAATGACTTCATCTGCGGCTTTCTCTAATGTAGAGTTTTGGTACCTGACGCGAGCACAAATATCATGTGCGACCGCATAACGGATAAAAAATTCACCATGACCAGTTGCCGAAATACCACAACTGCGATTATCAGCATATGTGCCTGCACCAATAACTGGTGAATCACCTACTCGACCCCATGCTTTATAGGTCATTCCGCCAGTAGAAGTGCCTGCAGCTATATCACCGTTTTTATCTACTGCCACCGCTCCAACTGTACCAAACTTGAACTCCGCATCTAATACGTCTTGTTCAGAGGCTTGGTCGGCTTGTTTGGCCTTGGTTTTTGCCTCAACTTCTTGCCAAGCCTTATGCCTGGCAGGTGTATCAAAGTAGCTGTTTTTTACTTGTTCCAAACCTTTCAATTGAGAAAATGTGTCCGCGCCACTACCTGCCAACATCACATGCGGGGAATTAAGCATGACTTGTTCAGCTGCTAAAATCGGATTTTTTGTGTAAGACACACCAGCCACAGCACCTGCTTCCAAATCATTGCCTCGCATGATTGATGCATCTAATTCATGTTTACCTGGTTTGGTATAAACCGCCCCTTTACCAGCATTAAAATGTTCAGAATCTTCCAAAACTTTGATTGCAGCAATGATACTTTGAGTGGAATCACCACCCTGCTCTAATATTGCATAGCCTGCATCCAATGCTGCTTGCAAATCATTTTTAATGCCTTTTTCTTGTTCATCACTGAGGTTTTCACGTTTAATGGTTCCAGCTCCACCGTGAATAACAATTGCAACTTGTTGTTCTGCAGCCATAGATGTACCTCCTAGAATACACAGCAATAAATATAATTTTTTCATATAAGCACCCGCAAAATATTAAGTTGCACTACAATAACAAAAAAATCCTCTTGTTGTTGAAAAGATTGTATGAAATTTAATGTTTCTATCACTGTGTCGCAAGTAAGCAAATGGCTCATGCAATACCATCAAATGGTGGGTCAGCTAACCCCTTTGGTTGGTGATGTAGATGTCAACTTTAAATTCCAAAGTGACGGCAATCTTTATACAGTAAAAATCAGCTTGGTTGAAACCGCGGATCATTTTCAATTCGAATCTGCTTTGATGCAACATTTAGAACAGCACGACCAAACCGAATTAGCTTTACCTAAAATCAAAATGGATCATCAAGGTAATTGGCTAACAGTATGTGGGCATAGAGATGACAAGTTGATCATCATGCGGATCCTCACTTGGGTAAAAGGTTCATTGATGTCTGGATTCAGGCCTCACAGTGCGAATATGTTACGGAATTTAGGCACTCGTACTGCCAATTTATCTCAGGCACTCGCCACATTTGAACATCCCAAAGCAACGAAAGTATTCAGTTGGGACTTAGCCCAATGTTTATGGGTCACAGAGTACCTGGATAAATTTTCCACAACACAAAAATCGCTACTGTCCTACTTCGTCCATTTATTTAAAGCACAAGATAACTCATATAAAAGTTTAAGAAAACAAGTTATACATAATGACTTAAATGATAACAATGTTCTGGTTGATCAAGATACCGTCACAGGATTTATTGACTTCGGTGATGCAATATACACTCAACTGATCAATGAACTGGCCATAACATCCGCTTATGGAATAATGAATAAACCAGACCCATTAAATGCTGCTGCCCAAATCATTAGTGGATACCACCAAATTTTTCCTCTTCAGGATTTGGAAATACGACAGCTGTACCACTTAATTGGAATGCGCTTGGTGGTCAGTGTTACACATGCATTGATAGCAAGAACCAATGATCCCAACAATGCTTACAAGTCTGTAAGTGAACAAGCTGCATGGAATTTATTACACTTATGGCAGAACATAACGCCACAATTTGCTTACTTCACCTTCAGAGCAGCATGTGGCCAAACAGCTCACCCAAATACAGCAGCCTTACAAAATCACTTGGCGGAAAACTCAATCCCTTTAGCCACATTGTTTCCAGAGCATGCCAACAGAAAACAAATATTTGCGGTCGATCTGAGCGTAGGTAGTACTTTACTGGGTGCAGCTGCTGACTATGAAGACCACGCCGCTCAAAACTTTAAAATTACCCAAACACAAGAACTTCATAACCAATCATTTCTGGCCGGCGGTTACCTAGAAGCCCGTTCATTTTATGCTGCAGATGCATTCAGCACAGAAGGCAATAACGGCAAAGAGTACCGCACCATGCACCTGGGCGTAGATGTGTGGATTCCTGCCATGACTGCAATTCATGCACCTTTAACTGGACATGTTGTTGGCCTTAAAGACAATAATTCACAACGAGATTATGGCCCCACTGTGATCTTACAGCATGATTATCAACAAGGTGTCTTCTATACCTTATATGGCCATTTAAGTCGCCAAACACTTGATCATTTAAACATAGGCGATGAAATTCAAATTGGGCAACCATTGGCTTGGGTCGGTCACTCTCATGAAAATGGTGGTTGGAGTCCACATTTACACTTCCAAATCATGCACGATCTGCTGGGTAATGAACATGATTTTCCAGGTGCATGCAGACCCAAGGAGCTGAACGTTTATGCTGATTTGTGTCCTGATCCACTCTTATTATTTGATGAGAAAATCACGGCGTACAACAAGGTGGCCGAAAATCAAGACTTAATTGATTTTCGTCAACAGCACTTAGGTAAATCGTTGAGCCTATCTTATTCAGAACCGATCCAAATGTTGCGAGGTGATGATGTTTACCTGATAGACCAAAGAGGTCAAAAATACCTCGATACCTGTAATAATGTGGCCCATGTAGGCCATGAAAATCCTCGCGTAGTAGCAGCAGGTCAGGCACAAATGGCTGTATTAAACACCAACACGCGTTATTTACACCCCGCCATCAATCAATTTGCACAAGCTTTGTTAGAAACATTACCAGAAAAATTATCTGTGATACATTTTGTGAATTCAGGTTCAGAAGCCAATGAGTTAGCCCTGCGCATGGCCAAAGCCTACTCTGGCGGTGATGATGTGATTGCTTTGGAATCTGGATATCATGGCAACAGCAATGCCTGTATCAATATCAGCTCTTACAAATTTGATGGTCAAGGCGGCAACGGCGCACCTGATAACACCCACATTATTCCACTCCCAGATGTATTCAGAGGTAGGCACAGGGGCAGCAATAACAGTGGGAAAAAATATGCTGAATATGTGACTCAAACATTGGCAAAGCTTGCTGATGAAGACAAGCAAATCTCAGCATTTATTGCAGAAAGTATCATTTCATGCGGAGGACAAATTGAATTGCCGGACGGTTATTTAAAAATTATTTATCAAGCCATCAGAAATGCCGGCGGATTATGTATTGCTGATGAAGTACAGGTGGGTTGTGGACGCATTGGCAGTCATTTTTGGGCCTTTGAAGCCCATGATGTGGTGCCCGATATTTTATGTATTGGCAAGCCTATTGGGAACGGCCACCCCTTGGCTTTGGTGGTTTGCACACAAGAAGTTGCTGATAGATTTGCCAATGGCATGGAATACTTCAATACTTTTGGTGGCAATCCTGTTTCAGCAACCATTGGCCATGCTGTACTCAAAGAAATCAAAGAACAAAACTTGCAAAAAAATGCGCTTCAAACAGGTAAATACCTTAAACATCACCTGTTTGAGCTCATGACCCAATATCCAATCATTAAAGATGTTCGTGGCCAAGGTTTATTTCTCGGCTTTGAATTATGTGATGATGACCTTGTCCCGCTGCCAAAACATGCTGAATATCTGACCAATCGCATGCGAGAATTAGGTGTTTTAATCAGTGCTGACGGGCCTGACCATAATGTCATTAAGATCAAACCTCCCATTACATTTAATGAGCAACATGCCAATGAGTTATTACTGCGACTCAACACTGTACTCTCAGAAAACGCGATGCGCATATAGATAACTAAAGAAGAACGGTTACTAATCTACAATCAAATGCCATTGGTCTACTTTAACTAAACCCTTGCTTGTGGTTATTGCAAAATTTGAAACTCATTTACACTGAGACTTTTTAATGAAGAACTTCTTTGGTTTTGTGATTTTATTTTTATCAACGACCACCAACACAACAGGTGCTCAATTATCACAGCAACAACTCATGGAATTACTCAACCACCCCAATCGCTTAGCAAAAGACAACATAAGAGACTCTGTCAGAAAGCCTGAAAAAATCATGGATTTTGCTGATGTTGCTGCAGGCGATCATGTATTAGACCTGTATGCTGGTGGCGGCTGGTACAGTGAGTTATTTTCTTTGGCAGTTGGTAAAAATGGGCTCGTTTACGCACACAATGATGAACTCACATGGAAATTTGGAGCACAAGAAATCAAAGATCGATCTGCAGGAAACAGATTGGTGAATTTAGTCAGATTAGATCAAGTTGCGCTGGCTGATATCAATGTACCAACTCAAAGCATAGATATCGCATTCATGGCCATCAACTACCATGACTTGTATTTTACCAACCGCATACGTAATGGTAAATTTCAACAGCTTCGCCCCAATATTGTCGATTACAGAACCGCCTTTGGCGCCGTAAGACGAGCTTTAAAGAGTGATGGAGTTCTTGTCATCATAGACCACACAGCCAAACCTGGATCTGGATATCGTGCTGCTAATGACCTCCATCGCATAGACCCTAATATTGTGCAATACCAGCTTCAAGAAGTCGGTTTCAGTTTATTGGAAGAGGCTTTCTATTTGCGCAACCCCAAAGACGACTTAAATACTTTGGTGTTTGATCCGACAATCCGGGGTAAAACAGATCGGTTTATTTATAAATTTGGGGTCAGTAAATAGATTAAAAATGAAATGTATTCTGGCTTTAATAACTTTATTGGCAACTTCATTCAAAACCTTCATTCGCTTTATTTAAGTTATATTTTTTGAATTCAGGTTTTATCTATTTAAGCTTAGCAGCTCATCTCAATATGATAAAATACACCGGCAAAGCACAAGGTGTTTTTACGATAGAACCGTCAGACTCCAAATAAGCTTTATCCGGCAGCTCATGTTTTTTGTATAACATCGGCAGCAAAAACAAAAATTAAACAGGACATTACATGCAAATTAAAGACAATTGTGTGGTTGCCATGCACTACACACTGACCAACGATCAAGGCGAAATTCTAGATTCATCTGAAGGCCGTGAAGCTTTAAAATTTTTACAAGGCGCTCATAACATCATCATTGGTTTAGAGAAAGCCCTGGATGGCAAAAAAATTGGCGACTCATTTGAAGTAACCGTTGAACCTGAAGAAGCATATGGCGTTCGGCACGAAGAAATGATTCAAAAAGTACCCAAATCAGCTTTCCAAGGGGTTGAAAAGTTAGAGGTCGGGATGTCATTTCAAGCCGAAACTGAGCAAGGTCCTGTACCTGTTAAAATCACAGAAGTCGTTGATGATGTAGTTACTGTTGATGGCAATCATGAGTTAGCTGGTGAACGATTAACATTTAAAGTCAGCATTGAAGATGTTCGTGAAGCGACTCAAGAAGAAATGGAACATAAGCACGCCCATTAAAGAGATTGCTTCAGGGCCACTTCTTTAAGCTTCGCTTAAAACCGTAACCATTACGCATAATTAAATGAGGCGCTTTTCTGACTCGCTTTGCTCGCCAACCAGCGCCATTATTTAGTTTACCAAGACAATATTAAACAACAAAAACTTGGTAATGAGATTGCTTCAGGGCCACTTCTTTAAGCTTCGCTTAATGACAGCTTTTTCTAACTTTGATAGTCACAAAAAAAGCCAAAGTGATGTTAATCCACTTTGGCTTCTAAAAATAACGACTCTGTAATCAGAGCATCTCTTCTAGTTGGCTAAGAACCAAACTATCATCTGATTGACTCAACCAAAATAAAGCTTTCTTTTTGATATCTCTTGAGTAATTACCTTTAACGATATCAAACAGCGCTTGAGAAGATTGTTGATTGGGTAGTTGAGACAAAATAAATACTGCATTTTCTTGTTCACTTTGGCTGTGATCAGAATCAAGTAAATTCAATGCTGCTTTTTTAGCCTTTTGTGGGCTGTTTTGTGCCAACCAAAACAAAGCTTTCTCTCTGACCTGAACATCATCATGATCTTTCACCAGCTGCATCAGTTCATCATTAGCTGTGTCATTATCGATTTGTGATAAAGAAAAAATTGCTTTCTCTTTCACTTCAGGACTATTTGAATCATTCATCAAATTAACCAAAAACGAAGGCAATCCTGCTACATCATCTGTTTGGCTGAGCCAAAATATGGCATCCGCTTGTTGTTCACTGTCCTCGTCATGTTGAGCAATGGACTTTAACAAATCAGTGGCTTCTGACTGTTGATTCTGACTCAAAGCAAAGTTTAGTTTACGTCGAACCTCACCTTTTGGTAAAACTTGATACAAAGATTTCAATCGATCAAAACCATCATA
>CAZVZJ010000023.1:0-1791 GCA_964631055.1 uncultured Marinicella sp.
GCTTTGTTCAGCATGGTAACAATTAATTTTCATGTAGATGCTTTTGTTACGGTAGGCATAGATAACGACTGCGATTATGATAACTTGCAAGATGCGTATTTAGATGCAGATTTAAACATCAGAGCGACCAATGAAGTCAGTTTTACTGATTCCTTTGAAATTAACAAACCCAAGATTATCACAGGGGGTTATGACAGTTGTAGCGATGCTAAAAACAATGAACTTGGTAGTTTAAAGTCAAAATGGAATGGCCAGAACAATGGCACGACAGTACAAATCAATGGTAACCAGCCATTCACATCTCTTGTAGCGATTAATAATTTCGAAATCTTAAATGGTGAAAATATTGTTTTCGCTGGTGCAGGAGGTATTTCTATCAAGGGAGACTCCAGTGTCTTGCTGACTAATGTGGATGTGTATAACAATGAAGGCAATGAAGGTGGAGGCATTCGAGTTACAGGTAGTGATGCTCGCTTAACCATCACAGCAACTCGGATTTTTGAAAACCAAGCCACTGGCTTTGGTGCTGGGGTTTATTGTGAAAGTGGTGCGGTATTTAATATGCTAGGAGACACTGCTATACATAACAACGTGGCCACCATTAATGGCGGTGGAATTTTCGGCAACAACGATTGTCAATTGGATGTCAGAAGCGGGGACACTGAGTCCAACATTAACACCAATTTAGGTATTTATGCAAACACTGCTGTTTCAGGTGGCGGCGTATACCTTCAAGGCGGTGCAGATATGTTACTCACTGGCAATGATGAGCATCCTGCTGGTGTGGTTTTCAATCTATCTACAGCAGAAGATGGTGCTGGTGGTGGTGGTATCTATATGACTGGTCAAGGAACCACTTTGAATGCCACCAACGCAAAAATAGAATCTAATGTAGCCAATACATTCGGTGGAGGATTTGTGGTTGAAAATTTTGCAGAACTCAAGATGCAAAGAAACTCAACAAACTGTTGGAACAATGACCAATGTTCAAGTTTAAGTCAAAATTTCATCGTAACTGAAACTGGCGAAGG
The DNA here is from genome assembly GCA_964631055.1 of uncultured Marinicella sp. Taxonomy (GTDB): domain Bacteria; phylum Pseudomonadota; class Gammaproteobacteria; order Xanthomonadales; family Marinicellaceae; genus Marinicella. Next base: position 1,032 of record CAZVZJ010000023.1, read on the forward strand.
GGCTGCAGGGTATATCAGTACATCAGCAGTCGCTGATATCGGCCAAAGCTTTCTTTCTGGTAATCAAGCTAACTTTGGCACCTTGTTTACTGTCGCTCTTGGTGGGAGTCTAAGGTTAGAAAGTAATTTGATGGTGAATAATGGGCCAATAAACAATCAAGTCGCAGAAGATTTGTTCAGTGTATTCGGCGTTAATCAATTAGGTGCACAAATTGAATTAATCTATAACACAATCACAGCAAACAATGCTGAATCAGTCTTCTTTCTAGACAGCAGCTTCACAGAAGTTCATATCAATATTTTTAATTCAATCATTTGGCAGCCTGGTGACATGTATGTCATAGAAGGGCTCGACCCCATATCACAAGTGAGTTGTAGTGTGGTCAAAGAACCAGAAAGTTTAGTAGGCAATATTGGACTTGTATCAACACAAAATCCACGGTTCAAAAACACTGCCTTGAATGACTTTCATCTGTTAGGGGATTCAAGTGCGGTTGACTTGTGCGACGAAACATTGTTTAACAGCCAATATGATGACTTAAATGCACAAGTCAGAGGTGTAGATACAATAAACGTAGTTGATAATTTTGGGCCTTATGACGCAGGTGCTTATGAGTACCTTGGCCAAAACAATGACATCATATTTCACAGTGATTTCGATTAGTTTTACCTGACAGTTCAAGTGGCACCATCACCTTTGTGGTGGTGCCAATTTATTAATCCAATTCGTCACCCTTCTGAATAAACCGTTTTCATTTAG
>CAZVZJ010000023.1:1891-55077 GCA_964631055.1 uncultured Marinicella sp.
GTGCCAATTTATTAATCCAATTCGTCACCCTTCTGAATAAACCGTTTTCATTTAGATAATAAACTCAACCACTATACTCCGTGGAATCAAGCCATTATTTGATGACTCAAAACTATCCTGCATTTTTTGTAATTGATGTTCAGCCACCCCTTTCTGACTGTATAAATAGGCCAAATCTCTGTCAGAAAAAGTTTGATCTTTCGCATTTAAAATTTGATCTATGTTAAGCAATCCTTCATTCCAATCCTGTAACATTAAATTATGAATGGACTTTCGCTCCTCAGCATTCAGTTGATCTCTTTTTGGCTCTTGCTTGAAGAAAAACCACAACCCAACCAAGAGTATAATTAAAAAAAATGGCAGCAAATAAATTTGAAAAAGGAATTTTTGATTCTTTTGGGTTTTTAAAGAAGTTGAAGTAACTTCTTTTTGCTGCTCTACCGGGTATTTAAACCGATACCCTTTGCCATAAACATTTTCAATACTGTCTTCGGGCAAGCCAGCTTTGATCAGAATTTGGCGAACTAATTGAATTTATTTAAACAGTGAATCGTCACTGACCACAATCCCTTGCCAAACTTTTTTTATCAATGCATTTTTCTCAACCACTTCGTTTTCACTTGCCAACAAAAAACTCAATGCATCATACGTCTTTTGATTCACCGGAACATTTTCAGCATTAATAACTAGCTGGTTATTGACCAGAGAAAGCTGAGTGTTGTTAATTACAAAATGCATTTTACTCACAATTTTTAAATGGTTAACTCTGAATTGACTTTCTCATAATACCTGTATCAATTCCTTAAAGAACTTTTCAAAACGTTGACTTCTGTTTGAAATCCAAGTCGAGAGATTATTGTTCATATTTAGATAGCAAATAATTTGAGTCTTAAAACTTGTGAATTTGTTCCAAAAAATTCGTTTGTCCTATCAACCTATAAATCAAATTCTAACCCAAATGGCAAATAATAGAATACTCGATTTAGGCAGAAATTTTGGCTGCAAGTTAGAAGTCATGTCAATCATGTTAACCTGTTTGATGCCGTCAAAACTAATGCCCCTGAACATAAAAGCTAAATCATCATATCCAGCTTGCCATACAATCCCTACTTCATTGAATTTTAAAGCTTGCCAGTTCGTAAGCCCAAGGGGATTTGATCAGTTCTACCTTAACTATTTTAGGTTGATTGATATCGATCCAGTAATACCTTGAAGGTGTGCCACCTAAGTATTCAACTTTATTGGTATCAAAAGTTCCAGCTGGAACGGTTATTTGTTCTCTTCCGTGATTTTTTATTTGTACTAATCGCTGACTGCCATCTTGACCATCAAACCAATTCATCAAAATGGGTTCATGCTCAGATACTGGCATTAAATGCGCCATCATGTTAACACTGATTCGTTCAAAAGTATTGGTATGTAAATGCTTGTTTAAGTCAATTTGGCCTTGAGCTTTGAATGGTTCACGTGTCACTTTACTGTATCCTTTGACTACATCATCATACCACTTAAAAGCGATATCAACTGGACCCTCTTTTGAGCCCAAAGTCGATAATTTGATGGGCTTTAATGTTTCTTGCTCAACACTTATTTGGGAATCTACCTTGATACCCAAAGATACAACACGACGCTGTTGATGCAATATATACTGCCGTTTCTTAGCTTTGTAAGAGTACTTAGATTCACCGACCACCTCCCCTTTGTATAAACTATTGAACACCAGTTCACCCTCAAAATAATTATCATGCAAAGGTTTAAAATCAGTCGGTTTGTTCGTTGCAGTACTGGGAGAACTTTTTAACTTGGTCAAAATAACTTGGTCGTCATTGCTCATGACTTGATAGATATTGTCAAAATCACTTTCATCTAAACTATTTACTGCTTGGCCGGACAATAGATAGGTCAGCATTGGGGTGGTGTTACTGTGTCCAACCACCAAAGCGTTGCCTGACTGTTGTTTAAGTTGCTGTGCGAATGATGCCAGCTCGTTTGGGTTGTATGACTTAACTGTTAAGCCTAAAAATTGGGCCAATGGCTTGGCAGTTAATTGAGTTCGTTGGTAATCAGTCGAATAAACATGTTGAATATTCGCCTCAGATAACATATCTGCAATGTTCTTTGCGCGGATTTCACCCTGGATGGTTAATACAGGATCTTTACTGCCATCATCAATTTTCTCAGCATGACGTGTCAGATAGATACTTTTACTGTGCACAGCAATACTGAACATGATCAATACCAGCGAAATCAAGACTCTTTTCATATTCATACCAAAATAAGTTGACCGGTGATCTTATCAGTTAAGACATGTAAAAGTAACATTTTTACCCAAAAGAATTGACTGCAATTAAGCTCATTCTACCTATTAAAATTACATTTAAAACTTAATCATTGCTTAAGGTTAAAGGCCATATAACTTCTTGCTATCATATGAAAATACTTTCCAGTATTAATCAACAATATCAAAACAAAACAAGTGAAACAGTTACTCAGAAAATTTAACTTAATGCTTTTCTTTGTTAATTTTCTGTGAAATTTGATTGTTACGCATCGAATAAAGCGTTATCATCTATTCCGTTAGTGTAGAAAGTAATGAATTTGCGTGTTCTACCCAATTGAAAGAAGGCAATTGGGCATGTTGAATTTAAAAATAAAAATCACCCACTAACATTATTATTAAAGTCAAAAAATAAGAGGAAATGTTATGATAACTCAAATGAACAAAGTAGTTCGCTCTAAGGGCTGGCTATTTTTCTTGGTATTTTTGTTAAGTTTCACCAGCCAATCAGTATTCGCTCAAGATGATACTGATGAAGAAGATGTGGCTACTGAAACTACAGATGATGAAGACACCGTTGAACTAGCACCTGTAGTAACTACGGGTACCCGATTACTCAAAAGCACTTATGAAAGCATTTCACCAATGCAAGTAATTACTGCACGTGAATCAAGAGAAGTTGGACAAATTGATGCCGCTGATATCATCCAAAATTCAACCGCATCCGCAGGTCAGCAAATTGATTTAACATTTTCTGGATTTGTACTGGATAATGGCCCTGGTGCCAGAACTGCCAGTTTCAGAGGGTTAGGAGCCAATCGTACTTTGTTAATGGTTAATGGCAGAAGACTGGGTGGATCAGGTGTTGAAGGTGCTCCAGCATCTCCAGATTTAAATATGATACCAGGTAGCTTAGTTCAACAGTATGATTTACTGTTAGACGGTTCATCATCCATCTATGGTTCTGACGCAGTAGCTGGTGTACTCAACACGGTGCTACGTAAAGACTTTAATGGTTGGGAAATAGACTTCAATACCACTGTTCCTGAACAGTCAGGTGGTGTAGAAAACAGACTCAGCTTAGCCTGGGGTAAAAACTTTGATCGAGGTTTTGTTGGTTTCGGCGCAGAAGTTTATGACCTAGAAGCAGTTAGATATAATGAACGTGATTGGACCAATAAATGTCCTGAACATTATGAGCGTACTGAAAGTGGAGAGTTGCGTCAAAATGACCTGTTTAATGAAGTATTTAACCAACGCTTTAATGGTAATTGCTATGCCCAAAGCTTAGTTGGTCGATTCATTGCTCCTTCTGTAGGTAGTATCTACTATACACCAGGCAGCAGTAATGGCGGCTGGCCAAACTTCACTGAAAGTACATTCTTTGGTGCTATTGACTCTGATGGCGATGGCGTCGCAGACATCAACTTCACTGATTACTCTTTGTATGACTTCCAAACTGACGCCACACTGTTTTTGGAATTAAAAACTCAAAATTTAATGAGCTATGGTGAATACACTTTTGAAGGCGACATGAACATCACACCGTTTTATGAAGCCAGCTATAGCAGACGAGATACTTTTCAAGATTCTGGACAACCTCAGTTCTTTCCATTCGTTCCAGCTGACAACCCATTTAACCTTTGTAACCCCAATGGACTCAACGGTATAGATTGTGGTTTAGCATTTGATGAATTGCTGGCTAATCCGGCTGTAATCAGTAACATAGGGTGTACACCAGGTGAAGAAGGTTGCGTTCAATTCTTAGGACCTATTGGCCCGCAAATCACCAGACCTGTTATAGCTATAGATGGAGATCGAGATCAAACCAGTACAACAGTTGAGCAGACTCGATTGGTTTTTGGTATTCGAGGAGATCTTCCACAAATCGATTTTGGTTCATTCAATAGCTGGGCATTCGAGACTTATATTTCTCACCAGGAATCTGATGGTACATCATCAAGACGTGGTATCAGAAATGACCACTTAAACTATTCATTGAACACTTCTAGAATTGACCCTGACACAGGCGAAGTCATTTGTGGTAACAATGATGGTTGTGTACCAATTAACTTGTTCGCTCCAAACTTATATTCACCGATAGTCAGTGATTTAACTCCAGCTGAACGCGCATATTTATTTGATTCTCGTGATTTCAGAACCAAAGTAGAACAAACCATTTGGTCAGCTTTCACTTCAGGTTATGTAGCTGATTTGCCAGCAGGTCCAGCCACCGCTGGTCTGGGATTTGAAATCAGACGAGATGAAATTCAATCTATTCCTGATGATGTAGCCAGAGACGGTTTATTCTTTGGCTTTTTTGCTGATGGTGGCGCGAGTGGTTCTAAATTTACTCGTGAAGCATTTGCAGAGGTACAAATTCCTTTGATTGCAAATAAGCCTGGCATAGAATCATTAGATATCAATTTATCCGGTCGATACACTAAAGATGAATTTTTCCCCAGTGCCAATACATACTCTGCTAAATTAGGTTATAGACCTATTCCATCACTGTTGTTAAGAGCCACCAAAGGTACTTCTTATCGTGCTCCCAACCTCAGAGAAAACTTCCTCAGAGATCAAACAGGTTTTACCAATGTATTTGATCCATGTTTCATCCCAGAGGACGCATACGATCCTATAAACCAAGTTTACTTACCAGATCAGGATACACGTTCTCCTGAAGTGCTACAAAATTGTATCAACCAAGGAGCTGATCCAACCACGCTATACAACAACGGTTTCAATACCTTCAGCACTGAAGTTTCAACTGGTGGTGTACAGGATGTGAACGAGGAAGAATCTGACTCATTAACTTATGGTTTTTCATGGGATGTCCCATTCTTTGATCGTGCTGAATTAACGTTTGGTGCCACTTATTACAAAATTGAAATTAACAACACCATCATTGAACCCAATGCACAGTTTATAGTTAACGACTGTTTCAATGATGAAGAGTTTGATAGCCCATTTTGTAGTCGTATAACACGTGATGAGAATGGTGTGTTTGACATCATTGATTCAGGTTTTATTAATCGAGATAATCAAACTGTCAGGGGTGTGGATGTGAATATCACTTATGACAATGAATTTAATTTGTTTGATCGTAATGTCCGATTTGGTGCCGACTTGGTTATGACTCGTGTATTAGAAAGTTCAGACTTGTTCACTGGTGATGACGGTTCAGTTACATTTGACGAAGATGCTGGGCAGTTTGGTTTTGCTGATTGGTCAGGTATTTTAAACTTAAGAGCCGGCGTAGGTGATTTCGTATTCGCTTGGCAAACCAGGTACATAGGATCTGTAGGTGTAGATGATGATGTAGTCAATGATTTCGATGACTTTAATGGCAATACATTTACATGTGCTGGACCTGATGCAGGCGATGAACTGTGTCGTTTTGTATATGATGCAGGTTCTTACTTTAACCACACTGCTTCTGTAAACTGGGAGAAAGATGCGTGGACGATTCGCTTTGGTGTAGTTAACGTATTTGATGAAGAGCCTCCTCAAGTAGACGCAGGTGCTCCAATAACTACAGCAGTTAACTCGCCCCAAGGTTTTGGCTACGACTTGAATGGCAGACGTTATTTCTTAAATGTGGGTTATAAATTCTGATCAAACGATCACTTTTGCCAAGAAAGCCTCTTATTGATAAGGGGCTTTTTTTTGCACTTTAATTAAATCAATTTAAAAATGTCAGTAATCCGCATCCTAAGTACCAGCAATTATCATATAATAATAAGCATAATAACCAAAAGTTGTCGGGAGATTCGCATGAACAAACTTATATATGGTTTAGTCTTTATCACTTTAACCTATACTATCACTGCAAATGCTGAGGCAGAAAATCAAACCTATCCGCTCGAATATTTTGCCCTTCGCGATGTCATAAGCCAGGTCAATATTTCTCCTGAAGGTGGCCGATTGGCGCTTATGAAAATACCCAGCAAAGAGGGTAACCCAATATTAGAAGTGTTTCAGTCTAGTGACTTAAGTCAAAAACCATTCAGAGTCAATGCTGACCCAATGGAAATAGTCGGTTATTCATGGATCAGTGAAGATGATATTTTACTCAATTTAAGGCAACAAGTCCGCGATAAAATTGATGGCTTTAATCGCGGCGTTTACGAAGGAAAGCTTGCCAAATTCAACCTTAAAACTAAGAAAATAACAGAATTCAGGGAAGTCAATGCAAGAGTTGTGAACTTACTCCCAGAAGAGCCCAATAAAGTAATCTTAGCTTTTAATGCCAAAAGTGGTGGGTCAAAAGAAGCCAGATTGAGATTCAGACCCAGCCATTATTACGAGTTTGATTTAAGAAAAGGCACTAAAAAATTATTAATACAAGGCAGTATTGCGTTAGCTAACATTGGTTTTGATGGCAAAGGTAACCCACGAATTGGATTTGGCTTTGATGACAAATCAAGAGATTCTGTTTACTATTACCGCAAAGCCAATAGCGATGACTGGCAAGAAATCTATCGCTTGAGTGAAAACAGCTTTGAATCATTTAACATTGGGGGCCTTGATGATATCAAACCAGATACCTTAATAGTAACAGCACACAATGGAAAAGACAAAGCTGGACTCTGGGAGTTCAACACCCATACCAAATCGTTTGGGGATTTGATTTACCAACGCAACGATGTTGATGTTTCCGGTGTGAGAAGGCATAGTAACACTTGGGAAAAAGCAGATAAAATTACAGCAGTTAGGTATCTTTTAGACAAAGACCATTATGAATATTTTGATGCTGAAGAAGCGGCATTGTACAAACAATTAGACATCAGCATACCTTTTGCTCATTCAATTCGAATCTCAAGCCGGGCCAAAGGCAATAAAGGCATGGTGGTTTACAATGTTGGCCCGCAAGACCCAGGAAGTTATTACTTGGTTCAGAATAATACTGTTAAAAAAATTGGCAGTAAACAACCCTCATTCAATCATGAGAGCCTAGCTGAAGTAGAATACATTAAATACCCTGCAAGAGACGGTAAAGTAATACCTGCATTTCTCACTAAACCCAAAGGGGTAGGCCCATTTCCAACCATAGTCATGCCACATGGGGGACCCTTTGTTGGTGAGACTGTTGGCTATGACGAATGGGGCCAAATGCTCGCGAATCAAGGTTATTTAGTTATTCAACCACAATATCGAGGGTCCAGAGGCTATGGATTGGATTTCTATAAGTCAGCATTTATCAACGGTGGCGAGGGCGGTAAAGCCATGCAGGATGATAAGGATGATGGCGTTAAATACTTGATTGACAAGAAATTGGCAGATCCTGACCGAGTAGCCATGTTCGGCTGGTCATATGGCGGTTATGCTGCCCTGATTGCCGCTTCGCGCCAACCGCAAATGTATCAATGTGTTATTGCGGGGGCTGCAGTGGTAGACAATCAATTACAAGTTAATTACTACCGCGACCGACTGCGTGGCGCCAGCAAAGTCGAACAAGAAGGCATGTGGGTAGAAGGTATTTCACCCATAAATGAGGTTGCAAAAGTCAATGTCCCCATTTTATTGATTCACGGCAGTGTTGATCAACGCGTCCCGGCTGAGCATGCCAAACGTTACCTTAAGGCATTGGACAAACACAACAAACCTTACAAATACGTTGAATTAGCTGGTGCTGATCATTTTTCTAACACCTTATTTTATAATCATCAGATTATGTTATATCAATCGATGGTTGATTACTTGAAAAATGACTGCGGCCCGAGCGGGATATAAATCAGCTGTTAGTTTTTAGTCAGCACTTGCTGGATTGAATCTTTGGTGAGTGCTTCTTCTAACAGTGAATAGGAAGGCCTGATTTTATGTTGCTCTGATAACTTAAGGTTAACCTCTTGGCCGGCTTGTTTGAAATGTACATACAGTTGGGCTTTGCCTTTGCCATGCTTAGCCAGTAATTGGCTGATCTCATCGGATAAATCACCACTGTTTTCAGTACTCACAAAACAAATTCGGTCACAATACAAAGCAACGGCTTCTTCTATACTGTACAAGTTACTGACTGCGGTGACAAAGACTTCATTGTCAGGACCACCATCTCTGCCTTTAAATGTTTTCAAACCTGCATTGCCTTCAACCAAAACCATGGCATTGGTCTCTAACATCATTTGGTATTCATAATAAAACTGTTCACTCAAACTGAACTCAAAGAAGCCAGATTGATCAACTATTCGAACTTTCATTTTACCTTTAAAGCCTGGCCTGACTCCAGTTACCAAACCCATCACTCGATAGTCTGTTGGCTGAGCGTTTTTGATTTGCATGTCTTGAAATTTAGCCAATTCAAATGTAGTCACATGTGAGAGCCACTCACTGGCATGTCGCAACGGGTGATCTGTGAGGAATGTCCCTGTCACTGTTTTTTCTGCCAATAAACGCTCTAACTTGTCATCTTCAGCCACTTGCGGTAATTGAATGGATTGATAAGATGAATTCCCTGCAGCATTACCAAATAAATCAAATTGTCCTGAATCACGGTCTTTACTCATTTGATCCGCTGCTTTAACCACTTGCTCCATGCCATCTAACAGTTGCCGTCTGTTACCATGCAATTGATCAAAAGCACCAGCTCTGATTAAAGCCTCCAAGGTTCTTTTATTAACTTTTCTTAAATTAACCCGAGTACACAAGTCTTGAAATGATTTAAATTTTCCACCTTGTTCACGAGCCTCAACAATTTCATCTATGGCACCCTCACCCACACCTTTGATGGCTCCCATACCATAAATGATGGCACCTTGATGCGCCTTAAACTTATATACTGATTCATTCACATCTGGCGCTTTGACAGTAATGTTAAAGCTGCGAATGTCGAATAATTGATTAACAACTTTTTCAGTGTTGTCCATATCAGCAGATAACACAGCTGCCATGAAATGTACTGGGTAATGTGCCTTAAGGTAAGCTGTTTGATATGAAACTAAAGCATAGGCCGCAGAATGAGATTTATTAAAACCATAACCGGCGAAAGTTTCTATTTGTGAGAAAATCTCCGCAGCTAAATTACCATCAACATCGCGTTCAACCGCACCATCAATGAAAATTTGCTTTTGTTGAGCCATGACTTCATGGATCTTTTTGCCCATCGCTTTACGCAGAATATCAGCGCCACCTAATGTGTATCCTGACAACACTTGAGCAATTTGCATCACTTGTTCTTGATACAGTATGACTCCATAAGTAGGCTTCAAAATATCTGTTAATGAGTCATGTAAATAGTTTGGAGTCTCCAACCCATGCTTGCATTTCACATAGGTGTCAACCATACCTGAGTCTAACGGCCCAGGTCGATATAATGCAACCAGAGCAATGATGTCTTCAAAACTGTCAGGACGAAGACGTCCGATCAGCCCTTGCATGCCTGAAGATTCTAACTGAAACACAGATGTGGTTTTTGCTGAACGTAACAAGGCAAATGTTTTTTTGTCATCCAATGGAATGGTATCAATATCCAATAGTTGCTGAGTTTCTTTTTCAATGGATTGAATGGCCCAATCTATGATAGTTAGTGTTCTTAGTCCCAAGAAATCAAATTTGACCAGGCCGATTGACTCTACATCATCTTTGTCAAACTGTGAAACCACAGATTGAGAGCTTTCTTCAACATATACAGGACAAAAGTCACTGATCGCACTGGGCGCAATAACCACACCACCCGCATGCTTACCTACATTTCTTTTTAAACCCTCTAGCTTTAATGATAAATCTATCACCTCTTGAGCCTCATCATCTTCGTCATATAGACTAGATAATTCTGGGGCTTTTTTTAATGACTCTGTCAAGGTTATACCTAAATCATTAGGGATCAGCTTGGCAATTCCATCAACAACAGGGTAAGGATAACCCAGAACTCGCCCCGCATCTCTTATCACGGCTTTGGCAGTCATTGAGCCATATGTAATGATTTGGCTGACTTTTTCTTTGCCATATTTATCTGCTACATACGCAATGACTTCATCACGGCGATCCATACAAAAATCCACATCAAAATCAGGCATGGAAATTCTTTCAGGGTTCAAAAAACGTTCAAACAGTAATTCATATTTTAATGGATCTAAATTAGTGATTTTCATCACAAATGCCACCAGCGATCCTGCACCTGAACCTCGACCAGGACCTACTGGAATCTGATTGTCTTTAGACCACCTGATAAAATCAGAAACAATCAGGAAGTAGCCAGGGAACCCCATGTCCAAAATTACTTTAATTTCATGTGCTAAACGCTCGTAATAATCTTGTTCTGTATAATCTGGATCTGGCCCAAATGTAGTTAGAAATTGATTCAGGCTATCCTCACAAAGTTGTTTGAAGTAACTGTTAATGGTTAACCCTTCAGGAATCGGAAACTCAGGTAAATAGTAATCTTTGAAATTAAAATCTAAATTACAGCGTTGTGCAATCGCATAACTATTTTCTATCATTTCTGGAAACTGTTGAAAAAGTGCTGTAATCTCCTCCGTAGATTTTACATATTGTTCCTGGGTATAATCTTTAGGTCGCTTTGGATCAGCCAACACATTGCCTCGATTGATACAAATCCTGGCTTCATGGGCGTTAAAATCATCTTCTTGCAAAAACCGACAACGACCTGAAGCCACCATTGGTACGTCTTGATGCGCTGCCATATAAATGGCTGCTGAATTAGACGCTGCTTCATTGGCCCGCTTAATTTCAGCAACAGCAACATAGTAACGATCGCCAAATACCTTTTTCCATTCACACATCAACTCAACCGCCTCGTCTAGCTTTTGATTGATGATTTGTTGACCCACATCGCTGTAGTGACTGTCAGCCAATACTATCAGTCCAGCATGATGGGCAAAAACAAATTCGGTACTGACACATGGCTGATGTTGATTATTGCGGTGGTATTGAGCATGAGAAATGATCTGACTGAGGTTAAGATAGCCCACATGGTTTTGGCACAGCAAAGTGATTTCAAAAACAGTCTCCGGATCTTCAGCACTTGAGACCCAAACATCCGCACCGATGATGGGTTTGATTCCTGCTTTTTTTGCTGCATTAAAAAATTTAATCGCCGCAAAAACATTATTCATATCAGTAATTGCCACTGCTGGCATGTGTAAGGCTTTTACCTTCTCTACCAGCTGTGGAATTCTGATGGTTGAATCAACAATCGCAAATTCAGTGTGAACGTTTAGGTGAACGAATGAATGGCTCATGGTCACAACAAATCAACCTGTAACATATGCTTTACAGGTGCAAAAGTTTTGCGGTGATGTTTACATGGGCCATATTCATTAATTGCATTCACATGTTTTTTGGTGCCATAACCTTTGTGTTGAGCAAATCCATAATGAGGAAACTCGTCATGCATGGCTACCATTAATTGGTCCCGCGCACACTTGGCTAAAATAGAAGCTGCACTGATGGCAGGTTCTATACCATCACCGCCTATTATGGCATTTGCCTGTATACCAAAATCAGGGGTTTTATTGCCATCAACTAAAATTTTATCTGGTTTCATTGCCAGTTTTTTAACAGCATTCTGCATGCCTAACATGGTGGCTTGGAATATATTAATTTGATCAATTTTTTCCACAGAAACATGGACCACACTCCATGACAAGGCATGGGCTTTAATAGTTTCGACTAAAGCCAATCTTTGTGCTTCAGACAATTTCTTTGAATCATCTAATCCTGCAATCGATTCATTAAGAATAACTGCTGATACCGTAACTGGTCCCGCTAACGGCCCACGGCCTGCCTCATCAACACCAGCGACTAACATCTTTCTTCCAAATAGCCCAGTACTTTCTGTGCTGCTAAGTTCGATACATCAGGTAACAATGTCTGATGTATTTTTTCAAAAGACTGTATCAAATCAGATTGATCAGTCTTATTAATGACTTGTGTACAAACTGCACTTAAACGTGCTGCAGTTAAATCTTTTTGCATCACCTCTGGCACCATAAAATCACCCTTTAATACGTTAGGCAAAGAGTAATAGGGTAATTGCATCATTTTGAAAGTGCTCACAATTGACCAAGTTAATGGTGAAATTTGATAAGCCACCACCATGGGTGTTTTACACAACATGGCCTCTAATGCCACTGTTCCAGATCCCAGTAATGCAAAATCTGCGGCTTTTAGTAATTCTGTTGCTTCATCAACCCATTTAATTTTAACTTTACTGTCTGCCGCAATGTCATTAACTATTTTGATTTTATCTGCATTAACATTGCTGCTTGCAATAAGCCATTGATCGTCTAAATTCATGCGTTTTAAAGCAGCTAAAAAGATTGGCAACAAAGTTTTGATTTCACGGTTCCTACTACCTGGCAACAAAGCCAACACTTTTCTTTCTTTAAGATTAATATGTTCTTTGGCTTGCTTTTTATTAATTACTATCGGTATTTTTTGAGCCAGTGGGTGTCCAACAAACTCTGCTTGTATAGATGTTGGTTTATATATGCTTGGTTCAAATGGAAATAAAGTCAATAGATAGTCGATAAAGCCTTGCATCTTGTATATTCTGTTTGGTCGCCATGCCCAAACAGATGGACTGACATAATGAATCACTGGTATTCCATGTTTTTTTAGGCTTTTTGCCATCGAAAAATTTAAGTCTGGAGAGTCAATTCCAATAAAAACATCAGGCTTAAAAGTAATGATTTTTTTTAAGATTTGATTCTTTATTTTAACCAACCGAGGTAAGTGTCTAATCACTTCGGTTAACCCCATAACCGAAAAAACCTCATTATCTTGTATTACTTTTGCAGCAGTTGATGCGATTCTTTTTCCACCAACAGCTATGATTTCAATCGCTGAGTTCAACTCAAACATGTCATTGATCAACGCTGTACCTAACATATCACTGGAAGCTTCACCTGCAACCACTGCTATTTTAAAAGGTCTTGTTGACATCAACGAATGATGCTGCGCGATGACTGTTGAATGAAGTCCAACATCACTTTAACATCATCTGAGTTTTTCGACATCTGCTCTAATTCTGCAACCGCTTGATCTAACTTTAAATCTGATTTGTACAGTACTCGGTAAGCAGCCTTAATAGCTGCAATACGCTGTTTATTGAATTGTCGGCGTTTCAAACCTTCAAAATTAATTGCCCTGGGTTTGGCCGGATTACCTTGAGCCATGACAAAAGGTGGTAAATCCTTTTGAAAGCCGGTATCCATTGCCGAAAAAGCATGGGTACCCACACGACAAAACTGATGTAGCTTGGTAAAACCACCAAGAATGGCGTGATCTTCAACATGGACATGACCTGCCAAAGAACTACAGTTAGCTAAAATGGTGTGATTGCCCAAGACGCAATCATGGGCAATATGGACATAAGCCATGATCCAGTTTTCATTACCAATTGAGGTTACACCTTTGTCATCAACAGTACCGCGGTTAATGGTGACAGACTCGCGGATGGTGTTGTTATCACCAATGATCAACTGGGTCGGCTCACCAGCATATTTTTTGTCTTGTGGGTCTTCACCTATAGACGCAAATGAATAAATTTTATTGCCTTTTCCAATGGTGGTGTGATTAGCAATTAGTACATGTGATTTCAATACACAATCATCACCCAGTACAGTATCAGCCTCAACTATACAATAAGGACCTATAGAAACGTTTTCACCAATTTGGGCAGTCGAATCAATGATCGCTGTAGGGTGTATCATTTTACTTTCTCTGCACATAATAAATCTGCTTTAGCCACCACTTTACCAGCGACTCTTGCCTTACAGCTATACATGGTCATGTTCTTGATCACCTTTTTAATATGACATTCATATTCTAATTGGTCACCAGGTACCACAATTTGGCTGAATTTGGCATTATCCACTTTGACCAAATAAAACAATGCATCATTAGCAAGTCCATCACGTGACAACTGTGTTAAAACACCTGAAGCTTGAGCCATTCCCTCTACTAACATAACGCCCGGCATCACTGGATGATCAGGAAAATGGCCTTGAAATTGAGGTTCGTTGAAAGTGACATTTTTAATGGCTTTGATCCATTCACCAGGCTGATAATCAATGACTCTGTCAACCAACAAGAAAGGGTAGCGATGAGGAATGAGTTCCATTATTTTTTCAATACTTACACTGCTGTCTTGGTCAGTCATTTATTTTTTTCTCCAATTGATTAACTTTTCTTGCCATTTTATCAAGTTGTTTTGCTCTTACAGCATTTTTCTGCCATTGCTTGGTTGGCTGTAACGGCGATACAGAGCTATAAGAACCTGGTTTTTTAATCGAATGAGTGACCAAGGCCATTGCTTGCACCACAACCCCATCACATATTTTTATGTGGCCAACAATCCCCGCACCACCACCAATCAGGCAATTTTTACCAATTACAGCAGATCCAGCAACTGCTGCACAACCAGCTATCACAGTGTGATCTCCAATAATCACATTGTGGCCAATTTGTATTTGGTTATCCAATCTGACATCATTTCCAAGCACCGTATCTTCGATGGCGCCACGATCAACAGTAGTATTAGCACCAACCTCACAGTCATTGCCAATTCTCACAACACCAGTCTGCGGAATTTTAACCCAGCCATCAGTTCCTCTGGCTAAGCCAAAACCATCTGCTCCTATGATGCACCCTGGATGTAAAATAACTCGGTCGCCTAAATGGCACCCTGCCTCTATCTTTGCACCTGACTTAATGAGGCAATTTTCACCAACATGAACACCTGGGGCAATTGAAACATGTGATTGAATCACCGTACCTGCGCCAATCTTTACACCTGCTGCAATGTACGACAATGGTCCAACCGATACTGATTTATCTATGGTCTCAGAGTCTTCAATGATTGCACTGGCGTGAATTTTGAATTTTTCTTGGTTTAAGCTTTGCTTTAATGATTCAAATAACTGGGCCACATATGCAAAAGTAAGGTATGGATCCTCAGCAATCAACGCATTTCCATTGTATTGAGTGGCCATTTCTTGATTGATAATTACCGCAGCTGCCTGTGTATTTTTCAAATACTTGGTGTAACTTGGATTGGCCAGAAAGCTGATTTGATCATTTTTGGCATGCTCTAATGTGCCTACTGAATGTATTTGAATATCACCATTACCCTGATAGGTTAACTGCTGTGATGCCGCCAATTCTGCCAAAGTCTTCATCGATTTTTTTATTCTCCTGATGAATAATCGGCCCGCAATTTCATTAATATCTCATCAGTTATGTCTATTTTCTCATTGGCATATAATATGGCATTGATCAATATGGCATCATAACCATTGGCTTCTGCATATTCAGCTACAATATTTTTGATTTGATTTTGCACTTCATCAACCAATTGTGAGTTTCTGATGGTGATGGCATCTTTCATGTCTTCTTTAGCTCGCCTGACTTGTCGCTCTAAAATTCTAGCCCTCTCTTGAAGTTCTAACAGTTTGTCTGGTGTCATGAAATTACCTTCTTTACTGATGGTACTTTCTAGAGTTTTTAAATCAGCTTCTTGTTCAGAAATGCGATTGTTTTGCTCTTCAAATTCAGAAGTTAAAGATTGGTTAGCCGCTAATATTTGAGGTGATTGGTTGATCAGTGCATTCATATCAACATAGCCAATTTTGTCCTCTGCATAGGCGTGGTTAACACTCAGTGCCAAACCAAGGATACAGAAAGTTATTGGCCAACGATTCATCATGTATCAGAATGTATTACCAAAGGTAAATTGTAAACGTTCAGTTCGATCAAAACGATCTTTATTGAATGGTAAGGCATAAGAAATGACTATTGGTCCAACAGGAGCTTGCCACCGCAATGCGAAACCTGTAGACATTCTTAACTCCCTGGCTTCAAAAGAATCTAAATCATCAAATACATTACCTACATCAAAGAACCAAGCCAACCTTGCTGCATTACTGTTATCTTTTCCAAAGGGATTTGGAAAAACGATTTCTGCAGAACCAATCACCTTCAATGATCCACCAATTGGGTCTCCAGATCTAGAAGTGCTTGGTAAATTATCTTCATCTTCTAGTTCACCACCAACCAATGACTTTGGTCCCAGTGTATTGTCGTCATAACCTCTGACTGAATTCACGCCACCAGCAAAAAAGTTTTCAAAAAACGGTAGTACACGGGTATTACCATAACCATCACCATATCCCAACTCACCACGAAGTGACAAGGTGAGTTTGTCAGTTAATGGAAAAAGTATATTCTCTCTGATATTTATTTTATAAAATTCTGCGGTACTGCTAGGTAAAGATGCTTCAAACCCAATCGAATGGAACGCTCCTCTTGTGGGGTTGAAAAAGCGATTTCGACTGTCTCTTGCCCATCTTGCCTGAGCTTTATATAAAGTAAATGCACGCCTATACTGAAGTGGAACCTGAATGGTTTCACCTTCAATACCCGTTGGAGGAGGAATGATCTCATCTTCGAAACATTGCTCAGTCAATATAGGTAAATTGGCATCATCTTCTGGCCTGGCAATATTATTTAAGCAGCTAAAAGCATAACCGCCTAGGTCCAACAAACCATCCACAATGGCTTGTGCGGTAAAGTCTTGATTAGCGCGCAATGAAATTCGCTCATAAGAAAAGCTGGTAAAAATTCGATCGAATTCTGTAATAGGAAAACTGGCTTGGACACCCAAACTACCATTGGTAGAATTGTATTGAGCAATGTTAGCATCACCTTGATCTATATTGGTGAAATTCATGCTATAGCCTAAAGAAATACCATCATCTGTAAAATATGGGTTTTCATACAACAAGTTTAATCTCTTATAAAAATCTGATGTATTGACTGCCACAGACAAGGTGTTACCTGTTCCCAATAAGTTTTGTAAAGATACACTGGTAGAGAAATTTAAGCCACTGACCTGAGAAAAGCCCAATCCAAAAGTAAACTGACCCGAGTTCCTCTCTTTAACAGTCACATTAACATCTATTTGATCGTCAGTTCCAGCCACCTGTTCAGTTTCGATATTAACCTCTTCAAAATAAGGTTTTTGCTGCAACCTCAATTTTGACCTATCTACCAATGTTTGCGAAAACCAAGCACCTTCAAATTGACGCATTTCTCTTCGCAGTACTTCATCTTTGGTTTTTGTATTTCCATTAAAGTTGATCCGGCGAACATATACTTTTTTCCCTGGTAAAACAAAAAAAGTAACATCTACAGTTTTTTCATCATCGTTTATTTTTGGTACCGGTTGAATTTCTGCAAATGCATAACCACGATTAGCCAAAACTGCTTTTAAAGTAGTATTGGTGGCTTCAATTAAGTTTTGCGAAAATGTTTGCCCTTCTTTGGTGATCAAATATTTTTCCATGATTGATTTATCAAAAACCAATTCACCCGTGAGGTCTTGTCGACCAAATTTATACTGTTCTCCTTCTTGAATGTTGGCAGTGATATAGATATCTTTCTTGTCATTACTGATGGTAACTTGAACAGATTCCACCTCTGCATTCACATAACCTCTGTCCAAATAATATGATTTCAACTTTTCCAAATCGCCATTGAGTTTTTCTTTGGAATATTGATCGTCTTGGGAATACCAAGAAAGCCAATTGGAGGTGTCCGATTCAAACGCTTCAATTAACTCTTCATCTGTAAACACAGTATTGCCAACAATTTTAATGTGTTTAATTTTTGCTGATTTTCCTTCATCTATGTTGATGTTAACCAACACCCTATTGCGATCAAGTTCTTTGACGTTAGTTTCTATTTCAACATTGTATTTACCACGTGAAAAGAACTGTTGTACCAGTTCGTTTTTCACTTTCTCCAGCTCAAGTTTATCAAACACTTCACCTTCTGATAATCCAATACTGCTCAAACCCTGGAGTAATTCCTCGGTCTTGATGCTCTTATTACCGTCAATGCTGATGGTCGCAATAGCTGGACGTTCTATAACCTGAACTATCAGCACATCATTATCTTTTAGCATCTTAACGTCATTAAAATACCCGGTTGAAAACACACTTTTAATCCCTTGTTTAATGGCGTCACCATCAACCACATCACCACGCTCAATTGACAAATATGAGAAAATAGTTCCATGTGATATTCGATCTGCACCTAAAATTCTGATGTCACCGACTCTGAATGATTCCATGGCTTTAACGTGGCACGATAACAGCACCAAAAGTAAGATTAATTTGCGCATATAGTTTAGTTTAATTTTTTTCCTGTATTTTAAGACACTGACCTTAAAATGTCGTTATAAAAAGCTAAAGACATCAAACTAATTATCATAAAAATACCAATAAGTTGCGCTTTTAGCTCAAACTGTTCACTCAAAGGTGAACCTTTGATTTTTTCAATGCTCAAAAACATCATCTGGCCACCATCCAACATGGGAACAGGCATTAAATTTATGATACCTAAACTGAGACTTACTAATGCCAAAAATGACAAATACCAAGAAAAGCCTCTGGCTGCAGAATCATTGGCGACTTGAGCAATGGTAATTGGACCTGATAGATTCTTAACAGAAGCTTTTCCAGTGACTAATTTCCACATCATCTCTAAGGACTTACTGGTGATTTTACCTATCTGTAAGAAGGATTGTCCAACGGAGTCCCAAGGCCCATAAGAGAGCGAAAAAAACAAATCATTATAATAAGCTCGATCAGAATCATGCGGCGAATCAGGGCGGATACCTAAGATTCTACGATCAGGATTTTCAGGGTCTGACATTAAGGCAGGTACGGTTGTTGATTGTTGAACCTGATCCCTGATATAAATGACTTTGATTGGACCGTGTTCTATTTGACTGATCACTTCTACCACATCATACCAATCTGCTACAGGATCATCATTTATTTGTACAATCACATCACCAGCCCGAAGCCCTGCTTTTGCTGCTGGCAAATCAGCATCTAAATCTGTCATTTTTGCAGCCAATGGTATACGGTATGCTTGCAACCCAATGTATTCTATCAGTTCTTCTTCAGCCACTTCTTCAGGGACAGCTGAGAATGGCAATGTCCGAAATGTCATCGTCCCCGATTCTGTTTCAACCTCCACATCAATATCACGTCGATCTATGCCAGCTGTTATTAGACTTAAAGACACATCTGACCAAGTTCTAATCAACTGACCATCAACTGTCTTGAGGCGGTCTTTTTCCTGAAAACCAGCTTGTTTCATTATTTTTGTTGGCTCACCCAGCGTAGGTTGAATTTCGTCTTTACCAACCACGAACATCAACCAATACAAAAAGAATGCCAAGATAAAGTTAAATGCCGGGCCAGCAAACATGATGAGCATTTTTTGCCAATACGGTTTGTGATTATAAGTGTGATGGGTATCTTCTGCTGACACGTCACAATCTCTGACATCCAACAACTTCACATAACCACCCAATGGAATTGGTGCCACTGCAATTTCGGTGCCTTGCTTATCGTAACGTGACCAAATTGGCTTACCAAAACCCACACAAAACCTCAATACCTTTACTTTGAATAAACGTGCCACCCAAAAGTGACCCAATTCATGAAAGGTTACCAGAACACCTAAGGTTATGATCAGCCAAAAAATGCTGCCTAATATCGTTGTCATAGTTTCTTATTTTGAATTTATTGCTGCTTCTGTTTTAATTCTGACCTCATGGTCAAGGTCTTTTAATTGTGCAACAGATTCTACGTTTGCAGACTCTATAGCATTCATCATTCTATCATTGATTTGAGCTATCTGGTCAAATCGAATAAGCCCCTTTAAAAATGACGCCACACTGATTTCATTAGCTGCATTCAGTATCGCCGCGGCAGTCCCACCTAGCAACAGTGCATCTCTGGCTAATTGCAAGCATTTAAATTTATGACTATCAGCTTGATAAAAAGTCAATTGCTGCTGCTGTAACAAATCCAGGAAGTCAGCATCATTACCCAATCGTTGCCCTAAACCTAAACCATGAGAAATGGGTATTTGCATATCAGGACTACCCATTTGAGCCAACACAGAACCATCTAGAAAATTAACCATTGAATGTATTATACTTTGCGGATGTACCAAAACTTTGATGTCTTCGCTGGCTATATTGAACAACCAATGAGCTTCGATAACCTCTAACCCTTTATTCATTAATGTAGCAGAATCTACGGAAATTTTTGCCCCCATGTTCCATTTAGGGTGAGCCACTGCCTGCGACGGTGTTATTGATTTAAAGTGTTTAGCATCCGTTTGCCAAAATGGGCCGCCTGAAGCAGTTAAGGTTATGCTGTTTACCCCATCAGGACGAACACCTGTTTCGTACCCAATTCCAAGACATTGAAAAATCGCATTATGCTCTGAATCTAAGGGGATAATTGTTGCGTTGGTTTTTTTAGCCAATGGCATAACCAGTTCTCCAGCCACGACCAAAGATTCCTTATTAGCCAGCAATAATGTCTTCCCTGCTTCAACTGCAGCCAATACCGACTCCATGCCTGCATTTCCCACTATACCAGCAACTACCAAATCTACTTGAGTATCAGAGACTATGGAATTCAAATCGTTTATTCCGCCATAAACATGTGTCTTTAAATCAGCTAAACCTTGCACTACTTTTTGTACAGCTGTTTCGTCAGTAATCACAACGTGCTTTGGTTCAAACTCATGGGCCAGTTGAATAATCTTATCCACATTACTATGAGCTGAAAGGGCGGTGACATTAAATTTATCCGGATGTTTTCGAATCACCTTAAGAGTAGAATCACCAATCGAACCAGTTGCTCCAAGGACAGCCAAATTTTTCATGTCAATTTACAACACATACTTTAACAAATAAGCATACAGCGGTGAGGCTGCAATCAAACTATCAAAGCGATCTATAAAACCACCATGTCCTGGTAACAGATTTGAGCTGTCTTTAATTTGTGCCTGGCGCTTACCTAAACTTGCAGCCAAATCACCAATCACCGAAAATAATGCTACAGGAATCATAATTAATATAGTTTGCCACCAAACTATTGATAAATGTGTTCCAATCAAGGAAGCAAAAATCCCAACAAAGACGGTCGCACCCATCACCCCTTCCCAGGTTTTTCCAGGTGAAATATTGATTGCTAACTTATGTTTCCCCATAGATTTTCCGCTGACATAGGCGCCTATATCTGCGACCCAAATCAAGAAAAACAATGACATGGTTAACCACACACCATTTGCTTGAATGTATATAAAATTCATGGCCAAACTAAATACCATAATCGCAGATACGCCCAAGCTACCTTTGATCAATAATTGAATCTGTGAGTTTTGATAACCCCACCGATGATTAATGAGCCAAAAAATTGCCAGTAACCAAATAAATAGATAAGCCAGACCAATGGTTTGTATGTTTATAAGCCCAATAAATATAATATAGTTTGTAAGCAACGTTAAAACCATGGCATTTACCAATGCCAAGCTGGTATTGAGCTTAATAATTTTAAGCCATTCGAATGTAGCTGCCAGCTGGATAACAGCAATCAGTATTGCAAAACCATAAATATTGCCATATAACACTAAAAATATAAGAATTGGGGCTAAAATTACAGCTGTGATTATTCTTTGCTTAAGCATTATCTAGCTCCTGTGATCAATAGAAGAATGATGGAAAAGATTCATTTCAATCAACATTTGGTTTCACCTGCTCGCTTGTTTTGCCAAAGCGACGCTCCCTTGAATAAAAACTTTCAATCACTCTATTTAATTCTTGGATATGAAAATCAGGCCATAAGACATCTTCAAAAAAGATTTCAGCATAGGCAATCTGCCACAACAAGAAATTTGATATGCGGTGTTCGCCACCGGTTCGAATGAGTAAATCAACTGGGGGCTGATCAGACAATGACATGTAACTATTGAATATTTGTTCATCAATTTCATTGGCAGTGACATTCTTCTTATTGATTTCATCATTGAATTTTTTTGCTGCCTGAATCACGTCCCATTTACCCCCATAATTGACTGCGATATTTAAATTCATAGTTACGTTCTCAGGATGCATGGATGCCACATCCTGCATTTTATTTTGTAGTTTAGATGAAAATTTAGAAAGGTCTCCAATGAAGTTTTGTTGCACTCCTTGTCTAAGTAACTCAGGAGTTTCTTTGGTTAAAGAGCGCATAAATAAGTCCATTAGTTTTTGCACTTCTTTAGCAGGCCGTGACCAATTTTCACTACTGAAAGCAAATAAAGTTAAATGAGGAATACTTTGTTGTAGACAACCTTCAATGGTTGAGCGAACCGTTTTCACACCTGCTTGGTGACCAAAAGTACGCGGCCTTCTTTTTGCGGTAGCCCATCGCCCGTTTCCATCCATAATTATGGCGATGTGCTTTATAGTCATTGAGTTTTCTTTATTTGTGGCCAGTAAATTAAATTTCCATTAATTCTTTTTCTTTATCGCTGATCACATCATCCACTTGTTTAACGAATTTATCTGTAACATCCTGTACACTTTTTTCCGAGCCATGCAAATCATCTTCTGTGATCTCTTTATCATTCAACAACATTTTTAATTGTGAATTGGCATCACGTCGTATATTTCGCAAAGCTATTTTACTGTTCTCAGCGATTTGACCCACTAATTTAACCAAATCCTTTCTTCTTTCTTCTGTCAACGGCGGCAAAGGAATCCTGATTACCATCCCTGCACTGACAGGGTTTAAACCTAAATTTGATGACATAATGGCTTTTTCAATGGGTTCAATCATTGTTTTTTCCCAAGGAGTAACCGTTAACGTTCTGGAGTCTTGAACTGCCACGTTAGCCACTTGATTCAAAGCAGAGGCAGATCCATAGTAATCAACCATGATACCATCAAGTAAGCTGGTATTAGCACGGCCAGTTCTCACACCTTTTAATTCATTATGTAAAGCCTCAATCGTCTTACTCATGCGTTGATCGGCTTCTTTAATTATTTCGTTTATCATCAAATAGCTCCTTAATCAGCGGATACCACAGTACCAATGTTGCTACCTTTCACAATATCCATCAAGGCATTATCTTGGTTCATATTAAAAATTCTAATCGGCATTTTTCTGTCTCTACATAATACCACTGCCGATGTATCCATGACTGCTAATTTTTTTTCAATTACTTCATCATAAGTTAAATGATCATACTTAAAAGCATCTGGATTTTTCACAGGATCTGCCGAATATATACCATCAACTTTGGTCGCTTTTAACACAATGTCTGCGTTAATTTCTATGGCCCTTAAACTGGCTGCTGAGTCAGTGGTAAAAAAAGGATTACCAATCCCCGCAGCAAATACGGTGATATTTCCCTTTTGTAAGTGTCTGATAGCACGTCTGCGAATATAATCTTCACAAACTTCGTGGATGCCAATGGCTGACATGACCCTGACTTTGATGTCTTGCTTTTCCAAAGCATTTTGTAATGCCAATGAATTCATCACTGTGGCCAACATGCCCATGTGGTCGCCAGTGACTCGGTCAATACCTGACTTGCTTAAACCAGCGCCTCGAAAGATATTGCCACCTCCGATCACAATGCCGATTTCGACACCCAAACGATGAACCTGGGCAATTTCTTTTGATATGCGATTGATGATCAGAGGATCAATACCGTAATCCTCTGCACCCATCAATGCTTCTCCACTGAGTTTCAGCAGAATTCTTTTGTATTTAACTTGATCAATTTCCACGTGCTTGAGCCATAACTTCTTCAACAAAGTTATCGACTTTTTTCTCGATACCTTCGCCTACTTCAAAACGCACAAATTCTATCACATCTGCGTTTTTGGCATTCAATAATTTCTCTACAGTCACGTCTGGATCTTTAACAAAAGGCTGTCCTTTTAATGTAATTTCAGCTAAATATTTACGTATTCTTCCACCAACCATTTTTTCAATGATCTCAGCTGGTTTACCAGAATCTTGGGCTTGGGCAATCAGAATTTCTTTTTCTTTTTCCAATTGAGCCGCTGGTACTTGCGCTTCTGAAATATATTCAGGGTTGACGGCTGCAACATGCATGGCAATGTCTTTGATCAAGTCTTCATCAGCACCAGTTGCAGAAACTACTACACCAATGTTTTTACCATGAGAATAGGTACCCACAAAGCCATCTGCACTTTGGATAAGTTGTACACGTCTGACTTGAACGTTTTCGCCAATCTTAGCAACCAAGTCAGTTCTAGACTGCTCCAATGACTTGCCATCAAGTTCTGCCGCCATCAAAGTATCAACATCTGCTGCTTTGTTGTTCAATGCAGTTTCAATCACAGCATCGGTAAATGCCAAAAAGTTTTCGTCTTTGGCAACAAAGTCTGTTTCACAGTTAACTTCAACCAAGACAGCAGTTTTGTTATCACTTGAAGTAGCCACTTTAATGATACCATCAGCAGCAACACGACCTGATTTTTTAGCTGCTTTGGCAGCACCAGATTTTCTCATGTTCTCAATTGCCACTTCTAAATTGCCATCGGTTTCAACCAATGCTTTTTTACATTCCATCATACCTGCGCCAGTGATTTCACGTAATTCTTTAACCATTGAAGCTGTTATACTCATTTTTTTTCCTCGTTCAATATATGAAAATAGTCCGGCCCAAAATAGGACCAGACTTTTAAAATTTTTTAAATATTTTGACTAAACTGATATTAATCAGTCATCAGTTTTTTTTGCCACTTTCTTTTTAGTGGTTTTTTTCTTGGTGGTTTTTTTCTTGGTAGTCTTTTTCGCCACTTTTTTCTTGGTGGTTTTTTTCTTAGTAGTTTTTTTAGCTACTTTTGCCTTGGTATCTTCTTTATCACCATCAGCATCTTCTACTGCGGCTTCTTTGATTTCCTCTGCAGCTAATTCAACTTTGTCGGCTAAAGGAGCTGCTGCCACTTCAGATACTTTTACTTTAGGTGTGACGATGGCCGGACCGGCTTCATCAACAGCTTTGGCTTTTTCTTCTTCAACTTTCTTCGCTGGCGTGGCTTTCTTGGCAGGTGCTTCATCTTTTACATTAATTTGCATCGCGGCCTTACCTTCTAATATTGAATCTGCAGCAGCACCGGCATATAAACGTATGGCCTTCATTGCATCATCATTAGCTGGAATCACATAGTCTATGTCATTAAAGCTGTTATTTGTATCGACGACAGCTACCACTGGTATACCTAACTTCTTGGCTTCGTTAATGGCAATAGATTCATAACGTGTATCTAAAATAAATAAAGCATCTGGCAGACCTTTCATGTCCTTAATACCACCAAGCGTTTTTTCTAATTTAACTCTTTCACGCTCCATGTTTAACTGCTCTTTCTTTACGAAACGTTCAATGCGACCATCAGCTTGCATTGACTCAATGTCTTTCAATCTGTTGATAGAGGCTTTAACAGTTTTGTAGTTGGTCAACATACCACCCAGCCAACGATGTGAAACGAAAGGCATACCACATCTCAATGCTTCTTCCTTAACAGCTTTACTGGCAGCTCTTTTTGTTCCTACGAACATCACTTTACCACGTCGAGATGCAATTTTTCCCATAAAGTTCATTGCATCATTCATCATCTCTTCAGTTTTTCTTAAGTCGATGATATGAATTTTGTTTTTAGCTCCAAATATATATGGGGCCATTTTAGGGTTCCAATACCTGGTGTTATGCCCAAAGTGAGCACCTGCATCTAACAGTTGTTTGACACTAATTTTTGCCATTTTATTTTTCCTATTTTAGGGTTATTTCAATACCAAATCCAATCACAACAACTCACATTTTAGTGAGCACCCTGCTGCGACTTCTGAACTTGATAGACATTATGTTTATGCTTCAATCAAAGAGCACAAACGCTTTTAAAATAAATAACGATCTGTTATTTAATTTTCTTTTCTTTATAAATCACGTGCTTTCTGACAACAGGATCATATTTTTTTATTTCCATTTTGTCAGGCGTGTTTTTTTTGTTCTTATCGGTTGTATAGTAGTGACCAGTGCCAGCACTTGAAACTAGTTTAATTTTATCTCTCATGATTACACCTTTTCGCCGCGATGACGCATTTCGATCAAAACTGCATCGATACCTTTTTTATCAATGATTCTCATACCCTTGGTAGAGACTCTCAATTTAATCCACTTGTTTTCACTCTCAACCCAAAACTTATGGTTTTGTAAGTTAGGCAAAAATCTTCTGCGGGTTTTATTCATAGCATGGGAAACGTTGTTCCCAACTGTTGTTCTTTTTCCAGTAACCTGGCAAACTCTAGACATAACTATTCTCTCTTTCAGTGATTACTTTTTAACGTCCAACTTCTCGGTGATACGAGCAGCCTTACCTTCCAATCCTCGCAAGTAATAGAGTTTGGCTCTTCTTACTTTACCATGACGCTTAACGCTGACGTTATCAATCATAGGACTGTGGGTTTGAAAAACACGCTCGACACCTTCGCCATAAGAAATTTTCCTTACTGTAAATGCTGAGTTCAGACCTCGGTTTTTGACCGCAATTACTACGCCTTCATAATTCTGAACACGCTCGCGAGTTCCGTCGATAACTTTCACCCCTACAACAACAGTATCGCCAGGGCCAAAAGCAGGTAAATCACTGCGCAATTGAGCAGCTTCAATTTGTTTAATAATGTCACTCATGATTTATTCTCTATAATCATTCATTTCTTCTGGGTACTTGAGTGGCATTTCTTGCCCTCAGAGGTGCCTACCAATAAATCAGGCCTTTTCAACTTTGTTAACTCAGCAGCTTGATGTTCACGCCAATCACTGATGGCCTGATGATGGCCACTTAACAAAACTTCAGGGACGCCTGATCGTCCCAATAAATCTGAACGGGTATACTGAGGAAAACCCAACATTCCATTCATGAATGAATCAGTCGTTGCCGACTCATCATCCCCAAGCACGCCTTTAATTTGACGTCCTATGGCGTCAATAACCACACACGCGGCCACTTCGCCCCCACTGATGACATAATCACCAATAGAAATTTCTTGATCTACACATTCATCAACAAATCGTTGATCAATGCCTTCATAACGACCACAAACTAAAGTCAGCGTATTTTTTTTTGCCAATTCATTACACAAACTTTGATTCAATTGTTTGCCTTGAGGGGTTAAAAACATCACCTCGCCCGCATGGCCTTTTTTTTCTATGGCTTGTAAGGCACGCTTCATGGGATCATACATCATGACCATTCCCGGCCCACCACCAAAGGGTTTATCATCTACACGACCATGCTTATTTTCTGCATAATCACGAGGGTTGATATAACTTACAGTAATCAGACCACTTTCAATGGCCCTACCTATTACCCCAAAACTTAAACTGTACTTCACCATCTCGGGAAACAGTGTGATGACATTGAGTTTCATTCAACTTTCCTCTTCCCAATCTACCACCATTTCTTGTGAATCCAAATTTATACTGATGACATACTTGTCCATTATATATGGCACCAAAACCTCACCTGGCTCTGAGTTTTTAATCACCATTACATCGTTAGCACCAGTTTCAAATAAAGAATCAATTCGACCTAAAGATTGGCCAGCTGTGTCTATAACACTTAAACCAATCAGTTGGTGCCAATAATACTCGCCATCTTGCAACACACTCAATGCTTGACGTTCTATCCTAATCTCAGCACCTATGTATCTTTGCGCTGATTCTCTGTTAGCACATCCTTTGAATAACGCAATCATGGTTTTACCATGGCGTTTGGACTTGATTCCTTTGAGCACCTCTTCTCCAACATACCATGTCGAATATTTGGCTATATTTTCCATCGGCTGAGTGAATGAAAAAATTTTCAACCAACCTTTAACACCATAATGAGCAGAAACTTTACCTACTGTTATTAGGTTGTCCGACATAGACAAGTCATCTGGCATGCCGAATTCCTCTGCCACTATGTTTTAAGCTGTTTTTTTAGACTGCTTAATCAAAGTACCAACACGATCAGATAACTGAGCGCCTTCGCTAACCCAATGATTAATTCTGTCCATGTTTAAATTCAATTTTACTTCTTGTCCACGAGCCATGGGGTTAAAGAAACCCAATCGCTCTAACGCTTTACCATCACCGGCATAACGTGAGTCTGTTGCGACAACTTTATAGAAAGGCGAACGCTTGGCGCCATGCCTAACTAATTTAATCTTAACCATAATTTACCTCTAAAATTCGGGGCGCTAAAAAAGACGGGCAATTTTATAGGAAATCAATCACATATAACAGCACTAATTACGCTTTTTTACAGTTTTATTGAGTTAATTTTAATAGAAAGCAAGTCATTGATGCTTTTCCATAGGTCTTAGACCAATATGTAGACCACATATAGATAAGCAACCAACAAAAGTTAAGTCAACTCACTGTCCCTATTTCCTTTGGATCTAAAATACCATGCCTGATGGCCATGTGAGTCAACTTAACATCATTTTTAATTTCCAACTTTTCTAGAATTCTGTATTTGTAGGTCGCGACCGTTTTATCATTCAGGCCTAATATATGCCCTATTTCCTTGGCCTTTTTACCTCGAACCAACAACATCATAACTTCCATTTCTCTACTGGTTAATCCATCAAATGGTGAATCTTTATGTCCTCCAGGTAGCATAGAAAGCGCCATTTGTTGGGCAATATCGGCACCGACATACCGCTGCCCTGCGTAAACTTTTTTAATGGACTCCTCTAACTCCTGAGCGGCACAGCCTTTAGTCAAGTAACCACTCGCCCCAGCATCTAACAGTTGTTTTGGGTATGGATTTTCCGCGTGAATAGTCAATATGATGATTTTCACATAAGGGTCAATATCAGTTATTTTTTTGGTTGCCTCCAAACCACTCATTCGTGGCATGTTAACATCCATTAGAATCACATCTGGCTTTTCCTTTTCAACCATCTGCAATGCCTGATATCCATCCTTACATTCACCCACAATTTGGATACCTGACATTTTTTCAATCACCAAACGAATACCTATCCGAACAATATCATGGTCATCAACCAACATCACTTTAATCATCTGAATTCTCCTTTTTTCATCTTGAATCAGGTTTTTAGCATAAAAAACTAAATATTACTATTTATTCACTATTATTTAATAAGATTTTTATCATTTAAAAGTGTGCTTTATCAGCAATTTAAAATTTATCTCTGACCAATCATGCTTCATACATAAAAATCATGTCATCTATAAACTTGTGATTTCGGCTTTGACTATACATGCCAGTCACATGGCTATGTTCAGAAATAAACTCAAAAATACACTAGACTGAAATAGCTAGCATTATGTCAAAAGGTCAATATAATAGCGAAATGATTACAGTTAAAGGGGCCAAAAAGCCCATCAAAAGTAACCAAAAATTTGGCCTTGCTTTAGCCGGAGGCGGCCCCTTAGGCGGCTTTTATGAGTTAGGTGCCTTATGCGCTATTGAAGACTCTTTGTCACCCTTAAAAATTACAGAACTGGATGTATATGTTGGTGTAAGTGCAGGCGCATTCATCGCTGCCGGGTTGGCTAATGGCATTGATTTAAAGTTAATGGCAAAGATTTTTGCATTCAACAAAAAGCATGAGACACCTTTTAACCCAGATCATTTTTTACAACCCGCCTACAAAGATTTTCTACTGAATTTAGCAAAATCCCCCTCTTTGATCAGTAAAACATTGATCAAATGGGCTAAAAACCCAATGAAAACGAGCGTTGTAGATTTACTAGAGATGACAGGAAAAATTTTACCTGCTGGTATTTTCAACAATGAAAAACTTGAGCACTTTCTCAAAACCATTTTATTAAAGCATGGTCAAACCAACGATTTCAGGAAACTTAAGAAAGAACTTTATATTGTGGCCTGTGAATTGAACACTGGCACCATCGCTGGTTTTGGCAATCATGACAACAATCAAGTCCCTATTTCAAAAGCAGTGCAAGCCTCTTCTGCGCTACCAGGTCTATACTCACCAGTAAAAATTGATGGTAAATTTTATGTAGATGGCGCTTTACGAAGAACAATGAATGCTTCAGCTGCACTCAAAAAAGACACCCATTTATTATTTGCTGTTAATCCAATTGTGCCTTTTGAACGAACATTGAATATGGACGAAAAAGGCCTGATCAGTGGAGGGTTGCCGTTGGTTCTTTCGCAAACCTTCAGGTCGATTGTGCAATCCCGGCTTAAATCAGGACTGGACAAATATGAAAGCCTATTCCCACATTCTGATATCATCCTGGCTGAACCCAATCCCAATGATGAAACTTTATTCAAATCCAATTTATTCAGCTACTCCAACCGTGACCAATTATGTGATTATGCCTATCAGTCAACGCGCCAACACCTGATTAATCAACAAGATCAAATCACACCCATTCTCGCCAGACACGGCTTAAAACTCAAACAAAACAACTTAGAACAAAAGAACCGTTCTATCAAACATTTCATCAACCAAAAGAACCCTCATGCCAAGTGGTCAGAAAACCTAGCAGAATCCCTCGATGCTTTAGAACGCTCAATTCGAACTGTATAAAATACACAATCACCTAAAACAAAAAAGCCATCTGAGAAGATGGCTTTTAAATCAATCACAGTGTAACGATTATTTTTTCGTAGCTTTCTTTTTACTGACTTTTTTGGCAACGGTTTTCTTAGTTTTTGCAGTTTTCTTTACAGATGCTTTCTTAACCGGTTTAACGCCAGTCGCAGCTTTTTTGACCGCTTTCTTGGCTGTCACAGAAACTTTATCTACTTTCTTTGTAGCTGACTTTTTTGCTTTAGACACAACTGCTTTGACTTTTTTCTCAGCTTCAGAGGTGGTTTTTTTCGCTTGCTTTTTAGCAGGCTTTCTGCCACCTTTGGCTAATTTTGAAACTTCTTTGGTTAAACTGTCGATACGTTTCATCAAGTCGCCCAATTCATTATTGGTAGGAACACCTAAACTTTTCAAAGACTTTTCAACACGCTTTTCAAACACATCTTCTAATTTATCCCAGCTGTCAGATGCCCTTTTCTTGGCTGAACTGACTGTTGAACTGACAGAAGATTTAACATCTTTAACTGCTTTTTGCGGTACAGACTTAAATAGTTTTTCAAAGTCTTTACCTTCATCAATCAATCTATCGTAAATTTTCTTACCTTCTGACTGAGCTTTGGCAAATGCACCCAACCCAGCCAACCAAATTTCATTGGCAGAACCAACCAAAGTTTCAGCCAATTTAGCTGGTTTTTTTTCAGTCGATGCTGATTTTTTTAAAGTTTTTTTCTTAGCCATATATTCCTCACGATTATTTTACTCTGCCAATTATCCTCAATATTATAGAGCAAACACACTAAGGATATAATTAAATGCCTATAGTTTATTAATCTTTTCTTTTTATATGGTGAAAATCTCCAATAGTCATTGTTAATAAACTCGAATATCCATAAAATACATTTCCCGTAAGGATGCCATTTGGTCATTCAAAACCAACTACTAAAAATATCATGACAGATAGAACCATGAATGAAAGAAAAGCGCTGGCCAATGCCATCAGGTTCCTCGCAATGGATGCCGTTCAACTAGCCAACTCAGGACATCCTGGCGCGCCTATGGGGATGGCTGATATAGCCGAAGTTTTATTCAACGACTTTCTACAACACAACCCCAATAACCCAAAATGGTTTAACCGTGACCGGTTTGTAATGTCTAATGGCCATGGCTCCATGCTGCCCTATTCTGCACTACACCTTTCTGGTTATGATTTAAGTATTGATGACTTAAAAAACTTCAGACAGTTACACTCAAAAACGCCTGGACACCCCGAATACGGCTATACACCTGGCATAGAAACAACCACAGGTCCACTGGGGCAAGGCATCGCAAATGCGGTTGGTATGGCTCTGTCAGAAAAATTACTCAGCACTCAATTTAATCAAACTGATCATCAAATTATTAACCATCATACATATGTGTTTTTGGGTGATGG
The DNA here is from genome assembly GCA_964631055.1 of uncultured Marinicella sp. GTDB lineage: Bacteria > Pseudomonadota > Gammaproteobacteria > Xanthomonadales > Marinicellaceae > Marinicella. The sequence continues at coordinate 34,038 of CAZVZJ010000023.1, forward strand.
CTGCTTGATGGAAGGCATCTCTCACGAAGCCTGTTCGCTGGCTGGCACTTTGAAGCTTGGTAAGTTGATTGCTATTTACGATGACAACAACATTTCAATTGATGGTGAAGTTGATGGCTGGTTCACTGATGACACACCTGCCAGATTCGAAGCCTATGGGTGGCATGTTATCAGTGATGTAGACGGGCACAATGCAGCAGCAATTAATCAGGCCATACAAGCCGCGCAAGACAACAGCTCACAACCCACCCTAATCTGTGCCAAAACCAATATTGGCGATGGCGCCCCGAATAAAGCAGGTTCACATGACTGTCATGGCGCACCCTTGGGCGAGGAAGAAATACAAGCAGCTCGTCAAGTCTTGGATTGGTCCTATGAACCATTTGAAATTCCAGCTGAAATTTACAGTGCCTGGGATGCCAAACAAAAAGGGGAAATGATTGAATCAAACTGGGATCAACAATTTTCAGCCTACCAATCAAAATATCCTGAATTGGCCAGCGAATTAACACGACGTATCAATGGTCAACTTCCAAAAAACTGGACTGAAACAGTCCAGGCTTACATCCAAAAGACAGCGACGGAAGCACCGCAAATGGCAACCCGCAAAGCATCAAAACTTGCTTTAGAAGGGTTAGGGCCTTTATTACCTGAGTTCTTTGGTGGTTCTGCGGACTTAACCCCTTCCAATAATACGTTTTGGTCAGGATCCAAATCAATCAATGACGGTGATTTTACCGGCAATTACATGTCTTATGGTGTTCGAGAATTTGCCATGAGTGCCATCACCAATGGAATGACTTTACATGGCGGCATCATTCCTTACAGCGCGACATTTTTGATGTTTTCAGAGTATGCAAGAAATGCATTACGCATGGCAGCGCTGATGAAAATTCGTAATATTTTTGTCTATACTCATGATTCTATTGGCGTCGGTGAAGATGGACCCACCCATCAACCGGTGGAACAAACACCCACTTTACGAATGATCCCCAATATGCATGTGTGGCGACCTTGCGATGCAGTTGAGTCTGTTGTGGCATGGCAGTGTGCAGTAGAAAAAATGGATGGGCCATCATGCTTACTTTTCACCCGTCAAGGTGTAGATCATCAACCACGAAACGCTACGCAAATCAACGACATTTATAAAGGCGCCTATACACTCATCGATTCAGAAGAAACTCCTGAGATAATTATTATCGCCACAGGCTCAGAAGTTGGCATAGCAGCAAAAGCAACTAATCAGCTCAACCAGCAAGGTCATGCCACACGCTTGGTCTCCATGCCATGTGCCGAATCGTTTGAACAGCAGGATCAAGCATATAAAGATTCAGTTTTACTTCCAGGAGTCACAAAGCGTGTCGCCGTAGAAGCTGCACAAGGTGATTTTTGGTATAAATACGTCGGCTTAAATGGTCACATCATCGCTCAAAATACATTTGGTGAATCAGCCCCGGGTGCGATCCTGTTTGAACATTTTGGGTTTACAGTTGATCATATAGTTGCAACAGCTAAAAATCTTTGATCAAACTATTTAGGCACAACGGGTTATACATATAGTCTTTGTGCCTAATTTTATTTATATTTTCTTTTTAATTATGAGGAAGATCTGTCTTTCAAACTCTCTCTTATATTGGCTTTGGTAATACTCTTTTTAGCAGCTTTCTTTGCGGCCTTTCTGGCTAACTTAATAACTTGCTGATTCATTTCCTCTTGTTGTGCCGCCAACAATTGATTTTGCAATTGATTATTTTGCTCAATTAAGTCCAACATGTGACTGTACATTTTTTCTATTGAGGAAGCATGACTTTCCACCTGACGTAATATAGTTTCGCATTTGATCACCAGTTCATTTGTATTCTTATCCGTCATTGCCTGTTGCCTTTAAAGTAGTATGAGGGTATATCTTATTCACCGAGCCAACGATATTTGAATCATGTTCTTTAATGATATTTTTATTTTTATTAGGATAATCTAGCTCATTTAAGAAGTATCGCATGCAGTTAATTCTTGCACGTTTCTTATCATCAGATCTAATCACTGTCCATGGAGTTACTGGATTATGTGTATGGAAAAACATTTCTTTTCGAGCCTGAGTATAGTCATCCCATTTATCCAATGAATCGACATCCACCTGACTCAGCTTCCAATGTTTCAAAGGGTCGTTTTTACGGCTATGGAACCGCCGCAATTGTTCTTGACGAGTGACTGAAAACCAAAATTTAAATAAAATAATTCCAGAATTAACTAACATTTGCTCAAAAGGAAATACTTGCCTAATAAACTCCTGGTATTCATCTTCAGTACAAAAATTCATAACACGTTCGACACCAGCTCGGTTATACCAGGACCGATCAAAAAACACCATTTCACCTCTGGTAGGTAACTGTGATACATATCTTTGAAAATACCACTGCCCCTTTTCTCGTTCGTTAGGCTTTTCCAGTGCCACTACATGAGCTGTCCGTGGATTCAAGTGCTCCATAAATCTTTTTATTGCCCCCCCTTTACCAGCAGCATCTCTGCCTTCAAATAAACAAACTATTCTTTGACCTGTCTCTTTAACCCAACTTTGCACTTTTAACAGTTCTGTTTGTAATAAGTGTTTCTCTGTTTCATAGTCAATTAACTCCATCTTCTCATCATAAGGGTATTCTCCTGCCTCATGAGAAAGTTGCAGCAACTTCTTACTTGAAATACTGTTTTTAGTTTTCATCACAAACTTGTGATCGGTATGTTTCTTTAATATTTTTTTGGCCTGTTCAGAATTCAAGCGCGAATCGTTTGTCATGGGTGTTTCTAATGGTAAGGTTAAATAAAGCAATACTATGCTGATTCCATAATCATAAATATGATTGCTGGTAATTTCAATTATATTTTACCCTGAAGCGCCCACTAGCGGGATTATTTACTGTGACAATTTTGTGACAAGATGTCAAATTAGATGACCACTTCATTTACTCACTTTCCATACTAAAAAAGGCGCTTATTGCGCCTTTTTTCTCATATCTATATTTATTTAATGGACCACGTCAACGTTCACTCGGAGTCTAATGCGGTCTCCTGGGTGTTCTTGCATTTGGGTGTGATACAAATTCCCATTGTATTTATAAGTCACATCATACCCCATAAAACGATCTTCTTCGCGATAATGAGTTTCCACATAACAGTTACGCCTGCTACTGTGATTATGCCCCTGATTAGCGCCTACTCCAGCACCAATTAAAACACCTAGTGCCGTTGAAGCATCTCTGCCCCGACCTTTGCCAAATCGGTTACCAATGGCTCCACCAATAATACCACCTAAAATAGCACTGCCAGCATGGTTTCCATGGCGGTTATTTCGAGTGCCCTGATGGCTGCGGCGTCGATCACATACTTGACGCTCTTCCGGTATTGAGACTATTTGATAAATAGGCTCAACTTCAACCACTTGACCATAATTGATATTACTACTGTTATATCTTGTGGCTGCAACCATTAAAGGCAACCCAACCATAAAAGCTGTTATCATTATTTTATTCATCATTTTCTCCAGTTCTGAGTGTTATGATGAATCTTATACATCATTGAATGAACGCAATCTGAACATGTTGATTTCGTTCAGTTTGAGTTTAAGTTTATTAACTAAGAAAATTTCTAAGATGGCATCCTGAAAAGGTTGGCCGAGTTAAACAACCCGGCCAACAAAGGCGTCATCATTACTAATGAATCAACCTAATGTCGCTACGGGACTTTGACCAAATCCCATGAAAGTAGCGACTTCTTACCCACATATACATTGTAAGCAATATGAGATTAAAAATGAAGTTATTTTTTACATGAGATGTCAGTAAAATCAATAGAAAATAATTAATGTCTAAACCCCAATTTACCATGCCATTGCATAAATCATGATCAGCTGACCTTACTCACTTAAGTTGTATCGAAGCTTTGACCAAAAAAATAACAACGCTAATTATGACGTTCATCCCAAACTTGACTGACATGTAGATCGGTGTGTAGATTAATTACACGTTTAAATATATGGTAGGTTTCTCGGAATCAGCTAAGTAATTAACACAAAAACTGTAGTTTCAAAGCATCAACCTCAGACATGGGTTTACCAAAATAATACCCTTGCCCAAAATCAAAGTTCAATGATTTGAGGAACTCATATTCTTGTTCGCCCTCGACACCTTCTGCCACCAATTTCGCACCTAAATTAATGGCCATTTGAGCAATGCTTTTTAAAATGGTTTGATAACGATCATTTTTAAACATGTTGCGGATAAATACTTGGTCTACTTTTAAAACATCAAAATCTAATTCAACCAACTGCTCCATCCCAGAATGCCCTGTACCAAAGTCATCAGCACATACAGGAAAGCCAATCCTTCTGCACTTTTCCAACCATTTCTTGGCCAAGTTAAAATCAACTACCATGGTCTCTGTTATCTCAAGCTTTAATCTTTGTGGGTTAATTTTATTGGCTTGAGCTGTTTTTAAAACGCGATTTAAGAATTGCTTGTCATCTAACTGTTTGGCCGAAACATTGATATTGATAAAAACATGTTCTGGTAATTTTGTGAGCATTTCTATGGCTCGATTGAACACCAAGTCACCCACTTCAATAATTAAATCAGTTTCTTCTGCCAAAGCAATGAACTCTACCGGTGAAATAAAACCTCTTTCCGGGTGAACCCAGCGACTTAAGGCTTCAAAACCAGCAATACAATTGTTTTGGATTTCACTGATGGGTTGAAAAACTGTTTGCACCTCCTTACCATTGATGGCATTTCTTAATTCATTTTCGAGTTTAAATTTAGAAAAACCAGTCTGTTCTAACACTGAGGTTACTTGATTCAATAAATGGTTATTGGCTGAGCTGAATTCTTGATTCGGTAACATTGATCTGAATCTTTTCAATAAAACCCCCACCAATGCTTTTACAATAGGGTCACTTTCTGCCAAACGATTGGTGATTTGTTGGGTCTTAACTTCCAACAAAGTTACAGTCGTTAACGCACGAGCCGATGTAGACCGGGGCGACTGGTCTAAAACACCCATTTCACCGAATAGTTCGCCCTCGTTGAGTATATCAATGATGGTTTCATTAGATTCCACAAAAATTTCAACCTGACCTTCTTCAATGATGTATGCACAATCAGATTGGTCACCACCATGAAAAATTATGTCTCCAGGTTGATATTTTTTATTTTGATAATTCATTATTACTATTATTTAAAGTCTAATAATTCTAACGCAAACTAAGATTTTTGGCGATAAAAAAGCCCCTTTCGGGGCTTTTATCCATCAAACACATTTGCTTTAACTGAAAAATCCATAAGGCATTTCAGCTAATAAAGGTGCAATTACCAAAGAAACGATTGCCATCACGTTAATCAAAATATTCATGGCAGGTCCAGATGTGTCCTTAAACGGATCACCAACTGTATCTCCAACAACAACAGCTTTGTGCACACCCGAACCTTTACCGCCTAAATTACCTTTTTCAACATATTTCTTGGCGTTATCCCAAGCACCTCCGGCATTGGCCATCATTAAAGCCAATAAGACACATGTGATCAACGCACCACCGAGCATACCACCAAGTGCTGCAGCGCCTAGCCCAAAGCCGACTACCACTGGCGCTAACACAGCCAGAGCACCAGGAGCCATCATGCGTTTCAAAGCTGCTTGGGTTGCGATATCCACACATTTTTTACTGTCAGGCTTAGCTGTGCCTTCCATCAAACCTGGAATGTCTTTAAATTGGCGTCTGATTTCTTTGATCATGTCAAATGCTGCATCCCCAACAGCTCTCATGGTCATGGCAGATACTATAAAAGGAAAAATCCCACCCAGGAACATACCCATCAATACCTGAGGGTTTGCTATATCTAATGCAAACCCTTCTACTTGGCTTGAAATCACTTGTATAAAAGCAGCAATAATTGCCAACGCTGCCAAACCAGCAGCACCAATAGCAAAGCCTTTACCAATAGCAGCTGTGGTATTACCCACCTCATCTAAGCCATCGGTTATTTCACGGGTATCAGCGCCTAAACCTGCCATTTCAGCAATTCCACCGGCATTGTCTGCAACCGGTCCATAAGCATCTATCGCCATGGTAATACCTACTGTTGCTAACATACCTACTGCGGCTATACCAACACCATAAACCCCTGCTCCAGCAGGTAAAATTAAAGATGTTCCAAAAATAATAGCAGCCAACGTTATCACCGGGATAACAACAGACTCCATTCCAACAGCAAGACCAGAAATCATTACTGTGGCCGGCCCAGTTTCACCCCCTTTGGCAATTTCTCTGACCGGCTTACCACCCGTATAATATTCTGTCACCAACCCTATCAGCATGCCACCAACAGCACCCAGCACCACACATTGCCAAACACTGCCTTGAATAGATAAAGTTGAAGTGGTTATGTAAGCGGCAATGATAAATAAAATTGTGGCACCAATGGTTCCAAACCGCAAAGCCACATCAGGTTTTTTACTAGAAAACATTTTCACCAGAAAAATTCCTAATACAGAACAAAGCAAACCAGTTGATGCCAGCGCCAGTGGTAAAAACATCAAATCTTGTTGGCGTTCTGCAATTTGAGAAAACAAACCCACTGACATGGTAGAGGCAATAGCTATACAAGCAATCATTGATCCACAATAGGATTCAAAGATATCTGACCCCATACCAGCCACATCACCTACATTATCGCCAACATTATCAGCGATAACACCTGGGTTTCTGGGGTCATCTTCAGGGATTCCAGCTTCAACCTTACCCACTAAATCTGCACCTACATCAGCGCTTTTGGTAAAAATACCGCCGCCAACTCGAGAAAACAAAGCCACTACCGATCCGCCCATTCCAAACCCATGAATTGATTCAACCGTGTGAGGGTCGCCGCCAAATAATAAATACAAAGCACCTATGCCCAACAATCCCATAGCTGCTACAGTCAACCCCATTATTGACCCTCCATAGAAAGCCACTGACAAGGCTTTCGCAGCACCATGCTCATTGGCAGCAACTGTGGTTCTGACATTGGCTTTAGTGGCAGAAAACATACCAAAGTAACCAGCAACTCCTGAACAAAAAGCGCCCAACACAAATGCGAAAGGTGTGTGCCAGTCACCAAATCCAATATACAAGCCTACTAAAATGACCGCCACGAAGACCAGTAATAATGTATATTCTCGGCGCATAAACACCATTGCGCCCTCATGAATTTCTTGAGCGATTTCTCTGACTTTACCATCACCTGCTGGCATTTTACTGACCATTGCATAAATAACCAATGCCATGAACAGTCCGAAGCCACCCACGATCAGCGGGATTAATTCTTGATTCATAAATTTTCCTCTATTTTTTGTATGACCAGACTTTTATTAAGTCTTTAATATTGTTTTTGTGCCATAAATAATCAGCACGGTATATAAAGTTTCAACGTGTCTAAACAGACCCTAAACACGTCTCCCTATTATCATAACATATCGAAGCACCCCTGAGTGCCTACTCACTAAGGTTCTTATCCACTTTTATCACTATAAATGACTGCCAAATACAATTTGATAGCGACAATTATGAAGCTGGAGAATATAATGATGTTTTTAATTGAGACAACTGTTTTCAACATATGCTTAACCAGTTTCCTGTTATTGATTTTGATCCAGTTTTTCTGAGCATTGGCCCCATCAGCATTCATTGGTATGGCATTACCTATTTAATTGGCTTTGCTTTTTACTATTTACTCGGAACATATCGACTTAAGCATTATCCCAGTTCTTGGAACAGCGAACAGCTTTCTGACTTTTTATTTTTTGCAGCCATTGGTATCATTGCGGGTGGTCGGGTAGGCTGGGTATTATTTTACAATGACACATCTTTGCTAGATGACCCACTATTGCTATTCAGGGTATGGGAAGGTGGCATGTCTTTCCATGGTGGTTTAGCGGGTGTTTTATTAGCCATGCTGTATTTTAAAAGAAAGAGTCAAAAGACATTTTTCGAAATCAGCGACTTTATAGCACCTCTGGTACCCACGGGGATTTTATCGGTAAGACTTGGCAACTTCATCAATGGTGAATTGTGGGGACGTCTGACACAACAACCCTGGGCCATGCTGTTTCCAGATTCACTACCGGTTCATTTACAACCTGGCAACATGGAAGCACAACAGTGGCAAGATTTATACCAACAAGGGCATTTAGACGCATTTGCCCGCCACCCATCTGCCTTGTATGAAGCTTTTGGAGAAGGGTTAGTGACGTTCATTATTGTCTGGTATGTAGCGAAATGGGCTAAAAAACGAGGTACAGTTTCTGCTGCTTTTTTACTCAGTTATGGTATCGCGAGATTTATCGTTGAATTTTTCAGAGAACCTGACGCCAATCGTGGTTTTATTGCTTTTGACTGGATGACCATGGGTCATATTTTAACGCTTCCTCTGATAGGATTTGGTCTCTGGATATTACTGAGAAAACAACAGCAGTCAGTTGGTTCATGAAGATCAATAAAACCCAGCTAATTTTAACCTGCGTCCACCACCTCGCCTGGCTTCGCCGACAGAATTAAGTACTGCATCTAGTTCAAAATGTCCAGCTTTAGGTATGATATCCAAATTGAGTTGCCATCGACGTGGCTGTATCACTAATGTACCAGAAACATTCAAAACCTGAGACTGGCTGCTGAAATTACCCACAATCATACCAGTACTCTTGGTATTAAAATCTAAAGTAACCAAGCCCAAATCTTTATTGGCAGGTGTGATTAATTTAAAATCCTGTAAAGTCATACTACCTTCGATTCGATCGAAACCATTGGCTTTACTGTATTCTACTTGTTGTAAGTTAAGTTGGGCATAACCTTCGAATTGACCGTACCTCATTTGTAAGAATGGTTTAATTAACTTCCAGTCAATAAAACCACCTACTTGATTGAAAGATTGTGTATCTGCTGTAATTTTTCGCAAATCAAAGGTTAAATCATAATTAGGTTTATATACCCTAACCTTACCACCCACACCTTTGAATGAGTTAGGATATAACAACCATTCAGCCTGCCCTAAAGGGGCTGATAAATAACTCAACGATTGTGCGCTGCCTTTCACCGCACTGCCACTGATCCCTTGCAAAGCAATTGGTTTCGCATGCTTTGCTACGTATTCATAGTATAAATTCAAAGGAGTAACCGCCACTGCAATAACAGCCAGTACCAAAAGAATAAAAATAAACTTAATCAACTTGCCAAATCTATTGCTTGAACTTAACATTATCTTACTAATCTCATTCTGATGTTGGTCAAACCCAATGACGAGTCTACCACGTTGATATCTATCTGATCCGCCTGAATTGCATAAGTTTCAGCTACTTGTTGCAACCAATCAATGACTTGGTCAAACTGAGCACCTTGTAGCCAAACCGAGATACTGTTTTCATCAATGGGCTCTGTTCGATTCACCATTTGCTGTAATTTAACTTCCCTGAGTTGTTGATCAACCCACGAAGAAAAAGTCACCCCATCAGGGATGGGTTGTATTGCGATGAACTCACTCTTCACTGAAGAGCCAGCCAAGTTTTGCATTTCAATCAATTGGCTCTGCAATCTATTTTTAACATTCACTTGATTGGCAATGTGTGCCACTACAGGTTGATACACCAGCACCCAAAGCAAAGCCATAGCAATAAGAAGCGAACCAACCACCATCAACCTTTGTTCACTTTCTCTTAAACCATTGAACCAAACCGATAGTTTATTTGCCGCCATTTGTTTAGAACTTAAGTTATTCATCTGGGAACCACGGTTAAAATTGATTTAAAAGTATTGTCATCATTCAACTCATTAACCCCTACTCGCACCGTAAAATCATTCGCATACTGTTGCAGCAATTGATGAAAATCATTAATGACTGTCATATTGGGTGCCATAATTTGCAATTCTATTTTTTGATCAACAAGTCGCATGCCATTGAGTTTAACTGCATTTTGTTGTTCAAGGGTTTGACCCAATTTATCAACTACTGTTATTAACATGCTTTTATTTTGAGTTGAATTTGCATTGTTAATTTTCAATCTAGACTGCAATCCTGCAAATGGGTCAACAAGTTCTGATGAAACCACATCTGGATAATTTTGCAGCAACAGATTTTTTTGTTTTTCCTTAATCTCGTTGATTGATTGACTCAGACTGTACCACTGAAACCCTTGAATAAAACACCAGCTGACAACCAGCAATCCTGATAACATCAGGACACTTTTCCAGGTTGAAGATGTGGCGTCTGATTGGGCGGTTTTTATGTCATCAATATAGAGGTTAATGGCGTCACCAGTCAATAAATACTGACAACAACTGGTAACTGTTAATTGATTTTTTACGGACATGCCATCAATTTTTAACGCGGTTCCTTGATTACAAATAATCTTTTGTTTTTCCCCAGCAAAAACTGGTAACAGTTGACCTATTTGCGAATGAGGCACTCGCATGGCGTGATTTTTATCAAATTTTAGTAAAGCCGTTTCTGAATCACTCCAAATACTGACTGAAGATGGTTCAACTGGCAACCAATCAATTTCACTATGAATCGCTTTAACATTTAATTGATTTGATTCAATCTTTTCATTGAGCATATTCAGATGGGTTTTCTCAATTGCAATCACCGATTGCGAATCATCCTGATTCAGTCTGAATGCAAAATAATTATCTTCTACCTCATTACTCAGTTCTTCTTCAACAGCAAATGGAATAGACTTGGCCAACAACTCTGAATTTTTTGATGCCACCTGTGTTTTAGTATGATAAACCCAGGTAGCTGGCACCAATATATAAAGCTCCAAGCCTGTCAATCTTGGATCAGACCAGTCTATTACCTGACTGGTCTTGCAATCAATGTTTTGCGCATCATATGCCAATATGCACATTGGCTTGCCTGCATGATCGATGCGTAAAATGGATACTTCAGCCATAAAGGAGTCTTTAAATAAAACCCAATATTATATCCCTTTTCGATATTTTGGCATCAACCAATAAGCCAAAGCAGGCAATAATATGAGGGCGCCCACCATATTCAGTATAAACATGAAGGCCAATAGGATACCCATGTCAGCTTGAAACTGTAAATCACTGAACATCCATGTACCAACACCAATACCTAGTGTTAATGCGGTAAATAATACCGCCTTACCAGTCAATTTGAGCGTCTCTCGATAGGCGTCAAACAAACTGAATCCAGTATTGAGTAATGACTGTAATCGACTGAATATATAAATACCGTAATCCACACCTATACCCACACCTAATGCCACTACTGGTAAGGTATTAACTTTCAAACCAATTCCCAAGAAAGCCATTAAAGCATATGCCAATAATGAAACCAACGCCAATGGCAACACAATACTGATGGTCCCAGTGATAGATCTGAAGGTGATTAAGCACAACAAAATGATGGCTCCATAGACCATTATTAACATCGGCATTTGCGCACCTTTAACCACATCATTGGTGGATGCCATAACACCCGCATTACCGGTGGCGAGTCTAAATTTCACCTCACCTTCTAATAGTTGACCCGTGTCATCTACCTTAAATGGCGTGTTTTCCTGAAAAGATTTAACCGCTGCCACCACTTTATTGATGGTTGCCGCTTTATGGTCTTCTGTGAAAATGGTGATAGGAATAACACTACAATCTTGATTCAACAAACCCGTGTCTGTCTCAATACCAGACAAAGACTGTCGCATGACATAGTTGTTTCTCGACAACTCATTCCACTTAATATTCCCCTCATTCCACCCAGCTGTAATCATTTTGGCAAACTGGGGCAAAGTAATGACTTTTTGTACACCTTCCACATTCGACATGTGCCAAGCGAACCGATCTATGTTAGTCATGGCCTGATAACTTTCGGTACATGCATTAGAAGAAGTTTCAGCAATGACGTTAATCATATCAACACCCAGTGAAAATTCACTGCTGATTTTCATTGCATCCTGATTGTATCGAGCATCAGGCCTGAGTTCGGGAACACCGGCTTGTGAATCGCCAATCTGCATATCTTGACTTTTAAAGTAACCAAATACAAACAAACCCAATGTAACCAAAACTGCCACTGCCGCCAATGGATTTTTGGCAAAACCAGCAATACCATTCCAAATACCAGAATTCTTTTTCTCTGCCCCAAATTTATCACAGAATGCATCATAGTCTTTCATTTTGACTCCCGACAACAACAACGGCAGTAGGATCAAATTAGTTATGATTATTAACGCCACACCAACTGTTGCGGTGATGGCCAATTCTTGAATGATTTCTATGTTGATGAAATAAATGGTGGCAAAACCAATGGTATCCGATAATAAAGCGATGGCACCTGGAGCTAATAAGGCACAAAATGCTGCCCTTGCCGCAGAATTGGAACATTTGTGTTTAGCCGGTTGTTGGACCATTTGATCGGTCCAGCCAGAAATCATTTGAACACCATGACTTACACCAATAGCAAACACCAGAAACGGTGTTAGTATGTTCATCGGGTCAATGCCCATACCCATCAATTTGAGCAACCCCATTTGCCAAATCACAGCCACCAAAGAACATAAAATGGGATATAAAGTCAGCTTCCAGTTTTTTGAATACCAAAACAATAAAATGGCTGTTATAAAAATCGCTAAGGCAAAGAAATAAAGCACAGATTTAGCACCTTCGGCAATATCGCCTACAATTTTGGCAAAGCCAATGATGTGAACTGTTTGCCCGTCAGCCTCAAAATCTGAGCGAATGGCTTCTAGTTGTTTGGCAATTGTTTGGTAATCAACTTTTTCTCCAGTTTGAGGGTCTCTTTCTTGCAAGTCGGCCCATACCATTGCCCCATTGAAATCTTCGGCAACCAAACGACCCAGAACACCGGCTTTTACAATATTACCCCGAACCGTTTCAAACATTTTATCAGAAGGACTGAAATCAGCTGGAATTACGTTTCCTCCAGCAAACCCATCTTCAACTACCTCAACAAACCTAACGTTGGGGGTAAATATAGACTTTACACTGGCTCTATTCACGCCAGGAATAAAGACCACTGCATCTGTCATACTTTCCAGTTTATCGAAAAATTGAGCATTGAACATATCGCCACTGTCATCCATTAAGGAAACCAGAATTCTGTTAGCACCACGGAATTCTTCATGTTCCATGAAAGTCTTCATGTACTCATGATCCAGTGGTAGTTGCTTTTCGAAACCAGCGTCTACTTTAAGTTGACTGGCAAAATATGCCATCACAAAAGTGATAAGAATTAATAGCAGTAATATAACTTTCTTACCGCTGAATAAGATCCCTTCGCAAGCAGCTGCAAATCTGGTTTTTTCTGTAATTTGATTCATGCTCGATTCCCCTATTGTTGTATGGCTTGAATTTTAAAACCAGTCTCACCGACTAAAATCGCTTGTTTTCCAGCGATCATCACATCGGCATAATCATCACCGGAATCCAAATCTGTCAGTTGATTTAATGATTTGTTTTTGTAAATAATTCGTGAGCCATTGGCACCGACCAACAAAACACTGTGATCGGATAGCCTAGCAGCACCAAATAAATTATTCGGATTATCAGCTTCAATTTCTAACCAACTTTCACCTTGATCATCCGAAACCAAAACATGACCTCTTAAACCGTATAAAATCACACTGTCATCAATTACAACCACACCGAACATTGAGCCCATGTAAGGCAACTCTATGGCTTCCCAAGTGTTTCCTTGATCAATACTGCGGAAAAAATAACCCGCTTCAGCAGCTATATAAAATTCACCATTCGGCCCGCGAGTGATGTCGTTCAGGTGATAATCCAGTTCTTCGTCAATCAATCCTTCATTCCAGTTTTTACCGCCATCGGTGGTTGAAAAAATGGTTCCATATGCACCAATTACATAGCCAGAATTTTCATTGACAAAGTAGGCAGATAAAAATGGAACTTCACGCGCAGCGTCGTAAAACTGTAACTCCCAGGTTTCCCCTGCATCACTACTGTGAATAATGGTAGCATCATGTCCAACAGCCCATACATGATCATTAACTGATACCACTTTGGTCAAGGCAATATTGACTGGAACATTTTCAATTTGTCGCCAATTTTTTCCATTATCCTCACTTTTTAAAACATGTCCTCTTGCGCCAACCATCAACAAAGAACTCCCCCCCTTACCCACTGCAGTAATTGAAAGTACCAGTGACTGATCTGCCAAAGGCAAAACTTCAGCAGGTTGCTGTGACCATGATGTCAAATAAAACAATGACAGCAATAGACAAATTAAAACTTTTAAATGCTTCTTCTTCATAAATTAACCCACAAAAAAAGCCATGAGCAGAAATTCCACACATGGCTTTGGTATTAAAACTTCATGTGACTGTCACAGATCAGCGTCTTCCTCTTTTACGCAATGCGCTTGGTGTGTAGTTATTTTCATTCAATGGTGTATCAAATGTATTAACCTGATCTTGATTGTCTAAACCAACAGCGACATAGCGACCTGATTGCAAATCATGATGTGTTTCAATGGTTGACCAAAAAGTTGGCACCTCATAATAATTAATGCTATGGGCTTCTGAAAAACGCCACAACTCACCACGCTTATCGTAATGATCAGTTAATAAAATCTGATAGCTGTCTTCATCTAAGTAGAACGTTCTTTTACTGTTAATGTGCCTGAATCCTTCACGTAAATTCGCTTCTATCACATGAACTCTATGTAATTCATAGCGCATATAACTGGGATCTAAATGACCAGGTTTGACCATGTCATCAATTTTTGAATCAAAGCTGTGCGCTTTATATGAGTTGTATGGCACATACATTTCTTTGGTACCAGTCCAGTCCCATGTAAAACGATCCATGGCCCCATTAAACATATCGGTCATGTCGTTGGTTCTTAAACCATCAGATGCTGTTCCTGGATTATCATAAGCCACATTGGGCGCACGTCTGACACGTCGTTGACCTGGGTTATAGATCCATGCTTGTCGTGGTGTTTCTTTTTGGTTCATCGTTTCATGAACCAATAAGACACGCCCTGCTAATCGAGCTGGTGATTCAACCACTTGGTAAAAATACAATAGAATATTGTTGATGTCTTCAATGGTGTTTCCTGGTACATAGTATTTACCATATAATTCCTCACGCAAACGAACTAAGGTGTATTTACCACTGTTGTTTGGCGCCACTTGATTGTTGTATCGAACACCACCTGTTCCTTTATACTTTAATTTGTGATTCAGTATCAACTCATAAGCATTCTCAGGAAACGGAAAGGGGAAACCCTGAGCCACACCTGCAACACCTTCGCCATCAGCCACTAAAGTACCCGTTTTTCCGTTCTCTGAGGTAGTTTCATAAACTTTTTGCGGAAAAGAAGCTGATCTTCGAGTGGGGTAAACATCCATTTTGAAAGTCTCAGGATAACGCTCAAACATCGCCATCTGACCTACTGAAAGGTTTTCAGCATGTTGTTTGTAATTAGATGCATCAATGGTAAAAGACACCTTATCAGATGAAAATGGGTCTTGGTGATGATCACCTACTTGGTAACCGGCTGGGGGTGAAGTTATGCCCCCAGTCCAAGCAGGAATGGTTCCGGCTGCATTACCAGCTCTTACAGCACCTACTGGAGTCAGATCATTAGAAAGTCGATCTATTTCGCCTGGCTTTGGACCGGCTTGTGCTGAACCTGCCACGAAAGTAATCCCTACTATTGTGGTAAAAATTGTTGTTTTGAATAATTTCATATGTTTATTCCTCTGTTATTAAAACGAGTATTTAACGTTGAACGCCAAAAAGTCACGGTCAAATATTTGATTTTGGATTCCGGCTCCTGAGTAACCTGTGTAGCTTAAATCAGCACTCCACTTCTCAAGATAAATACCGTTCACCCCTATAGTATAGGACTTGCGGCCTTCTATAAAGTTCCCGCCAGGTCCCGGTGTGGTCCCTTTAACATCATGGTTAAAGGCCAATCTAGGGGACAGGTTCCAAGATGAACCAAACACTGAGTTATAATCAAATCGTGTGACTAGACGATAACCCCAAGAAAATGGTGTAGCAAAAAAATCAGAACTTGTGGTTACTGGGTTTCTGCTGGTGCCTCCAGTTTCAGTGCTAACTCCGCCGCCAGTATCAGTACCAGGGCCATTGTATCGCAAGGTATCTTGGTCAGGTAAATCCCAAACATTGGTAAACCCTATTTCACCTAATAAAACAATTTGATCGGTTCCAAAAAAGTCATTGGGACCAAACAGTTTTGTTGCAGTGAATTGTAGTTGCGAAACTTCATGTCTTTCCCAACCTTGAATGTATTCACCTGTTTCAAAGTTACCCAGCTGTGAAAGGAACTGATCAAATGGTGCAGGAATGGCTCCGTTTAATGGAGATAATGCAGCAAACAACACTTCAACATCGTCAATTTGTAAAGGTACATTATCACGATAAGATAATTCGCCTTGTAATGACATACCCAAAGAATTAATCGTGGTGTTAAAGCTTAATCCTAATAAATCGATGTCCTCGGGAAACTCAGTAAAATAAGAACCCGAACTTGGAGATGTTGGACCTAAACCCACACCTGGCTGTCCAAGTGCGAAACCACTGATCAATGGTAACCTGGAATGGTAATTTAGATAGTATAGGCCAAATTCTGTGTTATTGAGTTTTTCAGAATAGTAACGCAATGCAACTCCAAATTGACCATCATCGTCAGTGGCAGGCGTCGCTCTTCGTGCAATAGAAAAATTACAAACATTTTGGGTAACTGGATCCAGTGTAGGAAATACTTGAGGCGAACAAGTGCCATCAGGTAAAGCAC
This sequence comes from uncultured Marinicella sp., assembly GCA_964631055.1. Classification (GTDB taxonomy): domain Bacteria; phylum Pseudomonadota; class Gammaproteobacteria; order Xanthomonadales; family Marinicellaceae; genus Marinicella. The sequence continues at coordinate 50,882 of CAZVZJ010000023.1, forward strand.
TGAATTCAGGCACAATACCAAAACCTAGTGCCACATACTCTCCTCCTGGTGTTGCAAAATCATTGGTGGAAAAATAAGTGCCAGCTGGGTCTGGATCTGTTTGTTCAAATTCAAACATATAAACAGCTTCTAAAGACAGGTTATCTGTGATACTGGTCGAGAATGAAATCATGTCAATCGGCAGAAAAGCCTCTTTCAATTCGGCACCAGCGACACGAATTTTTGAAACATCAATTGGATTAATGACGTTAATACCTTGTTGAATAAAGGTAGACTCACCCCAACTGACTACTTGCCTACCCAACCTCACTGAAGCAAATTGGTTACCAATGTTAAAATCTTTATAAACATAAGCATCTAATAAACGATAATCTTCACCAACAAATTCTCTGGCAGTTCTGGATAAATTATCATTATCGGCATTTTCGAAGTCGTAAAAACCTGTGACTCGCACAAAAGCACCCCAAGTTGGAGCTGAAAAAGCTAGATCTGAAGTGAATTTCAAAGCATTTGAAATCAAGTCACCTTGATCGTAATTTAAGTTACCATCATCTGAATTGATTGACCAACGGCCAGGAGCAGCAATTCTTTGCTCCAAAGTAGAAGGAGCACCTGTACTCAAATCAACGCCCACCAAAGGATTGATATTTGCCTTGCCAATCAATCGATCATCTCGATCTGCTAAACGCCAAGAAGCACCGTATGAAACAGTGGTATCAATATTGAATGAATAATCTCCATTATTGAATATTTCTGCTGAAATGGCAGAACCAGAAACACCCAATGTCGCCGCCATTAAAGCCATTTTCAATGGTTTTAATGTCAACTTCTTACTGTTTTGAGTCATTGATCGAACTGAATTATTTTTATTTAATTTTATCATTACCATCTCCTTATTGAACCACATCGGTGTTAGTCACATTCAAGGTGGTTCCTCCAGTTGCCTGGAAAGCTGCCATCTGAGATTGCATTTCTACTGTTGCTGCTACAGACGCAGCAGGACTCAATAAGCTCCCATGATCACCAGCAGTAAACCTGACAGCAGCATCTAAACCCTCAGGGTTAAATGCAGAATCTGAATACGAAGTTAAACCCATAACCGCAATTAAGGGCTCCGTTCCTGAAAGCGGTGCACCTGCCACAGTATTGGTCACCACTTGGTCTCCCAAAATTTCATGCAATAAAATGTTATTTTGTAATGCTGCAAACGCACCTAAATTAATGGGGTCAGCTGCGTCGACTGCTGTTTGTGTAGCCAATACAAATAGGTTAAATGCAGTGGTTCCCTGTTCAACGCCTGACGCGGCTAAACCAGCAATGATTCTAGGCCCAAACGTAGGAGAACCTATCAATAAGTTTGCAATACCTCCACCTGGCGCAGAAAGTACAGCACTTTGGACATTAGGACCAAAAGCCAAGTAACCAGTTCCTGTTATGGCACCCAAAGATTGACCTGTAAATGTAATATTGGCCTCATTAAAGTCGCCTGCCCCATCACCATCGATGTCCATGAATGGAATAGTTTCAGTTAGCGTGAATAAGTCAGCCATACCCTGTCTACTATTGTCACGTGATACCAACAAATTGGCTAGGTTAATAAAATGCGCCCCTGAACCATCGGGAATACCATCAGGGCCTGGAGCACCGGTGGTGTTATCAATGTAATCGACATCAAAAGTTCTCTCAGAAGCCACTGCCCCAAATGGTGAATTCTCAATATATAACGGATTGGTCGCATCAGTAATGCCATGTAAAGCCAAGTCTATTGCAACAACTGCAAAACCAATCGATGCCATGGTGTCAGCCACAGCCAGCATATCAGTTCTGTCTCTGGTTATACCATGTTGATAAATCATGATCGGCCAGCCTGCTGCAGGTTTAGTTTGTCCAGATCCTGCATTAGGCACAGTCATCAGAACAGGTAAGTTCTGCATGCTGGTGGCCACTGGAATCGGGTTAGCCAAAGTCAAGTTGGTCGAAGTTGGATCTAATGGTAAAGCATTGAATGGCGCCACATAAGCACCTGGAGCTGCCTGCCAAAATTGATTCAGTGGTGCCACTGGATTGGCTGCACTTGGAGCAGTAAGATAGTAAGGTGAAGTCATGGTTCCAATGTAGATATCAGCTATGCCCGCGCCTCCCACAGCTGCTGTAGACAAGCCAGTTGGAGCCAAGGTCGATGCACCGGCTGTGCTGATGTCTTTAACGGCAGAGAGTACCGGCGTGATAGATTGTGTACTTAACGTCCATGACAATACAATGCTACTTGGGTCAACACCTTGTGATGCTGCGGCAGCTTCTTGAGAGTTGGTCAATTGTCGCAGTGGTTCTAAAGCGTTAGCAGTGGCATTATCCAACAAAGGGTCCGTGCTGTTTCCACTGGCATCTATCAGTGGTGACGTTCTTTTTGATAGAAAATATGTTTGCGAAGGCGTCGCTGGATTACCGCTGTCATCTTGGACGCCATTGGTAATAACAGCCATATAAGATGTTAACTGTTTCAACGGCCTAAGTGGCACTATACCGATACTGCTGTCATTGGCTGCAGCAAAGTAATCAACGCCAAAAGTTAACTCAGCATTCACCGCCACAACACCGCCACCTGGACCACTGAGCGCGACCTCATATACCTTAACGCTGTTCGGGCCTACTGATGCAGCAGCCACAGGTACAGAAAAATTAGTTGCCCACGGAGCCACTGTACTGAAACCGTCCAAACCATTTAATGCCACCAAAGGATCTGAGAAATCTGTTGGGTCAGCCACTGGAATGTTTAATGTTAAGTCAGTGGTACCAGCCAAAAACAAATTGGTGGGAATGGGCACTTGGGTAGGGTCGCCAGATGCCGGATTAAAAATGGCTTCAATAACACCGGTCACCGGATCACCACCTGGGGTAACCACCGGCGGTACTTCTACAGCCCTGGGTGAATCATTGCTACTACTACAAGCTTGTAGTAATACAAACGATGTTAAAGTAAGTAGGATAGGTTTTAGCTTCATTTGTGTCCCCAAATTAATAAACCCTAACATCATAAATTTTATTGCGGTAAGATTACAAGCTTAAATATTAAAAAATCATTAATTTTAGCCACAAAACATACGCAACAGTATCGAAACAATGCCAATCAAAAAAATAAGCACATTCCTCATTGTTTACTTATTAATTTTCATCCTGAAATTTCAAGGCTTTATTGACACCCCTCAATTCATCACCTTGTTGATAACCAGTTCCACAGCTATTTTTTGGATCACTGAATGGTTGCCGATACCTGTGGCCTCATTGTTACCCATCGCATTATTCCCTTTATTAAGCATCATCAGTCCAACTGAAGTCGCACAGGCATATGGCAGCCCATTAATCATTTTACTACTGGGTGGCTTTTTGCTGTCAACAGCCATGGCTCACAGTAATACCCATCAATACCTGGCACATAAGATATTGCGGGCTATTGGCACCGATAAACCAAGAAAAATAATTATGGGCTTTATGCTCACTGCGTTTTTACTGAGTATGTGGATCTCAAACACTGCCACAACCTTGATGTTATTGCCTATTGCGTTGGCCATTATTAACTCCAACCCTGACAAACAGTTTGCTACCTTGTTACTGCTGGGTATTGCTTATGCTGCCAGTATTGGCGGAACCATGACCCCTATTGGTACGCCTCCTAACCTGATTATGATTCAGAACTATCAAGCTGGAACAGGGAACGAACTGGGCTTTCTCAGCTGGATACAACAGGTTTTTCCAATGGTGGTGTTATTTTTTCCTATTATGGTTGTAGTTTTGGTTTCGCAGGTAAATTCAAGACAAACAAACAATCATGAGTTACACCAACAACCAGCCTTAAACAACGCACAGAAACGCACCCTTTGGGTATTTGCCATCACAGCTTTATTTTGGGTAACTCGAACGGCACCTTTTGGTGGCTGGAAAACTTGGCTTAACCTACCCTATGCCAATGATGCTTCGGTGGCATTGCTGGCTGTGGTTGCTTTGTTTTTGATTTCCAACGGCAATGACGACAAACAAGAAAAATTACTCACATGGCGAACAGCTAACACCATACCATGGGCGGTGCTCTTATTGTTCTCCGGTGGCATGGTTATTACCGCAGCTTTCAAAAGCACTGCCCTTAACGCCTTATTGGCAGAGCAATTATCATTCTTACATGATGTGCACTTATTTGTTTT